>JAPLRU010000071.1 GCA_026399025.1 Methylobacter sp.
AAGCTGCATATCGTCGATGTGATCGAAGAGTACAAAGATGTGCTGATCAATCCCAAACACGGCTACGGCGCAAACATGAATCCTTGCCTGGATTGCAAGATTTTCATGGTCAACAAGGCCAAGCAATGGCTGGTCGAAAACGATTTCGACTTCATCATCACCGGCGAAGTGATCGGCCAGCGGCCGATGTCGCAACGCAAAGATACGATGCCGATCATATCCAGGGAATCAGGCGCCGATGATCGTTTACTGCGGCCTTTATGCGCGAAAAACTTGCCCGCGACGTTGCCGGAACGCGAAGGTTGGATCGACCGGGAGAAATTGCACGATTTTACCGGACGCTCACGCAAACCGCAGATGGCGATGGCCGAACAATTCGGCTTTGATGACTATGCTCAGCCCGCAGGTGGTTGCTGTTTCCTGACCGATGCCAGCTATTCGTCCAAACTGGTCGATCTCTGGAAAGCGCGCGACGGCGATAAGCAATATGATTTGGATGACGTGATGCTGTTGAAAGTCGGCAGACATATCCGGCCGGGGCAAAATTTTAAAGTGATTGTTGCGCGGGAAGAAGGCGAAGGCCGTTTCATGCAAGGCTACAAGAAAGAATTTATTACCATGTATTGCGCCAGCCATGCCGGTCCGTTGGTGCTGGTGGACGGCTCGCCTTCCGCTGAAGATTTATTCCTGGCGGCGCGGATTACCGCCCGCTACGGCCAAGGCCGCACGGCCGAACAAGTCGATGTGAACATTGCCGGTAAAGACGGTTCCGAACGGATGATTCAAGTCAAACCGTTCGGCTCCGATGAAATTCCACAGCACTGGTATATATGAACAGGGTATATATGAACAGAGAAATACTCAATGCCCGCCGCTTGCTATGCCCGTTGCCGGTTATTCGCACCCAGGATAAAGTCAAACAGCTTAAAGCGGGCGATCAATTGGAAGTCATTTGTACCGATCCGGGCGTGATGCAGGACATCCCGGCTTGGTGCCGGATCAATGGACACAAGGTATTGGAAACGATTTCCGGCGATCATGAGTACACCATTATTCTGGAAGTCGGTGATTAGTGGCTGATCCTTGGGACAGTGCAAAAATGGATAAATTAAAAGCCAGGGCCAGTTATGTCGGCGCGGCGATTAATGTTTTGCAGACGCTGATCAAAATCGGTTTCGGTATTCTCGGACAGTCGGCGGCGCTGATAGCGGACGGCATTCATTCGCTGTCGGATTTGCTCAGCGATTTATTGGTGATTATTGCGGTTAAATTAGGCAGCCGCGAGGCCGATCTCGATCATCCCTACGGTCATCGCCGTTTCGAAACCATCGCGACGGTTATTTTGGGCAGCAGTTTAATCGCTGTCGGCGGCGCTATCGCCTGGTCGGTCATGGAGCGTATGGCCAATCCCGAACATCTGCCGGTGCCTAACGTGTTGTCGTTGGGCGTGGCGACGCTGTCCATTCTGATTAACGAATGGCTGTACCACTACACCAAGCGCATCGCCAAAACCACCCGTTCTAAATTGTTGCTGGCGAATGCTTGGCATCAGCGTAGCGACGCGATTTCATCATTGGTGGTGTTAGTCGGCATCGGCGCGGTGATGATGGGCTATCCCTTAGCCGACGGCGTTGCCGCCATTGTCGTTGCATTAATGGTGGCAAAAATCGGTTTGAATCTGGTGTTCGAAAGTATCAAGGAACTGGTCGATACGTCATTGCCGCCCGCCTTGGTCGCCGAAATCAGGACTGCGATTCATGCGATTGACGGCGTCGAAGGCATTCATTTATTGCGCACCCGGCAAATGGGCGAAGATGCGTTGATTGATGCGCATATCGTCGTCGATCCCCGCATTACCGTTTCGGAAGGCCATATGATCGGCGATATCGTCAGGAACGATTTGATCAAACGTTTTGATGACGTGATGGATGTGCTGGTGCATGTCGATCCCGAAGACGACCAAAGCTTGCTGGACTGTTCCAGGCCGCTGTCTCGCGGAGAGGTAAAAAAGTTACTGGATCGTTATCTGGCGGATTTTAAGTCGGCGATAGAGGATTTTAGAATTCATTACCTGGACGGCCAGATTGAAGTGGAAGTGATTTTACCTTTTGCGCTCAGTCAACAGCCGCAGCAGTTGGAGAAGATCAAAACACAATGCAAGCTGATGTGCGGCAAAGTTAAAAAGATCGATAATGTGTTTGTGTTTTTTAAAGTCTGAGTTGCGTTCTGTTTTCAGGAGAGGGGATAAGAATGCGCTTAACGATGTTCGAAATAACAACGATACAACGAAATGCTGCAAACATATTCGGCGATGCGGTAAAGGTTTATCTTTTCGGCAGTCGGGTGGACGATACTAAAAAAGGCGGGGATATCGATTTATATGTTGTACCCGAACATAAGGATAATGTGCTTGAGAAAAAAATTAAGTTTTTAAATGCATTAACCGGTGCTTTAGGCGAACAAAAAATAGATGTCGTTATCGCCAAAGACCCAAGCAGAGCGATAGAAAAGCAAGCGATTGCAACAGGAATAGAGTTGAATTTAACTAACTTAAAACTCGAAAAAATTTTCAATGAATGCACGAAACATCTGCAAAGAATCAATGAAGCGCATAGCGATATGTCGGCTTTTATGCCGCTGACGTCGACGCACTATGAAAATTTATCTAAAGATGACGTGCAAGCGATAGATCAGTATTTATTCAGATTTTCCAAACTTCAAGACAGTATGGGAGAAAAGCTGTTTAGGCTGGTCGTGGCTAGATTTGAAGAGAATACCGATAAGTTATCGTTTTTGGATATTATCAAAAAAACCGAAAAATACCTGGAGATGGACATTGCCAAGGAATGGCTTGATTTAAGAAACGTAACTACTCGCCCCAATTGTTTTCATTACAAAATCAAAAAAAAGCTTGACAGTTTTTTCGCCTTTAAAAAATCATTTTCTTTGGGCAGCAAAAAACTCAGCAAATAAACCCGCTACGACAGTGTTGTTGACGATGA
>JAPLRU010000028.1 GCA_026399025.1 Methylobacter sp.
ATGAACCGCACAAACTGAGGAACACATGAAAAAAATCACTGTGTTCCCCACATCCGTGGGGATGAACCGTCGTTTCTGGAACTGCGGGAGTTTTTGATTTAGCGTTCCCCACATCCGTGGGGATGAACCGTTTCTCGTAAAACTATTTATGCGGCAGCTGAAGTGTTCCCCACATCCGTGGGGATGAACCGGATTTGTCGACGATGGTTGAGCGCGTGGAGCGGTGTTCCCCACATCCGTGGGGATGAACCGACAACCCTCTTGACGGCCCTGCCCTGCTAAGTGTGTTCCCCACATCCGTGGGGATGAACCGCTTATTCGGTATGACGTTGAACCGATCTGTTCGTGTTCCCCACATCCGTGGGGATGAACCGGCTGCCCGGTTAGCTGGCTGCACTTATCCCCGGTGTTCCCCACATCCGTGGGGATGAGCAAAAACCAGAAGGCTGCTCCCTTGTTCCATTTTTCTAAATGCCGAATGAGGGAAAGGCGCGCACGGCGCTCCCTTGTTAAATGCTTTATTACGAGTTGCCGTGTTTACTGAGACCTCGTGTTTATTTAAACCCGTCTTGTTTAAACCTCTCCAGCCGCTTCTTAAAGCCTTTTCTATCGAACAGGTAGTATAAAAACACCAATAAAAACGGCCAAAGCATAAAGGCCGCCAATTTAAATGCCGTTCCAATGTCCATCGTTATCTCCTCGTGTTGTTTGTTATGATCGTTTACAACTTTATCATGCCGATTATTTGCTTTACAACCGATGGCTTGAAGCTACGGACACCGATAAACGGCTTGCAATGAAGGCCGGACTGTTTGAAAGCGGGAATTAAAAAGCGGCTTAAGGAAATAACCTTAGATCATCCGCAATCGGTAAGTCAGGCAACGGTTTCAATCGACTAAGCCGACAGCATCTGTAAAACCAGCTGCGCCATGTTTTTGGAACCGCCGCCCTGCCCTAACTGCTGTTTAACCTGCTCCAGATTGTTACGCATGTCGTCGGCATAAACGGTGTCGGTCAGGATGCGGGTAATTTCGGCCGACAGCTTTTCGGCCGTCGCCTCATGCTGAATCAGTTCTTTGACGATGCGTTGACCGAACACGATATTCGGCAGGCCGATAAACGGCGTCTTAACCAGCCATCGGCCCAACCAATAGGTTAGCGATGCCAGTTTGTAGGCGATGACCATCGGTACGCTTAACAAGGCGATTTCCAAGGTTGCGGTTCCCGAAGCGGTCATTACCGCGTCGCAGCATTGAATCACATCGTAAGGCTGGTTTTTGATGACGGTAACGGCTAACGGCGACTTTGCGATATACGCTTCAAGCAAGGCATCGCCGATGGAGTCGGCTTGCGGCAAAATAAACTGACATTCCGGCAAACCGGCCTGCACTGTTTCGGCGGCGGCCAGCATGACCGGCAGTAAGCGCTTGATTTCGTTGGCGCGACTGCCGGGCAATAGGCCGACAATCGGCCGTTTTTTGTCCAGCCCGAAGCGGCTTAGGTCTTCGTCTTTGCTGTATTGCGCATGGACTTTGTCGACCGAGGGATGCCCCACGTAGCGTACCGGCACGTTTTCAGCCTCGTAATAAGCGGTTTCGAAAGGGAATATCACCGCCATCATGTCGATGACTTTGCCGTAGGCTTTCACCCGGCCCGGCCGCCATGCCCAGACTTGGGGACTAACGTAAAACAACACTTTAATGCCCAACTTTTTGGCGTAACGCGCCAGTTTAAAGTTGAATTCTTTGTAATCGACGCAAACCAATAAGTCGGGACGCTCGGCGGTCAGCAATTGCTGCATCAGCTTTAGCGCGCGGCGGATTTCGGCGTAATGTTTGATCACTTCAACCACGCCGATGACCGCGATGTTGGCGGAGTCGTAGCGAATATCGATGCCCGCCTGAGCCATTTTAGCGCCGCCCATGCCGAGGCCGTTAATGTCCGGCTGCCGTTTTCGCAGTTCAACGAACATATTGGCGGCGTGTTGGTCGCCGGATGCTTCTCCGGCGCTGAATAGGATTTTTAAGGGTTTATGTTGGGACATGGTAATGGGCAGCTGATAAGCAAAAATGATTAATTGACCACGGGATTGAGTAAGGGCGTGCCGCGCGCCTTACGACGGACATGGCATTAAACGACATCGTTCCCACGCTCCGGCGTGGGAATGCAGAGGTAGACGCTCCAGCGTCCCGCAACGCTGGAGCGTTGCGGACTGAATTCCCACGCCGGAGCGTGGGAACTATAAAATAGCTTGAGTTAGAACAATTATTTTCTTCGTGTCCTTCGTGCCTTCGTGGTGAATGCTTTTGCTTTTGTCCTAAAACGAATACTTTCACAATCTCGGCTGCTTGGAAACGCCCTATTACGCCGTCAAAACATCCCGAATAACCGCCACAATGTCTCTGACCGTATCGTCTTCAATAGACGGACAAATCGGCAACGACAAGCAATTGGCCGCAACAAATTCGGTCACCGGCAAGCTCACTGCGGCGTATTCTTGTTTAAACACATTTTGCCGATGCAAAGGCACCGGATAATACACGGCGCAGGCGATTTGTTTATCCTGCAAGGCTTTCATAACCTCGTCGCGGCGGTCGCATAACACCGTGTACTGATGGTAAACATGTTCGCCCAAACCGTCTTCAAACGGTGTCGTCAACGGCAAGTCGGCCATCAGTTCGGAATACAAATGCCCGACATGACGGCGGCCTTGGTTGTATTGATCGATGCGTTTTAATTTAGCGCGCAAGATCACCGCCTGCATTTCATCAAGGCGGCTGTTGTAGCCGATCACATCATGGTAATAGCGAACCTTGGAACCATGATTGTGCAGCATTTTAAGTTTTTCCGCGGTTTCATCGGAGTTGGTCACGACCAGTCCGCCGTCGCCGAATGCGCCCAGATTTTTGCTCGGAAAAAAACTGAATCCGGCGGAATGGCCAATACTGCCGGTTTGCTTGCCGTTGACGGTTGCACCGAACGACTGGCAGCAATCTTCAATCAGTTTTAGCCGGTGCCGGTCGCAGAGCTGTTGAATGCCGGTCATATCCGCCGGTTGACCGAACAAATGCACCGGCATGACGGCTTTGGTTTTCGGGGTAATCGCTTTGGCGATGGCTTCGGTTGAGATGTTAAAGGTTTTGGGATCAATGTCGACGAAAACCGGAATCGCGCCGACATATTTAATGGCTTCCGCAGTCGCAATGAAAGTGAATGCGGTGGTAATCACTTCATCGCCCGCGCCGATGCCTTCGGCGATCAAGGCCAAATGCAGCGCATCGGTTCCGGAAGCCACCGCGATGGCGTGTTTAACGCCCAGATAAGCGGCCGCTTCTTGTTCAAAGGCTTGCACATTCGGGCCTAATATAAACGCGCAGCTTTCAAGTGTTTCAGCCAGCCCACGCTCAATTTCATCTTTAATTTCAAGGTATTGAGCTTTCAGGTTTACCATTGGTATCATGTTTTTGCCGCCTTTGTGTTTTATGGGGGGTGAGACTTTGTTTATCGTGCCCACGCTCCGGAGACAGTGAAAGAAAGTATTCTTTTTAGAACAAAAGCAAAAAGCATTCACCACGAAGGCACGAAGGACACGAAGTTTTCAATACGTTGAGTTTGAACAATTATTTTTCCTTCGTGCTCTTCGTGCCTTCGTGGTGAATAGGCTTTTAAACTAATTCGGATGATACTTTCACTGTCTCCGGAGCATGGGAACTATTAATTTATTCGCCCAATAAGCGGGTGATGGCTATCGCGGTTTCCAGCGCTCTTTTTCCCGCTTCGCCGGAAACCAGCGGATTGTCGCCGGTATGGATGCAATTAACGAAGTGTTTGATTTCTTCCAGCAACGCATCGCCGCTTTCAAACACGGATTCTTCGGTTTCTATTTCCGGAATGCCGGGAAACATTTCCCCCTTGCCGGTGCGATGCTTGGTCAACACGCGATTTTGGAAATCCACCGAAACATAAGAAGACGGCCTGAACATGCGCATTTTGCGCTCCATCTTCATGCTGATCCGGCTGGCCGTCACATTCGCCACGCAGCCGTTTTTAAACAGCAAGCGGGCATTGGCGATGTCGGTGCCTTGGGTTAATACCGCGGTACCGCTGGCGTCGATCCGCTCGACTTCGGAATCGACCAAGGCCAGAATAATATCGATGTCATGAATCATTAAATCCAGCACCACGCTGACATCGTTGGCGCGCGGATTAAACGGCGATAAGCGGTGCGATTCGATAAACAGCGGCTTTTCTTCCCTGTCCAAGCCCAATACCGCCGGGTTAAAGCGCTCCAGGTGCCCCACCTGCAAAATCAGGTTGTTTGCAGCGGCAATGGCGATTAATTCGTCGGCTTCGGCGACCGTCACGGTAATCGGTTTTTCCACCAACACATGCGCACCGGCATTAAGAAAATCCTTGGAAACCTTATGATGCAAGGTCGTCGGTACCACGATGCTGACCGCATCGACTTCACCGAGCAGCGCTTGATAGTCGGTCAACGCTTTGGCGCCGTGTTTTTCGGCGACCTCGTTAGCGGCGGCCTGGTTAATATCAACCACCGCAACCAGCTCGCAATCCGGCAGCGATGCATATTTTTCGGCATGGAACTTACCCAGATAACCGGTGCCGATCACCGCGCATTTTAATTTTTTCATTTGATTATGTTACGTCCACTATTTTCGCGGCCCCGCTCTAGGACCGAACTGACCGGCCGATATTGTAAACGATCACTGTATATTCAGAAAATTTGACGCTCACTGCAACGCATTTTCGATGCTATGATTAAAAACCGTTTATACCTACCGGTTCTCATAATCTTCGATAAGATTTATTAAACTTAAATTTATTGCATTGAATGGAGAAGTCTCATGACTGACCAAGACACGGACGATACCGAACGGATAAGCAAGGCCGCGCGTTCGATTCTGAAAGATGAAATCAAGCATCTTCAACTGATACCTTCTGTTGCGATCAAACTGTTAAATCTGACCAATGATGACAACGCCGGAATCGAAAGCTTGTCCCGCATTATAGAAACGGAACCGGCATTGGCCGCGAAAATCCTGAGGCAGGCCAATTCCGCTTTATACGCCTTTCCTCAAAAAATAACGTCTATTAAACGCGCGGTGGCCCTACTGGGTTTCTCGGCGGTACGGCAATTGACGATAACGCTGCTGTTCTATAACAAGCTGATCAAGCACACTTCAGCGCAAGCCTTCGACTTATTGTTTTTCTGGCAGCATTGCCTGTATGTCGCCTCATTAAGCAAGAGAATAGCTATCGCGCTTAAGCATCCGGACCCGGACCTGGTTTATACCGGCGGGCTTTTGCACGACATCGGCAAGGTCGTCCTGGAAACTTACGGCCGGATGACTTACAGCGATTTTATCCGCGCCGTCGGCAACAACAAACATTCGAGCATCGAAGAGGAACGCAGCTTCTTCGGGCTAAGCCATAGCGAGATAGGCCATATATTTTGTCTGGAATGGCAATTGCCGACATCGATCACGGCTATCGTTGCCTGCCACCACAAGCAGCCGGTCAAAGGCCTGTACGCGCCGTTTAACAGCGAAATCGCTATCGTCTCTTTCGCCAATTATATTGCCTGGGTACAAGGCATCAGCTCGATTAACCGCAACAGTCATCCGTCATTGCAAAGCGCGGTCCTCGAAGCCATGGACATCGAGCAACTGGATCTTGAAGCGCTGCTGCAACAAGTCGACCATGACCTGCAAAGCATTCGGGAGTTCTACGACATCAAACTGCCCGATTTAAGCGCATTACGGGCCACCTTGATTAAAGCCACCATTGACCTGAGCCAGATCAGTGCGGATAAACCGCTTGTAACCGAAGATGCGTCGCCGTCCTGCTTAACCGCTCCCCATCGCAGTCTTAACCCTGAAATCTTTATACCGGGTACGTTGGAAGCCCTGCAAAACGAATTTCATTTTGAGCGCAGCATCATGTTCGCCACCGACCCCAAGCGCCGCAGCCTGATCGCCTCGCATTGGCAGCCGAAGTCAATGTCTGTTCAAGCCTTTGAAATCGACATGAGCGGCCTTTCCGGTTTGTTGTTGAAGTGCTTGCGCGAAAAGAAAGCGGTCATCATCACTACGCAAACGGAACCCGGCAACCCACTCTTTTCACGGTTAAAAACCACGGAGTTTATCGTTGTCCCGGTCTTGCATCACAACCAGTTGATCGGCGTGCTTTATGCCGACAATCCGCTATCGAAAACGCCCCTGCATCAACGCTTGCCGGCGCAAATCACCCCCATCGCTTATGAGTTGGGCGTTGCCATCGTTAACGCCAAGCACTATAACCTGGAAAAAAAGAACGCCCGGATCGATGATTTGACTCAACTGTTCAACAAACGCATGGTCACCCACTTCCTGACTGAAACGTTCCAAGAAGCGCCGTCCAAGCTGGCCCATATCGCCATTGGCTTTATCGATATAGATAAGTTCAAATCGTTTAACGACAGCTGCGGGCATCAGGCCGGAGACGATGCATTAAAGATTGTTGCCGGCATCTTGGGCAGCTTAACCCGTCCCGGAGATTTCGTCGGCCGTTATGGCGGGGAAGAATTTTTATTTGTACTGAAAAATACCGATGAGGCCGGTGCCTATGGTTATGCCGAGCGGATAAGAGCGGAAATCGAGCGTCGCGGCAAGATCATGAGCCAACGGTTTAATGGGCATATACTGACCGTCAGTATCGGCGTAGCGTTATATAGCCGGCGTTACACGCATTACACCGAGATGATCGAAACCGCCGATCAAGCCATGTATCGGGCAAAAAGCGAAGGTAGAAACAGAATCGTCCTGCTGAACGGCGCTCAAGCGGGCAAAAAA
>JAPLRU010000022.1 GCA_026399025.1 Methylobacter sp.
CGCTTTTATTAAGCACCTGAAAAGTCACAAAGTTACCGTCCATGGCACTGGGTTCCGGCATCCCTGCCGGAACGACGAGTTTGGAAAATTCGTGGGGATACCTCAGTCACTGAGTTGATTGGGCAACATGACAGCTAAAAATTCAATCCGAGGCAAATTGGAGTGCAGGCTTTGCCTGCTTGCAGGCAAAGCCTGCACTCCAGACGTCTGAATTAATGTTGCTTGATCAACGATGGCATCTATATTCCGCACTTTTTTAATCGGTGATTATCCGTTTAATCCGTGTCGCCTAGAGGCGCCTACTGTTGGCATCCGTGTTCCATTAATCATTTTTAGCATACGCTGAATTTAATTTTTAATGTTTCTGTAGCTTTCCTCGCTGTCGCGCTTCATTTTTTCACCTTCTTCAATCAAACGATTGCCCTCATCGATTTTGCCTTGACCTTCGCGCACTAAAACATTGCCGCGTACCACCAACTGCTTGCCTTTTTTCCATTTATCGCCCAAATTGGCAATACCTTGGCTTTCTCGTAGCATTTGCTCGTCGGAAAGAGCCGGAGCGGGGGTGATCGGATCGGAAGAACAAGCACTGAGCAATAGTATTAAACCGGCAAGAGTGGGATTCAGCCGGAGAGTTGAAGCATTTTGCATGATCGGTTTCTCTTAATGTTATGGGTTTATAAGATGACGCTTAATTCTACAAGACGTTAGGGAGCTTGCAACAAATTTCCGGCAACCTCCACAAATCAATACAACCACTACATTTCAATGACTTATGAAGATGCAAGCTAACTTCTCATGGGGTGCGGTGAAGATGACGACGACAGCCTTTTTGAAGGACCGGCTATCCAAACCGCCCTACCCTCTCATCTCCTTCGACGTAGCTCTTTGAAGCATCGGTAAACGACAATCTATTTTTGCGCGATCAACTTACATGGACTATAGTTCGGCAATATTTTTCCTCAATTTCTCCACGCTTAGTTAATGATTACGCAAAACATCATCAATCAATTTGAAAAAATCGCCACTATTGGTAACGAGCTTTCCACCGATATGCAAAAAATCATTGATCAAGTTGAAAAATTAACTGACATCGGCATTGCGCTTTCCGCCGAAAAAGATACGACGCAATTATTGGAAAAAATCCTGCTGGGAGCAAAATCGATTACCAACGCAGACGGAGGAACGATTTACCGGGTAGAGGGCGACACCATTAAAATAGAAATCATCCGCTCAGACAGTTTGGGAATTTGTCTGGGCGGCGGCGGAAATGCGCTTAATATTCCGAATATTCCTTTGTATGAAGAAAGTGGCGAACCCAATCTTAAAAATGTCGTCTGTTATTCTTACCACAACAACAAAACCATCAATATTGCCGATGCCTACGATGCCGTTCATTTCGATTTCACCGGCACCAAAGCCTTCGATAAAAAAAACAATTACCGCTCGAAATCCTTCCTATCCATCCCTTTAAACAATCACCAAGGCGAAATCATCGGCATCCTGCAACTGATTAACGCCATTGACCATGAAACCGGAGACATCATTGCGTTCGATGCGGTCTCGCAACGTTTTGCCGAGACCTTGGCGTCGCAAGCGGCCACCGTTTTAACCAAACAACAGCTGATTGTCGATCTTGAAAACATGTTCGAATCGCTGGTCAAGTTAATCGCGACCGCAGTTGACGAAAAATCGCCCTATACCGGCGGGCATTGCCGCCGCGTCCCCGAATTGACGTTAATGCTGGCGCAAGCCGCCAGCGATACCAACCACGGCTATTTGCAGGATTTTACCCTGAGCGATGCCGATCACTACGAGCTGACTATCGCAAGCTGGCTGCACGACTGCGGCAAAATCATCACGCCCGAATACGTTATCGACAAGGCGACCAAGCTGGAAGCTATTTTCGACCGTATTCATGTGGTCGAAGCGCGCTTTGAAGTGTTAAAACGCGACCGGGAAATCGCACTGCTCAAACAGCAGCTTGCAGCCTTGCAAAATAACAGCGCCCCGCCGGCCGAGCTGGAACAGGCTTACCAAACCGATATCGCCCAATTGGACGACGACTTGGCCTTCATCCGCGGCTGCAATACCGGCGGAGAATCGATGTCGGATCAAGATATAGCCCGCCTGAAGTCGCTGCAACAGCTCACCTGGTCGCTCAATCAGGTCGAGACGCCGTTATTAAGCGAAGAAGAGATTTACAATTTGAGCATCTTCCGCGGCACCTTGACCGCGGAAGAACGGAAGATCATCAACAATCATATCAACGTGACCATTTCGATGCTGGAAGCGATTAAGTTTCCCAAGCACTTACAAAATGTCGTCGAATATGCCGGCGGTCATCATGAGCGCATGGACGGCAAGGGCTATCCTAAAGGTCTGAGCCGCGAACAAATGTCGATTCCGGCGCGGGTCATGGCCATTGCGGATGTCTTCGAAGCCTTGACAGCATCGGACCGGCCTTATAAATCAGGCAAAAAAATTTCCGATGCGCTGTTTATCTTAAAGAAAATGAAAGAAGAAAAACACATCGATCCCGATCTGTATGATGCGTTTATGGAGCATAAGATCTATAAAAAATACGCCGAAAAGTTTCTGGAGGATTTCCAGAATGACGTTGACTAAGGTAACTTGCAAAGCGTAACCGCAGAGACAATGGAACAAGGATGGCGCAGATTATTATGGTAAACGCGGATAAGCCATGAAAAATCCGCGTTAATCGCTATCGGCGCTATTCCGCTGGTTCCCAGGCTTCCGAGACTATTTAGAACAAAAGCAAAAAGCATTCACCACGAAGACACGAAGAACACGAAGGAAAAAATAATTTTTAAACTCAATGCACTAAAAACTTCGTGCTCTTCGTGCCTTCGTAGTGAATAGGGACGTAGGCCGGAATAAGCCCGTCCGGCGATAGCCAGGGTGGGCGTTGCCGGCACTCCCAAGCCTCGAGATGCCGGAAACGCCGGTCCTGCGCTAAAGCGCGGACCGGCTTATTCCGGCCTACAGCGAGATGTGTATAACGATGAGCGCTCCGGCATGGGAATGCCGAAGTACCGCTCTAGCGGTACGGGACGC
>JAPLRU010000066.1:0-9972 GCA_026399025.1 Methylobacter sp.
TATTCAGTCCCCCTCTTTGAAAAAGAGGGGTTAGGGGAGATTTTTTAAATAAATCCCCCTCAATCCCCCTTTTTCAAAGGGGGAGGTGAATAATTACTCCTGAGCTAAAGCGCGGACAGGCTTATTCCGGCCTACAGCGAGGTGTGTATAACGATGAGCGCCGGAGCGTGGGAACGATTTAAATTATCCATGCACTGATATTTTTAGTTTGCTCGATGATTCCGCGCAATCAATGGCGCATCTTGGAGAATTTCTTGAATGGATTTAACATAAACTAAAGCAGGGCAAGACCGGCAAAGCGCGCGCCGGCGGAAACCTGCATCATAAATTGTTGTGCCGGTTTGGGCGGCTACAGCAGCGTCATGCATCATTAGGAATTGAATAAAACATGTTAACCAATGCATCTATCCTCATCACCGGCGGCACCGGGTCTTTCGGGCATACTTTCGTACCTTTGACCTTGGCCAAATATAATCCGCGTCGGCTAGTCATTTTTTCACGCGATGAAATGAAACAGTGGGAAATGGCCAAGCTATACGGCAGCGATGACCGTGTGCGCTTCTTTATTGGGGATGTGCGCGATAAGGATCGTTTGGCGCGCGCATTGGACGGCATTGACTATGTCGTTCACGCGGCCGCCACCAAGATCGTGCCGACTGCCGAATATAATCCTTTCGAATGCGTCAAGACCAATATCATCGGCGCAATGAATCTGATAGACGCCTGTATCGATCATCGGGTTAAGCGTGTTATCGCGCTTTCGACCGATAAAGCCAGCAGTCCGGCAAACTTGTACGGCGCCACCAAATTGGCCTCGGATAAACTGTTTGTCGCCGGTAATGCTTATGCCGGGTCTCATGAAACGTGCTTTTCCGTAGTGCGCTACGGCAACGTAATGGGCTCGCGCGGTTCGGTTATACCGTTTTTTCTGTCGATTGCGGACAAAGGCATCTTGCCGATCACCGATGCCCGGATGACGCGTTTTATGATTACCTTGGAACAAGGCGTCGAATTGGTATGGCATGCCTTCAATGACATGGTCGGCGGCGAAATTTACGTTAAAAAAATTCCGTCAATGAAACTGACCGATGTTGCCCTGACCTGCGTACCTGATGCCGAGCATGAAATTGTCGGCGTGCGTCCCGGCGAAAAGCTGCATGAACAAATGATCGGCATAGAAGATGCGCTCTACACCTACGAATACCCGGAGCACTTCAAAATACTGCCTGCGATACACAACTGGAATAATGACAAATGCCGGATTAAGGATGGAAACAGGGTGGCTGAAAACTTTACTTACTGTTCGGATAACAACGCCGAATGGATGAGTATTGAAACCTTGCAAACCTGGATTACCCAGAACCAAGAAAAAATCGGCAAAATATGACAGCGACGATTCCTTACGGTCGGCAAGATATTTCCGATGCCGATATTCAGGCGGTTGTCGAGGTGCTGCGTTCCGACTACCTGACCCAAGGCCCGGCAGTCCCCGCTTTCGAAAAAAGCATTGCCGATTATTGCAACACGCAGTATGCGCTTGCTGTCAACAGCGCCACCAGCGCATTGCACATTGCCTGCTTGGCTTTGGGCGTAGGTCCGGGCGACACCGTGTGGACCAGCCCGATCACTTTTGTCGCCAGCGCCAATTGCGCATTATATTGCGGAGCCCGGATTGATTTTGTGGACATCGATCCACGCAGCTATAACCTCAGCGTTGAGCGCTTGGCGGAAAAACTGCTACAGGCCGAGCAGGCCGGTTTATTGCCTAAAGTCGTCATTCCGGTGCATCTGTGCGGACAGCCTTGCGACATGGCCGGTATTCACGCACTTGCTCAACGATACGGCTTCAAAATCATCGAAGACGCTTCACATGCCATTGGCGGTCAATACCGCGGTCAGCCGATCGGTAATTGCAACTACAGCGACATCACCGTTTTCAGTTTTCATCCGGTCAAGATTATTACCACGGGGGAAGGGGGCATGGCGCTGACCAACGATGCACAGTTGGCCAAGCGTATGCAATTACTTCGAAGCCACGGCATTACCCGCGAGGCGAACGAGATGACGCAGGTGTCCGACGGTCCTTGGTACTATCAGCAGATCGAGTTGGGTTTTAACTACCGTATGACCGATTTACAAGCCGCTCTTGGCATCAGTCAGATGCAACGACTGGACGAATTTATTGCCCGCCGTCATGCGCTTGCCGAACGCTATGACAACAAACTGGCGGCGTTTCCGATAGTGACGCCCTGGCAGCACCCTGACAGTTATTCCGGCCGGCATCTTTATGTCATTCGATTAAAGACGGAGCTGATAACCAAGTCGCACCGAGAGGTATTTGAGGCCTTACGCGCTGCCGACATTGGCGTAAATGTGCATTACATCCCGGTATACCGGCAACCTTATTATGAAAACTTGGGATTCAAACCGGGCCATTGCCCGGAAGCCGAGCACTATTATTCGGAGGCTATCAGCTTGCCGATGTACCCGGCGTTGACCGAAGCCCAGCAAGATCGGGTGATAACGGCATTGCAAAAAGCGATGGCTATATGAAATTTACCCCTGGGACGAGCGAAACCATCCTGTGCGGTAAGGCATGATCAACCTCTGTTGAGACTTGCAACGCACTGGCGCCCAAATAAACCCGCACTTACAAAATAAACCATGCTAAGAACGTCTACTCAGCACCTCCTTGTAAATAACTCCGCAATCACGCCCGGCAGCTTGGAAAAGCACTATAACAACCAAGTGGCGCAAGGCCATATCCAATACGAGCCGGTGCAAATCACCGCGTTGCATCACCTGCAAAGCCTACTCGACAATCTGTCGGCAACGGTCGAATACGATCAAAAATCCCCTCTGCACAAACTCTTTCTGCCCAAACCGAACCCCTGCCAAAGTCTGTACCTGTTCGGCAACGTCGGCCGCGGCAAATCCATGTTGATGGATTTATTTTATGAATCCTGCCCGATCGATCAAAAACGGCGGGTGCATTTCCATGCGTTCATGCAGGAAGTCCATGCCTTTATGCACCAATGGCGCAAGCACAACGACAGCGATGCGGTGACGGCCTTGGCGAAACAGATCAGGGTCTCGCAACGGCTGCTGTGCTTCGACGAATTTCATGTGTCCGACATCGCCGACGCGATGATACTGATGCGGCTGTTCAGCAAACTGTTCGATGCGGGCTTGGTGGTGGTAATCACCTCCAACTTTCATCCCGATGAGCTATATAAAAACGGCTTGCAAAGAGAATTGTTCCTACCGTTTATCGGACTGCTGCAACAACAAGCCCAGGTTATGGAACTGGTCGCCCGGCAGGACTACCGGCTCAGTCATTTACACGCGTTAAAGACAACTTATTATTACCCGCTGGATGAACAGGCGGCCGACTTCATCCGCCAAAGTTATAACGAATTGACCGGCTTTGCGCCATTGAAACCGGGCGAACTGGAGGTATTAGGCAGAAAAACCGCCTTGTCTGCGATATGCGGCAATGTCGCGCTGAGCAGCTTTGACGAACTCTGCGTACATCCTTTGGGCCCCGCCGATTACCTGGAAATCGGCAACCGCTTCGACATCCTGATCCTGGCCGATATTCCCAAACTGACCTGGGAAAAGCGCAATGAAGCCAAGCGTTTCGTCACGCTGATCGATGCGCTGTACGAGCATAAAGTAAAACTGATTTGTAGCGCCGAAGTACCGGCTCAGGAGCTTTACATTGAAGGCGAAGGCGCGTTTGAGTTTGAACGGACGGTGTCGAGATTGATTGATATGCAGTCGGAGAGTTATTTGTATGTTAAGCATGTGGATAATTAGCAGCATACTAAGCTTACGATGTTGACAGTATCCCAAAATGGTATAATACTATATGCTTTTTCAAGACTAACAGGTATATGATTTTATTATGATTAGATTCAGTTTGTTACCATTATTTAGATTGTTTATTTTTAGCTATTCTTTGACGCTGATAATGCTGTAACTATGCATGTTATAGCTAAACCCCTCCTTGTTTCATTTTGGTCGATATACCCTAATGCTAAGATACCTTTAACGGCCTGGTACAAAATAATGCAAAGAGAATGTTTTTCAGATATCAATAATTTACGCGAGACATTCGCCAGTGCCGATTATGTGGACGGCCTGACGGTATTTAATATCGGGGGCAACAAATACAGGTTGATTGTTACCATCCATTATAACCGTCATAAGGTTTATATCCGCAACATTCTGACACATGAGGAATATGATCGTGGAGATTGGAAGCAGAAAGTATAATGATTAATAAAGAGATAGAGGTATCTAAGTCACAAGCCATTCTTCAGGCTTGGATGCCGTTTAAACAAGTAATAGGTGTAACCTCGGTTTATACCGAGGAGGACTATGCGCGTGCAATTTTGACAATTGATATGTTACTTAACGAGATTGGCGATGACGAAGGCCATCCTTTGGCTGACGTGCTTAACTATCTCGCAGATCAAGTCAAAGTCTATGAGGATGAGCATATATCAATTCTAAATGCAGAACCGCGTGACGTACTATGCTTCCTAATGGAACAACATGGGTTACGGCAAGAAGATTTGAATGATTGTGCTCCTCAAAGCCGCATCTCCGAAATTCTGGCTGGGAAACGCGCAATTAGTAAGAAAATTGCGAAATGCTTTGCTAATCGCTTCAATATCCCTATAGATTTATTTCTTTGATCAACGCAATATTTTGCGTCCATTAGGATGGCTAATATTCGTTAGGTTTTTTAAGCTTGGTAGCAGGAAAAGGAGCAGCCAGGGCCGTAGGGTGCGGTGAGGAACGAACCGCACCGTTCGTGTCGCTCTGATTGATGCGGTTCACTGCGTTCACCACATCCTACATTATTGTCTTAGGGGATTCGCTGTCAGGCAATCCAGCGTAACTGCGGCAGACTGTCATCGGCGTTGTGCGTTGACGGGCGGTTTGCCGACGCGAAACCGCCTTACAGACTTGATTTGAAAAGGGCTTTAGGGCTTAGTTAATTTTGCTTATGTACAGAGATTCCGGCCAATCAATAACCCGACTTTAGTTCCGTAGGTCGGGCACATGCTTTTCGTGCCCGACAATTGATGCACGGTAATGCAAAGTATTGTGGCGAATACAAAGTTTGGCTGTCATTTAATGACGGTACAGAGGGTGAAATTGATTTAGCCTCAGAACTGTATGGTCAGGTATTTGAACCATTAAAAGATAAAGAGTTTTTCAAGTCCTTTAAATTAGAAGGACATACTTTATCTTGGGATAACGGAGCTGATTTTGCGCCTGAATTTCTACACGAACAAATTGTGCCTAACTCAACACTCCAGCCGACTCCGCTATCGCTATGCCGCTGAGCTCTACGTTATGCCTATAGGAGACAACACAAATGAATCCACGAATCACAGTCATCACCATCGGTGTTAATGACCTCGATGTATCATTGCGCTTCTACCGTGATGGCCTGGGTTTTCCGACTGAAGGCATCATCGGCAAGGAGTTTGAGTACGGGGCTGTTGTATTCATCCAGCTTCAGCCAGGGTTACGTTTGGCCTTGTGGCCTCGCAAGAGCATCAGTCATGACACCGGACTTGCCGTTGGCCCTACCAATCCCACCGAAATGACATTGGGCCACAATGTTTCGTCAAAAGCAGAAGTTGACGCGGTTATGGCAAAGGCTGTTGCGGCGGGCGCTGTCATTGTCAAACCCGCACATAACACCTTCTGGGGCGGTTATTCAGGCTACTTCCAAGACCTCGATGGTCACCTCTGGGAAATTGTCTGGAATCCGCAATGGTCGGAATGAACACTAGGCATAACATGGCGCTCAAAGGGATGTGCCGCCTCATGGCGGTTTTGTAGTTTTGTATTTTATCAAGCCTTGGGGCTTCGTTTTGCGTCCGTGAGCGGCACGCCCCTGTCACGTTAGACGATAATCACAGCTATGCTACGTCTTCTTATTCAGTCACTGTTGCTCTCAATCGTCGTTTTGATGTTCGGCTGTGCGATGTTTGAAAAGGTCTTATTAGTTCCAGAAGTCAATTCTGCTGTTCCATTCGACACTACATTGATCAACATGGACGCGCTTAATGCCGTTGCCCTGGCAGTACAGGACGTAAATGTAAGCTTTTGGAATAAAGATATTACGTACCTCGACGTATTAGAAGGAACGCTGGAGACAGGCTATTTCAGAAAGCCTAATATCGCAGGTTTGCGACTCCGAGCTCAAGTAGAGCGCAACGATAAATTGATAGCAATTACAGTTAAGGGAGCGGGCCCCTATTACTCTAAGTTATCTGTTGAAGAAGGGTTACAGGCGATTCAGACGGCAATTACTCGCCGACTCGCAGAAGCTGTTCAAGCCAAAAAGCCAGTTCGGGTTAGCTTATTGAGCGAAGCGAGATAACGTAACCCGACACACTCGCACAACTAAAAAATATCAAGAAAGGGCAGTTGAATCTGCCATAGAGGAGTCAAAAAAATGAATGAAAAATACCGTTACGTAAAAATCGTAGAATGGTCAGATGAAGATCAATGTTTTATCGGAAGTTGTCCGGGTCTATTTTATGGCGGCTGCCACGGTGATGACGAAAAGCAAGTTTTTGCTGAGCTTTGTAAAATAGTCAATGAAACGATTGAATTGTATGTAAAAAATGGCAAACTTTTGCCCCCGGCAACATCGGGCAAAGATTACGCAAACAAAATGCTCAATGTGGCTTAGAGGGTATTCTCAGGGTCATAGGGTGAGGAACGAACCGCACCGTTCGTGTCGCGCTGATTGATGCGGTTCACTGCGTTCACCACATCCTACATTATTGTCTTAGTGGATTCGCCGTCAGGCAATCCAGCGCAATTGCGGCAGACTGTCATCGGCGTTGTGCGTTGACGGGCGGTTTGCCGACGCGAAACCGCCTTACAGACTTGATTTGAAAAGGGCTTTAGGGCTTAGTTAATTTTGCTCATGTACAGAGATTCCGGCCAATCAATAACCCGACTTTAGCCTTCCGATGTTATCGCTTCCCAACGTTGCCGCGCTATCAAGCGGACTTCCGCGTCGGTGTCGTCAAGCATTTGTTGCAATAAGACGGGGGGCGCTCTCAAGGCGACTTCGTAGCGAACCGTCCAATCCGCGTCTTTGATCATCAAGGTCAGATCGTCGGCATCGATGCGCTGGGCAACGATGCGACGAATACCGACTTCGGCGTCGTTTGCCATTAAGCCCAGACTGACGCTGTGAATGCGCTCGGCAACGGTGCGCCTGACCTCATTATCCGAATCCGCCACCAATCGAAATAAGCGCCCGGCGGGCAGACGTTTAGCCACATAAACACGCACCAAATAATCCGGATCGTCGACCAGTACTTCCAGCTGTTGCTCCGGCAGCCGGTCGGCGACCGTGATTCTGACTTCTCGGTCCGGATCGTTGCGCAATTCCATGAGCCATTCCAGCGGTATCCGATAAGCCAGCACTCGCCTTACCGCTTCGTCCGGATCGTTAAGCAACGGTTGCAGTTGGTTAATGGGCAGATAGCGCGCGGCGATGGCCCGTCGTTCCCAAAAATCATCTTGAGTATAATCCGCGGCATAGCCGGGATGGGCGCGGAAAAACCGGTCGATTTGCCGACCGCTTTCAGCCGCTACGCAACAATCGCCGGGCTTACAGGTTCCGGAAGCTAACAGGGTGTGTTGATAAACGCATAGCTCGCAGTTAGCTAAGGGGGTTAAATCGGTGAAATCGTCGGTTTGCGCCATATTCAGAACGCCTACGGCAATACCGGCAGCAAATGCGGGGTAATTTCCGCCAGCCAGATTTTAATCCGCTCATCGGTTAAATGCGGCTGGGTCCGCTGATCCAGCACCAGGCCGACAAACTGATTGTCGATAACCGCATCGGAGCTGTCGAACTTATAGCCTTCGGTACTCCAACGGCCAATAATGTCGGCGCCCCGGTCGTGAAATAATCGGTAAAGATGGATCAGTGAACCGGCGAAACGGTCGGCATACCTTTCCTGATTGCCCAAGCCGAACAGTGCGACCTTTTTGCCGGACAGATCGGCGCCGTCCAGATAGGGCGCAAACTCCCGCCAATTACTTTCCAGACAGCCGGTGGACAAGCCCGGCAATTCACCTATGCCGTAACTGGGAGTGCCTAAAATCAGCGCATCGTACTGCAATAATTCGGCAAGATCGGTGCGGTTGATATTTTTAGGTTTGTTGGCAAAACCTTCGCCGAGTTGCTTAAAAATACTTTTGGCGACCAGTCGCGTACTACCCGTATCGGTGCCGAAAAAAATGCCGATTTTACTCATAAATCACCTGTGCTCAAAATTGCGGGACAAGGCTGTGCAGCCCGTTTGTTATTAATACCAGCAAATTTCGATCCAGGTGGTGCCGATAAATATTATTTTTTAAATATCAGTTATATAGTGTTTTATGGCGGATGCAATAGCTTTACCGGGCTGCATCAATGCCGACAATGACGGCCCTCATCGGTATGTTTTGCTACATCGTTGCCGATACAACGAAATTCACATCGTATGTGGATTTCTACGACCCTGACCATTCCCTCGAAGAACACCGTTTTATCCTGTTGGGTGAATCGGCTCAAGGGAGATTGTTGTTTGTTTCCTATATGGAGCGTAACAATGGTATTCGTTTAATCAGTGCAAGAGAAGCCACGCTATTGGAGCGAAAAGCCTATGAGCAAGAATGAAATAGAAGATGAATTACGGCCCGAGTATGATTTGCAAAGTTTGCAGGTAAGAAAACTGGGTCCTGAGCGCAAAAGGTTTTGCGATACAGTTCGTTTAGAGCCTGACGTGATTGCTGCATTTCCGAATGCCGAAGCCGTTAATGAAGCGTTACGTTATCTGATTGAAGTAGCCAAGCGCACGAACAGCCTAACTCAACACCGCTGAGCTTTACGTTAAAACCAATATCAACCGGAGCTGCGCATGAGTTTGAGTTATCGCGCACTTGAGGCTCGGGTCGCAGGTTGTTTTTGCTCGGCAGTCATGCAGAGTGCGATAAATTACGTCTGCTAAAAACTTAACACGTTAATCGGAATACGCTCAGCTATTAATTTTCTGTAAATCGTGTTTCGAAATAGGTCTATTGGAAATCACTCTCGCGAATTCAGCCTTACTATTAAAAGGCTATTTAAAATCAGTCTGTTGGTATAAAATTGCCGCTTTTTTCGAAAAGCGGCTCATTATGCAAACCACAGCCATTTATCCGGGTACTTTTGATCCCATTACCAACGGGCATTTGGATTTGATTGCCAGGGCATCCAGGCTTTATCACAAAGTGGTGGTCGCGGTGGCGGTTAACAGAGGCAAAACCCCGCTATTTTCGCTGGACGAGCGGGTGGACTTGGTCAAGGCGGTTACTTCGGAATTCCCCAATATCGTGGTGATCGGTTTCGATAATCTGTTGGTTCAATGCGCGAAACAGCAGGGCGCCAATGTGATCTTGCGGGGCCTGCGCGCGGTATCCGATTTTGAATACGAGTTCCAGCTGGCCGGAATGAATCGGCGTTTGGCTCCTGATCTGGAAACCGTATTTCTAACCCCGGCCGAACAATATGAATTTATTTCTTCGAGCATGATCCGGGAAATCGCACAGCTGAACGGTGACGTATCCTGTTTTGTTCCCGATCTTGTTCATCAGAGTTTAATTAATAAATTTAGCGCGAGTAAAGCATGACTCTGGTTATTGATGACGATAAATGCGCCCGTTGCGGCGTCTGTGAACCCGAATGTCCGAATGGAGCCATTATGCAGACTGAGGACGCTTATATCATTAATCCCGCCTTATGTACCGAATGCGTGGAACGTTACGGCGAGCCTTTATGCGAAGCGGTTTGCCCCAATAACGGCATCCACAAAGTTAAAGAGAGTTTGTATAAAAAGTGTTTGAGTTTATTTGGTTGAGCGAAAGCGTGTTCAACACTGTTGTAGTGTGTAGGAG
>JAPLRU010000066.1:9998-104662 GCA_026399025.1 Methylobacter sp.
CTTAAATTTGGTGTGGAGGAGTAAGTATGGCCCTTATTATTAATGAAGAATGCATCAATTGCGATGTCTGCGAACCGGAATGCCCGAACGGTGCGATTTCTCAAGGTGAGGATATTTATGTGATTAATCCCGAGCTGTGTACCGAGTGCGTGGGGCATCACGATATACCGCAATGCATGGAGGTTTGTCCGGTCGATTGTATCGATAAAGACTCGAAGCATGTTGAGGATAAGGAAAGTTTGTATCAGAAGTATTTGAAATTGATAAGCTAGAACTCAGACCGCATTGATACGTTGTGTAAAATTTTATCGTTTTTATAGTTCCCACGCTCCGGCGTGGGAACTCAGTCTGCAACGCTCCAGCGTTGCGGGACGCTGGAGCGTCTACCACTGCATTCCCACGCCGGAGCGTGGGAACGATAGGGTCAGCGTCTCCGTGTTCCATCAAATTCTCCCTCGCTCTCGCTCAACTTGGTCCTTGCCGCGTTAACCACTCCAAACTTTCAATCGTAGTCCCAACCGGCTTATATTCGGCTCCGAGCCATCCGCTATAGGCCGATTCTTCTACGGCCGAAAATATCCGTTTGAAATCCGTCCGGCCGGTGCCGGGTTGTCCGCGTCCGGGACAATCGGCAAACTGGATATGGCCGATTTTATCCGCGTATTCGGCAATAAAAATCTCGGGCTTTTCGCCCATCATGTGCATATGGTAAATATCGTACTGCATCAGCAATTCCGGGCGATTGAGCTGGTTTAATATGTCGAGCATTTGCGCTCCGCCATGAATGATAAACCCCGGCATATCGTGGCTGTTAATCGCTTCAAATACGGTTTTAACGCCCAACGGCGAGAAGGCATCGATAGCGAAACACAGGTTCTCTTTAAAAGTCTGCAAATAGTGCTCCAGCCGATTTTTATCAAGACAGCGCCCCGGCAGTACATTGATGACTTCCGGTTTTAACAGTTCAGCATAATTGACGGCTTGAGCGACGGCTTCGTTAAATTGATCGCGCTTTGCAGGCACGCAGGCAAGTCCTTCGCCGCCTTGTAATAAATCGGCCGCGTCTACATTAAACAACACCAGTTTCAAGTCGTATCGGTCCAATTGGTTTTTTATCGCGGCCGCGCTTAACGCATAAGGAAATTGCATTTCAACAGCGTTGAAGCCTGCTTGCTTGGCCGCTTTGAAGCGATCGATAAGCGCAACTTCGGTAAACAACAGGCTCAGATTGGCGGTAAATTTAAGCATCGGTTTTATTGAATAGTTTGATTAAAGTGGCCGGGTCTTGTTCCAGATAGCCGTGGCTGCCGTGCAGTTGCATCAATTGTGCAGCCAGAGCCGACATCGGTACGGCATTGCCTTGCTTAACGGATAAATCAACCGCCATGTTTAAATCCTTCAACAGGGTTTTAACTCGCCACTTGACGGGCTCAAAGGTTTCGTTCGCCATTTCCGGGGCGACAATCTGTAAGGGTTTGGAGTCCGCGAAACCGCCCGCCAAGGCGACCGGTATTTGTTTGGCGTCAACCCCGGCCTGTTTGGCCAAGGCCATCATTTCGGCAATAACCAGCACGTTGCAGCTGACTATCATCTGGTTGCAAATCTTGGTGATTTGACCGCTGCCGACTTCGCCCATCGGGGTTAATTGTTTATACAGCGGCGCTAGAACGATTCGGGCGATTTCGATATTTTCAGCGCTGCCGCCCGCCATAATCGCCAGATTGCCTTGTTCCGCACCGGCAACGCCGCCGGAAACCGGCGCATCGACCCAACCCATCGCACATTTTTCATGTAGCAGCGCGGCTAATTGCCGGGTGGTTTCCGGATGAATGCTGGATAAGTCAATTAGCAATTTGCCTGCTGTTCCGTTCGGTAAAACAGCATTGCGCACGATCGATTCCACGACTGCCGTATCGGCCAAACACAGGATAATCACTTCGGAGTTGCAGACTAATTCGGCAACGGAAGCACAGGCTGTTGCGCCCGCCTCAATAACCGGCTGGAGCTTATCGGGGCTGCGGTTCCAAACATTGACGCTAAAGCCTGCATTCAGTAAACGCAAGCTCATCGGTTTGCCCATCAGGCCGATACCGATGAAACCGAGGGTGGGTTTTTTATCCGACATAGTTGATCACAGGTTAATAGTCAAAATGAAACGCTAGACAAGAAGCCTGTTCGAAGGCTTGCTAATTGCTATAACCTTTGCCGGCAAGCGGCTTTAGCTAAGCGTTCTACGGTATAATAGCGGTTTTAACGGCGCTGCTTGCGGCTTAGATCAAGCCGCATAGCGCTTTTTAATAAACCCTTGCTGCGTTTTGGTCGGCAAGTTTAACCGAGAGGAGATTGGCGTGGCAAAAGCGAGTGATTTAAAAAGGGGCATGGTGGTTGAGATCAACGGTATTCCACATGCGGTTAAGCAGGTCGATGCTAAAAGTCCGTCATCCCGTGGCGCATCGACTTTGTACAAAATTCGGTTTACTAATCTTAAGACCGGTCAAAAACTGGATGAGTCGTTAAAAGGCGACGATTTTTTTAAGGATGCCGATTTGGTGCGCGCCAAAGTGCAGTTTTCTTATGTCGACGGGGATAATTATATTTTTATGGATAGCGAAGATTACACGCCATACGGTTTGAATCGCGAAGAGTTGGAAGATCAAATCGACTATTTGACCGAAGGTCTTGAAGGCATCGTGGCGTTGTTGGTAGACGACGAGATATTGGCTATCGAACTGCCCAGTTCCGTGGTGTTGCCCATCGTGGAGACGGCTCCCGCCATTAAAGGCGCCACCGCATCGGGGCGCACCAAGACGGCCAGAGTGACTACGGGGCTGGAGGTTCAGGTGCCTGAGTATTTGGAGCCCGAAGAATTGATTAAGATTAATACCGAGACCGGAAAATTCATGTCTCGTGCTTAATTCATGAGCACTCGTTTAAGCGTCGCCCAAGGCGAATTTGAACTGAACCGCTTGCCGAAACGCTCGAAAGAGTTGTTGCAAGCGTGGGATGCGGCGGATGAATATCTGCTCGATACGCTTGCACAACAGTCAATGTCGGCCGATGCGCGGATTTTAATAGTGAATGACAGTTTCGGCGCTTTGGCTGTCGCGCTGAGCGCTTTTCGACCGCATGCACTGTCCGATTCCTATTTGTCGCAGCAGGCGACGCGGATTAATCTAGCTGCAAATAACTTGCCCGAACACAGCGTTAATTTGCTGAGCAGCCTTGACCCGCCGCAGGGGATATTCGATTGGGTGTTGATTAAGGCGCCGAAAACGCTGGCGTTGCTGGAAGACGAGTTAATACGCCTGCATCCGAATTTAGCGCCTTCAACGCGGATTATCGTGGCGGGCATGATCAAAACCTTGTCGCCTTCGGTCTGGAAGTTGTTGGAACGCTTGGTCGGGCCGACGACGACCTCGTTAGCAAGAAAAAAAGCGCGGCTGATTTTCGCGTCCGTCGATGCCGGGCTCATTATGCCGCCCAGTCCTTATCCGGTTTATTACCGGCTTGAAAATAGCGAATACTTGATCGGCAATCACGCCAACGTATTTTCGCGCGACAGCCTCGATATAGGCACGCGCTTTTTTCTCCAGCATCTGCCGTATCGTCAGGATGCTTGCGACATTATCGATTTGGGCTGCGGCAACGGTCTGGTCGGTTTAATCGCCGCCGAGCGCAGCCCGGCGGCGGCCGTGCATTTTATCGATGAATCTTTTATGGCGGTGGCGTCGGCGCGGGATAACTTTCATCGCGCCTTTGGCCGGTCGCGCAAGGCGACTTTTTGTATTGGCGACGGCTTGGTTGAGGCGGCTTCGGCATCGGCCGACTTGATTTTTTGCAATCCGCCGTTTCATCAACACAACACAATAGGCGATCAGATTGCCGTTAGTTTATTTAAACAATCACGGAGAGTCTTGCGTAAAGGCGGCCAGTTATGGGTAATCGGCAACCGGCATTTAGGCTATCACAGCTATCTTGACCGTTTTTTTGGCGGACATTCGCTTATTGCGGTCAACGCGAAATTTGTTATCGTCAAAGCAGTGGTGGCGGATTAACCCTCGCTGTACGGGTAAAATTCAGGCAAAAAAAACTCCCGTTGCGTGAGCGCCGGGAGTGAAGACAAACAGGAGAGATGCTGTTTGAGGTAGGATACCAAGAGGTGGTGAAAACGTTTACTTTGAGTAAGTATGCAATTTTCGGTTCAAGATGATATTGCTAAATATAGCGGCGATTGCAAACATAAGGGTTGAAACAATGAATTCGCCGGAAAGAAAGCCCAAAATGCCCATGACGAACATCAGGCCAATTAAAATATCTCTTTGAAAGTCATTCATTTTCAAGCTCCTTCGCTAGGACTAAGAATTAATCAACGTTGGCGATACTATACGTGCGCATACTGTTGACTGACAATAGCAGTAACTATTGATTAATAATTTCTTATATGGAAATAATTGATTATGCTTATTCCATTATTAAATTTAGGAAATTCGTCTAAAAATTTTATAATTATTCAGCGTTTAGAAACATAGAGCACTGATGCCCACAAGTTGAGAGGCTGCAAGTTTTTACACCTACTATTTGAAGCGTGTTTTCACGTCTGTTTATTGAGAGAGGTACTTATGCCGATTAAATGGGATTCCAGGTTAAGCGTGGGAAATGTCCATATTGATATTGAACACAGATTAATCATAGCGCTGATTAATGCTCTGGAAGCGGTATTGCGTCATCCCGAGGAAAAAGATTCGTTGAAATTTTTTATCGATCAGTTATACGAGTTTGCTGTGGAGCACTTTCGTCATGAAGAAAAGCTGCAACTTAGATTTATGTTTCCTCATTATGAGGAAAATAAAAAAGGCCATCAGCAGTTGATGGCTGAATTGGATAATATTAAAAATATCATCTACGTTTTTGTCGAAAAGCCGGACAGCACAAAAGCAGAAGCCAAAGCAACCAGTGAAAAAGTGAATGATCTGATACGAAACTGGTTTATCGGACATATTGTAAAATCCGACATGAAAATGAAAGGGCTCATGGATAATGCCGGATAAGCTTCAATTTCCGCCGGAATGACCGGGCTAATCCAGATCGCTTAAATACAAATCTTCAATCAGCTTTCTTTCTTCTTCGGTCAGTAAAATTGTGGAAAATTTTTTCTCGGAACGGCTTTGTTCGGAAAGCTGTTGCTCTCGACGCTCGGGTGTGCGTCTTTCATTGCCTCGTCTGTCCGTTTTGCGACGATTGAACTTCGGCCAAGCCAGATAGTGTTCTTTTATGTTTTCGATCCACTCTTTCGAGCCGAACGGATAAGCGATTTTTCGCCTGTCGGCTACGCGTCGAGTGGCTACCGAACGGCGCGAGTCGCGCCGCAAATCATATAGGTTCATGCTACTTTTCCTCGGTAATTGCTCTATCTCCTGCATAAATTCGGATGAAGAGAGTTACTACAGATTTGCAAACGCAAATATCTGTCCGGGCAGACTGTCTGCTGACGTGTTTGTATCGGCGGCTTAAGGCGTTTTTTAAATAGGATAACTTTTTCCGGAGCGCATTTTGCCCGGACGATCGGCTTTTAAAGAGGACTATTATTTTGTGTTCGGTCGCGTGAGTCTATAGGTTTTTCTGCTTATTCTGACGCAATATTTTGATTTTTAGGGGGGTGGTGATTGGTTTTGATCGGCGCCCAGCGTAATGTTGTCATGCACGACGGCAGGAGAGAATTGTAACGACTGAATCAAGTTCGTGTTCATTGGCCGTCGTCGAATTCGATCAGCGATGAGCTTGCGGCTTGTTCATCTTTATGTTGTGTTTCCTGCGGCGCTTTATCTTGTGTACTTAGCTTAGATGGAATCGACTTGGCATTATCCATATCGGCAACCCAGTCGCGCCAGATCGAGATCAGCACCGCCATTAGCGTAGGTCCCAAAAACAAGCCCAGTAGACCGAAGTTTTCCAGTCCGCCGAAAATGCCGAGCAGCGTCCAAATGAACGGCAGTTTAACCGCGCCGCCGATGAGTCTGGGACGTACATAATTGTCAGCCAGCAAAATAACCACTACACCGAAGATAAACAACGAACTTCCGGCCGCCATGTGTCCTTCGGCGACCAGCACTAATGCGCAAGCGCTGAAGATCAGTTTGGCCGCGAACGGAATCATCGCAAAAACGCCGGTCAGTGCGCCAAGCATGGCCGGGTGGCTTAATCCGGCTAACGCATAGCCCACGCCCAGCAGCAAGCCTTCGCCCAAACCGACCAACACCAAGCCGTTGACCGTGGCGCGGATGGCCGCTGTCGCATGAATGGCGTAACTGACGCCGGTTTTACCGAACAGTTTCCGGTTGCTCGCCAGCACATATTGACTCAGTGAAGTGCCGTGTTGATAAACAAAAAACAGCACCACCAGCGTCAGCAAAAAACCGAAGAAACGGTGTAAAAGCTGACTGGCGAAATCCTTGGTGTAAGTAATAGCGCCGCCGGTTCCAAGCCAATGCAACGATTCATTGGCGACAACCGGATCGCCGAGGGCTTTTATCCAAGTATCTTTGGCCCAGTGGCCGATCATGGGAATGGTTTCCAGCCACGCCGGCGGCGGGATGCCGACCTGCTGCGCTTCGGTCAGGATTTGTCCGAGCGATTGCGCTTCATCCAATAGCCGACTCAAGCCATAGCCTAACGGCACCAGAATAACCGCACCGATCAGCAAGGTCAGCAGCAGCGCTCCCCAAGTGACTTTGCCGTGTAATGTGCTGGAATCCAGCAGGCGTTGATAAATCGGCCAAGTGGTAATGGCAAGCACCACCGCCCACACCAGTAAAGCCAGAAAACTGTGTAAAACCCAACTACCCAGCAGCAGTAAAATAAAACCGCCGATAAGACGTGCTTTGACTTCCATATTATTGGTCATAATTTATAGTTCGGTCGACTGCATGGATGCAGGGGTAGGGCAATGCAAGCAATTGCCGAGGTTTAAAAAAGAATTCGCAGGTGGCGAAACCTTGGTAAGTCGTATGCCGAATTTTACTTTACAGTTAGTTGACGACCTTCGCATAGCAGGGTAATCAGCACATAAATCAGCATTAATGCACCGGCCAGTTGCCACGATGGCCAGGTTATCGTCGTTAACAATTGCCCGTGAGCGAAATACAAGCCGATGCCCAGGACGATATATGTCATCACGCGCTTAACGTCGTAATCCACCGGATAATATTTTTGTCCCAACAGATACGAGACGACAGCCATGCCGCTGTAGCAGGCCAATGTCGCCCAGGCCGAACCTACATAACCGAGCAACGGTATCCACCATACATTAAGTCCGATAGTCAGCAGCGCCCCGGCTAAAGAGACCCACGCGCCCATTAAGGTGCGATCGGTTAATTTATACCAGATGGACAGGTTAATATAAATACCCAGACACAGGTTCGCCAGCAGCAGAATCGGCACGACTTCAAGACCGGCGCGGAACTCGTCGCCGACAAAATATTTAAAGAAATCGATAAATAAAGTCACCAGCAGGAAGATGAAGACGCAGAAAATGACAAAAAACTTAAGCACCTTTGCATAAATCTTGCGGGCATCGCTTTTGTCGGCATAAGCAAAGAAAAACGGCTCGGCCGCATAACGAAAGGCCTGAATAAATAAAGACATCAAGATCGACAACTTGTAACAGGCGCTGTAAATCCCCAACATCTTCATGTTGGTTTGGACATCGTAAGGCAGCAAGTACTTGAGCAAAGCGCGGTCGAGCATTTCGTTGATAATGCCGGCGAAACCGATTACCACCATCGGCAACGAATAACGCAGCATGCGCCCGAATAAGGCCCGGTCGAAACCCCAGGCAAGGCCCGATAACTGGGGCGCAAGCAATAAAAACTTAAAGCCGCTGGCGGTTAAATTGGCGATAAAAATATAGCCTATGCCTATAGCGGGGTTATAGACCGGTGCTATCCAGGATTGGGGGTTGTCCGCGTAAGCCTTGGGACAGTAGATAATAAAGAATAAGCTCAGCAGCACGGTGACGCCTATCTCCAGGATCTTGATGCCGGCAAAACGGAGCGCCTTGTTTTCCGCCCGCAATCGGGCGAACGGAATGGCGGCAATAGCGTCCAGAATTAAAATCAGACTAAAGCACAGTACATATTCCGGGTGATCAGCGTAGTTCAGCGCCGCCGACAGTTGCGAGTTGATCAGCAGTATCAACCCAAAAAAGCCCAGATTGATCAGTACCACGAATAGTAATGCTGTTGAATAAGCGACATCGCGGCCCGGACCTTGTTTATCGCGAAAGCGAAAATAACCGGTTTCAAAGCCGAACAGCAGCAGCACCGAAAAAAATCCGGCGTAGGCATAGAACTCCGACACCACGCCGTACTCCGCCGCGGTGAAATAATAGGTATACAGCGGCACCAACAGATAATTGAGGAATCGGCCGAAAATGCTGCTAAGGCCGTAGACCGCAGTTTGAGAGGCAAGTTTTTTTATAATACTCATGGCGCGAAATTATACATGAACAGGGTAGAAGGGCGGAGTTTATGCCGGAAAACGGCAAAAGACGGAACCTGCCTTTTAAATCAATAAAGTTCTTTCAATTACCAATGTTGTTCGCGAGTGGTTATAATTAATAACTTAATAATATTGATTATAGGGGACGGGTTTTAATCCTCGACCTTTAAGGCAACTCGCAATAAATACTCCATCGACCCGAATAGTTCCCACGTTCCCGCGTTGCGTGACGCTGGAGCGTCACTGGCGGCGTTGCCACGCCGGAGAGACTGTGAAAGTATTCGTTTTAGAACAAAAGCAAAAGCCTTCACCACGAAGACACGAAGGACACGAAGTTTTTAATGCGTTGAGTTTAATCAATTATTTTTTCTTCGTGAACTTCGTGTCTTCGTGGTGAATAGGTGGAACGTAGCTGGATTTATTAGTGCGAGTTACCTAAATGAAATACAGGCAGGTTAGGAACTCGTTTTTTACGCCCCTGGTGGGTAAACAATTCCAACTGAAGAAGAGATGTAATTATTTTGATGTTAATACTGAAGGCAGAATGCTTGAGGGGTTCCGTTCAGTTGCTTTACAGGCTAATGAAAGAACCGGGAATTCGTTTTGGGACTAATGTCGGGTAATGAGAATGTATAAACGAGTGCTTTCACGGCTCCTGCTGCTGTATATTCTGGCAGGGTGTGTAGTAATCGGAATAGCGGTTACAACGCTGGTCAAAAAAGAGGTGCAGACCTCTACCTATCAAGCGCGTTATCTCTCGGAAATCAGTAAGCAATTGAGTTCGGAACTCAAGCAAGGCCATAGTTCGGCGATACGTTATCCCGACCACGGCCCTTACGATCAACGCTTGGGTTACACGCTGCTGTCGGAGCAAATTGCGCGCTTGGAAAAAGCGGGTTACGGCGTGACTACGCAAGCCTCTATTTCGCCGATGATGAGCAAGCTGGTCGATGACTACGGCCTGTTTCCGATCTATCAAGAGAAAACCCAAGCGGGGCTCCGCATTGTCGACCAAACCAACCAAACCCTATTCAGCGCGGTCTATCCTACCCACGGTTACCCCAATTTCAATGCCATCCCGCCGGTGATATTAAACACCTTGCTGTTTATAGAAAACCGGGAATTGCTTGACGAAAATCATAAAAACATCAATCCGGCCGTGGAATGGGATCGTTTGGGCTTTGCCGCCTTGCAAATGATGGCGCGAAAACTGGGCGCGGATATCAACGTGCCCGGCGGCAGCACCTTGGCTACGCAATTGGAAAAATACCGGCATTCGCCGGACGGCTATACCGAGTCCATGCTGGAAAAGCTTCGCCAAATGGCCAGCGCGTCGATACGCGCTTATCTGCTGGGGCCGGATACGCGCGAGATGAGACGGCAAATCGCTCTGGCCTATTTGAACTCGATGCCGCTGGCTGCGACTCAGAAATTAGGCGAGGTGCATGGCTTGGGCGACGGTTTGGCGGCTTGGTTCGGCGCCGATTTCAATACGGTTAACCAGTTGCTCAGCCCGGCCGCCTTAGAGGACGTAAGAGCCTCGCTCGATCAACAAACGATCGTTCCCACCGCCATGAAAAACGGAGACGGCTCAATCGAGACAGAACCGAAAGATGTCCATTCAACCGAACGGGTCACCCGTCAACAAGCGTTAGCCTACCGGCAGGTGCTGAGTATTCTGTTGTCGCAAAGACGGCCTTCTTATCTTTTGGGGGCCGGTTACGACGCCTTGCAAAAACTGACCGACAGCTATTTGCGCATTTTGGCGGAGCAGGGGGTTATTTCGCCCTCTTTACGGGATGCGGCTTTACAAGTTCCCACAGTACGCACGCTGAGTCCCGAGTCCCTACCGGCCAAATTTATGGTCGAACAAAAAACCCAAAATGTGCTGCGCACTCGCCTTGCCAAAACATTGGGCATGAAGTCCAACTATGAGTTGGATCGTCTCGATTTAACCGTTAAAACCACGCTCGATTACGGCATCCAACAAGCGGTAACTCAGGAATTACGTCGCTTGGGCGAACCCGATAAAGCCCGCGCCGCCGGCATCGTGGGTTTTAGAATGCTGAATGAGAATATCGATTTGGCCCCCATCGTGTATAGCTTGATGTTGTTTGAGCGCAGCGACAAAGGCAACGTGCTGCGCATCCAAACCGATAATTACGATCAGCCGCTCGATATTAATGAAGGTATTCGGCTTGATTTGGGATCAACCGCCAAGTTGCGGACAATGGTGCATTACCTGGAACTCGTTACCGAAATCTACCAGCAGTATAAAGACCGGCCGGTGAAGGAGTTGAGCCGGATAGAATTACATCCGCGCGATTACTTATCGGCCTGGGTGATTACGCAATTGCGGGCGAATCCGAAAGTAATGCTGGAGGATTTGCTTAACCAAGCGTTGGATCGGCGCTACTCGGCCAGCCCTTATGAAAGCTTTTACACCGGCGGAGGCGTGCATAGTTTTAATAACTTTACTAAGGATGAAAATCAAAAAATCATGTCGGTGCGCGACGCCTTGCGCGATTCGGTCAATCTGGTCTTTATCCGGTTAATGCGCGACTTGGTCTACCATCACCTTTATAAGCCGGACGGCATAGCGCGATGGCTGGAAATCCCTGACGATCCCCGGCGTTTTGAATACCTGGAACGCTTTGCGGATAAGGAAGGTCTGGTTTATTTAAGACGTTTTTACGACAAATACCACGGCAAGCCGACCGAAGACATTATGGAATTGCTGACCCAGAGAGTGATCGCCAAGCCGTCGCGTCTGACCATGCTTTTTGAGGCGGTTTATCCGGATGCGGATGTTGCTGCGCTAAGCCGCTATTTGAAAGCGCACTTGAGCTCCGTTAGCTTAAACGCCGAAGATATCGATCAACTTTTTTATAAATATTCACCGGCGAATTTCGATTTGCAAGACCAAGGCTATATCACCAAAGTTCATCCTCTTGAATTGTGGCTGGTCGGCTATCTGATCCAGCATCCCGACGCCTCGCGTAGCGAAGTAATCGAAGCCAGTAGCCAACAGCGGCAGGATGTGTACCGGTGGCTGTTTAAAAGCAGCCGCAAAAACGCCCAACAGCGGCGCATTATGACCTTGCTGGAAGATGAGGCTTTTAAACAGATTCATACCGCATGGGATCATCTGGGTTATCCGTTTGGATCGTTAACGCCTTCTTATGCGACCTCCATCGGCGCTTCGGGTGACCGCCCGGCGGCACTGGCGGAACTGATGGGGATTTTACGCAATGACGGCGCCCGCTTGCCGACAGTCCGCTTTGACAGCTTGCATTATGCGCAGTCGACACCTTATGAAACCGTGCTCGATAAATTGCCCGAGCAAGGCCAGCAAGTGCTTGCGCCCGAGATAGCAAAAGCGGCGCGCGGCGCACTTATCGGCGTGGTCGAGGCGGGAACGGCAGGGCGGCTGCGCGGCGTTTATAAAAGCGCCGACGGCAAACCGTTGTCGGTGGGCGGAAAAACCGGAACCGGCGATCATCGCCGGGAAAAATGGGGAGCAGGGGGGCGCTTAATTGAGTCGGTATTTATCAGTCGCGCCGCCACCTTTACGTTCTTTCTCGGAGAGCGTTTTTTTGGCGTGATTACCGCTTATGTCGCCGGGCCGGATGCCGAGCGCTATCACTTTACCAGTTCATTGCCGGTGCAAATCATCAAGTTTCTGGAGCCGACCTTGTCGCCTTTGTTGAATAAAACCGCTGACGGCGGCACTCACGACTTGCCGGCAGAGTCAAAAATGGTAGCGGCTATCAAGGACCCCGCCGCCGTATCTCCGCCTTAGACCGTTGAATATAGAGTCCGAAGTGAATAAAACGATAGCCGATTCTCTCCAGACTTGGCGTCGCTCTATTAATTCCGGGCTCTATATTTATTTTTAAAGAAAAGGTATTTCCAGATACGTCTTTGCAATAACCGACTGTACGTTATAAGCAAGCGGCATCCAACAAACAATCCTTTTCACCGTGACGGCTTATTTTAAATGAAACCGATTTTTTATCACCCCGCCCAGCGCCGCGGCTTGGCCTTTCTGGGAATGTTGCTGCTGGCTTTGGCCATACTTGGCGGTATGATCTGGCGTAATGTCCATCACTTTGAAACGGTTTTTTCCTATGTCAATTATTCGCACCGCATTCAAAATGTATCGGTGGGTTTACAGCAATCGTTGATTGAATACCTGACCGAAACCGTGCCGGATTCGCATCCCGAAGCCTTGACCAAAACCTTGGACGAGATGGACGCTTTAATGATGGATAACCGCTATTTATCGGTGGAAACCCGAGCAGGCCTGGAAACGGTCAGAGCCATGTTGGCCGATTTATCGCTGCAAAAAAAAGAAGAAAGACATAATCGACTGCTGGCGGCCCTCAAGCTAATGAGTCAAACGCTGGATAACGAGTCGTTGCAACGCGAAGAATTACTCGAAGACATCAGTCGGGATACGCAAATCGAATTGTATGTCGCCCTGGCCGTGTTCTTGGCGATATTGTTTGTGGCGGTTCTATTTTTACGCTTTCGCATCCTGCATCCGCTGAATGATTTGAGAGAACTGCTCCAGCATTTGACCGAAGAAAATTTTACGCCGATTACCACGGATCACCTTGACCCTTTGCTGTTACCGGTATTTAACAGTTATAACGAGATGGTTAAACACCTCGCTGAACTGGAAGACGCCAATCGCCTCCATGCCCAGTCCTTGCAGCATGAAGTAAGGCTGGCTACGCAAGCCTTACTGGAACAACAATACAGTCTGGCGAGGGCCGACCGCTTGGCGGCCACGGGCGAAGTGGCGGCCGAATTGGCTCATGAGATACGTAACCCATTGGCGGGCATCCAAATGGCCATCCACAATTTACGCCGTGATATTGATGACCAAGATCAGTTGGAAAGACTGGATTTGATCAATGCCGAGCTAAAACGCATGGCCAGACTGCTTAACGACATGCTTGATCAAAGCCGTCATTCGCCGGAAGTGGCGAACGCTTTTGATATGCATACGTTAATCCGGAACTTGGTCGCGTTGACGCGTTACCAGATCGCCGAAACCATACACCTGCAAATAGACGCTCCCTGCCCGTTGCCGGTGCATTTGCCTGAGAGCGGCATACGGCAAGCCTTGCTGAATTTGATCCTGAATGCCGCCGATGCCCTTGAAGGTAATGCCGGCACTATCTGCGTCAAAGTCAGAGCGGACCAACAAGGCTTACGAATCGACGTGCAGGATGACGGCATCGGTTTCTCCAAGGACATGCTGGAGCATGGTATTCGGCCGTTCCGCACCAGCCGTCAGCGCGGCACCGGTTTAGGCTTGTCTATGGTACAGCGCTTCGTCAAAGACGTCGGTGGTACAATCCTGCTGACCAATCAACCGTCTCATGGCGCCTGCGTCTCCTTATTGCTACCCAACGACTGTATTATCCGGGATAAATTATGATAGAAACCTTGCTCATCATTGAAGATGAAAAACTGCTAGGCTCCGAATTGTCGCGTCATTACCGGCAATCCGGTTGGGAAGTGGTGCTGGCGACCCGTCTGAGTGAGGCCAAGGATTTGTTGCTGAATAAAAAATTGGAACCGTTACTGATTCTTTCGGATATGAATTTACCGGATGGTAACGCGCTGGACTTCATGGAGAAAATCAAAAAAAACAGTAATTCCGCCGACGCTGCCGGAGATGGCGGAGGTAGAGCATTGCCGGGAGCACTTGCCGACGACTCCAGGGATGGCGGAGGTAGAGCATTGCCGGGAGCATTTGCCGACGACGCCAGGGATGGCGGAGGTAGAGCATTGCCGGGAGCATTTGCCGACGACTCCAGGGATGGAGGAGGTAGAGCGTTGCCGGGAGCATTCGCCGAGTGGCTGTTTTTAACCGGCTACGGCAGTGTGCCGGATTCGGTCCGGGCATTACGGCTGGGCGCTTATGATTTCCTGGAAAAACCTTGCGATTTGGAACGCCTTGATCTGGTCGTCGCCAGCGCCGCGCGCAGTGCGTCAATCCAGCGCCGCGTCGTCGATCAAACCAAGCACCGGCATCGGCGTTATTCGCCGGATGCTTACGTCGGCCATAGCCGGCAGGCGCAGAGCATACGGCAGCTTTTGGCTAAACTGAACCAAGTGCCGTTCAGCGCGCTGATTATCGGCGGCGAGAGCGGCACCGGCAAAGGCCTTGCCGCGCGCATCTTGCATTACGGCGGCTCCCGCGCCCAGCAGCCGATGATTGAAGTGAACTGCGCGGCTTTACCCAGAGAATTGCTGGAATCGGAATTATTCGGTCATGAGCCCGGCGCCTTTACCGGAGCCGCGGGACGCCATCGCGGCCTGCTCGAACAGGCCGACGGCGGCACCTTGTTCATGGACGAAATCGGTGAAATGCCGTTGGATTTGCAGGCCAAATTGCTCAAAGTCATTGAAGACCACAAAGTCCGGCGCTTGGGCGGAGAAAAGGAAATCCAGGTCGATGTGCAAATCGTTGCGGCCAGCAACCGCGATCTGGAAAAAATGGCGCTGGACGGCAGCTTTCGCGCCGATTTATACCATCGATTAAGCGTGTTCAAACTGATCTTGCCGCCGCTACGCGAGGCGGTAGAGGACCTGGACGAATTGGTGCCGCTGTTTGTCGCTGAATACAACGCCAAAGCCGGACGGCAGGTCAAAGACATCCCCAATGCGGTGTGGGACAAACTGAAAGCGCACTATTGGCCGGGCAATGTCCGGGAATTGCGTAACGTCATTGAGCGTTGCGTATTATTCGCCGACGGGCCGACCTTCCCCGGACAATGGCTGCAATTGCCCGGCCAGCCTTCGGCAGAAGCCTTGCAAACCGAGCAGGGCATTTGGTTGCCGTTGGACGGCAGCATGGCATTGGACGATATGGATTGCTTTATTATCAAAACCGCTCTGGAGCGGGCGGATAACAATCTGACCGCCGCCGCCAGAGCGCTGGGCGCTACGCGGGAAACATTACGTTATCGGGTGCGGAAATATAACTTGAAAACAGCCGATTGAGGATACGGCTCCTCATATAATGGCATGTAGATGCCATTATCGTTCCCGCGCTCCAGAGCCTGTGAAAGTATTCGGTTTAGAACAAAAGCATTCACCACGAAGGCACGAAGAGCACGAAGGAAAAAAATAATTATTTAAACTCAGTGTATTGAAAACTTTGTGTCCTCGGCAACTGCTCCTGCGTTGCTCTACCTCCTGCATCCTTACAGGTCGTTCGTGCCTTCGTAGTGAACTAAGCTCAGTAAAACAACCAAATTCCCTCCAGTGCGCTTTTCACCGTCTGCTCCCTTATTTGCCGCCGGTTTCCGGCGAATTTCTTTTTAACCGTCTTGGCTTCCCCGTTTTTATGCACCCACGCAATAAACACGGTACCGACCGGCTTATCCGGCGTTTCGCCATCCGGTCCGGCTATACCGGTGACGGCAACGGCCACATCGGCATCGCTGCGCGCTAAGGCGCCCGCCGCCATTTCCGCCGCTGTTTCGGCGCTTACCGCACCGTAGTGCTCCAGCGTGTGCGGATTGACTCCCAACATTTGCACTTTCGCGGCATTGCTGTAAGTCACAAAGCCCCGATCGAACCAAGTCGAACTGCCCGGAACTTCGGTAATCGCTTGAGCTATACCGCCTCCGGTGCAGGACTCGGCGGTGGCTATGGTTTTTCTGCGGACTTTTAAAATGTGCCCGACTTGCTCGGCCAATTCAAATAATTCGGTATCCATGATGTGACCTCGTGCGACTTCGGATAAAATAGACCCATGAGTATAAAACAAAAAACCGCCGAACAGCACACCCCGATGATGCAGCAATTTATGCGCATCAAAGCCGAACACCCCGATACCCTGTTGTTTTACCGTATGGGGGACTTTTACGAACTGTTTTTCGACGACGCCAAAAAGGCTTCGCAACTGCTGGATATTACCTTGACCAGCCGGGGGCAATCGGGAGGACTGCCGATTCCTATGGCGGGTATTCCTTATCACGCCGCCGAAGGCTACCTTGCCAAGCTGTTAAAACACGGCGAATCCATCGCAATCTGCGAACAAATCGGCGATCCTGCAACCTCCAAAGGTCCGGTCGAGCGTAAAGTCGTGCGTATCGTGACGCCCGGCACTGTCACCGACGAAGCTTTACTCGAAGACCGCAAAGATAATTTATTGGTTGCGCTGTGTGCGCTGCCAAGTTCCAACTCGACTACGCAGCACGGCATCGCCGGCCTGGATTTAACCAGCGGCCGTTTTGTGTTGCAGCAAGTGGAATCCATCGATCAGCTGTTAAGCGAAATCGGCCGTTTGAATCCGGCCGAACTGCTGTTTAGCGAAGATTGGCCGTTACCTGCAAGCTTAAAACAGCGTAGCGGTTTATGCCGAAGACCGCCTTGGCATTTTGACACCGAAAGCGCCAAGCAATTGGTGCTAAAGCAGTTTAACATTCTTGATTTAAAAGGTTACGGCTGCGAGAACATGCCCGCCGCGATCGCTGCCGCGGGCGGTTTATTGCAGTACGTGAAAGACACCCAGCAAAGCGCATTGCCGCATATTCAAGGCATCCGCACCGAAAGCAGCGACGACAGCATTTTGCTGGACGCGTCCAGCCGCCGTAATCTGGAACTGGATTTCCATCCGTCCGGGCAACTGCAATACACCTTATTCGGCGTGCTGGATAAAACCGCAACCGCGATGGGTAGCCGTTGTTTACGGCGCTGGATCAACCGGCCTCTGCGCGATCATGATCTGTTGAACAACCGTTATGCCTGTATAGACACCTTGCTTAACGTGTTGCTGTATCGCGATATTCAAAGCCACTTGCGGCAAGTGGGCGATATTGAACGGATCAGTTCCCGTATCGCATTAAAATCGGCGCGGCCGCGCGATTTGCTGGTGTTACGTAATACCTTAGCGGTGCTGCCCGCACTGCAACAGACGCTATCCGGCGGCGATAACCCGCAGCTTACGCAGTTATGCGAACAAATCGGCGAGCAGCCTGAGATATTAAAGCTATTACAAGCCGCCATCATCGACAATCCGCCGGTGCTGATTCGCGACGGCGGCGTGATTGCGCCCGGCTATCATCCCGAACTGGACGAGTTGCGCAACCTGAGCCAGAACGCCGACCAGTTCCTGATCGATATGGAAAACCGCGAAAAAGCGGCGACCGGCATCAGTACGCTGAAAGTCAATTACAACCGGGTGCATGGCTATTACATTGAGATTTCCAACCTTCATGCGGAAAAAGTCCCCGCGCATTACACCCGCAAGCAAACCTTAAAAGGCGCCGAGCGTTACATTACCGAAGAGTTGAAATTGTTTGAAGACAAAGTGCTCAGCGCCAAGGAAAAATCGCTGTCTTTCGAAAAAGCCTTGTACGATGAATTACTGAACCTCATCGGCGCGTCGTTAATCCCGTTGCAACAATGCGCCGCCGCCTTGGCCGAGCTGGATGTACTGGTCAATTTTGCCGAACGCGCCGAAACTTTGAATTTAGCGCAACCGACGCTGGTCGATGAACCCGGCATCGAGATTGAAGCCGGTCGGCATCTGGTGGTTGAGCAGGTTTCGGATATTCCGTTTGTGCCCAATGACTTGTCGTTTTCCAACCAGCGCCGGATGCTGGTCATTACCGGTCCGAACATGGGCGGTAAATCGACTTATATGCGCCAAGCCGCGTTGATCGTATTAATCGCCCATATCGGCTGTTACGTTCCGGCCAAGACTTTAACGTGTGGGCCTGTCGACAAGATTTTCACCCGTATCGGGGCCTCCGACGATTTGTCCAGCGGCCGCTCGACCTTTATGGTGGAAATGTCGGAAACCGCCAACATCCTGCATAACGCCACTTCGAACAGCCTGATCCTGATGGACGAAATTGGCCGCGGCACCAGCACTTTTGACGGCTTGTCGTTAGCCTGGGCTTGCGCCGATCATCTGGCTAAAGAAACTCAGGCGTTTACCTTGTTCGCGACGCATTATTTCGAGTTAACCTCGCTGCCCGAAGAGCAAAAAACCATCGCAAACGTGCATCTGGATGCGATGGAGCACGGCGACAAGATCGTTTTTTTACATGCGGTCAAAGACGGCCCGGCCAGCCAGAGTTACGGCTTGCAAGTGGCGTCGTTAGCCGGTGTGCCGCGTTCGGTGATCGATAAAGCAAAAGCCAAATTACGGCATTTGGAAGACCATGCCTATATTGAGCAGCAAGCCGAAACCGGGGTTAAGCAGCTGGATTTGTTTTCATCGAAAGAATGCCATCCGGCGGTGGTTTTGCTGGAAGACATGAACCCGGATGAACTGAGTCCCAAGCAGGCGTTGGAATTGCTTTACCGGCTTAAGGGGATGGTGTAGTTATAAAAACAAGTTGTAGCTTGCCGGATTTATAACTTTTGTATTGATAAGGCAAAAAAATTTCGTAGGCCGGGTTAGCGCTAGCGTAACCCAGCATTTTTGCGCGAGTGTGTCGGGTTACGTTATCTCGCTACGCTCAATAAGCTAACCCGACCTACCTCTACCGACCTTGATTTTATTTATAAGCGCAGCCTTTACGTTGAATCAAATTCTCGCTCAATTTATCCGCCATATCGGAACGCACTTTTGCGCCGGAGGGCTTGCCTGCTGCCGTATCAATGCTCTTGTTCGGAGTCCCCGCAAAGTCTTTAAACAATGATTTCAGAACTTCGCCGCTACACGCCGGTTTTTCAAGTGCCTGATATTGGCTATGGCCATTTTCCCGCAAAAATTGCAGCAGCACCGCATAGCTGGTTTCAGCCGCTTTAAAACTATCCTCTGAGTGCAAGGTCACATGATAGCCGGGGGCTCCGGTTTCGGTGACGACGGTAATCACATCCTGCGGAATTTTGCCGCCGCCCAGTGCGCCGTTTTTGAGTACGCCGTATTCGCCTGCATAGTGCGAAGTGACAAAACCCGCTAAGGAGCGCAAGTCCATCGGCCTATCGGATTTAGCCGGGCTGGGTATCAATAGCGGGTGTATGAACGCCGATTCGCCGCTGGCTTGGTAGCTGTCCAGTATGGTTTTATGCGAGTGCGCATCTTGCACCGAATGCAATACCGCGCCCAGCGCCGAAAGAGAATTGGGTTTGATCGGATTGGTGCTGGAATATTTAATGAGCGGCCCGCTGCCGATGGCATAGTTACATTGATTTAATAAATTCTCTCCGCCCGCTAATGCGGCCCAGTGCCAAAGATCTTTCATGGCAACCAAATCGGTATAAGGAGTGGCAATATTTGGAATCGGGTCCGGCGCGGTGCAGTGTGTGGTAAACGTACCTTTAGCCAAGTCGGCGGTCTCAAAGGTTGGATTCCAGTGAAAAGTTGCCGCTTCGCGGTTAATTTCCGGCGGCCTTGTACCCACGGCCCGTTGCGTAAAATCCGGGCTGATCGAGGCGCCGGGACGATTGTCCACCGCGCTTGACACCGGCGTAATGCCTTCAGCCGCGAACAAGTCGGCACAGGATTGCGGGTCGATGCCGGGCGGTAGCGGCGCCCAGAACAGCCGGTCACCGGCGCTACCAACATCCGCGCCTTCATCGGACAGGGCAACGGCAAAAGCCGCGCAGGGCTGATAACCCGCCGCCAAGGCCGCGGCTTGCGTCATATTGAAATGCATGCTGCTTTTCAGCATATCGCCTTTGCTCTGGTAAGAAAACGCCGAATCGTTATCGTCGAAAGGATTGCAACCGGTCTGCGCGGCCAACGCGAAATCGCCGAAAAGAGGCGCGGAGTTGGCATTTTTACCGGTATCGGTGCAGCGGCCAAAGGCCGGATTATTATTCGGCTGCGCGCCGCCTTCTTCCAGGAAAGCAAAGCTGGGCGCGGATACGGCCATTAGGCCGAGACCTAAGGCGCTTAGTTTGATCATGTGAGGCAAGTTGATGAGGCAACGCCGGGGTTTACGTTTATTCATGGTAAATTTCCTACTAAAAAATCAGTCAAATGCCGGGTTTTACTATCGCTAACTCGGCTGTGATTCGATCATGTTGATGTCGACTCGGACGATAAGCCTGTGTTCAGCTCGGAATGATTCAGTTCCGGAAAAGTCGCAGTATTTAAAGGACAGAGTCGATTCATCGTTTGTCATTTCGATCTCTAACGCATTAGCAGAGCGATATTAAACGACGATGTCATTGTGACCTAAAACCCCCGTCCCTGTATTGACAGCCAAAACCTACGCCTGTAAGCGTATATTTACAGAGCGCTGCAAATTTATTGTAGGTAATTGAATTTGAACGATAATATAGAGCTCTATTTGTCCTTTACGCCGGGCAAAAAAACATTTTTTAGTCAAAATATTCAGTTGAGCGGCTCGGGCGGCGGATTGTTTTTGTGTGTTTTTGAGGAATAGCGGACGGGTGAGGGCGTATTAACTAAACCTGCGGTGAAATCGCTGAATGTAATTGTTCACCTCCCCCTTTGAAAAAGGGGGATTGAGGGGGATTTATTTAAAAAATCTCCCCTAACCCTGAGGTATCCCCACGAATTTTCCAAGCTCGTCGTTCCGGCAGGGATGCCGGAACCCAGTGCCATGGACGGTAACGTTGTGACTTTTCAGGTGCTTAATAAAAGCGGGTTGCCTTTTAAAGTTTCACATCCTTGCGACTGGATGTTGGCATCCCTGCCGGCATGACGATTTTCCGGCTATGTTGTATATATTGACTGCGCGCAAAATCAAAATCTTGTTGCTTTATAATATTATTTTCTGGGGATACCTCAGCCCCTACCCCCTCTTTTTCAAAGAGGGGGACTGAATAGCTAGCACTGAATTAAGATGTCGGAGTAGCCATAGGGCACAAGTAAGCCCGCCCGGCGACAGCCAAAATGGGCGTTTTCGGTAGTCCTAAGCGTTGATGAGAAGTTGCAGTGAAAACTATTTTTAACGAAATCCTAAAGCAACGCAGGAGCGGTTGCCGAAAGGAAAATTGAAGGGAATACGTAAGTCAGCAGGGCTGAAGTTAAGGGGCATTCTAAATGCCGCGACCACTTCGGGGTCTGTACATCGCCATTGCAACTTCGCGTAGAGGCTTGTTGATAACTTAAAAGCCTTAAGGTTATCAACAACGCCCCCACGCGCTTGTTCTACAGCTATTTTTTTATATAAAGATCGGTAATCGAGCCGGTGATCATTTCGGCGGCGAAGGCGAAGGTTTCGGATAGCATCGGATGGGCATGAACGGTCAAACCGATGTCTTCGGCATCGGCGCCCATTTCCAGGGCCAGCACCGCTTCGGCAATCAATTCACCGGCATTGGGGCCGACCATGCCTGCGCCGAGTATCCTGCCTGTGCCTTTTTCGCAGAGTATTTTGGTTAAACCTTCTTTGCGGCCCAAACTCAACGAACGCCCGCTGGCCGCCCACGGGAAAGTCGCTTTGTCGTAGTCTATGCCTTGCTGTTTGGCTTGGTTTTCCGTCAGCCCCATCCAGGTGACTTCAGGATCGGTATAGGCAACAGCCGGAATGGTTAAGGCATCGAATCCGGCTTTTAACCCGGCCGCGACTTCGGCCGCGACTTTGCCTTCATGAGAGGCTTTGTGCGCGAGCATCGGATTACCGGCTATATCGCCGATAGCAAAGATATGCGGGATGTTGGTGCGTTGCTGCTTGTCGACAGCGATAAATCCGGCTTCATCGACATTAACGCCCGCCAACTCGGCGCCGATCAGTTTGCCGTTTGGTCTGCGGCCTACCGCGACCAAGACCGCATCGAATACAGCCGACTCCGGCGCGCCTTTGCCTTCGAAGGAAACTTTCAGGCCGTCTTCCTGGGCTTCAATCGAGGTCACTTTCGTTTCCAGCCAGATGTTTTGATATTGCTTTTTGATGCGCCGGTACAGCGGAGTTACTAAATCGTTATCGCAGCCGGGAATAATCTGGTTCATCAATTCGACTACGCTGATTTCCGAGCCCAACGCATGATAAACCGTAGCCATTTCCAGGCCGATGATGCCGCCGCCGACGATTAACAGCTTTTTGGGGATTTCTTTTAGTTCCAACGCATCGGTCGAATCCCATAAACGCGGGTCGTCGTTCGGGAAAACCGGGATTTTAGTGGGGTGCGAACCGGCGGCGATAATCGCTTGGTCGAAGTTGACGGTTTTTATGCCGGTTTCGCTGCTGACTTCGAGGCTGTTCGATGAGACGAATTTCCCGGCGCCCTGAATTAAAGTGATTTTGCGCTGTTTTACCAAACCGGCGAGTCCGCCCACCAGCGTATTGGTCACGCTTTGTTTCCAGTCGCGGATTTTGTCTAAATCAAAAGCCGGTTTGCCGTAACTGAGGCCGTGTTGTTCGAATTCATCGACTTCGTGAATGATCTGCGCAACATGCAGCAAGGCTTTAGACGGAATGCAGCCGACATTGAGACAGACGCCGCCCAGAGCCGGATAGCGCTCGACCAATACCACTTGCTTGCCCAAATCGGCGGCGCGAAAGGCCGCCGTGTAACCGCCGGGGCCGCCGCCCAGAACTAAAACTTCCGCGTGTATTGTAGATTCATTAACCGCTGGATTAGCGTCCATATTATTCTTCCTGATTAAAGTTAAGTAACGATTCGGCACTATCAAATAGTTTTAAAGTAACAAACGCCGAATATCGCCCAAATACTGTTTGATTGCGGCCATAAAACGCGCCCCTTCGACACCGTCTATGACCCGATGATCGTAAGTCAGATCCAGCGGCAGCATCAGTCGCGGCACAAATTCCTTGCCATTCCAAACCGGCTGCATTCTGGCGCGGGTCACGCCGAGTATTGCAACTTCAGGCGCATTGACGATGGGGGTAAAAGCCATGCCGCCGATACCGCCTAGACTGGAAATAGAAATGCAGCCGCCTTGCATGTCGGCGGGCATCAGTTTTCCCAGACGGGCTTTGTTACTTTTATCGTTCAATTCGATGGATAACTCGTTGACGCCTTTGCGGTTAACGTCGCGCAGCACCGGCACCACTAAGCCATTGGGGGTATCGACGGCAATGCCGATATTGAAATATTTTTTGAGGATCAGGTTTTCGCCATCGGCAGACAGCGACGCATTAAATTGCGGAAACTGTTCCAAGGCGGCGACGACCGCTTTGATGATGAAGATCAGGCCGGTGATTTTGATGTCGCCGTTGGATTTTTCGGCATTCAGCGTAGTGCGGAAGGCTTCCATTTCGGTAATATCCGCTTCGTCATGGTAAGTGACCATCGGTAGATTCAACCACACGCGGCTCAGGTTTTGGCCGGTCAAGCGTTTGATTTTGCCGAGTTTCTTTTCTTCTATCTCGCCGAACTGAGAAAAATCGATGCTGGGCATTGCCGGAATTCCGCTGCCGCTGCTTTGGGCTGTGCCTTCGGCCATGACCTTTTTGACGAAGTTTTTGACGTCGTCTTTTAGGATGCGTCCTTTACGGCCGCTGCCGCTGGTGATTTTGTGTATTTCAACGCCCAGTTCGCGGGCAAACAGCCGAACCGCCGGGGTGGCATGAGCGGCTCTGGCGGAAGCATCGCTAGGCGTGGCTTCCGGTATGGCTTTGACTGTCGCCGCAACCGGTTCAGGCGCTTTTTCCTGCGGTGCCGGTACAGCTTGCTGTACCGGCGGTTCAGGTTCCGGCTTTGCCGCGCTACTGTCTTCGGCGACGCTCGTGGTCGCCTGTTCAGTGTCGGCCAATACCGTCGCAATCAATGTGCCTTCGGACACTTTATCGCCGGGTTTGATAAATACTTCCTGGATCTTGCCGGTCGCGCTGGAAGGTAAATCCATGCTGGCTTTGTCGGTTTCAAGTATGGCCAGGGTTTGTTCCAGTTTGACCTCGTCGCCCGCTTTAACCAATACGTCTACTACATCAATATCAGCGACATTGCCGACATCGGGAACTTTGATTTCAATTAATAAAGCCATTTTCCGTCCTTCCGTTAGATGAGCCAGGGAGCTGTTGCTTCTGGGTTAATGCCGTATTTGGCAATCGCCACATCCACTTTGGCGGCATCGAACTGCCCTTGATCCGCCAAGCTCTTGAGTGCCGCAATGGTGACATGGTAGCGGTCTACCTCGAAAAACCGGCGCAGATTGTCTCGCGTATCGGAGCGGCCGAAACCATCGGTGCCCAGCACGGTATAAGGAACGGAAATAAGGCTGCGAATCTGTTCGGCAAAGGCGCGGGTGTAATCGCTGGCCGCGATGACCGGGCCCTGCGCATTGGCAAGACAATGCGCGACATGGGATTGCTTGGGGGTTTCGGTCGGATGCAGACGATTCCAACGCTCGCAGAACTGACCGTTTCTGGCCAGTTCGGTAAAGCTGGTGCAACTCCATAAATCGGCTTCGACGCCCCAATCGTTATGCAACAATTCGGCGGCCGCTTCGACCTCTCGAAAAATCGTTCCGGAACCTAATAATTGTACGCGGGGCGCTCGTGTTATCTCCAGGGATGGAGTGTATGCCGCATGACTGTCGGGAACAGTCGCGGCGTCAGCGCCTTTTTTAAAGCTGTACATACCTTTGAGTATATCCAGCTCGACACCTTTAGGCATAGCGGGATGAGCGTAGTTTTCGTTCATTACCGTGATGTAATAAAAAACATCTTCCTGCTCGACATACATACGGTGCAAACCGTCTTGAATAATCACCGCCAACTCATAGGCGTAAGTCGGATCGTAGGATATGCAGTTGGGCACGGTGGCCGCCAGCAAGTGGCTGTGTCCGTCTTCATGTTGCAGGCCTTCGCCGTTCAATGTGGTCCGGCCTGCGGTGCCGCCCATTAAAAAGCCGCGTGTGCGTTGATCGGCGGCGGCCCAGATTAAATCGCCGACGCGCTGGAAGCCGAACATCGAGTAATAAATAAAAAACGGAATCATCGGCACGTTATGGGTTGAGTACGAGGTGCCCGCCGCAATCCAGTCGCACAAACCGCCCGCTTCATTGATGCCTTCCTGCATGACTTGACCGTGCTTGTCTTCTTTGTAGAACATCAGTTGATCGGCGTCTTGCGGCGTGTAAAGCTGTCCGACCTGCGACCAGATGCCCAGTTGCCGGAACATGCCTTCCATGCCGAAGGTTCTGGATTCATCGGGCACAATCGGCACGATGCGCTTGCCGATATTTTTATCTTTGGTCAGGATATTCAGCAGACGCACGAAAGCCATGGTGGTGGAGGTCTCGCGGCCTTCGCCGCCGGCTTCCAGTAAGGATTTAAAGTCGTTCAGTACCGGAACATCCAAGGCGTAAGATTTCGCCCTTCTGGCGGGTAAATGACCGCCCAAGTCGGCACGGCGCTGATGCATGTAGGTGTGTTCTTTTGAGCCTTCGGCAAAGCTTAAGTAAGGCAGTTCGTGCAATTGTTCGTCAGTAACCGGCAAGGCGTAACGGTCGCGAAAATTACTCAGCGAAATATCGCTCATTTTTTTCTGTTGATGAGAGATATTCTGGGCTTCTCCCGATGCGCCCATGCCGTAACCTTTAATGGTCTTAGCCAGAATGACGGTCGGTTGGCCTTTATGATGTACTGCCGCATGGAACGCGGCAAAAACTTTAACCGGATCGTGTCCGCCGCGATTGAGTTCCCAGATGTCGCGATCGGACCAGTCGGAAACCATGGCTTTTAGTTCGGGAGTATTAAAGAAATGCTCGCGCACATAAGCGCCGTCTTTGGCTTTAAAGGTTTGGTAATCGCCGTCGACACAAGCCATCATACGAGCCGCCAGCAAGCCGTCTTTATCGCGAGCCAGTAAGGTATCCCAGCGTTGGCCCCACACCAGTTTGATCACATTCCAACCGGCGCCGCGGAACTCGCTTTCCAGTTCCTGAATGATTTTGCCGTTGCCGCGTACCGGTCCATCCAGACGTTGCAGATTGCAATTGACCACAAAAATAAGGTTATCCAGTTTTTCCCGTCCGGCCATGCCGATAGCGCCCAAGGATTCGGGCTCATCGGTTTCGCCATCGCCGAGAAAGCTCCAGACCTTGCGCTCCGAAGTGTCGCCAAAACCGCGATCCTGCAAATAGCGCATAAACCGCGCTTGGTAAATGGCCATAATCGGCCCCAGCCCCATGGAAACCGTCGGAAACTGCCAGAAATCCGGCATCAGCCAAGGGTGCGGATAAGACGGTAAGCCGTTGCCGTCCACTTCCTGGCGAAAATTATCCATCTGTTCCAGAGTCAATCGGCCCAGTAAAAACGCGCGGGCGTAATCGCCCGGCGTCAAGTGGCCTTGAGTGAAAATCAGGTCGCCGTCATGGTGTTCCGAAGGCGCGCGCCAGAAATGGTTATAACCGACGTCGTATAAAGTCGCTGCCGAAGCAAAACTGGCGATATGTCCGCCGACGTTGGTGTGCTTATTAGCCCTTAACACCATCATCATCGCGTTCCAGCGGACATAAGCGCGAATATTGTGTTCTATCGTCACGTCGCCCGGAAATTGCGCCTGCTGTGCAACGGGAATGGTGTTGATATAAGCGGTATTGGCGCTGAAAGGAATATCGAACCCCGCTTTCCGGGTGATCGAAACCAATTGCTCAATCAGAAAATGCACGCGTTCGCTGCCGTCGTGTTCCAGCACGGCTTGCAGTGCTTCAATCCACTCCTTGGTTTCTGCTGGATCGATGTCATTCTGTCCGGTGATTTTTGAAATTAAACTGTTGGTCATTGATTGATCCTGTTACGACGGATAGGCATGGATTAAATTAAAAATGTTGGGGGCTACTCTATAGGGCAATGCTGTTGACTTAAGCAGTGCAAAGTCCTCTCCAGAGGGAGAGGGTTGGGTGAGGGGGGAATAAAATAAGGAACAAAGCTTATTTAATCCCCTCATCCCAATCTTCTCCCTTAAGGGGGAAGGAGCGCACAGCCTTAAGTCAACAGTATTGACTCTATAGGGTACAAGAGCTTAGCGTAACCGGATATTTTTACTGAAATAACGCAAATAAGGCCGGAAATGCTCTGGTTAATGTACATAGTATAAACAATGCGAGGGGGGCAATGCACCCGTTTTAGTCATTTTGATGCCGAAAGCGGGATGATTGATTGGCTTTTGATCTACCCGGCAGGCTTGTTGCATCCTGTTGCGCTTGAAGCGAACAACGCGGAGATATAAGGGGTTTAGACTATAGCAAAACGGTTTGTTAACGATCTCGGGCGAATACCGGCCGCCGGTGGCGCGGCCTATTAGAGTTAAGCAGTCGTTCAAAAGTCTTTTTGCATTTTGTTAAAAATGCTTTTAGTTGTCTGCTTAACAGTGACTATCGGTTTGAGAAGGAGCAAAAATTGGAGGTGATAAAAAGGCGGGATGGAAAATACGGATTTGACTGACTTCGACTGAGAGCCGCAGGGCGTACTGTGCGAGCTGGAATGCGCGCAGCTTGCCCTGCGTTGTGGGCAAAAATTTTCCGGAATTCAGAGTCCAGGTTTAAGATTAAATATTACTACCTGTCCGGATCATTTTATTTCGTTAATATGACTCAAAAAGGCCAAGTTATTTATTCGGCATTGACCGCTTTTTTCTTGGCTTTTGCGGCTTTGAAAATTACCCGACGACCGGTCGTTTCGGTGCCTTCTTTTTTAACCTTGACTTTTTTCGCCACAAATGTTCCTAAAACGGGCAAGGTAATTTCGCCTTCTTCGGTATTTTGAATGGATTTTTTCAACTCAATTAATGTAGCTTGCATAATGGCTACTGCCCGCTTTTCAGTAATTTTGCCAAATGCTTTAGGTTTAGCAGCTTGAGCGGTTTGTACTAATTCTAATAATGTCATTGTAGATACTCCAAATAGGATTTAGTTATAAAGCGTCATTGACGCTTTGGGTGGGGTCATCATTACAGCTTATTCAAGGTCTTACGTAACAACTGTAAGGCCGGCAATATGTCGGCTGCGGCTATCCGCGCAGCTTCGGTATCGCCTTGGCGGGTAAACCAATTGTTAGCTAACCTCAGTGTATCCGCCAAGGTTAAAGCCTCCAGTTCCTCCTTTAATAAAACTGCATGATGTTGGTGTTTAATCCAAGTTTCAGCTTGAATTATTTCTTCTTCCGACAGTTTGGCGCGTAGATCATCGCCAATCATCGCTCGACCTAGAGGGATAGTGCCAACCACTATCGCTTTAGGTTTTTTAGTTTCCGGATTGTAGGTGGTGCGTACAAACTGGATAATGTTTTTACGGGTTCGAAAGTGCATGGCTAACGTCCTGTTTTTCTATTTAGTGTGGGCAGTATACTGCCCGAAAAATAATTGTACAAGTTTTATTTTAAACGGCTTGATGAAGAGCTCCCTCACCGGCTTTACTCCTGTTTATCAATCTAATTCATATCACCCGTACTCCATTTCTATAAGTGCTAAGCATGAGGTTGAGGGAATTTTTTTTGCAAACTGTCGATGAATTTACGTTTACAAAAAGCAAGATTTTTCTGAATAGTTATACAATCAGCCCGCCACGTTAAAGTTGAGTTTTCGCCATCTCTCAAGAAAGCGGCTCACTGTATTTATTAATCATAATCTTCATGCATCTACGCGCATCAAGTAGTTGCCGGTGTATTTTATAAACCCTACTACTTCATTAAATAAGAAGGTTACTCGTGCATAACGTTTACGCCACCCCAAAAGGCTTTCACCATTTGTATTTTCAAGTTCTGGCCGCGATCGGTATCGGTATTTTGCTGGGTTATTTTTATCCTGAAACCGGTGTCGCCATGAAGCCTCTCGGCGACGGTTTTATCAAGCTGATTAAAATGATTATCGCGCCGATCATTTTTTGCACGGTAGTCACCGGCATTGCCGGGATGCGGGAATTGGACAAGGTAGGCCGGGTCGGCATTAAGGCGCTGCTCTATTTTGAAGTCGTGAGTACGCTGGCGCTCATTATCGGGCTGGTTGTCGTGCATCTGATTCAGCCCGGATCGGGCATGAATATCGATGCAGGCACACTCAATACCGAAGGCCTTAACGCTTATACCGCCGCCGCGAAAACCCAAAACACGGTCGATTTCATGCTGAATATTATCCCGACCAGCGTCATTGATGCGTTCGCCAAGGGCGATATATTGCAGGTATTGCTGTTTTCATTGCTGTTCGGCTTTTCGCTGGCTGCAATGGGTGAGACCGGAGCGGAAGTGGTGGCGTTCATCAACAAAATTTCTCACGTCCTGTTCGGCATCGTGGAAACGCTTATGAAGCTGGCGCCGATCGGCGCTTTCGGTGCGATGGCTTTTACCATCGGCAAATACGGCGTTGCGTCGCTGCTGCCGTTGGCGAGTTTAATGGGCAGTTTTTATCTTACTTGCCTGCTGTTCATTTTTATCGTGCTCGGTCTGATCGCCCGATTTACAGGGTTCAGCATCGTCAAATTCATTGTTTATATCAAGGACGAGCTGTTTATCGTATTGGGCACCTCATCCTCGGAATCGGTGCTGCCGCGCATTATGATCAAACTGGAGCAACTGGGCTGTGCAAAATCCGTCGTCGGTTTGGTTATTCCGACCGGTTATTCGTTTAACTTGGACGGTACTTCGATTTATCTGGCCATGGCCGCTATGTTTGTCGCCCAAGCCACCAACACCCCGCTAACCCTGAGCCAAGAACTGACTTTGCTCGGTGTGCTGCTGCTGACCTCAAAAGGCGCGGCGGGCGTCACCGGCAGCGGCTTTATTACCCTGGCGGCAACGCTCTCGGTCATTCCGACCATTCCGGTCGCCGGGCTTGCGCTTATTCTCGGCATCGACCGCTTTATGTCCGAAGCCCGTGCCTTGACCAACCTAATCGGCAACGGCGTTGCCACCATCGTTGCGGCCAAATGGGAAAATGAATTGGATATGCAAAAGCTTGATGATGCGTTGAATCCACCAAGCTGAAGCTTGATTAATTCACTACTAAAGAATGCGAAGTTTTTTATTTCAACTGTTGATGTCTTCGTGGTGAACTATTTTTTAAATCAATACGGAAATAAAGAGCTTGAACATGAGAATTTTACTGGTTTTATTAGCCTGTTTGCCCGGCTGGGTTAACGCGGAAATCTATCAATGGCAGGATGCCGACGGCAGCCGGCATTTTTCCGACCGCCCGGTTGCCGATGCGAAAGTAGTCGACATCAAACCGGGCTATGGTTTTTACCGGGTGCAGACGGTTTACGACGGCGACACGGTGGTGCTGGAGGATGGTCGTAAAATCCGCTTTTTGGGCATTAATACGCCGGAAGTTCAGCATCGCGATAAAGCGGCCGATGCGGGCGGCGATGAAGCCAAGCGCTGGTTGATCGATAAGCTGAAAAATACCAAAGTCCGGCTGGAGGTCGGCGTCGAAAAAACCGATAAATACGGAAGAACGCTGGCGCATGTGTTCACCGAAAACAAAGCGCATATTAACCTGCAATTGGTGCAAGCGGGTCTGGCCTCGGTCAGCATTTATCCGCCCGAGCTTTTTTATATCAATGAATTGGCCAAGGCGCAGGATCAGGCGGAGCAAGCCAAACTCGGCATTTGGGGGCGGCCGGAATATGCGGTTATGTCGGTCGGCAGCCTTAGCGAAGCCGGACATTCGGGCTGGACGCGGCTGCTCGGTAAAGTGCTTAATATTCGTCTTACCCGGAAGTCGGTTTACCTGAAATTTTCCGATACCTTCGAGGCGCGTATTGAAAGCCAATGGCTGGATTTATTTCCCGATGTTAACGACTATTTAGGCAAAACCCTCGAAGTGCGCGGCTGGCTGAACAAAAGTAACGGCCGTTTCTCTATGCTAATCCGTCATCCGAGCGCGATTAAGGAAAAGACTTAGCCGTTATTTTACTCACCTAAAATTTTTATTTGGGTAGCCACTCCTATAAACTAGCGCGCTTTAACCTTACCTGAGATTTAAATGACTGCTCCACATATTGGTTTTATTAGTTTGGGTTGCCCCAAAGCCCTGGTCGATAGCGAAAGAATTTTAACCAAGCTGCGCTCGGAGGGTTACACCATTTCGCCGACCTATCAAGACGCCGATTTGGTTGTGGTGAATACTTGCGGTTTTATCGATGCGGCGGTGGAGGAATCGCTGGACAGCATCGGCGAGGCGCTGGCTCAAAACGGCAAAGTCATCGTCACCGGCTGTTTGGGTTCCAGGGAAGCCGAAATCCGCGAGCGTCATCCGCAAGTTTTAAAAGTCACCGGCGCGCACGCCTTGGAAGAAGTCGTAGCCGCGGTGCATGAGCATTTGCCGCCGCCGCATGATCCGTTTATCAGTCTGGTGCCGCCGCAAGGCATCAAATTGACGCCGCGTCATTATGCGTATTTAAAAATTTCCGAAGGCTGCAATCATCGTTGCACCTTCTGCATTATTCCTTCAATGCGCGGCGACTTGGTCAGCAGGCCGATTGACGATGTGATGTTGGAAGCCGAACGTTTAGCCAACGCCGGCGTCAAGGAATTACTGGTGGTTTCGCAAGATACCAGCGCCTACGGTCTGGATTTGAAATATCAAAACCGGGATTGGCAAGGCCGTTCGCTCAGAACCCGCTTTTACGATTTAGCCGAAGCGCTCGGCGATTTAGGCATTTGGGTCAGAATGCATTACGTGTATCCGTATCCGCATGTGGATGAAGTGATTCCGTTAATGGCCGAGGGCAAAATTTTGCCTTATTTGGACATACCGTTCCAACATGCCAACAGCCGTATTCTTAAGCTGATGAAGCGTCCTGCGGCTAGTGAAAATAATCTGGAGCGCATTAAAGCCTGGCGCGAAGTTTGCCCCGACATTACCTTGCGCAGCACCTTTATCGTCGGCTTCCCCGGCGAAACCGAGCAGGAGTTTGAGCAATTATTGGATTTCCTCAGCGAAGCGCAAATGGACAGGGTCGGTTGTTTTGCCTATTCGCCGGTCAAGGGCGCGGTTGCCAATGATTTACCCGATCAAATACCTGAAGCAATTAAACAGGAGCGTCTGGCGCGGTTTATGGCGCATCAGGCCGAAATCAGCGCCGAACGTTTACAGCGACGGGTGGGCCGCATCGAAACGGTGTTGATCGATGAAGTCGTCGAAGAAGGCGCGGTCGCAAGAAGCAAAGCCGATGCCCCGGAAATCGACGGGCAAGTGTTTATCGACGGTGCGACGCATTTGAAAGTCGGGGATTTTGTCGATGTCGAGCTGGAAGAAGCCGATGAATATGATTTGTGGGGGCATTTGGTTTAATTGCGCGGTTTATGCGGCTGAAAAATCATGGCTGAGAAAGTGTTTGTAGTAACGGATTACCTGAAGTTTCGAGCGGAATTACGTCATTTTGATTTGCTGTTAATCGAACAAATTATCCGTTACGGCTCGGAAAGATATTATGATGTGGAAACGCAACGAGTCATTGTGGTAGGTGAGCATGGCGATAAGCTGGTGATGATTCCTTATGAGGAAACAGAGATGGAGTTAATACCTGTCACAATACATACGACAACGCGTCAACAAATCAAGTTTAGACTGACTACAGGCAGGTTGATTTATGAATAAACCAAAAATGAATTATTTCCCGGACCAAGACATTATCCACCTGACAATGACCGACGATGATGAAGTTGACAGTATGGAGTTAAGCCCCAATATCACGGCGGAATTGAATGCCGACGGCGAATTGATCGGAGTGGAAATTCTAAGGGCCAGTATTTTTTTACGTGATTTTATTCTGGAAAGTACTCAGGCGAAATTAATGCATTTACAGCAAGCGAAACAGCATCCTGGCAATTCAACTTAAAAACCGTAGTGGGGATGCTTGTCAGCTTTCGGTATTTAGAAAAATAGCCAACGGATAGCGCGGGTTTGCCGGATAAACGGCTATAGCAGTGCTCCGCGTATGTCAATGCTTCACAAACACCTCGTCCTTCAATACATCAAACGCGTTAAAAGCACTATTCAAGCTGAGTTTCAGGTTGACGACGGCGGCGATGGCGTTGCCGGTGAAGATGCAAATCATGATCGCGATTTGGTATTTCACCGCCAGCCACGGTTCGCTGCCGCCTAGAATCTGCCCGGTCATCATGCCCGGCAAAGACACCAAGCCCATGGTCGCCATGCCGGCAATGGTCGGGTTCAGCGCCGCCTTGACTGCATCCCGAAAATACGGACGCACGGCTTCCCAGCGGGTCGCGCCCAGCATTAAAAAGGTCGTGTATTCGTTTTCGTTACGGCGCAATGCAGAGTAGAAGCGCTCCAAAGCGATGACGTTGCCTTGCAGACAATTGCCCAAAATCATACCGGCCAAAGGCACGATGTAACGGGCATCGTAATAGTGCGTCGGTTGGATGACCAAGATCACCAGGTAACCGGTAGAAAACAGTATGCTGGAAGCAATCGCGGTAAAAGTGGCTAACGCAAAATAACGCGCTTTAAGTCCCGCACGGCGCAGAATGCTGAAATCGGCGACGACTAACATCATCAGTATCCATAAGCCGTTGAGCCAAGGCCGGTTAAGCTCGAACAGCATTTTCAAGTAAATGCCGACCAATGCCAACTGAATGCTCATGCGCAGAATGCTGATGCCGATATCCCGATTCATGCGTAAACCGAGCAGCCACAGCAGCAAGCAAGGCAGTAAACACAGGCCGTAAAGCAGCGCCATTCGCGGCAGCTCAATATCAAGTGTTTCCATTGCGCCTTACCTGAGTCAATCGACCCGCTTCAAGTTCAAAAACAAGGCCGCAACGTTCCAACCATTCGGGATCGTGTGCGACCGAAACAACCGTCAACTGCGGATCGGAGAAAACATCGAACACGGCGTGTTTGCTTTTTGCGTCCAGTGCGCTGGTTACCTCATCCAGCAAATACAGTTTTTTACCCAACAACAGGCCTCGAGCCAGCGCAATCCGCTGCTTTTCGCCGCCTGAAATACGGTTGCTGTTTTGGCTTAAAATATCTGCGGGCAGTTGCAGCCGTTGCAAGACCTCAATAAGTTGAGCTTCCGTAGGCCGATGCTCGCGATGGGTTTTAAACTGAAAAGGCACTAGCAAAGCGTCCCGCACACTTTCCGCGGCCAATACCGGTTCTTGCCCGATGTAAGCGCTACAGCTTCGAATGCTGTGAACGGATGCCGGTGTTAGCGGCTTTTCCTGAAAGTAAACCGTACCTTGTTTTATTACATGAAGCCCCAGTAAGGTTTTCAGCATAGTGCTTTTGCCGGAGCCGGACTTGCCGCATACCGCCGCCTTTTGTCCTGGATACAGTGAAAAGCTGATGTCGGATAGAATCGTTTTTTCGCGGCTAATGACCGTTACGCGGTCGAATCGAATCAGAGGGGACATTGAGGACTTGTAGGTCGGACAGTGTTTATTTATTCACCACGAAGACACCAAGTCCTATGTTTTTCTTCGTGGTGAAAATTTTCAGCCGGTGAGGCTGCTGGCTAAGCCGTTCTTTTTATTTCAATAAATGCTTCACCGCATCCCGTTCTTCTTTTAACTCAGCCTCGGTAGTGCGCATTCTTTGTCTGCTGAAATCGTTAATCTCCAAGCCCCTGACAATATTAACTTCGCCGTCAACGACGGTAACCGGAAAAGAATAAACCAGACCGGGTTCAATGCCGTAAACGCCGTCCGATAACACCGCCATGCTGACCCAATCGCCCGGTTCGGTGCCGAAAGCCCAGCTTTTCATCTGGTCTATCGCCGCATTTGCCGCCGACGCGGCGCTGGATTGGCCGCGGGCTTTAATGACTTCCGCGCCCCGCTGCTGAACGATGGGAATAAATTCATTGACATACCAATCATTGTCCACCAACGACAAGGCATCCTGTCCCTTGATCTTGGTATGGTGAATGTCGGGATATTGCGTCGTGGAATGATTACCCCAAATAATCATATTTTTAACGTCAACCGGTAAAACGCCGCATTTGTCAGCCAATTGGCTGAGCGCCCGGTTATGATCCAAACGGGTCATCGCGGAAAAATTTTCCGGTTTTAAGTCGGGCGCATTGCGTAAGGCAATCAAGGCATTGGTATTGGCAGGATTACCGGTCACCAACACCTTGACATCTCTGCTCGCGACATCGTTCAAGGCTCTGCCTTGAACCGAAAAAATCTCTGCGTTAACCTCTAATAAATCCTTACGCTCCATACCCGGCCCCCTTGGCCGGGCGCCAACTAAAAAGGCATAGTCGACATTTTTGAACGCCACTCGGGGATCGTCTGTGACTTTAATGCGATGCAGCAAGGGGAATGCACAATCTTTCAACTCCATGACTACGCCTTGCAGGGTATTCAGTGCCGGCGTGATTTCAAGCAAATGCAATATGATCGGCTGGTCGGGGCCCAGCAATGCGCCGGCCGCCAAACGGAACAGCAAAGAATAACTGATTTGTCCTGCGGCGCCTGTTACGGCTATATGAACGGGTGTTTTCATCTGTTTTTTCCTTTGATTTTTATGTTTTTTCCCAAGCTTCTTCGATAAAGCTATCAGGATAATGGGCAAATATTACATTAACCCGCTTTCCCGATAACGCCTAACAACCACAGTAAAATGCTTCTTTTGCAGATAATAACGAAGATAAGCCCGCACAGGCAAGCATATCGGAAAACATGTTCAAGAGGGCAAGCGGCGCCTAAGTCTATTGGCAAAAAATAAACGACCTTATCCTGCGGTTTTAGCGGCCCGGCCGCCTAAAATGGAACGCGGATGGCGACGATGATTATGATTGAGTTAAGATTTTTTATGGTTTATCTGTGTTTATCCTATTCATCGGCGTTATGCGTTCTTCTGTATTTAAGCACTCGAATATTTATCGGTTGCGAGTTGCCCGGTCAGGACGCAGGCGTCTGAGTCGGTTCGATTCCGAACGCCGTCTGTCGGTAATTAAATTGCCGGCGGGCTAAATAAAGCACTGTTGAGTTTATTGGGTATAATATCCGGTTTTGAATACTATTACGCAGACCCGCAACCCATCACGAGTAACACATGAAAAAACTGCTATTCCAATTCGATACAGACACCCACCCTTCAGTTTTCGATACTGTTGTAGCCTATGACGGCGGTGCGGATCATGTCATCGGACACGGCGGATTAACCCCCGAAAACATCTCGGCTTTGGTAGAAGGCACCATGTTTACCCGTGCGCCCAAAGACAAAAAAAATACCGCCATTTTTGTCGGCGGCAGCGATATGATTGCCGGTCAGGCATTATTTGCGGCCGTGCAAAAACACTTTTTTCCGGGTTTTCAGGTTTCGGTTATGCTCGACAGTAACGGTAGTAATACCACCGCTGCGGCCGCAGTCGCCAAGCTGGCGTCCAGCGGCGTTCTCGCCGGTAAAAAAGCGGTGGTGCTGGCCGGTACCGGCCCGGTAGGGCAGCGCGCTGCGGCGATGCTGGCTAAAGAAGGCGCGGACGTCACCTTGACCGGCCGAAAAATGGAACGCGCCGTGCAAGCTTGCGACAACATGAAAGCCCGCTTCGGCGTCAACCTGACGCCTGTTGAAGCCTTCGATAACGAGGCCCGAGCCCAAGCCATCGAATACGCCAATATCGTTTTCGCAACCGGTGCGGCAGGCGTGGAACTGCTTTCGGCCGATCAATGGCAACATAATACTCACATTGAAATGATGGCCGACGCCAACGCGACGCCCCCCATCGGCATCGGCGGTATCGAGGTCATGGATAAAGGCACGGTGCGCAACGGCAAAATCATTTGGGGCGCTATCGGTTTCGGCGCGCTGAAACTGGCTTTGCACCGCGCTTGTATTGCCAAACTGTTTGAAGATAACAAGCAGGTTTTCGATGCCGAAAATATCTTTGCGTTGGCTAAGGAAATGGCCTAAGACCATCTGAAATAGAACGTAGGTCACGTGGATAGTTATGATGAACGCGAATTTTCATAGCTTATCCGCGCTCATCATAAGCCATTTGCCTCCTTAGCCTTCCCTGAACAGAAATTGACATGCGTCCTTTAGCCGATCAAGCCGATTTGACCTCAATAAGACAAGATGCCCTCAGCCTTTTTAAGGCAGGCATAGCGGCTGCCGATCCTTATCAAGCGGTTAAACATCACCTTGTTCCTGAGTTGTTTGATAACTTCTCGAAAGTCCATCTGATTGCGTTCGGCAAGGCCGCTTGCACGATGGCAAAAGCGGCTGCGGAAATCATTCCGGCCACAAGGCTGGCGGGCAGAGGCCTTGCCGTCACCAATTACGAAAACGTAATGGCTATCGACAATGTCGACGTCATAGGGGCAGGGCACCCTTTACCGGATGCCGCCGGGCTTAACGCGGCGCAAACCCTTGCCGAACGGCTGGATAATGCCAAAGTGGATGAATTAGTGTTGGTATTGGTCAGCGGCGGCGGTTCGGCGTTGATTCCGTATCCGGCGGGCCAAATTACCTTGCCGGAAAAGATTGCCACGACCGATTTATTGTTGGCTTGCGGCGCGACCATCAACCAGATTAACTGCGTCCGCAAACATTTGTCGCGGCTAAAAGGCGGCGGTTTGGCCCGCATAGCAGCGCCCGCCCATGTCCATGCGCTGATTTTATCCGATGTGTTGGGCGACGATTTAAGCGTCATTGCCAGCGGCCCCACCGTAGCCGACGACAGCACTTATGCCGATGCCGTTGACGTTTTTCAAAGCCGAGGCATTTGGCAACAAGTACCGGCTAATGTTCGCGCGCATCTCGAACAAGGCGAACGGGGGCGGATTGCCGAAACGCCTAAACCGGGCGACGCTATATTCAAAAATACCGGACAATCCCTGATCGGCAGCAATCGCCTTAGCGTCAACGCGATGCTGCACGCTGCCGCACAATTGGGCTATGAAACCCACCTGCACAGCGATCATTTATGCGGCGAAGCCAGTGAAGAAGCTGAAAAATGGGTTCTTTATGCGAAAACGCTCAGCGTCAACACACCCATCGCTTTGTTGGCGGGCGGCGAAACCACGGTCACCTTAAAAGGCAACGGGCGCGGCGGTCGCAATCAGGAAATGGCGCTGGCTTTTGCGCTTGCCGCAGAGCATCATGGCTTGACCGGCACTTGGACTTTTCTTAGCGGCGGTACCGACGGTCGCGACGGGCCTACCGATGCGGCAGGCGGCATCGTTGACCGAAACACGATAAAACGCATGACTCAAGCCGGTGTAAATCCCCGCGCATTGCTTGAAAATAACGATTCATACACCGCATTAAAAACGGCTAATGACTTAGTCACGACCGGTGCGACAGGCACCAACGTCGCCGATCTGCAAATAGTGCTGATTCGGCCCGAACTTTAAAATAGCAGCTATTAAATAGTATTAATCCAGGAGAAAACATGTTTAAAAAATCAATGACCATCCAAGGCTTCGACGATGAATTATTTCAAGCCATCGAAGAAGAACGTCAACGCCAGGAAGATCACATCGAACTGATCGCCTCTGAAAATTACGCCAGCCCGCGGGTGTTGGAAGCCCAAGGCTCGCAATTAACCAACAAATACGCCGAAGGCTACCCCGGCAAACGTTATTACGGCGGCTGCGAGTTTGTCGATAAAGCCGAGCAATTGGCTATCGACCGCGCCAAAGCCTTGTTCGGAGCCGATTACGCTAACGTGCAACCGCATTCGGGTTCGCAAGCCAATATGGCGGTGTTTATGGCGCTGATTCAACCGGGCGACACCATCTTGGGTTTAAGCCTTGCCGATGGCGGCCATTTAACCCACGGCGCAAAACCCAACTTCTCGGGCAAAATCTACAATGCCATTCAATACGGCTTGCATCCTGAAACCGGTGAAATCGATTATGCTCAAGTGGAAGCTTTGGCGCTGGAGCACAAACCTAAAGTCATCGTTGCCGGTTTTTCCGCCTACTCGCGCATTTGGGATTGGCAACGTTTCCGCGACATCGCCGATAAAGTCGGCGCTTACTTTTTTGTCGATATGGCGCATGTTGCCGGTCTGGTTGCCGCCGGTTTATACCCCAATCCGGTGCCGATTGCCGATGTCGTTACCAGCACCACTCATAAATCTTTACGCGGCCCACGCGGCGGCTTGATTTTGTGCAAAAGCAACCCGGAACTGGAGAAAAAATTCGACTCCAACATCTTTCCCGGCATTCAGGGCGGTCCGTTAATGCATGTGATTGCGGCCAAAGCCGTGGCCTTTAAAGAAGCCATGCAACCGGAGTTTCGCGTTTATCAGCAACAAGTGATTAAAAATGCCCAAGCCATGGCCGCCGTGTTTATGAAACGCGGCTTTGACGTCGTTTCCGGCGGCACCGACGATCATTTAATGCTGGTTTCGTTGATCGCCAAAGGCATCACCGGCAAAGCGGCCGATGCAGCTTTAGGCAAAGCCCATATTACCGTTAATAAAAACGCCGTGCCGAACGACCCGCAATCGCCGTTTGTGACCAGCGGCATTCGTGTCGGTACGCCTGCGCCAACTACGCGCGGTTTTAAAGAGCCGGAAATGATCGAAATCGCCAATATGATGTGCGATGTGATGGAAAACATGGAAGACGAAAATGTAATTGCAGCGGTACGCGAGAAAGTCAGTCATCTTTGTGCGCGGTTTCCGGTTTATAGTTAAGGTTCTTTAGGTGCAACATAACCGGAGTATCGGATGTTGCACCGTATGGTTGGGGGCGGAGTATGCTTTGTTCTGTTTTTATTGGCTAAACCAAGCTAAAGTTAAATAGGCAAATATTCGATTAAAGCTCAAGCTCATAGCTCAGCCTGTATGCCGCATGAATACTGGGTTTGCTTAAATACTTGTACAATTTTTATCCAACTCGTATAAAATATGCATCAAGGGGGCGACATGGCTTCGACGTGGGTAGCAAAACCTTAAGTGCATGCCGAGGACAGTACACCTCGTAAAATCTACTGAAACTAAAGTATTCGCAAATGACGAAAACTACTCAATGGCTCTAGCTGCTTAAAACCAGCACCATTCCTTTGACCATCTGTGCTTATGCGGGTGGAGTCTTAAGTACTTCGGTATGAGGGACGCTCAGAGGTCATCTACATAAGATCGCGCTGAAATCTGTCCGGTGTGGATGCGCTAAAACCTTACGGAATCGCTGGTGATTTTCTTGGCCCGACGGGTAGTCACTAGCTAAATCAAAAGAGCGGGATAAGCATGTAGACCTTGTGGCGGAGTACTTGCGGACGCGGGTTCAATCCCCGCCGCCTCCACCAAATAAACTACTGAATTATAAAAGAAATACAAGTTTATAATTTAGCAAGTGGCGATAAATTGGCGGTTTGTGATTTCATAAATCGCCGATTCTCTTCAATCAGCGCCAATTCAAAACAAATATTTAATCGATAAATACGCAGCACTCCTGCGGCATTAGCTATAAATTCCAGTAGCAACCTAAATTACAATTACATTTTTTCATGCAAAAAACGCGCGGGTGAGGAGGAGTGCCCGAGGCCTCGTTGGATGAGGTTTGGCGGAATGGCTGAGTATTGGGTTGGACACAAAAAAGCCGGGGCTTGCCCGGCTTTTTTGTGGGTGACGGATTGGCGCCCGGATGGGGACGGGTTAGTTCAGGGTTGCGGCCACATCTTGGATAAGGATGTGGAGTAGACAGTAGATTTGGATTGGCGTGATGGTCTCTTGCTCTACTGTGGCGCTGATGCCTTGGGCGGCTCCGTTTAAGGCGTGGATGAGTTGTTCTTGTTGTTCTGTCATCGCCCGCTCCCTGTTAGTTTGTGTTAGGGGTGTCGAACAGGTCGACTTGGTCGTGGTTCAGTGCTATCCATTCCGTTGGCGGGATGGGCTGGTTTACTCTGTTGCAGAGTCGGCGCAACCGGTCTTGTAGTAATTTTCTTCTGAAAGCATTGGAATTATTTACGATTTGTAAGGATATGCTTTCAAGCTGCTTTGATACACTGATTTGGTCTTTGATGCTGATGGCGCCGAAGAAGCCGGTCTTGCGGATCTCGGGCAGCACGGTTTCGGAAACCCAATTGGCGAAGGCTTTGGCTTTGGGTTTATTGGAGCGAAAGATCAGGTGATAAAGACCCGCTTCGTTGATGGAATGGGCGTTTTTTTCGTCTTTTATAGCGATGAGCTTTGTCGCCGTAAACCGGTTTTCCGGCATGTTATCGAGAGTATGACTTGACCATGTAATGTCGAGTGCAGTGCAAACATCTTTAGCGCAGAACCCGATTTTGCTGTGTTCATCGGTGGCGGTGCGGATGTCCAGCTCGGCGAACCGGAACGGATTGGCTAAGGTTTTTAAATCCATGTTACACCTCCCGAGTTAAAGCCGGTGGCAACAGCTGGGCACACAACACACACTTAATGTGTTGATAGCGGATTTGAAACAGACGGGTAGGGATTTGGTAGCGTAGCGGCGCATTGGCGACTAGCTAGGTTAGTAGCTTGTTCATGGGTTACTCCTCTGTGATTAAAGAGACCGCCACTGAAGTGCGAAAATCGGGTGGCGGACTGACCTGGGTTCGCACTACCGCCACCGAGAGCGGCCCGCCCGAAGGCGGCCCAAGCCAGCCCACCATAATGATGACGTTACCGAAACGGATCTCGGGAACACAAAAACGATAGGCAAAAAAATAGCGCATTCGATGCGCTGGTATCTTGGTAATTAAGCGGGGTGCAAATCCCGACTCTCGTTTTTTGCGAGAGCGTGATTAGGTCAGTTCTTAATTTTTTATTTGTCAAGCGAGGTGTGTGAAAATGAAGGGGAGCATAAATAAAAGGGCAGTTATTTTGTTTGGCGCAGGTGCCTCGATAGAATATAACGCACCATCCACCAGTGGGCTGACTGACGTTATAGAACAGAAAGTGATGGCTGATGAGTGGATGAAGTCGTCCGGAGGAGATAAGGCCTTCTCTAAGATCAAGGATGGTCTGAAAAATTACCTTAAGCATCCCGGTATAGTCCAGTTTGAGCAGATTTACCACTGCGTCCATGAGTTGATTTATTCATTTGAACCGACATCAGGTGCGTTCGATGAGTTTCGCCCTTTGCTTTATCCCTTTTTTACCAATAACACCGGCCTTGATGAGTGTTCCTTACGATCACTGGCAAAGAAAATGGTGGAAGTGATCTTTGCCGAAGTTTCTGCCTGTTGTAATGGAAGTCCAATTAGCTTGGACCCTCTCACAAGTTTTATCAAAACATTACAGGATCAATACATCACACGCATCTACACGACAAATTATGATGACTTTCCTCTACAAGCCGTTGCCGATATGTACACTGGCTTTGATTCAACACTGAAGCCTGGCTCTAAACGATTCGATGTCGATCAGTTTTGGAACAAGGAAGATTTAAACTCTATCTTTCATTTGCACGGCTCAGTCCATATGGGATTTCCACACCCAATTCCGCCTGAAGGAGATATAGGTGAGTTGTACTGGTTCGATGATCGAGCTGAAGCACTGCAACACTGTTCATTTTCAGGCTCCGACATCCGGCGCATGGACGGTAGTTCTTACCTACGTACCGCAGTTATCACTGGGCTAGATAAACTTTCCCGCATCCAACAACGTCCATTATCGCATTTCTATTCGGCAATGGCGCGAGACATAATGCAAGCGGATGTCATCTTCGTTATCGGTTCAGGCTTGGGTGACCTGCATTTGAACACATGGCTAAAAGAATCGCGGCTACGCAAACCTGCTACACCGCTATTATTTGTCGACTGGTGGGAAGATGGTTTCTTAGAGACTGTGGAGTTCGATTTTGATCGCAAAGAAATCGAGATGCTTCATGCGCTTAGAATTCTGATTGGCTCCCATTATCCTAGCATCAAATACGGTTCGGGCTGGACAGTATCAAATGATCAATCAGCGGCGGTGTGGGACAAGGGATTTCAGAGTTTTCTAAACACTCCTGCTGAACTTCAGGATGTCATGAAACAACTTAAGCTGTAAGGTGGATTCGCCGCAAGGCAATCCGCCCCGACCTCGGTCGGCTGTAGCGCGGTAGGCTGGGTAGAGCATCGCGAAACCCAGATTTGATGCTAATAAGGCGCACCGACATGACAGATGCGCCTCATTCGTCGTCAGTAACCTATTGCGCATCGTATCGTGGTCGATAGCCGAATCGCCCATAAGCCAGCGTAGATCAGCCGTATAGAATTGTATATTTTTTCAAATATAAGGATGTCCAAAATGTCATATGTTCTTTTTAAGATGTGGCAACCATTTAGAGAACATCTAATTGCCCGCCATAATTTTTTTATGGAGCAGGCTCAAAAACGGTTACTCTCACAATTTATGAATATAGGGGCTGAAGCCGATGAGTATGGTAATAACTGGCTGAATGAGCAAGGCCATTACTTTGATCCTGACAGGCATGATCCCGATAGCTTCCTTGAACAGGCATATGATGAAAGCATGGGGTTTTATTCATTGCTTGCTGATATGCAAACTAATACCCGCCTAAGTGTAGTAGCAGGCATGTTTCATGAGTGGGATAAACAATTAAGAGATTGGACTCTAAGAGAAATAAACCATTGGCACCATGGTGATGCCGTCAAAAAGACCGTTTGGAAAGCTAACTTTTCTGAGATCATTGAATTATTTGAAAGCTTTGGCTGGCCAATAAAACAAAAAAATTATTATAAAGCTATCGATAAATGTAGATTGGTGGTCAATGTTTACAAACATGGATCTGGCAATGCCTTTGATTCTATTAAGCGAGAATATCCTGAGTTCATAAGTCTTTATGCAGATCTCGATCCTCTTTTTTTAGAAATGGCTAGCTATACTGATTTGAAAATTGAAGATAATCATATACTCGAGTTTTCAAATGCAATCGTAGAATTCTGGAATGATGTGCCGGAGACTATCTGCAATAAGGATACATATGATTTGCCGGCATTGTTTGTGAAAGCGTTTGAAAAAGACCGGCGTGGGCTGTAGGTTAGTATCGTCGGGCAATGCTTTTCTGCCCGACATTACCGCCTTTTTCAATATTTTCCGATTTAACATGCCGGAAGGCACCGTGATCGGGCAATCCTATTCTACCTGACATTATCGTGCATCAAATGTCGGGCACGAACGGCATGTGCCCGACCTTTTTTTGTACTCATTGCTGTGTTTTATGTGAATAAAGCTGTAAGGCGGATTCGCCGCTAGGTAATCCTCCACACTGCGACAGACTGTCATCGGCATTGCGCATATGAGGCGGTTTGCTACGCGACACCGCTCTACGGGGCTTGATGCACTAAATAATTGCATATACAATTATTTCCATGAAAAAGAAACTCACCTGGGACGAAACCAAACGGCAAGCCAACCTGCAAAAGCATGGATTGGACTTTGCCGATGCAGGGGAAGTGCTCAACTCGCGTTATCGTTTGGATTTAATGGTCGAGAGAAATGGTGAACAGCGCTTCCAGTCTTTTTCGTATGTGATGAATCGGCTGGCGGTTTTATCCTTGGTTCATTTGGATCGCAACAATACGGTGCGGGTCGTCAGCTTTCGGCCTGCAAGCCAATTAGAATCGGAGATGTATTATGAGTGGCTCGAAAACAACGGCAATGAGTCGTGAGCAAATTCTTGAATCGATGAAAACGCCCCCACCCGACGGTTATTACGTTTGGGACGGTGTTGATGAAGATGATCGCCCAGCGACCGAGGAAGAATTACGCGCAGGTATTGCGTTAGCGCGAAGCCGTGGGCGTCCGGCCGGTTCGGATAAAACCCAGATTGCTTTGCGTGTTGACAACAGTGTGTTGGAGGCTTTTCGTGCCACGGGTAAGGGCTGGCAAACACGCATGAACGAGGCATTGAAAGAATGGCTTAAAGAACATGCTGCTTGATTAACGCAGTAAGGAATTCGCCGGTAGGCAATATCCCCCCGGCAGGCTTACAAAACTTAGCCACTAAATCCCGGCAATGCCATTTGATCGACACTTTGCCCGATTAACTCAAATTCAAGCATGGACTGTTGGGCGATATTACAGATACGGCGTAAGCGGTCCATCAATAACTGACGGCGAAAGGTGTTTTGGTATTGGCCAGCCCGTAGATGCGCTTCGTACCTCAGCGTATCCTACGGTCCTGTCATCGGCGTTGGACTATTTGGAGGTTTCGCGTACCCCCCTACGGGATTACAACTTTAATTCTTCTCCCCTCTTATCTTTGACAAGTCTTATATAATACTTATAATTTGACTTATGAACACGATCAGCTGGAAACCCAAAGCCCTTAAGCAGCTTGAAAAGATCAAGGAAATCGCCATACGTCAGCGGATTTATACCGAAGCGCAGGTATTGGCTGATTTTCCGAATTGCCAGGGCGTTAAAAAGCTGACTAACCATGCCTACAGTTACCGCCTGCGGGTGGGGGATTTCCGGGTGTTTTTCGAGTTCGACGGCGACGTTCGTATTATTGACATTGAAGAGGTGAAAAAACGCGATGAGCGCACTTACTAACTACCAAACCATTCTAGGCGACGACGGCAAACCGGCGTTTGTAGTGCTGCCTTATGCCGATTTCATTAAACTGCCCGGCGTTGTCCGCCCCGGCATGATTCCGAACGCTGTCGTCGGTAAGCGCGTCATGGATGGGGTCAGTATGCTGCAAGCTTGGCGTGAATATTTGATGCTGACTCAAACCGACATGGCGGAACGGATGGGCATTAGCCAAGCCGGTTACGCGCAGATTGAGGCCGCCAAGCGTCCACGCAAAGCCACACTGCAAAAAGCCGCCGATGCTTTGGGTATTACGCTGGAGCAGTTGGCCTATTAGGTGAATCGGCCGGCGGTTTTAACAACAGAGTCAGACCCTGAGGTATCCCCAGAAAATAATATTATAAAACAACAAGCTTTTGATTTTGCGCGCAGTTAATATATACAACATAGCCGGAAAGTCGTCATGCCGGCAGGGATGCCAACATCCAGTTACAAGGATGTGAAACTTTAAAAGGCAACCCGCTTTTATTAAGCACCTGAAAAGTCACAACGTTACCGTCCATGGCACTGGGTTCCGGCATCCCTGCCGGAACGACGAGCTTGGAAAATTCGTGGGGATACCTCAGAGTCAGACCCCATACCCTTTATTAAATTGGCTGTCGATTTGTGTGCAGCGTGCCGCTCTCGATGCTGCCTTACAACACAAAATCCGTAGCGACCAAATTACTCACTCCGGCCAACTGGATAGAGAAATCCGCGGCATTATCCGCATCGTTGTTGCCATAAAGAATTTGCGCGGTTTTGTCGAAATAGAGTTCGCCCGAATTGGCGAATACGCCCGAAAAAGTGCCGCCTACGGTGGGCGCTGAAAAAGCATTATTACCGGTAAATGCGGTGTTCGCATCAATCGCGGATAAATTGATTTTATCGCCTTGGCTGTGGCTAAAATCAACGATGCTGTCTCGAGTGCCGGCGCTGACGCCGGTTTCGGTTTCGCTGTTAAACTTGAATTGGTCGCTGCCTAAGCCTCCGGTCAGGGTGTCGGCCCCGGTTCCGCCGGTTAAAGCATTAGCGCCTTTATTGCCGGTTAAGGCATTATTAAGCGAGTTGCCGATGCCGTTAATCGCCGCCGTTCCGCTGAGGGTCAAATTTTCTATATTAGTCTTCAGTGTGTAAGTGGTTGAGCTGTTAACGGTATCGATTTCGATTGCCAAGGCGGAGGTTTCAGTGACTACGTCGCCGGCTTTATCGACAAAGTAAGTGTCGTTACCCAAACCGCCTATCATGGTATCGTTGCCCGCACCGCCGGAAAGGGTGTCATTGCCTGTAAAGCCGTCCAGCACATTATTGCCGGCGTCGCCGGTCAAGACGTCGCCGGCTTGCCCGCCGATCACATTTTCGATGCTGTTAAGCTGGTCGCTGTCGATTTCATTGCCGCCGGCGGTACCCAATGCCAAGCTGACTGTAATACCGGTCGTCGCGCTGGAGTATTTAATGGTGTCGATACCGGCGCCGCCGATATAGATGTCGTCGCCAATGCCGTTACCGCCGACAATAAGATCGTTGCCGATACCGCCATTGACGGAGTCGTTGCCGTTGCCGCCTTCCAACGAGTCGCTGCCGTTACCGCCGACCAGGGTGTCGTTATCCAAACCGCCTAATAATTCGTCATTGCCCGAACCGCCGAATAATGAGTCCCGGCCTACCGCACCGTCTAAAACGTTATTGCCGTCATTACCGCTTAAGGCGTTATCGCTATCGTTCCCGGTAAGGTTACTGGCTTTTGCGCCTGCGGCAATGGTGCCATTTTCAATACTTGCCGGTAAGGTGTAGCTTTGTAACAGATACGGCATGATGACGGTATCTTGGTCCGTCGCTAAGCCGTTATCGGCGATAACATCAATGGCATCGTAACCTAAATAATAGATATCGTTACCTTCACCACCCGTCATGAAATCAGCGCCCTTGTCGCCACCATCCAAGGTATCGTTACCTGCACCGCCCTCCATGCTGTCTACGCCCTTGCCTCCATCTAAGCTATCGTTACCTTCTCCACCCATCAGGGTGTCCAGGCCGTCACCTCCATCTAAGGTATCGTTACCTACCCCGCCATCCAAATAATCATTTTCTTGCTCTCCATATAAATCGTCATTGCCTTCTTCACCGAACAGGTTATCGTCGCCATTGCCACCCAAAAGCGTATCGTTGCCCCGGCCGCCCGATAAATTATCCGCCATATTTAAACCATGCAAAATATCCGCGCCGTTACCGCCGATAAGAACATCGGATGTCGCAATGTCGCCGCCTTGATCGCCGTATAAATCCAGTGGACTGTCTAAACCATCATCGGTATTGGTTAAACTTAATGGAGTGACAGTGACATTTTTATAAAAAACATCCCTTGAACTGATGGTTGCGGTGATTTCATAAGGGATATTGCCGTCATCCAAATAATCGTCCACCCCGCTTACCGTTAACGTTTGCGGCGTAGAATAATTCGCCGAGGTAAAGGTAAATGTGGTCTTGCCGGTAACAATGCCTTCGCTGGCATCATTACTGGCAAAAGTCACGACGACGTTTTGATTAACCGCCGGAGCGGTGTTCAGCTGAACTTTGTAAGTGACGCTTGCGCCATTTTCACCGGTAGTTTGCGCGGTCGCGGGACTGATGGTGACGCCGGGGGTGGACGGAGGAATGACGACTCCGGAACTTGCGCTGCTAACGCTTTCAGCCGTACCGAAAGCATCGGTGTAGGTCGCTGTGGCGGTGACGGTTTTGCCTATCTCATTGGCGGTTAAGGTGTAAGTGTTGCCGGTGCCGATAGTGACAGCGCCCGCTCGCCATTGATAAGTGATAAGCCCTAAGCCATCGGTATCGGCCAAGGTATTGGATGCGGTTAACACTTCGCCTTTTTTTGCAGTGCCGGCAATGGTGACTTTGCCGGTAGGCAAGTCATTGACGTTAAGTACTGCCGCCGTTGCCGTACTGGCGGCGTGTTCAACCGTGCCTAACTTATCGGTATAGTGAGCGGCTACCGAAATGGTTTTGCCGACTTCAGTCTGGGTCAGGGTATAAGTTTTGGCGGTTGCGCCGGTAATAGCCACTCCGTTTGCTTGCCATTGATAAGCGATCGTCCCTAAACCATCGGTATCCGCCAGGGTATTGCCGACAGTCAGTTTTTGTCCTTGAGCCGCGGTGCCGGTAATGCTGACTGTTCCTGTCGGGGCGTCGTTAGTGGCTATTCCGGTAAAGTTTTTGCTGCCGGATACGCTTAAGGTGTCATCGCTGATATCGGTGGCGATGGTAAAGCTGCTGTTAAAATTAGCTGCCGGGGTAAAGCTTAAGCCCGCCAATAAAGTATTAACGTCCGCGACCGCGCCGTTGGCTGTCCACACGCCGGTACCGGCGTTGTAGCTTGACGTCACCGCGTTCGATGTGCCTGTACTTAAGCTGCCTGCCGCGAGGTTGGATAAGGTCAAGGTTGCTGAAATAACAGGACTGTCTATATCGTTGGCGACAATGTTAGTCAGGTTTAAGGCTGTATCTTCGGTATACGTTTCGGCGCTATTCAGAGCTGTCGCGGTCGGTGCGTCATTGGCGGCGATTCCGGTAAAGTTTTTACTGCCCGATACGCTTAACACGCCGTCGCCGATGGTGGTGGAGATGGTAAAGCTGCTGTTGAAATTGGCCGTTGGGGTAAAACTTAGGTTTGCTAATAAGGCATTAACATCCGCAGACGCGCCGCTGACAGTCCATACGCCCGCACCTGCGCTGTTGTAAGTGGACGTCGCGGTATTTGATGTGCCGGTGTTTAAGCTGCCTGCCGCCGGGTTGGATAATGTTAAGGTTGCGGTAATAGTGGCGCTGTCTACGTCGGTGGCGACAAGATCGGTTAAGTTTAAGGCTTCATCTTCGGTATAGGTTTCAGCGCTATTAAGGGCTGTCGCGGTCGGAGCGTCAGCGACGGCGGTTCCGGTAAAGCTTTTGCTGCCCGATACGATTAGGGAGCCATCGCTGATCTGGGTAGCGATGGTAAAGCCGCTGTTAAAGTTAGCCGCCGGGGTAAAGCTTAAGCCTGCCAATAAAACATTAACGTCCGCCGTCGCACCGGCAGCAGTCCATACGCCGGTGCCGGCGTTGTAGCTTGACGTCACTGCATTTGAGCTGCCGGTGCTTAAGCGGCCCGCGACCGGGTTGGATAGGGTCAAGGTAGCTGTGATGGTGGCGCTGTCGACATCGGCGGCGACAAGATCGGTTAAGTTTAAGGCTGTATCTTCGGTATAGCTTTCGGTGCTATTGAGAGCGGTAGCGGTCGGTGCGCTATTGACTGGCGTTCCGGTAAAACTTTTGCTGCCCGATACGCTTAACGAGCCGTCGCTGATGTTGTCGGCAATGGTAAAGTTACCGTTGAAATTAGTGGTTGGAGTAAAGACCAAATTCGCCAATAAAGCATTAACATCGGCACTGGCGCCGCTGACCGACCATACGCCGGTGCCTGCGTAGTAGCTTGAAGTTACGGAATTTGAGGTGTCGGTATTTAAGCTGCCGGCAGTCGGGTTGGATAAGGTTAAGGTTGCTGTAATGGTAGCACTGTCCGCATCGGTGGCGACAATATCGGTTAAATTCAAGGGGGCGTTTTCGGTATAGGCTTCGGCAGCACTGAGAGACGTGGCCGTGGGCGCGTCATTGACGGCGCTTCCGGTAAAGGTTTTGCTGCCCGATACGTTTAACAAGCCATCGCTGATACTGGTGGCGATGGTGAAGCCGTTGTTAAAGTTGGCCGCTGGGCTAAAGCTTAAACCCGCCAATAAAATATTAACATCCGCGGTTGCGCCGGTAGCTGTCCATATGCCGGTGTCCGGGCTATAAGCCGATGTCACTGAGTTTGCCGTACCGATGTTTAAGCTTCCCGCCGCCGGGTTCGATAAGGTTAGCGTCGCCGTTAAGGTAGCATTGTCACTATCGGCGGCGACGATGTCCGTTAAATTTATGGCGCTATCTTCGGTATAGGTTTCGGCGGTATTAAGAGCCGTCGCGGTGGGGGCGTCATTAACGGCGGTTCCTGCAAAGCTTTTGCTGTCCGATACGGTTGAAAAGCTGTCGCTGATGCTGGTGGCAAGGGTGAAGCTGCTATTGAAATTAGTTGCCGGGGTAAAAATTAAGCCCGCCAACAAAGTATTAACATCTGCGATTGCGCCGTCGGCTGTCCATACACCGGCGCTGTAAGTTGAAGTGACTGAGTTTGATGTGCCGGTGTTTAAACTGCCCGCCGCGGTGTCGGATAAGGTCAGGGTTGCGGTGACGCTGGCGCTGTCGGTATCGGTGACGACAATATCGGTTAAGTTTAAGGCCGTATCTTCGGTATAGGTTTCGGCAGCATTAAGATTAGTGGCGGTCGGTGCGCTATTGATGCTGCTAATTTCGATAATGCCTAGCGGGGCGGAGCCTTGTGGCGAATTGGGCACATCGTTCCATTTTCCATTATTGGTCGTTAACATCACGTAATCTTCATTACCGTTGCGATTGTCCGGCTGGATAGTATCCCAATTAGTGAAAGTTGAGGATTCCCCATTAACCCACTTAAAAACGCCTTCCGTTTCCTGGTCTGTATAACCCAGCCATAGCGCTGGATTATTGCCAAAAGTGGCGATTAGCCAATCTTGTTCCGCTTGATTGTTAATAGTAACTAAGTTTCCCCCCAAGCTCTGCGCACTGGCTTGCGCTTCCTGCCATGTGCCGGCGGTGGTTAATAAATAAGTATGTCCGTTGTATTGATAAGTAGCCATCGCTTAGTCTCAAATGAAAAATGGTTATTGTAATGGGTTATGTCGGCTTGCTAAGCCGTATCTTGAACCCATCTGGAAGCGCCAACTCAGAACGGCAATTGATCGCCGCTTTTCGGTTTCAAGCCGCCGGCTCCTTTACGGGTAAGGGAACTGCCGGTGCCTAATCCGCAATAGTCTTGGCTGATAATCTGGGTGTCGAATTGGGGGCCGCCCAAGTTGGCAATAATACCACTCAGGTTCAATTGCGGTGCGGTTACGCTCAGGGTGCCGCTGACGCCCGCTTGCGAGGCGGCCTGGATGACGTTAAAGCCGGACATGAACGCTTGCCAATTGACCGGCGCGCCGCCCAGAATCAGCATATTACAGCTGGGAATCAGCGCGTTCAGGTTCAGTGCGATATTGCCGCCGGAGCCGCCGACCGCGTTGGCTTGGATGATGCCGCTATCCATCAGCAACATGTCGGCGCTTATCGCTATGTCGCCTCCGTTACTGTCGGCGCCGCCTACTGTGGTCATAAAACCGGCGTTTTTCAGGAAGATCAATTCTCCGCCGCTGATGGTTATCATGCCGCCGTTGCCGGTATTCGCCGTGGTACGGATAAAGGACGGGTCCATGGTTAGCCAATGGGAGAAGTTAATATAAACATTTCCCGCGCTCACGTTACCGGTCGAATGGGTGCTGATAACACTATCCTTCATATCAATGTCTTGAGCACTGACGGTAATAGCGCCGGGCCTAACCGTCGGTTCGACAGCATTGCCGGCATTCTCGATGCTGATTTTGGCGTTATTGGATAAACTCAGCAAAGACGCGGCTCGAACGGTCACATCGCCGGTGCGCCCGGTCGAACCGGCCTTGGCTTCGGCGGAAATGACCGAGTTAGCCACGCTGACGCTTGGCGCTTCTATGGTTACACTGCCGGCGCTGCCGGTACCGGAGGCGGAAGAGTTGATGGTAGACGCATTTTGTTCCGACAGGGATTGCATCGCCGTGACTTTCACCGAGCCCGCATCGACATTGCCGACGGTAGCGGCTGTGATAGTGCCGCCGTCCAATGCTAGGGTTGCGGCCGAAACTGTCAAGCTGCCGGGTCTAAGCGTTGCCGGGTCAATGGCCGTGCCGGCATTTTCGATGCTGATTTTGCCGCCGTTGGCGAGTTGGACAGCGTTCGCAGCTTGGACCGCAACGTTGCCGACTTGGCCGCCGCTGCCGGGTTTCGCTTCCGAGAAAATCCCGGTCGCCACGGTTGTATTGCCTTGTCCATCGACAATTAAAGTCTCTGCATTAACGGTAACGCTACCGGCATCGCCTTCGGCGAAAGTGGAACTCGACACATTGCCGCCGTTGACGATATCGACAGTTTTAGCCTGAACCTTCACGTCACCGGCGCGGCCGCTGCTGCCTTGATTGGCGCGAGAGACAATGCCGGTGGCCGTCAACAGGTTGCCTTGACTATCGATCTTTAACGCATCCGCCGTCACCGTAACGTTGCCGGCATTGCCTTCGGCAAAAGTGGAACTCGAAATCACCCCGCCGTTGAGAATATCGAGCGCTCCAGCCTGAATGGTCACATTACCGGCATGGCCGCTGCCCAGATTCGCTTGCGAATTAATGCCGGTCGCCCTTGTTTTATTGCCCAGTCCGTTAATGGTTAAAGTGTTCGCGATGACTTCAACATTGCCGGCATTGCCTTGGGCAAAAGTGGAACTCGACACATTGCCGCCGTTGACGATGTCGACGCTTTGAGCGCGAATGCCGACGTTCCCGGCTTGACCGCTACTGCCTTGATTCGCACGCGAGTATATGCCGGTTGCCGTTGACGCATTGTCTTGGCTGTTGACGGTCAATGCATCCGCCGTGATGTCAACATTGCCGGCGTCGCCTTGAGCGGACGTGAAGCTCGACACGACGCCGCCATTGAGGATGTTGAGGATGGCGGCCCGGATATTGACGTTACCGGCGTTACCTAGCGCATCGGTCGAACTGGAAATATCCCCGGCATTGGCAACGTCCAGCTTTCCGGTTTGAACGCTCACATTACCGGCTTGGCCGCTGCTGTTCGCTTCCGCTTTCGAGAAAATACCGGTTGCACCTGCCGAATAGTCTTGGCTATCGACGCTTAAGGTATCGGCCGCGACGGTCACGTTACCGGCGTGGCCTTGACTGAAAGTCGAGCTGGAAATACGTCCGCCGTTTAGAACATCCAGCTTGCCGGCCTTGACTGTCACATTGCCGCCGAGGCCGCTACTGCCCGGATTCGCGCGCGAGACAATGCCAGTTGCGGATCTCTCGTAGCCTTGGCTATCGATGGTTAACTTATCCGCGGTGACGGTAACATCGCCCGAGTAGCCTTGGGCATAAGTGGAACTGGAGATATTGCCTCCATTTAGAATATCCAGCGTTCCGGCTTTCAGGATTACATTACCGGCATTGCCGAAACTAAAGGCGGAACTCTTGATATGCCCGTTGTTATCGATAGTCATCGCAGCGGTGCTTGTCAACGTCACATTTCCGGCCTTACCGGAGTCCAAGGCATCGAACGAAATCCAGCCGTTATCCACTTTTAGCGTGTATGCGCGCATATCGACGCCTTTTGCCGCCGTGGCATCGGTAGCGCCGCTATTGTCGTTATATGACGTACTGTTAGTGAGCGAAATATCGCCTCCCCACAGCGCGATGCGGCCGCCGCCGTCGCCGGTGCCGTCAATGGCGCCGGCGTTAATGGTGATGGGGCCTGCATTCGTCGCCGAGGGGAGGGCAGTCGGCAAAGGCAGCGTGCCGTCCGCGGATTTTTCCAAACTTGTTGAGCCTTGTCCCTGTATGGCGACCAAACGTAAGTCTCCGGCGGGGGCGGCGACGAGCGACAGGTTTTCAATGGTAATTGCACCCGCCACCATATCGAATGTTCGACCGGTCTTTACGCTCAGTTGGGCGTTGTTGACGTCAATTAGCCCATTGTTGGCTGTGGAGGTGCCGAGAAAGCCGAAAGCCGCCGGCGCTTCGGCGGACAAGGTGCTGGTTTGATTCGAGTCGGCGTAAAAGCTTCCGCCATGATTGGCGAAATCGATTTTATCCGCCGTGCTGATGTGGAAAGCGCCGGGAACATTTACCTGAGCGCCTGTTCCGAAAGTAATGCCATTAGGATTGATGAAGTAAAAAGCGGCGTTGGCGATAGCGGATCTTAGCGTTCCTTCGATTTCCGTTACATCGGTGCCGGTTACGCGGGAGACCACATTGTGCAAGGCATCGCTGCCGGTGAATCTGACTGTTTGGCCATTCGCTATGTTGAATTCGGTAAAACTATGGAACAGATTATTGCCGACGGTGGTGCCCAGACTTTGCGGCACGGTGAGGTTGGCGCCGTTCAAGGTCTGAGTCGCGCCCATCGTGCCGTCAGTGCTGATACCGCCGCTGACGTCCGCCCAAGCGCTAGGAGCGAGGGCTAGCGCTTCGATCAGGAAATAGCCGAAAGCGCGTAGCCAAGACAATGTTTGCGATCTGTTGCTCATAAGGTTCCTTGGTTTTTCGCCAACGGTTTGTTCTATTGCGGTTCAGCTTGTTTAGGTGCTTTAGCGCGCAGAATTAATAGAGCGGCGCAAAGGTTTGCCGGCGGCTTATTCCGGCCTGCCGCAAAAAGCAAGTAACCTTGAGGATCACCAATCATCCGGTTCCACTACTCTACATACAGACTACACGACGAATAAAACTTTCAACCTCAGCCTGATCAAACGGCCACCCCAACTCTTGCTTGGTCTCCGAATCATATAAAACCGGAATGCGCACTGCATATAACTCCTGCCACTGTTCCTGCTCGGCAATATCCACAGTCTCAACGCCATCCGGCACACAGGCATTAACAATAAGCTCCGCCTGTTCGCAAAGATGGCAGCCGGAGGTGCCGAACAGTATTAAGCGCATATTAATGGTGTAAATGCGCCGCCAGCCAGCGCTCGGCGACTTCTTCGGCGATGCCTTTGCGTTTGGCGTAATCTTGCAGTTGGTCTTTATCGATCTTGCCGACATTAAAATACTGCGATTCGGGATGGGAGAAATACCAGCCGCTTACCGCCGACGCCGGATACATCGCATAACTTTCGGTCAGCTCTATGCTGGTATGTTCGGTCACGTTGAGCAAGTCAAACAGCTTGCCTTTCTCGGTATGATCGGGACACGCCGGATAGCCGGGCGCGGGCCGTATGCCTTGATAGGCTTCGTTGATTAACTGCTCGGCCTCATGCGTTTCATTTTCGGCATAACCCCAATATTCTTTTCTGACCACTTGATGCATATATTCAGCAAACGCTTCGGCCAACCTATCCGCCAGCGCTTTGAGCATAATTGCACTGTAATCGTCATTATCCTGTTCGAACTCTTGCAGTTTTTGTTCTATACCGATGCCGGTGGTGACCGCAAAAGCGCCGATATAATCGGCTTTGCCGCTGTCAACCGGGGCGATAAAGTCGGACAAGCAATAATTGGGCCTGCCCGGCGCTTTGACGTTTTGCTGACGCAAATGATGCAACGTTTCTTTTTTCGCGCTGCGAGTGTCGTCCGTGTATACCACAACATCGTCGCCATCGCTGTTGGCCGGAAAGAAGCCGATCACGGCACGAGCGGTCAGCCATTTTTCATTGATGACTTTTTTCAGCATCTCTTGCGCTTCTTCAAACAATTTTCTGGCTTCGGCGCCGATGACTTTATCATCGAGTATTTTGGGATAGCTGCCGGCCATTTCCCAAGTTTGGAAAAACGGCGACCAATCGATATACCAGACCAGCGTATCCAACGGAAAATGATCGACGACCTTGATACCCAGGAACCCCGGTTTAACCGGTTGATAGTTACCCCAGTTGAATTTATTGCGCCGGGCTTCTTCTATCGTGTGCTGCTTGGTTTTGGCTTCTCGGCCTTTGTGCCGTTCCCGGACTTCTTCGTATTCTTTGCCGACGCTTTTTACGAAGTCGTCTTTTAGCTCGGCGCTGAGCAAGTTGCTGGCGACGCCGACGCCGCGCGAGGCGTCGGTCACGTAAACAACCGGGCCGTCATAATTCGGGGCGATTTTGACCGCGGTATGCGCACGCGAAGTGGTTGCGCCGCCTATCATCAACGGCATAGTAAAACCTTGGCGCTGCATTTCTTTGGCAACATGCACCATTTCATCCAGCGACGGCGTAATCAGGCCGCTTAAGCCGATAATATCGACATTTTCCAAACGCGCGGTTTGCAATATTTTTTCGGCGGGCACCATCACGCCCAGATCAATCACGTCGTAGTTATTACATTGCAAAACCACGGCGACGATATTCTTGCCGATGTCATGCACATCGCCTTTGACCGTCGCCATCAGGATTTTGCCGTTGGTTTGCCGCTCGCCGGCGGCTTTATCGGCTTCCATATACGGCATCAGATAAGCCACGGCTTTTTTCATGACTCGCGCCGATTTGACCACTTGCGGCAGGAACATTTTGCCCGCACCGAACAGGTCGCCGACCACGTTCATGCCATCCATTAACGGACCTTCGATAACATGCAAAGGCCGTTCGGCTTCGAGTCTTGCCTGTTCGGTATCTTCGTCGATGTAATCGGTGATGCCTTTTACCAGCGCATGTTCCAGACGCTTGCTGACCGGCCAGCTGCGCCATTCCAAATCTTGTTCTTTTGACGAGCTGCTGCCGTCGCCGCGATATTTTTCGGCAATTTCCAACAATTTATCAGTGCCGCTGCCGTCATGCGTATTTAATATGACTTCTTCAACCGCATCGCGCAGGTCTCTGGGAATGTCTTCATAGATCGCCAATTGCCCGGCGTTAACGATGCCCATATCCATACCGGCCTGTATCGCATGGTATAAAAATACCGCATGAATCGCTTCCCGCACCGGGTTGTTGCCCCGAAACGAAAACGACACGTTGGACACGCCCCCGGAAATCAGCGCGTAAGGCAAGGTTCGCTTGATCTCGGCGGTGGCTTCGATGAAATCCAGGCCGTAATTGTTGTGCTCGTCGATGCCGGTGGCGACGGCGAATATATTGGGGTCGAAAATAATATCTTCGGGCGGGAAGCCGATTTGTTCGGTCAGGATTTTGTAAGCCCGTTGGCATATTTCGATTTTCCGGGTTTTGGTATCGGCCTGCCCTGCTTCATCAAAAGCCATCACGATAACCGCCGCACCATAGCGGCGTACCAATTTGGCGTGTTCGATAAACGCCGCTTCGCCTTCTTTCAGCGAAATGGAATTGACTACGCCTTTGCCCTGAATGCATTTGAGCCCGGCTTCCAGAATATCCCATTTGGATGAATCGAGCATGATCGGCACTTTGGCTATGTCCGGTTCGGATGCTATCAGCATCAAAAAACGCACCATCGCTTCTTTGGAATCGAGCATGCCTTCGTCCATGTTGATGTCGATGATTTGCGCGCCGTTTTCGACTTGCTGCTTGGCGACATCCAGCGCGGTTTCAAAATCGCCTTCGACAACCAGCCGCTTGAATACCGCCGAACCGGTCACGTTGGTGCGTTCGCCGATATTGACGAACAACGAATCCGGGCCGATATTCATCGGCTCAAGTCCTGATAAGCGGCACTGTTTGGGGATTTCGGGGATTTTTCTGGGGGGGTGTTTTTGTACCGCCTCGACTATCGCTTTGATATTCGCAGGCGAGGTTCCGCAACAGCCGCCGATAATATTCAAGTAGCCGTTCTTCGCCCAATCGGCCAACTCTGCGGCCATCGCTTCGGGCGTTTCGTCGTATTCACCGAACTCGTTAGGCAAGCCTGCATTGGGATGCGCGGAAATGTAGGTGTCAGCAATGCCCGATAATTCATCAATATGTTGACGCAATTCGGTTGCGCCCAACGCGCAGTTAAAGCCGAAAGAAATCGGCTCAACATGTTTCAGTGAATTCCAAAAAGCGGCAACGGTTTGTCCGGACAGCGTTCTGCCGGAAGCGTCGGTAATGGTGCCGGAGATCATCACCGGCAGTTTATAGCCGATTTGTTCAAAATATTGCTCGACCGCAAAAATGGCGGCCTTGGCATTCAGGGTATCGAACACGGTTTCGATCAGGATAATATCCGCGCCGCCGTCTATCAGGCCTTTGGTTGCTTCGGTGTAGGCGATAACCAAGTCGTCAAAGAAAATATTGCGAAACCCCGGATCGTTGACATCGGGCGACATAGACGCGGTGCGGTTGGTAGGGCCTAATACACCAGCAACAAAACGCGGTTTCTCAGGTGTTTTTTGTGTGTATTCATCAGCCGCCTGCCTTGCCACACGCGCCCCGGCAACATTGATTTCATAGGCCAGCGCTTCCATTTTGTAATCGGCCATCGCGATACTGGTTGCATTGAACGTATTGGTTTCAACAATGTCGGAACCGACTTCAAAATAAGCGCTATGAATCGCTTTGATAATGTCAGGCTGGGTCAACGACAAAAGGTCGTTATTGCCTTTAAGGTCGACTTCCCACTGGGCAAAACGTTCGCCGCGATAATCTTTTTCTTCCAGCTTGTAGCTTTGGATCATTGTCCCCATCGCGCCGTCGAGAAATAAAATACGTTGGGAAAGTTGCTGCTTTAATAATTCTGTTTTGCTCATAGAACGGTCCGGGAGGTTGTTGAATTAATCATTGCTTAAAAGGATATCAAGCACTATTATTTTTCACTATTTTTGTCGGAGATGGGCATGTCAAAACCAACGATTACTCAAGTCATAAAAAGCGTTCTAGCTGCCGCCATTGGCGTACAAAGCAACGATAACAGGCAAAAGGATTTTACCCACGGATCGCTTTCAACCTATGTTATTGCAGGGTTGATTTTTACGGTGCTGTTCGTTTCCGGTCTGATTTTTTTGGTATCTGCTGTTTTAGGTAAATAGCAGCGGAGCTTTCACAAAAGTACAGCCATAAAAAAAGCCCAAGCATCGCTTGGGCTTTTTGTTATAACCAACTGTCCAGCTTAGTTGTCGGACGAGGTTTTAAAACTTTGTTTGATGCTTTGAAACATTTCTTTAAGACCGCCGAATAAATTACCTACGGTAATCGCTTCGTGAGTAATAAATTTTATCCGAATCAGTGCTGCCGTTAAAAAGCCGACAATCGACGGCATTAATTCCAAATACACTGAAAGCAGAACACCGCCGAAGCCCTGAAAACCGCCTTCATTTTTTCTATCGCCAACGCTGGTTAAATCGCGTTCGTAGTCGCTGCCGCCTTCGCCGCCTCGTATTGCTTCCAAAATATAAAGGTTGATATCGATAAACGCGACTTGCACGGCAAAAAAAGCAACCGCGCCAATCGCTACCCACATTATTACATTAGTTGTTTTCGCTCTCATAGCGGACTGGTAAATCCAGAGCGCTACAAAAATCATTACAATGCCACCTATCATAGCTATATCCTTTTTAAAATTATTTTTTTGTTAGAAAGAAGAAATATGTGCACTTTAAAACCATCTCTGAACCCTCTTTTTCAACCACTTTGCAGGATTCGTATTTTTCTCGCCCGGGAGCGGACTGTTTTTTGATTTCTCCATTTTCGATCGAATATTTTAACGCAATCTTCAACGCACTGATGCGTCCCGCGACATCCGATGCCGTTGAAATAAGGGTTCCATCTTCCTTAAATTCCCACTCCTGAGTTACTGCTTTTTTGGGACTTGTTAACGAAACCGCCTCGTCATGAAGATTCCACTTCCCTAAAATTTCAGTATTATCTTTTAGTTGAACGTCAGCATTTGCCGATAACGTAAAGAAAATTGCGACCAGTGGTAATATTTTAACGCATTTATTCATTATAATTCCTTATCTTAAAATGTATCAGCACTCAAAAAACAGATTTTAAACTATACCACATCGGCTATCGAGCACTAAATTTCTACGAAGAACAATAAATAAAACCGCATAACAAGCATAACAATAAGCCTTGACTTTAACTTTCCCTAAAGTATTATGCTCATTCCGTTTGCTATGTACTTAGCATTATTTCTAAAATACAAAATTATAGGTAGGACATCCCATGGGAGCGATCTTAGATATCACCGAAATGTTAAAAGAACCAGCTGGTATGGTTGGCGCGGTTGTAGTTATAGCCGCAGGCTACTTCCTCGTAAAGTGGGTATTCGCCGAGCACCCAGACGACGAAAAATAAGTCGTCAACCGATTTAATCTTAACTTAGGCTGCACATTTCAATTCTTTATGAATTGAGTGCGGCCTTTGTTTTATCTGTATCTTTCACAGCATAAACCCTACATTTCTTATATAATTTATACATCCTCTCGATTTTTTCTAATCATGAAATGTATAAACTTATCTCCGCTAAAATCTTAGAACTTCTTGCCAAGCAAGCGCCTGCCACAGGGATTGGCCTATTCCGAATTTTTTACGGCCTGATCACGCTACAGGAAGTCATTTTTCTTCTGTATTTCAATCATTTAATTTTCGATCCTATTCCCTATAGTGATGTCGAATTCCCGATGATCCCTTTTTTCTTGTGCCTTTGGGGCGTGATTGCCGCTTTTATCGTGGTCGGCTATCGCTATCAATTTGCCGTAATCTGCAATTATATTATTTGGATTGTTTTTGTTAATTTCACTCCGATGCAACGGGACTTTGACGGTGGTTTTGACTTATTCATGATCGGAGCGGGATTTTTTCTGCTTTTCATGCCTGGGGATAAAGCATTTTCAATAGACAGCCTTCGACGTAAATTAAGCACTCCATTTACTCACTATAGCGCTTACCCGAAACCAAGTGTTTCAGCGCTGGCTTACACCTTGCCGGTTGCCATTTGCCTCGGCTTTTTGTACTTTGACTCAGCCATCCACAAAATGTTTGCCGAACACTGGCGTAACGGTCTCGGGACTTGGTTGCCCGCAACGCAACCTTATTATGTGTCGGCCATCGACATGTCGTATTTGCTGAACAATAAGCTGCTGCAAAATATTCTTGGTTACACCATCTTAATTTTCCAGTTTACCTTTATCTTCTTTTTTACCCGACGTCGGTTACGTTCGATCTATTTACTGGTCGGCCTTGGCCTTCATCTCGGCATCACCTTATCTTTCAATATTTATCCTTTTGGCTTAGGCATGCTCAGCTTTTATAGCTTGTTGGTTCCCTTTAAGTGGTGGCGATGTATCGGACGGTTGGTTACGGCAAAGCAGCCTTCTCTTACCGTATTCTATGACCAACTGTGCCCTTTATGTAACCGCACCGTTCTAATCCTAAATCATTTCGACATATTCGGCTGTATAGATTTTAAGAGCGCTCAGGAATATGCCGCACACTACCCGGCGCTTGCCTCCGTCAGCGATGAAACTCTGCTGACCGACTTATATGCGCTGGATAGCGCCGGTTGCATCTATTCGGGTGTCGATACCTATGCCCAAATTTTCATGAAAATGCGTTACTTATTCCCGCTCGGCATTGTTTTAAATCTTCCGGGAATCCATCATTTTGCCTTAAAAAAATACCGCTCTATTGCCGATACGCGCGCTCGCGTTCCCTGCACTTCAACTTGCCTTCTGTCGCAAGCCTTGCCGGATACCACGCTCTACCATCGTTTCTTTGAAGAGCTTGTCGCGCAAAAACCCAATGCATTTGCCAGAAAGCTCGCAAAAATAGTGATTGCGCTGCTCGTTTTGCAACTCAACAGCTCCATCCATTACGGGCTTATTTACAGGCTAAATGCGGACAACCCTCAAAGCCCTCTCTCGCAAGCCAGTAACGCCGCTCTAATGATCTCACAGACCTTTTTAGGTATTACTCCTCATGCACTTTACCTGCACGACCATTTTGCAGGCTACGATCATATTTTAGCGATTACCTATACCGATCAAAACGGCGTTGAACAATGGCTACCTTTTGTTAATGAACAAGGACGGCTTCTTGCGCCGAATTGGGGCAGGGTGCATTCTATGTGGGCCAACATTGCGGTAACACCCAACATTGATAACACACGGCTGCATAAACTGCTGATGAAAGTAACTGCTTTCTGGGGGCAAAAAATCGGTTTAAATCTGGATAATGCCGTTTTCACGATTAAGCTTAAAAGAATTAATGCGCCTTCCTATTGGGTGTATGATCAATTGCACCTTAACTTCGCCTCTCCCTGGACTACTATCGGAACGGTAAAATGGCACCATCGGCAAATTGCTTTTGATTTACCCGATAACATCAATGACCTGTAATTACCGAGACGATTATTCAACTTTTATTATTGCATCGTCATTCCAGTCATGATATAAAATGCATGTGCTTTAATTTAATGGCGCAACTTAATAAAAATAATTGAAACCCCTTTGGAGGATATTCTTATGAATAAAATTTTATCTCTTATAGCTATGGCATTAATGATTGTTGGTTTATCTGGCTGCTTAGACGATCCAGATAAAGCTGCACAAAAAGTTTCTAGTTCTATCCAACTGTAAATAGAACGCTTAGCGGTACCAAAAAACCCAGCTTCCGCTGGGTTTTTTGTTTTCATCGAATCTGTTTTTTAATTGCGACACACAAGCTACGAACAATCAGTTTCGCCTCTGAATCACAACATCAGTCGCCGCACAATCTGTTACTCGCCTTCCGTTAAAGCCACGTTTAAGCTCACCCTTCCCGCCCGCGTTATCAGACCTAAATTATTTTCTCCAGAATTCCGGCACGAATAGAATGACAATGGAAAATATCTGCACCCGCCCCAACAGCATCGCAAAAGTACAAACACCGGTCTGAAAGTCGCTCAGAATAGCGTAATTGGTCGCAGGACCGACTTGGTTGAGCCCGGGCCCGGCATTGTTAAAACAAGCGATAATCGCCGAAAACGCGCTTATAAAATCCATGCCGCTTAACAACAGCATGAACACTAATATAACGATGCTGATAAAATACAGAAAAATAAAGCCGGTCACAGAAGTAACGATTTTATTGCTAACCACGGTATCGCCGATTTTCATCGACCTGACCGCAAACGGATGAATAAACTTGAACAATTCCAAGCGTGCCTGCTTCATCAGGATGATGGTACGAATCATACGAATACCGCCCCCGGTGGACCCTGAAGACGCCGAAATACAACTTAAAAACAACATCCACATCGGCACGAAGATAGGCCACTGATTAAAGTCTTGACTAGCGAAGCCGCAATCGGTAGCAATAGTCACCAAATTAAACGTTGCGTGCCGTAACGAGGTCAAAAAGTCCGGATAAGTACCCGCATGCCAAAGTACTGCAGCCGTTGCTAAACAACTGCTTAATACCAAAACAAGAAAAGCCCTCGCCTCCCTGTCATCAACATAAGGGCTGAATGAACCTTTGCGAAGAGCCACAAAATGGGTGGCGAAATTGATCGCCGCCAGCAATTGAAAAATAGTTAACACCATCTCAATGGACAGCGAATTAAAAAAACCGACATTGGCGTCATGCGTGGAAAAACCACCTAAACTCATCGCGGCAAAAGCATGACAAATAGCGTCAAACCACCCCATACCCGCCAAACGTAAGGCGATAATGCAAGCCAAGGTGATACCTGCATAGACTAGCCACAACGCTTTCGCGGTTTGCGCTATCCGCGGCGGCAAGTCGGATTCCTTGACTGTTCCCGGCGATTCCGCGATATATAATTGCATGCCGCCGATACCCAGAATGGGTAAAATAGCAACCGCAAAAATAATAATACCCATGCCCGCTATCCAGTTTAATTCATGCCGCCAAAGATTAATCGACATCGGCAACTGATCAAGACCGCTAAATATAGTGGCTCCCGTCGTAGTAAGACCGGAAACGGTTTCAAAATAAGCATCGATAAAACTCAGCCCCGGCAAATAAATCATTAACGGCAAAGCGCAAAACATCGGCGTTATAGACCAGGTAACCGCTACCATCAAAAAGCCTGTTTGCCGAGTCACTTTTTTCGGTATGCGTAATGTCGGAATAAACATCAAAGCGCCCAGCAGCAAGGTAATTGCAGAGCCGTGATAAAAAGCGGTGGTGGCGCCATCATCGGCTATAGCGGAAGTCAGCAGGCAAGTTGCCATCAACCCACTAAACCCTATGGTGACCAAACCGAAAATATTGATGATAGTAAAAATGACATTCATAGGATTAGATTCAAGACGGAAGCTCAAGGCGAAGTGCGAATGGCTAAGGTTGCGTGTTCAGTCCTTAGCCTTATACCCCCTTAATTAAAGGGGTTGAAATTTCTTCTCGATATTGACGACCAGTTTTTTATCCATCGCAAACATCACTACATGATCGTCCTCTTCAAATACCGTCTCATGATGAATCGAAATGACTTGCCGGTTGCGAATCAATGCTCCCATCACAATGCCTTCCGGAAAATTGATCGAATCCACTCTAAGCCCAACCACGGAATTGGTGCCGTTACCATGATGAGCAACCGCCTCAATAGCCTCGGCAGTGCCGCCACATAAAGAACTGACTTGAGCGACATCGCCGCGGCGTACATGCTTCAGAATGCTGCCGAGCGTTTCCTGATTGGGCAATACGGCAACATCAATTCCCGTACCGGGCAATAGCTTGCTATACGAAACATGATTCAGTAAACAAATTGACTTGCGGGCGCCCAAACTTTTTGCCAAAGAAGCGGAAATAATGTTGACGCCGTCATTTTCGGTAATCGCGCAAAACAGATCGATACTGTCGATAGACTCATCAAGCAACAGCGCTTCATCGGCGCAATCGCCGAACAGCACTACGCTGTGGTCAAGATCATTGGCTATCTTATTAGCGCGCTTCGGATCTTTTTCAATGATTTTTATTTGATGGTCTTTTTCCAAGGCCATCGCCAAACGTTTGCCGACATGACCGCCGCCGGCAATGATAATCCGTTTTAACGGAGCTTCCAGCTTGTTCAATTCTTTTAATATTCCGCGAACCTCTTCACGGGGCGCGACAAAAAACACCTCATCGCCGGTTTCAATAACCGCTTCGCCATTTACGATCAGCGGAACGCCTTGCCGAAAAATAGCCACCACGCGAATTTTGCCGCCGACCAAGCGTTCTTTCAGGTTTTTGATTTTTTTACCCGTTAGAGAGCCGTCCGCCACGACTTTGACCGAAAAAAGCCGCACCAAGCCATCGGCAAAATCGGAAATATGCTGAACGCCGGGAAATTCGATTAAATTACGGATCGCTTCCATGACGATTTGTTCCGGGCTGATAACAATATCCACCGGAATACCGTTCGGACCGAACAATTGCGGGTTTTTCAGATAATCGACGGCGCGCACCCGCGCAATCGTTTTCGGGCGACTGTATAGCGCATTAATAATCACGCAAGCCAGCATATTGGTCTCGTCGCTGTCGGTAACCGCGATAATGATATCGGCAGTCCGAGCCCCGGCTTGTTCGAGCACCCTGGGGTGCGCCGCGTTACCGGCAACCGTGGCAATATCGAAGCGCTCTTTTAGCGCATCAAGCAACTCGGTCCTGAAATCAACGACCACAATATCGTTCTCTTCGCTTGCCAACGCTCCTGCAACCGATGAGCCGGTAACCCCTGCTCCAAGAATAAGAATCTTCATTTACGCCCTGCGGGTATTAAAAAATAAAAACAGGCGAAGGGCGAAAGATACAAGGTTTTTTAGCCTTTTGTCTTTCGCCCTTCGCCTTGTATCTTTCGCTTACATCCCGGCCAACAACGCAGCCACCGTTTCACCCATAGCCGCCGGCGTCGGGCAAATCGTGACACCCAGCTCTTTCAGCATCGCTACTTTTTCCGCGGCGCTTTCACCCGCCGATGAAATAATCGCACCGGCATGACCCATGCGTCGACCTTCCGGCGCCGTTAAGCCGGCAATATAAGCAACGACCGGCTTGCTCATGTGTTCTTTAGCGAAAATACCGGCTTCAACCTCTTGCGGGCCGCCAATTTCGCCGATCATAACCACCACTTTGGTTTCCGGATCGGCTTCGAATTTTTCCAGAATATCGCGATGCGAACTGCCGTTGATAGGGTCGCCACCGATGCCGACGGAGCTTGAAATACCAATCCCCAAACGTTTCATTTGATCGGCGGCTTCATAGCCCAAAGTGCCTGACCGACCGACGATACCGACATGGCCTTGCATGTAAATATGCCCCGGCATGATGCCCAGCATGGCCCGTCCCGGACTGATCGTGCCCGCGCAATTGGGGCCGGTCAACATCATTCTTTGCTCGATGGGAAAGCGGCGCAAAAAGTTCTTCACCGTCATCATGTCTTGAGTGGGAATACCGTCGGTAATCGCCACGCAATATTTAATACCCGCATCGGCCGCTTCCATGATCGAATCGGCGGCAAAAGCAGGCGGCACAAAAATAATACTGGCTTCGGCTCCAACTTGGCATACCGCTTCTTTTACCGTATTAAAAACCGGCAGACCTAAATGGGTTTGGCCGCCTTTGCCGGGCGTAATGCCGCCAACCACATTAGAGCCGTAATTAATCATGTCCTGAGCATGAAAGCTGCCGATTTTTCCGGTAAAGCCTTGGACAATAATGCGCGTTGTTTCGTCAATTAAAATAGCCATCTTATGCTCCCTGAGCCGCTTCTTTCGCAACCGTTTCATTACGCGCCTGCACCGCTTTTTCAGCCGCTTCGGCCAAGGTTTCTGCGGTAATGATAGGCAAGCCGCTTGCTGCGATAATCCGGCGGCCTTCTTCAACGTTAGTACCTGACAATCTGACAATCAGCGGTATTTTCATATCGATTTTTCTAACCGCTTCAACCACGCCCTCGGCAATCCAGTCGCAACGATTAATCCCGGCAAAAATATTAACCAACATCGCTTTTACGTTTTTATCCGCCAGCACCAAACGAAACGCTTTTTCGGTGCGTTCAGCCGATGCGCCGCCGCCGACATCGAGAAAATTGGCAGGCTCGCCGCCAGCCAGCTTAATCATATCCATTGTCGCCATTGCCAATCCGGCGCCGTTAATCATGCAACCGATGTCGCCGTCCAGTCCGACATAACTTAAGCCGCGATCCGCGGCGGCCATTTCACGGGGATCTTCCTGGGTTTTATCGCGTAGTTCCGAGATTTTTTGTTGACGGAATAAAGCGTTGTCATCAAAGCCTATTTTAGCGTCCAGAGCGACCAATTCGCCGCTACGGGTCACCACCAGAGGATTGATTTCCAACATACTGACATCAAGTTCACGCAGAGCGCGATAACACCCCCTGATGGTTTTTACCGCATGGCTCAATAATTCAGGATCCAAACCCAAGGCGAAAGCCATTTCGCGCGCCTGAAAATCTTGCAAGCCGACAGCGGGCTCGATATAAATTTTAGTAATCGCATCGGGATTGTTTTCGGCTAATTCCTCGATTTCCATGCCGCCTTGAGCGGAACCGACCATCACAATACGTTCCGAACTGCGATCAACCAGAAAACAAAAATACATTTCCTTAACAATGTCGGTTCCGGCTTCGATATACAAGCGTCCGCATACCTTACCTGCCGGGCCGGTTTGATGAGTAATCAATCTTTTGCCTAACAAGGCTTCTGCCGCCGCTTCGACTTCATCGTGAGTTTTGCAGATTTTAATGCCGCCTGCTTTGCCGCGCGCACCGGAATGAATCTGCGCTTTGACCGCCCAAAGGTGGCCGCCAATATCTCTGGCGCGTTGCACGGCCTCTTCCGGGCTGTAAGCCATGCCGCCTTCAGCGATTTTAACGCCGTAGCCGCTTAAAATTTCTTTTGCCTGATATTCATGAATATCCACCGCTTCTCCTTCGTTGATTTCTAGTGTTGAAGGACACGGAGATAGCACTGATGTAACGGAATTTACTGGGAAAATTATGGCTAAAACATCCTCATTTTTAACGAGGGTATTTTAAATCCGTTTATATCCGTTGTGTCAGCGCCATCCGTGCTCCATTTGTTAGTGCGCCATTAATTTAAAGATTATTGATTTTTCGCTGCAATCGCTTCGGCAGCCCTGACTACATTGTTCGCCATTTTTTCCGATGCGGCATCAATCAAGCGACCGTCTAATGCCGCTGCGCCTTTACCTTGCGCGGCCGCTTCCTTCAAAGCGACTAATATACGTTTTGCTTTTTCAACTTCGGATGCAGGCGGGGTGAATATGTCATTGGCCAATTCGACTTGCGATGGGTGTATCGCCCATTTTCCCTCGCAGCCCAAGGCAGCGGCGCGTCTTCCTGCCGCTTTGTAACCTTCCGGATCTTTAATGTCGCCGAAAGGCCCGTCGATAGGGCGTAAGCCGTAAGCCCGGCAAGCCACCGTCATCCGGCTGATCGCAGCGTGCCATTGATCGCCGGGATAGTCGGGGTTTAAACCGCCGATATTCGTGGTTCTGGCGCGGTTGCTGGCGGCGTAATCGGCCACACCGAAATGCAAGGCTTCAAGACGGCCCGAGGCGCCGTTGCGGGCAATATCTTCCACATTGGCCATGCCCAACGCCGTTTCAATCAAGGCTTCAATACCGATTTTGTGTTTTAGTCCCTGTTGCATTTCCAGCTGGTTCAGCATCGCTTCAACCATATAAACATCGGCATAAACACCCACTTTCGGAATCAAAACCGTATCCAGCTTAGCTCCGCACTGCTCGACCAAATCCACCACGTCGCGCACCATGTATTGAGTATCCAGACCGTTGATGCGTACCGAAATAGTTACGCCGTGGCCCTTCCAATCCAAGTCGTTAATCGCTTCAATAATATTCTTTCGGGCCTGTAATTTATCATCCGGCGCCACGGCATCCTCAAGATCCAGAAAAATAAAATCGGCGCCACTTCTCATCGCTTTTTCGAACATTTCAGGGCTGGACCCCGGAACGGCTAACTCACAGCGTTGAACTCGTTGAATTGACGCTGCGTATAAGGTGTGGCTCATAGATACTTTCCTAAGTTCATAGTTGTCTGTCGGGGTAAACAAGCTCTTGCGCTCACTACTGCCCGGTAAATTAATAGTGCGCCCGGAAAAGGCATAAAAACAAAAAAGCACGGCCTCGGCATTTACTCAACCTCCAGCATCCATGCAATCGTAACCCGCCTGCTTTTAACGCCTATCCTATATGGCTTAAGCCGAACATAAATTAACCGCACATTTTACTTTTAGAGGCCTTAAAGTCAATTTTTAAAGCTTATTTTCCAGCTTAAAGCCTAATATGATCTTGCCGATTCTTAACGGCTATGTCATTATTGCCGGTTTTTGGACGTTGGCTTTTTTCAATGTCCGAATAGCGCTAATCACTCAACTATTAATTAAAGAGGCAATGCAATGGCTGGTCGTAACCATCTATATATTCCTGGCCCTACCAATGTGCCAAATGAAATTCTTAATGCTATGCATGTCAACATGGAAGATCATCGTTCTCCCGTGTTTCCTAAACTGCTGACACCTCTTTTACAAGATCTGAAAAAAATCTTTAAAACAGAAACAGGACAAGCCTTTATTTTTCCTGCCACCGGCACAGCAGGCTGGGAAGTTGCATTGACCAACACCTTAAATCCGGGCGACAAGGTATTAATCTATCGCTTCGGCCAGTTCAGTCATTTATGGGCTGAAATGGCGAAACGCTTGGGCTTCGATGTCGAAATTCATCAGGAAGTCTGGGGCAAAGGCATTCCATTGGATAAACTGGAAGCCCGTTTAAAAGAAGATACCGATCACCAAATCAAAGCCGTTTTAGCCACGCATAACGAAACCGCTACCGGTGTGACCAGTGATATTGGCGGCGTTCGTAAAGCCTTAGACGCTGCAAATCATCCGGCCTTGTTATTCGTAGACGGCGTCAGCTCTATTGCCAGCCTGGATTTTCGCATGGATGAATGGGGCGTCGACGGCGCTATTAGCGGTTCGCAAAAAGGTTTCATGATGCCTGCCGGCGGCGCGTTTTTGGCATTCAGCCAAAAAGCTTTGCAAGCGACCGAAACCTCAACTTACCCGCGCTGCTTTTTGGACTTAAAAGACCAGATGAACAGCAATAAAGACGGCTACACGCCTTATACGCCGGCACTGCCTATTTTGTACGGCTTGCGTAAAGCCTTAGATTTGCTGCTGGAAGAAGGCATGGAAAATGTTTACGCCCGCCATCATCGTTTGGCCGAAGGCGTTCGTAAAGCCGTTGCCGCCTGGGGACTGACAATTTGCGCCCAACCCGGCTTCGAGTCGGACACGGTTACCGCGATTGTGGTTCCCGCAGATAAAGATGCCAGAGACGTGATCGGCACCGCTTTTAGTAAATACGACATTTCTTTAGGCGCCGGTTTATCCGAATTGGCCGGCAAAGCGTTCCGTATCGGCCACGTCGGCGATATGAATGACGTTTCTATGCTGGGCTGTATAGCGGGCGTTGAAATGGCGATGCTGGACAACGGCTTTGACATCAAGCCGGGTTCGGGTGTTGCTGCGGCGATTGAATACTATCGTTCAACTGCAAATTAAACGATAAAAAATAGAACACGGATGACGCGGATCAAACGGATCAACACGGAATAAAAGAAAATTGTTATAGAACCCGAAATTGATAAAGCGACATAAAGCCCTCTCCAGCGGGAGAGGGTTGGGTGAGGGGAATCTAAAATAAGAAAAAAAGCTTATTTGAATCCCCTCATCCCAACCTTCTCCCTGAGGGAGAAGGAGTAAACGTCGCTTTATTAAATGCGGGCTCTATAACGTCTTAAGCGATAAGAAAGAAATCCGTGTAAATCCGTTTGATCCGTGTTCTATCACTTAGATTACCCTCAACTTAATGGCAGCCCCCACCATTGGAGGAGACCCCATGAGCAAACCCAAAGTCTTTATTACCCGCAAATGGCCCGCCTCGGTCGAAGCCAAACTCAAAGCCCTTTACGATGTCACTTTAAATGAAGATGATCGGCCTTTAAGCGCCGATGAATTCAAGCCCGCACTGCAAAATTACGATGCCGTTTGTCCCACCGTCTGCGATTCATTCCCAGCCGAGGTGATCAACGTCGACAACAAACGTTGCAAAATCCTGGGCAACTTCGGCGTAGGTTACAACCATATCGACATCAACGCAGCCAAAGCGCAAGGCTTGGCGGTCAGCAACACGCCCGGCGTCTTGACGCACAGCACCGCCGATATTGCGATGACCTTATTACTCATGTCCGCAAGGCGCGGCGCCGAGGGCGACCGCTTGGTTCGCAGTAAACAATGGCGAGGCTGGTGCCCGACGCAGATGCTGAGCAGCGACGTAACCGGCGCAACCTTAGGTTTAATCGGATTCGGCCGTATCGCGCAAGCCATGGCCAGAAAAGCTCATCACGGCTTCGGCATGAAAATCGTCTATTTCAAACCCAGCCCGGCCGACGAATATGTCACCGACGACCTTAATGCGACCCGTTGCGAGACGATAGAAGAGCTGATGCAGACGGCCGATTTTGTTTCGTTGCACTGCCCCGGCGGCGATGCAACCCGGCATTTAATCAACGCCGACATGATCAACCTGATGAAGCCGTCCGCGCATTTAATCAACACCGCCCGAGGCGATGTCGTCGATAGCGTTGCTTTGATTGAAGCGCTTAAAAACAACAGGATTGCCGGTGCCGGCCTTGATGTCTATGAAGGCGAGCCTAATGTACATGAAGGCTTTTTGACTTTGGATAATGTATCGCTGCTGCCGCACTTGGGCAGCGCCACCTTGGGAACACGTACCGCCATGGGTGAAAAAGTTTTAGCTAACTTGGCTGCCTTTTTTGCCGGAGAGCGTTTGCCTGACCGAGTTGTTTGAAAAATCTAAATTTGGTTTTTACGCTTATACCTTCCTGAAACATTATGCATACCCGAAAAATTTCTGTCGTTGGACTGGGTTATGTCGGCTTACCTGTTGCCGTAGCATTTGGCAAACAGGCAAGAACTATCGGTTTTGATGTTAACGAAGTACGCCTGACTGAACTGAGCGCCGGCATTGACCGGACTCATGAGGTCAATGCCGCGGATTTAATCAATTCCGATATTTTCTTCACTGACGATGTTACCCGCCTCGCGGAAGCCGATTTTCACATTGTCGCGGTACCCACACCCGTTAACAATGCGCATCAGCCCGACTTAACCCCTGTTGCAAAGGCATCGGAAACAGTAGGCCGAGCGCTTAAAAAAGGCGATATTGTAGTGTATGAATCTACCGTCTACCCCGGCGTAACGGAAGAATTTTGCGTGCCTATTTTAGAGCGCATATCAGGGCTTCAATGCGGTACCGATTTTACTGTCGGCTATAGCCCGGAGCGCATCAATCCAGGCGATAAAGAGCATACTTTCACCACTATCATTAAAGTCGTGGCCGGGCAGGACGCTGCAACGCTGGACATTGTAGCGGCAGTATACGGATCTGTGGTTACTGTAGGCGTACATAGAGCGGCGACGATCAAAGTAGCGGAAGCCGCCAAAGTGATTGAGAATACTCAGCGCGATTTAAATATTGCATTAATGAACGAGCTGGCCTTGATTTTTGAGCGCATGGGCATAGACACACACAGCGTGCTGGAAGCGGCAGGTACTAAATGGAACTTTCTGAACTTCAAACCCGGCTTAGTCGGCGGACATTGTATCGGCGTCGACCCTTACTACTTGACCTATAAAGCGCAAATATTGGGTTATCATCCACAAGTTATTCTCGCGGGGCGGCATATTAACGACAGTATGGGCGGTTACATTGGCCAACAAACGGTTAAGCAACTCATTCATGCGGGACATAATGTCGGTCAATGCAAGGTCACTGTATTAGGCTTGACCTTTAAAGAAAATTGTCCCGATTTACGTAACTCCAAAGTTATTGATGTTATTCGGGAATTACAATCTTTTGGCATCACGGTACAAGTTTGCGACCCCGAGGCCGAGGCCGAGGAGGCAATGGCGGAATACGGCGTACTGTTAACCCCGCTCGCACAATTGCAAGCAGCACAAGCCATTGTGATTGCTGTAGCGCATCGTTGCTTTAACGCTTTTACTGTAACCGACTATCAGCAACTGTTGACCCCAAATCCCGTTGTCATCGATGTGAAAGGACTCTGTAACCGGGCCGTTTTTGCCGCGGCGGGTATTCAGCTTTGGCGGTTATAACTAAAACACATGAACAAGCACTATCAAAGCATTCAAATAGGCAGCATTCGCAAGCCAATAGCGACTGAATTCTATCCGGCGAATGCATAGAAATGACGAAAACCTGCCGATTATTAACGCAGAAGACCGCCAAAACATTTTTTCAGGCAAAATCAACGTCTTCGTAAATATCCGTCAGAGTACAATGGAATCCGATACTGCTGAACTCAACCACACTGTCCACGCCTTCAAAACTGAACAGCTCCCAACGCCGATGCTCATTGAGACGAAACACTTCGACGGAGTAGGCGTTTGAATCGATCAATACATATTCCCGCAACGTCGGGAGTGTTCGGTAAACGGCAAACTTATCCCCGCGATCATAATCACGCGTTGACTGTGACAAGACCTCTACGATAAAGAGCGGGGATTGCTTCATGGTCTTGCGCTTACGATCGTCCTGATCACACGTCACCATAACATCCGGGTAAAACCACGCTTTGTCTTTAGCATTAATCTTGACTCGCATATCCGCCATATAGGTACTACACCCTGTGCCACGTAAGAGAGACTTAACGGCGGCAGCGACATTAAGACTGATTTTTACATGGGCGTCCGTTGCTCCAGCCATATTAGTTGTAGCAATGCTGTGCAAAGGATAAACAAAGCCATTGAGGTATTCATGTTTTTCATCGGCCAACGCTTCCCCCGCCAAATACTCTTCTTCGGTAATAAAAGTAGTTTCGGTAAGATGATGAAGCATAGTAGCCTCCCTGATTAAAAGTGACTTTTAGTTTAACACCGCAGATTTAGGAAGAGACGCCCTGCTTTCTTGCAATTGAGCGGCGCTTTGACGGTTACAAACCTTCAATGGCTTTAACATAACGATCAATAACGATTTGTTCATCGAATTGTTTTAATATTTTTTCACGTCCCTTACGTCCCATTTGCGAACGTTCCTGATCCGAAAGCAATAACATTTTTTCCATTTTAGCTTTCAGATCATTAACGTTTCGCGGTTCGCATAAAAAACCGTTAACGCCATCGTCCACCACGTCACGACAGCCCACCGCATCGGTGGTAATAATGGGTTTAGCAACGCTTGCCGCTTCCAGCAGCGAACGCGGCACGCCTTCGCGATAAGAAGGTAAAACCACGCAATCGGCCCGGCGTAAATAATCAACCACCGAATCGCTCACGCCTACATAGTTAACGACACCTTCTTCTACCCAAGCCTGCATTTCTTCCGAAGACACCGCGGACGAGTTTTTAGCATCCAAAAAGCCCAATAATTGGCATTCGACATGCGGATATTGGGCTTTTAAAAGCCGCGTCGCTGCAACTAACTCGCCGACCCCCTTATCTTTTAACATGCGGGCGACAAACAAAAATACAAATCCGCTTCGCGCCGTGAAATGCGCTTCGGGGCTAAATCGATGCACGTCAACTCCGGAGCCGGGCAATAAATCCGCCAATTCCGCTTTAACCAGCCCCTTATCAATAAAAAGCGTTAAATCGTCATTATTTTGAAAAAAAACCTTAGCCGATTTTCTTAACGATATTTTATAAAGCCATTTTACAATTTTGGTGACGAGATTATCGGTGATAAAAGCCGTTCCTAAACCCGATACATTATTGATAATCGGAATATTTAATAAACCGGCAGCTAATGCGCCGTAAATATTGCATTTTGGCGTATAGGACAATATACAGCTTGGATTTAATATTAAGAAAAGCCGGACCAAGCGAACAATTAACAAAGTATCTTTAACAGGATTAGTGCCTTTGTTATCCATTGGCATTGCGATAAACCGAATACCATGCGCGAAAAAGCGGCTGGAATAATCATCAAGCGGCGCTACCGCAATAACCTCATAACCCAAATGTTGCAAATGCAGCATCAGGTTTAATCTAAAGTTAAATAAGTACCACGAAGTATTGGCGATAATAATTATTTTTTTGTTAATAACAAAACACCTCTATTTCACCAGAAAAAAGCCACATTGTCGTAGGGTATCCAGGCTGTTGTAATGATTGTTCCATAATTTAATAACACGAACAAAACAACACCGTATCCGACAATAACAATTACTGTACTTAATATCCTAAATGCCGACAAACGAAACAAATTACCTAAGCGGGAATAGACCAATAATTGTATCGGTAAAAAATACAAGGCCACCCGATCAACGGCTGTAGGCGCTGAAGATACCCAGGGGATACAAGCTAAAGAAAGTAAAGCCATCCAAAACCATACCTTACGTTCTTGTTCGTCGGGAGCTAAACGCTTGGCGAATATAAGAAAGAGTGCTGCGGGTACGGCGTTCATGATCACACGAATCATGGCGCCTTCGGACTCCATCCGCTCCTCCACATAATTCAGCCATAATTCTTCAGAGTGTTCGTGCAATAATTCCCAGCTGACCGATACGGCAACCGTTAATATAACAACAATCGTCCTTATGGACTTATCTTTTAAGGATAAGGCGGATAGTGAAAAAAGCAATACGGCTGACTTATGAAGCAAGGCCGCACAAATAACCCATAAAATAAAATGCCTAACCCTACCGTCCACTAGCGCCATCACAGCCAATAATTCGAAACCCAGCGCAACCCCTTGACGCGAATAGCCCATCCCTACGATGATAATCATATAAGGCACGGCCACTAATAATGCTAGAAAAGGTTGTGGCTGCCGTCGGCAAAAATAATAAATGCCGGCCATTAACACCGCGCCGCAAATTAAATTAACGCCATAAATACCAAAACCCAGCAGTGCCGACACATATTCAAACAGTACATAGCCGGGATCCCAGTCCGATGTACCATCAAAGGATGAATAGGTTAAATTAATATTGTCCTCATAATGATTCAAATAATTAAGCCAATCACCGCCGACTTCAAATCGTAATCCAATAAAGAAAACAAATAATATACAGATTGCATGCAATATCGAATCGCGCTTTTTATTACTTTTCCGAGGAAAGTAAAGCGAAACCAACGCAGGAATACAAAACATCAACCAATAAACCAACATTAATTTACTCTCTTTTGTTCTTCCAGCCATGCCTGAAACATTAACACATCCCATAAATGATATTGCCAATTGCGCTGCCCGGAAAGATGTTCTTGCCATTTTTTCCGAATAGTTGCGGAATGAAAAAAACCTTCATTGCGCAACCGTGTTTCATCTAATAATGCTTCCGCCCAATCGCGTAAATCATGCCGCAACCAATCGCCAATCGGCACACCGAACCCCATTTTAGGACGTTCAATTAATTCTTTCGGCACATGGCGGTATAACACTTGCCGTAATGCCCATTTGCTTTGTCCATTCCGTAGTTTCAGCGATTGAGGTAATTGCCATGCAAATTCGACTACACGGTGATCTAAAAAAGGTACGCGGGTTTCTAATGAGACCGCCATTGCCGCTCTATCGACTTTGACTAAAATATCATCAGGTAAATACGTCATGCTATCCAATGCCATCATGCGTTCAATAGCGCCCAAGCCTGTTAAGCCGGACGCTTCACTCGCTAACGTAGGTAATGACGAGCCGCCAATAACAACAGATAGCGAATCAAACCAATGGGTAATAAAGTACGCATACAGCTCATCAATAGTGTTACTGGTGAGTGCGCCGGCGCCTTTATGCAGTTTTTCCCCGAGATTAACCGAGCGTTTTGACTTGGACAAAGCAAGCAAGTGCATTAAACCATTCCAATGATCAGCTGATACACGTGTAATTCCCTTTACTAATAATCGGCGTAATGAAATCGGCAAAAGCGCGATTTTACGCCAAAGCTTAGCTGTCATCAGATAACGGTTGTAGCCGCAAAACAGCTCATCACCCGCATCACCTGACAATGCGACCGTCACATGTTGTTTTGCCAGTTGCGACACCAGAAAAGTAGGAATTTGCGAAGAATCCGAAAACGGCTCATCGTACAAAGCGGACAAACGAGGAATGACTGCCATCGCTTGCTTGGCAGTCACGTAAAGCTCAGTGTGCTCAGTGCCTAAATGTTGCGCTACTTTTTTAGCGTAAATCGCTTCGTTATAACCCTCTTCATGAAAACCAATGGCAAAGGTTTTTATCGGTCGAGACGATTGCGCCTGCATTAAGGCAACCACAGTAGAAGAATCAATACCACCGGATAAAAAAGCGCCTAGCGGCACATCTGCCGTCATTTGCTGCTGTATTGCGTCCTTAAGCAAAATTTCCAATTCATCAACCGCTTGCTCAGTACTGTTTGTAAATGACTGGGCGGCGCCTGATAACGCCACCTGAAACCCTAACCAATATGCCCATTCTTTAGGTTCAGGTTGCGCCAACGATACCTTTAATAAACAGCCTTGGCGCAATTTAGCAATACCGTGGTAAATAGAATACGGCGCGGGGATATAGTTATACTGTAATTGCAAACTTAATGCGCCTCGATTAATACTGTTTTCAAAAGCCGGATGTACTCGCAGAGCTTTTAGTTCCGAGCCGAACAAAAAAACCGCTTGCTCACCTTGTCCCTGCCAACCGTAATAGAGCGGTTTTTCACCTATTCTATCGCGTCCTAAAGTCAATTGCCGCGTTTGCTTATCCCAAACGGCAAAAGCAAACATGCCGATGGATTTCTTAATGGTTGTTTCTATTCCCCACGCATCAAAACCGGCTAATAGCGTTTCAGTATCGGAATGACCGCGCCACGCAGGATACGCTCCGTTCGATAATAAATGAGGAAAGCGTTCTCTCAGTTCAGTGCGCAATATGAGGTGATTATAAATTTCTCCATTAAAAGCAATTACGTATCGCCCAGACCCCGACAACATCGGCTGGTGACCTGCGGGCGATAAATCAACAATAGACAGCCGCCGATGTGACAAGCCAATACCCGCTTTGTCGTCACACCAAACCCCACTATCATCAGGACCGCGATGAGCAATGGAATCCCCCATGCGCTGCAATAATTCAACGGCGTTGTTTGGGATAGTCGCGCTTAAATAACCTGCAAAGCCGCACATTAATGAAGTCCGTTCGAGGTTTTTTTTAACACAACATTAAAGTCAGCGATTAATGCACTATAAAAAAATCTCAGCTTATACACAGGGCGTAAGTTGTCTATAAAAACCGCTTTCTGTAATATTTTGAGAGGCTTTTGATTACCGTTTTTCACAATTGAATAATGGAGTAATTGCATTAGTATCCAAGAAATAATATTTACCACGTTATGGATCATTTTTTAATGCCGACTGCACACCAAAACGGCTGTGTATCCGAGAAACGGATATCGACGAATCCGGCAGTTTGCAGTAACGCATTAATCTCATCGCGGCTAAAGCGTTGCTCCAGACGCGTGCCAAAACGATCCAACGCATCTGTACGCATGACATAATATTCACGTTTACGGTAGTAGGCTAAAGGCCATGACTCAGGAAGGGACCGGAACCGCTCCAACACTAGCGCAGTTCTAGCCAGCGGCAAATACACCAACAAAGCGATGATTTCACAAACAGCGTTTTTCAGCGGTACCGGCATTATTGAAATAAGCTGTCGAAGCCGGTCACTAGTACGCCAAAGGGCGCGAAACCACCAAGGTCTCTGATCGAACGCGTAATACAGATAGATCAGAAACGGCGCCCCCGGCTTCAAAACCTTGGCGATAGAGTGAATAGCATCCGCGGTATCGGGAACATGATGTAACACGCCTAGGGAATAGGCGAAATCAAGACTCTGCTCTTCGAAGGGTAAGCTATCGACCGATGTACAATGAAAAGAAACATTTTTGGCCTTCGACAGATTTTTCCGGGCGACAATCAAAGCATCGTTACTCGGATCCACCAGGCTAAGATGCCCAACCCGCGGTGCAACCAGAGAGGCCCAGCGTCCGCTACCGCAACCAATATCAGCACCGGTTGCATTGTGTGGAAGAAGGCTCCAAGAAAAAATATCGAAATAATCCTTAAACATTTCCGCCTGATCCGTCGCCGAAAGATCACTCTGGTCGAATCGAGTCCATTCGGAACCAAAATCTTTGACAACATCTTTATTCATGTTAATTCTCTTCATAGTTTTCGTCATCTTCATCGATTTTAGAGAGATTATTGCTTTGGATAGAGTAAATCAGCAGGCTTTACGTTAAATCCTAACGGAATAGAAAAATTAAGCCTGCCCACCTACGCCTTTGGTCAACTTAACAAATGGTCGCTTAAGCCGGTCTGTCACCCGGCCATAACTATAATCGTAAAAGCTCATCGCCTAACTTCTTACGAGTCCATTAATCGTCATCAATGAAGTAAGGTGTTTTAAAAGAGAGTCTTTTATCAGTTGACGGCTCAAATTTATACGCCTACGCCACTTGGTCAGGACACTGTTCATTTTCTTGCGACTTTATCGTAAACAGCTGCATATTTTTGCCATGTTTTTTCAATTGCGTATTCATTCCTCACTTTTTCCGCATTTTTTTTTCCAATCAAGCTGCGCTCGGTTAAGTCAAGAGCGCACATCCGCAATAACGCATCGGCAAGCAAAACAGAATCTTCCACAGGAACGGCAAAGTTGTTGTCGCCAAGAATATCGACCGCATCTCCAGCCTGTGTAACTACGCTAGGCAGCCCCATCGCCATAGCCTCGGCAACTACGTTGGGAAACCCCTCGCATACAGACGAAAGACAAAAAATATCCATCGCAGATAGAAAATAAGGAACATCCGACTGTTCGCCTACCAACTGAAAATTTTTTTCTAAGCCCCCTGCTTTAATCCATCCGCAAAGCGCCTGATTAGACCATTCAATATTCCTTCCAACCATCAAAAATTTAACATCGCCACGGCTCGCAACAATATAGGATGCGGCAACCACAAAATTATGAAAATCTTTAAGCGGATCAAAGCGGCCAACGACGCCAATAACGATAGTGCTGTCATCGAATCCCAGCTCCATACGAGACTTGACCCTCGAATTCAAATGACGATCGAAAACAGAAAAGTCATAGCCATTGGGGATGACCGTCATGTTGTGCGAGGCATATCCGAGCTTGGTATGGAGCGCTTCAGCCGATTTAGCGCAACATATAACGCTATGAGGAACGACATAGGAACACATCGCACAAAGACGGACGAGCCAAAAAGTGGCGCTCAATAGGTCTTGCGGAATAGTTGTACAGCGTATGTTCCACACAACGGGGCAAGAACCCGCCAAGCGCGCAGCCAAACCGCCCAAGAAATCGGCATGATACATCCAGCTTTGAACAACATGGGGTTTGATAGTACGAATTAGCCCTATAAGGCGCCAGAGTACGCGTGGAATATCCAGTAAAGAACGCATAGCTAATGCTTGCACATCAACACCGGAGTTTTGCAACTGCTCTCCCACCTCTCCAATGTCAGTGAGTGAAATTACAACGTGACGATAAAGTGTGCTGCCATCGCATGATTTAACCAATCGTTTAAGCATCAGTTCCGCGCCTCCCACATTAAGGCTGCTGATGATATGCAGTATTATCATCCCTTCTCCGAATTATTGTTTGGCCAAGAATTTATAACTTTCCGTTGACCAATAAGTAAGCTTATTCTTTAGTGAAAAACCGATTAAAATACCGCGGCCCACAAAAAATAATCTAATACATATTCTTATCGTGCAAGCTGAAAAATCCGATTAACCAAATCCATTTTCTTTGCAAGGTAAACTGATCCACTATAAGACAAATGTCCGTTTGCAATAAAGATATTCTGATTATCAATAGAAGGAATAATTTTTCCGTTGACATCTAAATAATCATCAAATTTAATGACGCTTACGTTATTAAGAGTGGAGACATCCGCTAAAAAGCTGTAAACGGACGCCATTTTTTTATCGGAATCTCTTCTCATAAAAACACAGTCAGTCAACCCCCCGAAACGCAACATATTACGCTCCAGCCTTTCAACGCATCTCCCCTCATCCAAACCCAAGTCTGGTGGCGGTGCAACGATCACTACTTTTTTTCCTAGTGAACGAATTTTGTCGATTGTATTTTTTATCGCGTTTTTTGCAGCATCACGATGACTGAGAAAGTCTTTGTCCACGACCTCGTTATTCATTGTTAACAAATCAAACTTGTCTACTGATAAATATTGAATAAATACACTCGACAGCACGACTGTTTTTATAGATTTATTTTTTTCCAGATAGTTTAGTACAGAGTTATTGAACTCTAAACATGTCTGTGCCCAATGTGCAGTATGTTCCGAACCAACAAAAGCCCCCATAGGCGCCACACCCATAAGTGGACCACAAACATATTTGGTCGCTTGAATTATGGAATGATCGCCCTTTGTTGCGTCGACTCCGGGAATCAAATGCATAGTATATGAGTCACCCCACATCAAGATATCGGGATTATCTGTCGTTTCACATTCCGGCAATACTGAGAAATTTTTTTTGAATGCACATGCCGGCCCTAATCCTGTATTACCTCTCCGAGCATATATATATTCAGCATTCAATTTTGCATCATAATTTCGCAACAGCAACGAGATAGCCATCACAGCAACACTAACCGCAGCCCCAACAATAGTGAGCCGTTTAGAAAACTTAAAACTTGCTTTGTGAATGGGATACTCTACAAATTTATATTGAAGATAAGCAACACATATTGAAACGCCGACACAAAATATACGCAATATCAAAGGCGCCTTTACTTCATCTAACCAAGTGTTATAGACAAAAGCAAATAGCGGCCAATGAACCAGATAAAGCGAGTATGAAATATCCCCAAACCAGCCCAATATCCTAGCCGGAAAATTTGAAAATGCTCGTTGAAAATCACTGAGGATAATGATTAAAGTGCCAAGACAAACCGACAATGAGTCGATGCCGGGATGCATACCGCCAAAGGGTTTTAACGTCAGACAGACAATCGTAGCTAGCGCAGGAAGTAATAAGATTCTACTCAGTTTAATGACCGCGTTCTTTTTATAAATGCCTGCCCCTAAAGACCCGATACACAGTTCCCAAGCCCTTGCCGGAAATAAATAAAAGGCGGCGCCCGTTTGAATATAGTAAAAAGCGACACATACCAACAAGCTAAGCAAGCAAGCAAAAAGCATTGCGCGCTGCCAATATCGGCTCGGTATAACGACCAAAACTGCCGGAAGCAAGAAATAATACTGTTCTTCGATGGAAAGAGACCACACATGAAGCAATGGCTTAAGGCTTGATTCAACACCAAAATAAGTTCCTTGCCGCCAAAGCACCATGTTTGCAGTAAACGTTACAGCACCGATCAATTGCTGCGAAAACTCAATAAGCTCTTGACTCGTCAGTAGAAATAGCGCTGCAACAGCCGACAAAACAAACGTTACATAAGCGGCGGGAAGCAATCTTTTAGCACGCCTAAAATAAAATTCACGAAAGGAAAAAGTTTTTTCTTTAATTTGCTTGGTAATTAAATTTGTAATTAAAAAGCCGGAGATAACAAAAAAGATATCAACCCCTAGATAGCCACCGGGAAAATAGGATAATCCCGCATGGAATAGCACAACAATTAAAATTGCATAGCCTCTAAGAGACTGAATATCTGCGCGCACACTCTTGACCTACTGAATAATTAAGCAATTAATTTTAAAACGTTAAACAAGCGGCAATCTGCGGCACAACTTTTGTTACAGAGAATGAACCCACGGCAACTTGACGTCCCAAGACCCCCATTTTTTTGCGTAAAGCTGAATCTTCAATTAAAGAAACTATTGCATCGCACCATTCGTCCATTGAAATAGCGCCAACTCCACTATTTGCGATTGAAAGAACTTCAGCATTCATTCCTACCGGTGAAACCACAACAGGTATGCCGCATGCCATATATTGCAACATCTTATAGCTGCACTTGCCACGCGCCCATGCAGAATCCTCCAAAGGCATAATCCCAATATCCATGCCTTGAATGCTTTCGACCTCTATGCTTTCCGACCAACGAATAAATTCGCAACGACTCATATCGACCCGTCGGAACAGGGGCATTTTGTCGGAAACAATACGCAATTTTACTTTGGGATAAATTGCCATCGCCTTTGCTAAAGCGGCTTCTACGGCATAAACATATTTCAGGTTTGCTGACGTGCCTATCCAACCGATTATCAACTCATCTTCGTGTTCTCTTTGCTTAATAACGGGGGCGTATCGGTCGGTATTCACTGCCGTTGGAATGACAAAAATATTTTTATTCCAAGCGCTAAACCACTCAGCCAGATAAGCATTGCCACAAAGTACCCGATCGGAAATCCGAGCTAATCGGCGCGCAAAACCTCCATTTCTCTGTAAAAAAATCGCATCATCTACATCCAGAACGCGTGGCGTCCCGGTTAGCCATTCCAGAGTCGCAAATGATGACAACATTTCGCGCTGCAACAACACGACATCATAGCAATGCGATTTAATAACATTGGGAATCTGTTCAGCTAATGTAGCACCCGCCCAAAAAGGACGAATCAACTTATTCTGTGGCGGATAAACGCCACAGCGGGAAGGCATTTCTGTGACGGTAAAGCCATGATGCAACAAGGCGGGAATATATTGTCTAACCCGGAAACGGGCGCTAGGCACAGCAACACCGCCTGTGAATGCCGCTACACGGATCATGACTTAACTGCTCGCACAGTCAAACGCATTGTCTGTCCATATACCGGACAGCCAGGCCAACGGATATAAGCTATAGAACACTATCTATTCATCCCGTTCAGGGAAACTGATAGATTTTTGCCTCAGCCTCACACAGCTTTTATCGCGAAAAATATAACTCATACCGGTAATAAAATTGCCAAGCAAGCGCTGATAGTTTCGGAAGTCCGGTGGACAAGAAACATCTTCAAGTTAGAGCCAATCAATCATTTTGTTGCTACGCATTGCCAACCCAAAGTGTCATTTTTATTTTTGTCAAACTTATCAAAAAAAAAGAAAATGACCTGCAACAAGCGAACAATCCATAGCGCAACAAGCTTGCCTGGAAGTAACATTATTCCGAGGATATTAGGATTTTTGCTATGAAGTCCCGCTGATGGGAAAATTGACAAACCTCTTGGCAATTCATAAGCCCATCGCATCCAAAGTCCCCCGAACGGAGTAATTTTAATTTCCCGGAAACCTGCATGTTTACAGATCGACGCAATCCCAAAGGATGTATATCTGAAGAAATCATAAGGAACTTGATGCTCGTTTTGCGCCATCGGCACTGTCATATAGAGTTTCCCGCCTCGCTTGAGGACACGGTGCATCTCCTTAACGCTTTCTCTTGGCCATTCTAAATGTTCAAGTACTTGGGTACACAACACCGCATCAAAAACGTCATCCTCAATAGGCATGTCATCTAAGGCGCTGACATAATCCAGGTTGGCATAATTCCAGCGACTTTCACCCACAGCTAAATCAATCGCTTTATAGTCACAATGAGAAAATAGTTTTTTGTAAACGCTTTCACCTGCACCGGCATCCAATATTAAGCTGCCTATTGGCAGGTTCTTTGCAACACTCTCAACAAAACGAGTTATATACCATCTGCCGACGTCCTGTAGTTTACTTCTTGTAGAAAAATCTTCGTTTATCATCAATACAAGTCCACATAAAAACTTAAAAATATTTTCTCTTCAATTGCCAATTTTGAAGGAAAAAATTTACTAAAACAAACGCACCGGTGCTCAACGCGAGTCCCATAACACCATAGTAATAAAACAAAACAAATTTTGCAGGAATATAAAATGTATAGCTGTACATCCCGATCCGAGTTGGAGTCACTGTATCGCCCAAAGCATAAAACGATGATGATGAAATTTGCCCAACAGCCCCGCCAACGAATACACCACTCAACCAAATCATAATCCACCATAACTCGTCTACATTGTTGGCAGAGATATTCCCGTAACCAATTAATAAATGAAGCATAGTCTGGCCAACTAGACCGACAAATAAAATACCTACAAGGCTAAGTATCCCTACCTGCGATAATTTTCGGTAGTAAGCGCGCCTAAAACCTTCTATATCGCTTGCTTTATGAAACTTACTGAGCACCGGCACTAAAGGCGCGGCGATAGCTTTGTTAATGACTTGGCTGACGGCGCCATAAATCTGCTGTGCAAAATAATATAACGAAAGACTGCCGCTACTTGCCATGGAAAGCAGAAAACGATCAACCAGTGGGTCGGTCTTGTAATAAGCCGTCCCCCACAACAAAGGCTTAATGCGCCGCCATGCTTGTTGGATGGCGGCACTTTTCAGATTGGGTCGAACCGGCCTGCCCATGCCCTGAGCAAGCAGCAGAGTCTGCAATGCCACGCGAAAAGTACTGATCCACGCCGCAGCAACAACACCATATTCGGGCAACGTCCAAATCAATAACAACAAGCTCAATATGCCGGACAAAATCGGAGCGAACTCGGCCCACATAAATTTTTGCCTGGCATGATAGGTCGCCCATTGCACACCATTAACAGCAGTAAATACCATACCAAGCAATTGAATGCGCGTAAGGTCAACAGTCAAATCCATCCCCGCACGACTAAAACCGGGTACCGTGATCGGTATCCACCACAAGGCAGTCACGTAGAGGATAAATGCCAAAAAACCGAACAAACCTCCGACAAGAATAAGAAATCCCCAGGCATCGTGGCGAAGATGTTCTTCGTTCTCGCCAGCCAGCAGCGGAACCAAAACATGCATCAGCGATCCGCTAATCACCACCAATACCAACTGAGGAATCGTCATACCGGCAAATAATGCGTCGGTTTCTATTCCCGGTCCTAATTGGGTAAGTACATACCACTGAAACAAAAAGGCAATGCCGATATTTGCAGCAGAAAGAACGCCAAGCTGAATTATTTGCTTCATGTAAAGAAAGGTCTGAGAAGAGGGCAACCCTTGCGTCGCCACGAATAGCAAATAGTTGGCAAATTCTGCCTTGGAAAATTATGACTCGCTTGGATTTTGTAACAGCCGTTTAATATCCGATTCCGACAAGCCCGTCACTTTAGCGATGGTTTGATAATCTGCACCTTGTTTGGCTAAGTTAATCGCTGTAATTGCTTGGTTGATACCTTTTTCCATGCCTTTTTCTTCTGCCGAAGCAATTTTACTTTCTACATCGGCCAAAGATTGCATACGGGTTTCATAGACCAAACGCTCTTCTTCATTAAACATTCGATCAACCGCGGTTATCGCTTTTACGATGGCAGGATCGTCGGCCAATTCTTTGGGCACATGATTTTTATCCAATTTATCGGCTTTGGTTAAGAAGGTGCTCCAACGGTCCAAGGCGCTGCTCACTTGCTCCTGTTGCTTGGTAAATTTTCTTAATTCCACGTAATGCAGCTCAAAAATGTCGTGCAGTTTATCGTCTTTCCCGGTCGCGGTATTGATGATTTTATAACAGTTATGAACTTCAGCCAGATCGGGTATAAAGTTGAAGTCCAAGATATTGATGCTGATGGTTTTTTTCAGCTCTTTAAACATCATGCCTTCGCTAAGCTGCTCGGTGACCAATTTAGCCCAATAGTAAATAGCGCGCTTATCGAAGTTATAGTCTTCGCTGATTTGCATTTCGACATTAAACCAGCGACCGTTTTCACTGCGCGCCTTGATGTCAAGAATCGACATTTTACCGGCTTGGTAATCGGCCAAGTTGTAGGGATTTTTTAATTCAACCTCAACCACCTGTTCCTGTTCGGACACAATGGCATTGATCAGCGACATCAACAGGTCTTTATTTTCTTCGCTGCCGAAGAGTTTTTTAAACGCGAAATCGACGCGCGGGTTTATTTTGCACATGTTGTTATCCTATGAACCGATAAATAACAAAATTAGAGAGCAAAAGCAGGGCGATATTCCCGCACCTCGCGCCAATTACCCTGTTCAACAATCATGCCGGCTTCCATCACCAGCACTTGGTCGGCATGCTGTAAAGTCGCCATTCGATGGCCGATGGCAACGACAGTCAAATCGCCGTGCAGATTGACGATGGCCTGACGAATACGTTCTTCATTCTCCATATCCAACGCACTGGTCGCTTCATCCAGAATCAGTAGTGCCGGTCTTCCCAGCAAAGCCCTGGCCAAGGCGATACGTTGACGCTCGCCGCCCGACAGGCGCAAGCCCTGATCGCCAACCAGAGTATCCAAGCCATCAGGCAGATGACGCACAAAATCGGCAGCGGCTTTATCCAGCGCCAACCATAACTCATCATCGCAAGCGCCGGGCATGGCCCACAGCAAATTAGCCCTGATCGAGTCATTAAACAAAATGGTTTCTTGCGGCACATACGCCACCGATCTTCGCCAGTGCAATCGTTCAGCATCATTCAATACGCGGCCGTCTATGCTGAGGCTGCCGGTATCCGGCCGTAACAAGCCCATCAACACGTCAGCCAAGGTACTCTTGCCCGCCCCGGAGGCGCCGATAATGGCGGTGGTCGATTTGGCGGGAAGACGCAGGTTGATCGCGCTCAACGCAGGCTGTTCACGACCGGGATAGGTAAAACTCACCGAACTCAAGGTTAAATCATGGCGTAAGCACAAAGGCGGCTGCGCCAAGTCATCAGCCGGTTCAGCAGCACCGCGGCATTCTGCCAACAAGCGGTTAGCATTTTCCAAAGCGGGCAAGGCATGCAACCAATGGTGCAATTGCTGTTGCAACTGGGCCCCTAAAGGCATCAGCCGGGCGAAAACAAAAATCAAAGTGGCAAGTTCGGCTGTCGGTAGTCGCCAAACCGCAAAGCCGGCATAAAGCAAAACCACCAGAATAACCACGCTGCCCAACTGCATCCTGGCTTTCGAACGGCTAGAACTGCGCTGAAAATCAAGCTGGTGTAGACGAAAGGCCTGCATGGACTGCTGGAATTTATCCAAGTGGCGCTCTTCATTACCGAGGATTTTAGCCAACTTCATGCCCGTCAAGCTTTCTTGGACAACGCTGTGCAAGCTATGCGAGGTCTGGCCGATACGATTGCCCAGCAATAAAGCCTCGCGCCGCAAACCGTTTTCGGCCAAGACAAATATCAGCCCCATCGCCAACACTAATAGCGTTATCGGCCACGACAGCCACAGTGCCGCCAGTGAATAAGCCAGCATCAGCGCCGTTCCGCTGCATAACTGTAAGAAAAAATTGACTCCGGTGCCAACCCGGTTAATGTCAGTCAGCAATAAATTAGCGTACTGCGCATTATTGCGTTGCGACAACCAATACCATTCGCTACGCAATACGGCCATAAAGCAACGTTCGCGTAATCGGTCGACCAGATCGAATTGAAAGCGGTTGGACATCACTTCGCGACTGCTCTGCAAACCGATTTTCAGCGCTTGCAATAGCAGGAAAAGGAACAGCAAACCGATACCTTGGGAAGGTAGCCCGGCCATTGCAAAAAAACGTCCGAACGATGCAGCCGCATCGGTAGCCGGTGTAACCTTATCTTGCAATAACTCAAGCAAGGGCACTAACAGCGTAATCCCGAAACCCTCGCTCAAGCTAGCTAGCAACATGCAACTCAAAACCAGCAGCATCGGTCGATGGGGTTCGTTAGCCAACATATAAAAAAAAGGGACGGCGGCGCGATAAATCGAGTTATGCTTCATGTCGACGCCTTCGATTCAGAGCGGGGAACATCAATATTTTGCACGCGCCGACAAGCGGGCATTAACATTGCCTTAACGGATATACACATCAATCTAAACAGTAAAGAAGTTGGGCCTAGCTCAGGCGCGGCAAGTGAAGCGGCAACGCCGAGCCGATACAGTGAGTTACAATATAACATGAAATAGCGAATCCACGCTTCGGCCCGTCGCACTCAACTTAAGGCGCTGCCCGAACCCAGTCTCCCGAAGTGTTATACTGCCAATGTAACAGCCTCTAATTTTTTCTGAATTTCGTCCATGCTCCCTCATTACCATCGCACTTTCGAATGCCCGCTGGATCCTGCCGAACAAGGCCCTGAATTTGAGCTGGTGCTCACTTGCTGCCGCTCCAAACCTAGCCAAACGCATTTTCTACGCCAGCAGGAACTGGCCGCTATCGGACTGAATACCCGCCAAGTGCTTGAGCTTGGCATCCGCCATAAGATTTCACCGTTGCTGTACTGTAATTTACGCAGTCATCCGGCAGGCACGTTTGCAAATGAACTGATGGATAAACTGGCCGAGCAGCACCAGCGTAATACACGACGGGCATTACACGCTTTGCGGGCCACGCACGAATTGGCGCGCGCCGGTCAAGGTCTCCGTTTAATCGTCATGAAAGGGCTCGATGTTGCCATACGCGCTTACGGCGACCTGGCCGTCCGGCATGTCGGCGATATCGATATTCTGGTTGATCCCGAGCAACTCGATAGCGCTTTATCGGTATTGAAATCGCAGGGTTGGCATCTTGACCAACCTGAAATGCTGAGTTCTACACTTAGAAAAATCTTGCTCAGAAATATGCATCACTGCATCTTGATTCGGAAAAGATTCCCGACTATGGAATTGCACTGGCGGGCTACATGGAATCCATTCGACTTTCCGATGGACAATTGGCGAACTTTGGACACCTCAAAAAAGTCGAATATCGCCATTCCCGGTTTAAATAACGAAGATTTGATGATTTATTTATGTCTGCATGGCGCTACGCATGGCTGGGGACGTTTAAAATGGCTTTTTGATTTGCCTAATGTACTGACTACGCACGATTTGAACTGGCCGCAACTGTGGCAGAGGGCCGACCGCTTAGGTGCCGGATTGGCAGTACAGCAAGGGCTGCTGCTGGCTCAAAAATACTGCGGTATAAACTTAACTCCAGAGATTAAGAGCGGGTTCTGTTTCAGTATCAGTCCATCCCAATGGAAGGCCATTTGCAGCTTTCAGCAAGGCCCGGAGTTATGGATAGAATATCCTCCGGCTCGATTAAAGCTGCATAAATGGATAACCCGCATCCAAACCGCGCGAAACATGGATGCTCTGCTTTGGCATTGCGCAATCCTATTTTACCCGAATATCGACGATTACCGTCTGCTCAAGCTTCCGTCTTGGCTACATGTGCTCTACTTTCCGTTACGCCCGGCCTTATGGGCTATACGCCAACTTCAAATTCGGCAAATGCGCCGACTAAAAACAATCAAAAATATGTAGCTATTCAGCGTATGCTGGAAATGTTAATGGAACTCGGCAATTGCTCCTGCATCTAAGCCGACGGATGACACGGATTAAACGGATAATCACTGATTAAGAGCATGGATATAGTTTAAAAAATCCGTGTAAATCCGTCCTATCCGCGTCATCCGTATTTTCTCTGAATAGTTACAAAAATATTTAAATTTTCGGCCTGCATGATTCGATCCGGATAAGACGCACGTTTTTATACCTGTTCGATTACTTCCATGCTTTTTGTGGGCGTTACCTTAACAACGACGCTATATCTTAGACACAACAAAAACAACCCGCCGATTGCCGGCATGAAGAGGCTGGTCAGGATAAAGCAAGCGCGTATCGGCATAGCCGACGGCATTTAAATGGGTGGGCTCGATGCCTAAACTAATCAACAACCGGGCCACGCGCGCGGCTCTTGCTGCGGACAGCTCCCAATTGGTCGGATATTGCGAAGTTGCAATAGGCGCCGAATCGGTATGACCTTCTATTTGGATAAAAAACGGTTCATGCATTAACGAGCTGGCGATTTTAGCGATCAGGTTTTGAGAGTTATCGTTCAAATCCGCACTACCCGGTTCAAATAACATACTGCCTTCCGTTGATATTTCCACGCCGACTTTAGTCAGCCTAATTTGAGTATTCGCCTCAAGGCCCTCGCTTTTAATATAGTCGCTAATCGTTTGATAAAAATCGGTGTAGTCTAATTTTTCGATTTGCTTCGGATTGGCATCTCCTACCGCTTCGTGTATGGATTGGGACATTTGTTCATGCTTGCTCACATCGGCACTTTTTAACGTATACATAATAACGAAGCAGCCCATTAGCAGGGTTATCAGATCGACAAAAGAAAGCATCCAATCTTCTTGATCCTCTCCACTGCGTGCTACGGTAAATAAATCGTCATTTGAATGGGGTTGGTCGTCATCATTCATCGGTAAAACCTAAGTTAATCAATAGAGGATAAATATAAAAAGCTTATTTAATGGCTTTCCATTTTTCGTGTTTGGTCATCATTTCCAATTCGCTTTTAACTAAATCGGTAGGTGTCTTTTTTGAAATTAAGATGCAACCTTCCATAATAATAATCATCCGTTGAACCTGAGATGAAATGCGCCCTTCCAATTTAACCGCCATCGGAAAGAAAACTAAATTGGCTAATAATATGCCGTATAGCGTGGTCATCATCGCCAGGGCCAAAGACTTGCCCATATTACTGAAGTTTTCATCCATGCTTTGAAACATCACGATAAGACCGATCAAGGTACCGACCATGCCGAAAGCCGGCGCCAGTTTAGCCATCGTCCGCAGCAATTGGGCTTCGCCTAATACTTTTTGTTTTGCGTTCTGAATAGAGAAATGCATCAAGCTGCGCATTTTTTTTTCGGGGTATTGATCGAGCACCATTTGCAGACCTTCGCGTAAAAAAGCATTTTCCGTTCCCGCCACTTTGGCTTCCAAGGCTTTTACATTGCCGGTTAAAGCCATTTCTCCGCAATCCAGAATACTTTCGATATAAATCCGGCTGGCCTGATCCTCGCGCTGAAAAACTTTGATCATCGATTTAAACACGCCGAACATTTCTTCCAGCGAGTGACATATAAAACTGGCGCCGACAACGCCGCCTATAACAATCGCAAGACCTCTGGGATTAAAGAAAATAGAAATATCGGCTGTGGCTTCCAGCATCGCTCCCACTAAAACACATAAGCCGATAATGACGCCTGTTAATGTTGCAATATTCATAATTTAATTTTTTAGTAAGTTATTAATGAAATAAAGGTGAAATAAATTAGGGTATTCCGGGTAACATCAAATCATTTAATGACCGGCTTTTATAAAACGGTAATTATTCAGTCCCCCTCTTTGAAAAAGAGGGGTTAGGGGAGATTTTTTAAATAAATCCCCCTCGATCCCCCTTTTTCAAAGGGGGAGGTGAATACTTACATAAAACGATTATGAAGCAGGGACTTTTTTAATCCTTTTTATTATATCGATGAACGACTTTTCCAATTCCTGCATTTCTAAATCGTCATCGATACTGACTTTAGTGATGGTATTTTCAATAATGCCCTTCATGCGCGAAGAAAGGCATCCCATCAGTATCTCTGCAATATCGGAAGAGGCCGACTTTATTAATTTTGCCATGTCATAGGCTTCGACTTCCTGCATTGCTTGCTGGATTGATTTTTTATCGACAAATATTAAATCGTCCAAGCGATTAATATCGGCCATACTTTTTGCATTGGGTTTTTCGAAAAACTGCTTGCCTTTATCTTGTATTAAATCGAATAAAACAGGCTTATTAATAAAAAACAAATGATCCGGAAAATCCGCAACACTCATTTTGCTGTAAAACTTTTTTTGATCTATCTCATATAAATTAAGCGCGTCTTTAATTTCCATTAATTCTAAATCCGAGGAAATTAAATCCGATCGGGCAGGGATTTTTTTAGCGGCTTCTATGAGATTATTTGAGGTAATAAATAATTTAGTTTCCCCTTCCACGCCTTGGGAAGAGCCTCTAACCGTGTTCATTTTTTTTTCTTGTCGAATTAAACCGAAATCGCTCAGTTGCTGAAGAATTGCTTTGGCCTGATGCGGAAGTACGCCAAGAACCGCGGTAATTTGCTTAATCAGCAACTCCGCCAGTATTCCCTCTTCTTTAGCCGCCTTTACATTAAGATCAAGCAAAGTGGCGACCGCACAAACCGAATTAGCCGATGCGGTGTTGTTAACGGAAAGATCGGTCAACCTTTTTAAACGCTTCAACAGTAAATTTATAATTTTCTCGGTTAGAGGATGTGAGTTTTTTAACAGCTTCTGAAAATCCTCGTTGCTGACCCGAATAACTTCCACATAAGTCGCCGCCTTACAAGTAGCCGACCGAGTTTCATTAGACAGCAAACCCATCTCGCCAAAAAAATCAGTCGGCGTTAAAGTGTTGATAACAAATTTTTTTTCGTGTCTTTTAATAGACACTTCCACTTCGCCTTTTTGTAAAATGTAAAAATGCTCGCTGGGCTGGCCCTCTTGAAAAATGATTTCTCCTTTTAAATACTGCTTTACCCTGTCTATTTTCGCCTTTTCCATTATTTAAAACTCTCTCGCTATTCACTTATAAATTAAAGTCGGCCCAACCGACAGCTCTCCCTTAACACCATAAGTATTTACACAGATTTTTTGTATTATAAATACAAATAGTTACATAGCGGTCTAACTTCCTCTCCTGCTGGAGAGGGAGGAGAATCTTTTATATGCCCCTCATCTCAAGCTAATCATGCCGGACAATCCTGTCCCTCAAGGGAGAAGGATCTGGTACTTGTATAGATACTTATGGCTTAACACAGTCAGAATCCTGGTCAAAGCCATTAACTTCTTGAATGTTTTTTTGTACGATAACGCAGACCGCGAACCGGGTCCAATCTTTATCTGTTTCGCTTTCAATTGGCATGCGACAGCGTAAAAAAACATCTTTAAAGAATAATCGAATAAAAACTTAGCGCGGCTTGCTGTGCAAATATTCAATTTGGGTCGGCAAGTATAAGCTAAAATTCCAAAGCAATTGACTATAGAACGGGATTTATAGAGTCCGAAGTGAATAAAGCGACATCGTTCCCACGCTCCGGCGCTCGTCGTTATACGCGTCTCAATGCAGGTCGGAATGTGACCATCCAAGCGCGTAGCGCGAGGTAGCGTTTCCGGCGTATTCAGGTGTTTGCCGGAAACACCTGTTTTCGCTGTCGCTCGACTCGAACCGGCTTATTCCGGCCTACATGACTCTGCGCCTATTTACTCATTCATCCGGACCTGCGCGAAAAGCCGCGTAAACCAGTGAATTCAAAAGTTATGTTTGAAATATCGTAACTACTCGCCCCAATTGTTTTCATTACAAAATCAAAAAAAAGCTTGACAGTTTTTTCGCCTTTAAAAAATCA
>JAPLRU010000044.1:0-14520 GCA_026399025.1 Methylobacter sp.
GAGGCATTAGCCTATCGAAAAAACAGTGGTGAAACCGGGTGCCGAAAGGCGCCTTTGTAGAGGCTTGAGCCGTGTGCAGGGAAACTTGCACGCACGGTTCTTAGGGGAGGACAAGGCAGTAATGCCTTGTCCTTACCCGACCGTTTTCCACCCCTGATTTCAATACGCTTGCCTGCATCTAAAGCATCAACCAGCTGTTTCAGGATACAATTAACCGCCAATTCCACATCACGTTTAGACAAATGCGGTTGCTGCTGGATTAATGCGCTAATAAGCTCTGATCGTGTCATGCATTCCTTCTCTAGACTTTAAAAAAACGTGTACTTTAACAGATCAGATAAAACTAATATTAATAAAATTATATTGTTAGCGCTATTGCTGCTACCCTTTACTGCTTGGTCAGCAGCTCCATGCTCCGGTAAAAAAGCTGGGATTTCTCATTGCGATGGTTCTCAGTTTGTCTGTAATGACGGCAGTATCAGTCAATCAACAAAAGATTGCTCAAGTTATTCTAAAAGTCCCAATGCCACCCCTACCCTACCATCACGCATTGGTTCTCCACCTGTTGTTCAATCGGTTGATCGCGATACTGAAATTAGTCGGTCAGGAAATATTCTAAAACTCGATTATTCAGGTTTTACCGTCTGATTAGACTGCGCTAAACGGGGAGCGGTAAAGTTTCAGTATGTTGCACAGCGGGATAACGGCAATGCCAAACGTTATGACAAATTCTTTCTTGATCCGAATGTACCGGCTGAATGTCAGCAAACAACCGCCAAGGCTTACGGACATGATTACGACCGTGGACATCAAGTGCCGGCCAATCATTTAGACCCGCTATTAAAGCTACCAATACGATGACCAATTATTGCCGCAGGCTCAAAATATGAACCGTGCTTGGCAAGCCAGTGAGGAGGTCGTCGAATGTTATAGGGACATTGATGAGCTGCTGGTCATCGGCGGCGTGATCTGGGGTAATAATCCAGCGGATGATTATTTTGTTCAGTCACACGGTGTGAAAACACCGGATGCCTATTGGAAAGTGATTGTTCGAGGTACGGGGCAGGATGAGCGAGCAATCGCTTGGATAGTTCCTAATTCGCAAGATGCCACTCGAAAGCACCTGGATGATTACTTGGTATCAGCAGTTGATGAAATTGAGCGCGTCACGGGTGAGAAAACTCCCGTTGCCGATTATGCTAAGCATGATAAACCCCAAGCATCGTGGATGATTCCGGTCGGGTGTAACAAGGGATGAGGCTATTAGGCTCTTTAAAATCGCGAATGGCGCTATCTTTTCAATCAGATAGGGATAATTTAATTTACGTAATTTATTGATCATAGGCCACATCCGATCCATTTACCCCTGTTTTTTATACCTCATAGACGGCGTATCGCTCCACTTAAGACAGATGATGCGCTGGGTTTGATTAAAGCGGGGGACGGTGATCCGAAGAATTAAGAGATAGCAATTTCTTCACATGAACGACTCATGAACACATTGTGTGCATATAAGAAACAATCCATATATCCTCAGCATTATTGTCAACAATAGAGGTCGTGGTATAGTTGAGCTGTAATTTATAAAGCTTTTCAACTTGATACGAGGACTTTCTCATGAACAACTTACACAAAGATATTTTAACCGGAACCTTATTTACAATCGGTCTGCTGGGGTTTATTTCCGGTGAATTCATTATTTCATCCGCTCTATTCGGCACAGCGGCTATTGCCAGCAATATTAACTTGAACAGCAAGAGAGCCAAGTCTTTTCAAGCTATGCATTGACACGAAGGGGATAACAAGCCCATACTTACCCCAGCTTAAAAATAAGATTTACCCTCTGCTTACCATTTCGATGCCTCTTCTGTAGTTCTTCGTCCTGTTTTTCATTTTGTAATTTTCAAATTTACCGGCTAGACCCGCCTTATTTAAGGCTTTATACACTCAAAATTTCTATAGGACTCCTTATGTCTACAATCACTACTGGCATCGTAAAATGGTTTAATTCTGATAAAGGCTTCGGCTTTATCGAGCAGCAATCAGGCCCCGATGTGTTCGTACATTTCCAACAAATCAATAACGCGGGTGGTTACAAATCACTGGATGAAGGCCAAAAAGTACAGTTCAGCGTAACGCAAGGCCAAAAAGGCCCGCAAGCTGAAAATGTAACCGTTATCCACTAAGTTATAGTGATAGACTGCGGTCACTTTGGGTCCGCAGTCTGTTTCCACTCAAAGCCTGCATTAAAGCGAAGGTCGGCTGCCTTAAAATGTTATTACCCGAACGTCTAAATTAAACTTTTCAATAGTTTGATTTCATACTGCTGCTGTTGACCTGTCTATACACGTTTCCAAACAGCCGGATCACGCTAAAGATCATGACAATTAATATGGGTCATGTTCCGAATCGACACACTCCCAAGCAACCACACCATTCACAACATCATTGGCTGTCTTAGGCGGTACTGTCCTAATTAACAATAGTAAGCTTTCGTTGAGTATTACCAATGCTTTGGATTGATCAGCACGGTAAAATATTGCAGTTCTAGGTTTACCATCAGGAATAAAGAAAAGACGATGCTGGGAATGCAGTCTTCGACCTAAAGCAGTTCAGCTATAGAAGCCAGAGAGCGACCAGGGGTGCGACATTCAGTACAGTGACGGATTTTATCGGAATACGCAAAGCTGCTCCGTCACAATCTGCATCAGCAGTAAGGTATTCTGTCTACTTTGGGCGATAGATTATGAGCCGTAGGTCGGTTTATTTTGATATGAGATGCTGGCGTTATTCGGCAATTTTCACCAACCAGCCATCATCACCTTTGCAATTGCTTTGTCCATCAGCAGTGATTGCAATTCTGGCGTAAACACCTTTCAGTGACGACGGTATTGTTCCATTGACCTGAAAACCACCTTCATTTCTTGGCGTAACGTTTAGGGTAGCGGGCAGACCTTTTACTGTAACTTTGATTGTATTCGGTAAGGTGTTTGCAGAGGCTACAAAAGAAAATGCCGACCCCGTAGCCACTTCAGTGTTTTGGGCAGGAACAAAATTGATAAATTCGGGTTTGGCACAGGCTTTTGAGCTACTGCTACTACCGTAAGCCCACGAAGTGCTGGTCACAATCATCAGTACCAACAACCATAAACAACGCAATTTTTTCATTATTCCTACCTATTTAGTCATGGGCTTTTACAGCCGGTCATTTGCAATAGTTGTGCTTCAAATCCTGGATATGGCCCTTGATCATATTCCCAAGTTAAAATGAACACAACCGTGCAAATGAAAAGACATAATCGTTGTAGAGTAGGAGGTAATAAAGATGGTATCTAAGCCGGTACCCAAAGCCGTGATTAATGACGTTACCTTGCTTAGTTTTTATTGGGTTCGATAGGGGGTTGTTCTTGGCTAGAAGGTGTTTGTGTTTGTGTTTGTGTTTGTGTTTGCATGGCCTTTTGTTGCTCTGCCGCTGCTTTTCTAGCTTGCGCTTCAGCCGCTTTTTTTGCCAGTGCCTCTCTCTGATCAGCCGCCTTACTTGCGGCAATATTTCCTGTTCCAGTTGATTCCGCTTGAACCAGTACCGGTAATAACAGCACCGGAATAATGTAAAGCCATGTCATTTTAGTCGATTTGATCTTCATCGTTATTAACTCCTGGAAGTACAATAAAACAACCGATTAATACCGGTTCCTTGGTGAGTTTAACACGGTTATTGGTGGCTAGTCCTACAATTAAGCGGTTAGGATTAACGATAAAAATAGCCGGTAATTTTTTGTATGAGTAGAGTATTTTTTCGAAAAGTTCAAATAGCGTTGCGAACTAGCCGGTATTTTATAGAGAGCAATCCTCTCCTTTAGCGGTATCATCGCTTTTATTATCTTAATATAATTATACTGTACACGATCACAATTGCGGAAAATGAAATCGCTAGAATCCAGGTGTATCAACAAAGGATAGTTTGAATACAAACAAACTCGGTTATTTCAAAGCATTTGCTGGGTTTCACGTTGTTCAACCCAGTCTACAACCCTTGATCGGCATTAACTAAACTTGCTAAAAAACCCGCTTAAAGATAAGGTGCAAGTTCCTCTCAGCTGCTAAATGGTCTGAGTTAATAACATCGAATAAAGGACAGTGCATATGACAAAAATAATAAAAATAATTGCCTTACTATCTTTTTCTCTGTTTAGCGTAACTGGTCACGCTAAACAAGAACCCATGTCTGGCAGTATGGATATGAAGCAATGTATGAAAATGGAACAGTGCAAGGGGATGATGAAGGATCACTCAAATATGGCCGGAGGTATGGACATGAAACAATGCATGAAAATGCCGCAATGTAAGGGAATGATGGATCACTCAAACATGTCTGGCGACACAGCGACCAAAAAACAAAAAACTAAAACAAATAACGTTTTTGAATAAATAAGGATGTAAACAAGGAGTGCCATTCGGGCCGTACATTTGACATTTTTCGCTCTCTTTTTTGGTTCTTCCCGATTTCGCGGGGTAATCGGTGTATTGTGGTTTTTTGCATCATGACTGACATGAGCTGCATTCTATATTTCCTAAAAAATCAATGCAGTAAGGCAAGATGATTATATCAAGTCCAAACAACTTGACATCTACCCCGCGAAATCGGGAAGAGCCTCTTTTTTTATGTCAAATGTACGACTTGCCCCCATTTTGTTTCTGGTTCAATGGCAAAAGTTCGCTCATTACCGACCATTCTGCTTATCACCGATGGGCCATGGAGCATTACTTATACGAATCCTACCGGCGTCCGCGTAAGAAAAATAGGGCGTAGGTAGAGTGAACTTGCGAACCCCACCAAAATTCAAATCAAGCCTAACCCATCGCTCCAGCGGACTCATCTAACGCTCCACCGCTGAACTTTACGTTGAACGGCAGTTTTCTGACTCTCAGCTGTCATTGTCTGATAAATTGGCCGACCGCTTGTGGCCGGGGGTAGCTATTCGCGAAAGTAGGTACCCACGCCGATGCGTCCGTCTCATTGATCAATTAAAAGGCTTAATATAGTATACGATGCAGTTATCGTTAAAAGTCATGATTGGCAGAGACGGCAACAGGGTATCTTTCGTATGATTACACTAACATAAATTACACCATGCAAAGAAAATTGACCAAAATTCTCGCTACCATCTCCAGTAACAATTGTTCGGAAGAATTCTTGCGTTCTCTGTATGACGCAGGTATGGATGCTGTTCGCCTTAATACCGCTCATATTACAACTGAAGAAGCGGCAAGCGTGGTGCAGAACATTCGCGCCATGTCCGATACCCTAGGTATTGTCATTGATACCAAAGGTCCCGAAGTGCGTACGCGGGAAATAGATAAGCCGATTCCATTGGAAATAGGAGAAACAGTACGCATCGTTAGAACGGCACCCACCGGAAAAGCCTTTTGTGTTTCCTATCCACAATTCATCGATGAAATACCAGAAGGTGCTCGAATTCTGATTGAGGATGGGACTCTCGAACTGGAAGTGGTGCAAAAAAATACAGATGACTTGGTGTGTATCGCCAAGAATGCGGGGCGCATCATCGTCAAAAAGAATGTCAATGTACCTTCCGTACGACTCAATCTGCCGTCACTGTCCGGCCTGGATGAAGACTTTATTCGTTTCGCTGCTCATTCTGAAGTGGACTTTATCGCCCACTCTTTTGTCCGCAATCGCCAGGATATTCTGGCTATACAGAAGATTCTGGACGAAGAAGGAAGTACGGTAAAAATTATCGCAAAGATTGAAAACACTGAAGGCGTGGATAATCTCGAGGAGATTTTGGAAGTTTGTGCCGGCATCATGATCGCGCGTGGCGATCTCGGGGTTGAAGTACCGTTTGAACGGCTACCGATCATACAAAAGCGGATCATACAAACCTGCGTTCGTAAGGCTAAAATTGTGATTACAGCAACTCAAATGCTCCATACCATGATTGAAAATCCGAGACCAACCCGAGCCGAGGTGTCCGATGTTGCCAATGCGGTGTTCGATGGTACCGATGTTTTGATGCTGTCCGGAGAAACGGCAAATGGTAAATATCCTCTGGAAGCGGTCATGACTATGGCAAAAATTGCCTGCGAAGCGGAAGCCGATCGTCCCTTGGGATGGAATATAGAGACTGAAGACACCTCCAATCCGGCTCGTACCTACTTTGCTCGTGCCGCCGCTCATGCCTACCGGGATGTTCCGGTGAAAGCCATCATAGCCGATTCGGAAACAGGTCGCATCGCGCGGCTGGTTTCCTCGTATCGTCCCTACGTTCCTATTTACGTAAAGAGTCCTAACATACACACGGTTCGTGAACTCTCTTTGACCTACGGCGTATACGCGCAAATTCAGTCGCGTCAGACCAATACGGATCAATTGGTCTCACAGGCGGTTCGTTCTTTATTAAATGAAGGCCTCATCGAAGCGGAAGACGTAGTGGCTGTGGTAGGTGGAACTCCCGGTCTCAGTGGGGGAACTAATTTCCTTGTGATTAACAATGTTTCTCAGTGCGTGTAAAAAGAGCTACCCAGCTAATTTTAGATAGTGTTCGTGTCCGCCATAATTGAAAGTGTTTTTCTGGTGTGCATTTATTTGGACGCTAGCGGTATAGTTATCCCGAAAAACGGAGCTATCAAACAGACTGCCGTTAGCACTTAAAATTCATAATGAAGTTGTTGCGCGGCTGCTTTCTGGCTTTTACCTGCCATTTCCTTGAAATTCTTGGTCGTCTCTTTTTGGCCGTTATGCAAAGCTTTGCATAACGGCCATTATGTGAAATTTCCTTTTATGCACAGTGTCTTGGTTTCGACCCGCCCATATCGTTAAAAATAGGACGCCAAGGGTGGTCGTATTAAACAGCGAGGCCAGAGCGTTCATCAATCAATTACGCGGTCAGCATCCCGAGTATGTGTTTACCTATAAAGGCAAGCGGGTTCAGACGATGAATAACTCGGCTTGGCAGAAGGCAAGAAAGCGCGTAGGGCTGGAGGTAAGAATCCATGACTTAAAGCATACCTTTGGGCGGCGCTTGAGGGCAGCAAATGTTTCGTTTGAAGATCGGCAGGATTTGTTAGGGCACAAATCGACTAGGATGACGGATCATTATTCGTCTGCGGAATTGAGCAATCTGATCGCAGCGGCTGAAAAGGTCTGCGTAAACGCATCACGCAAAATTCACGCAACCACTTAAAGAGCGTATCAAAAAGGAAGTCAACAGCGTTATATGCTGTTGATTTCATTGAATTATATGGAGCCAATGAGGGGGGTCGAACCCCTGACCTACTGATTACGAATGCGAAGTTTTTCTATATTCAGTAACAAACAACAACAAACGATAACAATAAAATCAATAAGTTGAGTGATTTTAATTATTACTGATTATTGCCATTTACTGCCATTATTTATACTTAATTGCAGTAAAAATGCAGAAAAATTGCAGAGCAATTATAATCATACCCCTAGAAGTAAAGCGGGCTTGAAGGTGTTACCAGCACCGACAAGCCCTTACCAATAACTTAATTCAGGGTTAAGCAATGGCAGGCATATTTTATCAAAGCCGATTGCAATCCTATAGGGGCAATCATGGCAAATATTACCGAACGAACCTTAAAAGACGGAAGCAAGCGGTATACCGTCATTATCCGAATTAAAGGTTGCGAGTCAAGAACGGAAACATTCAGACGACTAACCGATGCCAAGAAATGGATAGCAAAAACTGAATCAGAAATCAGGGATGGCAAACAGCTTATTCCCCGTGCCGCCTTAAAGAAAACCCTTGGTGACGCAATAGACCGCTATATCAATGAGGTTTTACCCGAAAAGCCCGCATTACAGGCTGACCAGACAACACAGCTTAACTGGTTCAAAGCTGAGCTAGGCAATATACCGTTAGCCAACATCACTACGCCTTTAATAGTCCAGTGCAGGGATAAACTAAATACTGAAATGGGACAGCGCGGTAAGGTTCGCGGTCCTGCAACTGTTACACGATTCCTGGCGGCTTTAAGCGCAATGTTTAGCCACTGCATATCTGAATGGGAGTGGACGCAAGACAACCCGGTAAAACGCGTAAAAAAGCCCAAGGTATCAAATGACCGCGTTCGGTTTTTGGATAATGATGAACGACCACGATTTTTAAAAACCTGCCAAGAATCCAGTAACAAACAGCTTTATTTATGCGTCATTCTCGCTATGTCTACGGGAATGCGGCAAGCCGAACTAATGGAATTGACGTGGAAAGATGTAGACATCAAAGCGGGTTTTCTACTGTTCAATAAAACAAAGAACGGAGAGAAGCGGCGAGTCCCACTATCTGGGCATGGATTGGAACTATTGCGGGAGTTTGCCAAGGTAAGGCGGCTTGATACCCCCCTGCTCTTCCCTGGCAAAAAACACCCCTTAAACCCTATCGATTTAAGACGACCTTTTGAAAACGCTGTAAAACTGGCTGAGATAGAAGATTTTCATTGGCATGACTTACGCCATTGCTGTGCATCCTATCTGCTTATGAACGGCGCAAGCTTGCCGGAAATCGCCAAAATTCTAGGCCATAAAACTTTAGCTATGGTGATGCGGTATAGCCACATGAGCAATGACCACGCAAGCGGAGTGGTTGCCTCTATGAATGAAAAGATTTTCGGGGGCGTGTGATGGGAATCATCAACAAAATTCAACAGGAAGACTTGGAGTATATCCGCCTGGAACATTTCATGTATATTTTAAGTAGGTCAATAGATGGCAGCGGATTTAATGAGTTTTATCTATTACCAGAACTCTTGGATAAAGGACTTCGATTAAGCTACACGGAATCTGGCTATGTCTTCGACGAGCAAATGGCATTTAAAGGTGATGTTAAATTCGCATTAAAACGGTTGGAAAAGAAACTTTTTGATACGAACGAGCCTGAAGGTAAGCTCTACAAAAATGAAGTAGTAAAAACCCAAGACGGACTTGAAATTTCTCTAGGGGATTTACTTGTTAAGCGAAGTGACGTTGAAAAAGTTTATTCTGAATGTAAAGAAACTAAATATCCTTGGTCACTGGTGCTTTGGCCGCAAAGTTCGGATGATTGGGCATGGCTTACTGTTGATACAAAGCTGGAACCAAATAGCGCTATTGAATCAGTGGATGAGTATAACGCTGGAAATCAAACAGAAATAGCCAAAACCGTTGCTAGCCAAGTAGTCACCGAACCAGCAAGCACAGCCAAGCCACGAAGAAAACGGAAACCAGTGGAAAAAGAAACCAGCGAAGGACTATTGTTAGTTGATGAATTACTAACGTTCTACGAAATTGAGTATCTGGATCAATTGAAAGGAATCAAAGCTTGGGGTCTAATCATATCAGGTGGTTTTTCCAGCGACTCAATTAAACTCGTCTCTGATTCAAGGAAAAGCATCATACTTGCAAACGGCGAAAAACTAGACAAAAGCGATTTTTTAGAAAAATATCGAAAGCGATTTAATCCTGAATAAACGTACAACACAAAACCGGCACTAAGCCGGTTTTTTTATGCCAAAAACGGCACTCAGAACGGCATTAACGGAAATAATGGAACTAACGACATAAATAAATTCAATGGGATATGATTAAATCATCAAAGGCGGCAACCGCTGGCGATAAAATTTAATCAATAATCAAACTTGCCGGGAGGCATTACATCATGAGTAAGCAAAATATCCCATCAAACGAGCAGCAATCAGCTTTCGCATACTGCTACTTAACTGTTAATCAATTTTGTGAAAAGCACAAAGCTTTCAAAATTGGAGGTGTACGCGCAAGAATTTTCAACGCCGATAAAAATGGGCTCAAAGAGTCTGGCGCGATTCTACGCGACGGCAAAAAGGTTTTAATAAACGAGACAAAATGGTTTGCTCACTTGGAAGCTGAAAACCAAGGGGGTAAATAATGGAAGCCCCTACATTCCCACGCACCGACACACTGACAGCTCGTACCCTCATGAGGCTGATAGCCGTCCAGCAATTCGCATAAAAAAGCCGACTTAACTTTTAACAATTAAGTCGGCCCCGTGCAATCCATTATCACCAAACGCAAGGCATTATAGCCTATGGCGGTAGGGATTGCATTACCCGGCTTTTGGAGCAATTCAAAATGACCGAACAACATACAAAAGACCTCATGGTTTCAGGGTTTGGGCAATATCATACCGATGAGCCTGGCGCAAAAAGCAGAGTGCAGTATCTAGGCGTGACGATAAGCGACATTATTGCTCTTATCGACAGCCCACAGAAGACCGAGAAAAAACACAGCCAATGGCTAATTCCTTCAAGCCTACCGACGCGCTGTTTTAGGAGTCAAGAGCAGCACGGGCGGTTCCTTATGATGTGGGCAGACCTGGACGACAGTCCGCCGACTTTGCCGGATTTAGCGGAAAGTATCGAGGTTATGCTAAGCGGCGCAGATTATGAAATTTACAACACCAGCAGCGCCACAATCAGCAACCCAAAGGCCCGAATACTGATACCGCTCAGAAATCCATTAAGCGGCGCTGACTTCATTCTGGCTCAACAGATACTTAATGACCGGCTTAAAGTGCTAGGCATAAAACCGGATCGAGCGACCGAGAGACCGGCTCAACTCTGTTACTTACCGAACCGTGGCGAGTTTTACGGCAGCAGATCAAGGAGACAAGGGAGCTTATTTAATCCCATGCAGACCTGGGCGGCTGAAATCTCAGCCAAGCGCGAAGCGATAAGGGCGGCTCAAGTAGCGCTTGATACAGCAAGACGCACGGCGGCAGAACGCAGAGCAGCGCTAAAGCTATCGGATGCCCCGAACCTCATCAGCACCTTTAATCTGGTGTATACCCCTCAAGACTGGCTCACGACGGCGGGCTATGACCAGCGCGGCAACTGTTTCCGACATCCAAACAGCCAGACAGGAAATTATTCAGCGACGGTTCGACGCAATGACAATGGGCTATTGCGAGTTAATACCTTAAGCTCCGCAGACCCGCTTTATACGTCAGGCTCAGGTGCGCACGATGCGTTTTCAACCTTCACTATTTTGATGCACGGCGGCGACAGACGATCAGCTTTAAAAGATGCTGGAGACAATCTATTAACCATTGGTGGACAGTCTTTCAATAAGGCCGTTCAGCGTGAATGGGCCAAGAAGAATAAAGCCGCTCATGCTCAAAAAATGGAGGTGATTTAATGAGTAGCACCGTTGATGCATCCCCCAAGATGACGGAAGCCCTAAAGGTGATTAACGATGCCTACGCCAAATTGGATGATGACATAGCCGCCATGATGCCGGATGAGGTGTTATCCGCCCTGGCGTTCATCAAAAAGCATGATGAACCTGAATTTAGTCGAATCTATCACAGGATGAAAAAATACGGCATAGCGGTTGACATGAAAAAAAGAGTAAAGATTTTTTCAAAAAAGGAAAGGTTTTCTAAAAAGCCTACATACCCTACACCCTCAACACTACCAAGGGTTACAGAGGATTTAAACCTACACCAACCCTACACTAGCCCTACACTTTTGTTCAAAATTAAACCTATCGAGGCCGATGCGCTGGTTATTTGCGATGGTGAAACCGGAGAAGTGCAGAGCGTGATTGAGTCGGTGGCGGCGATGATACTGGTCGAGTGCTTAAATGGCGGCTTAGCCTATTCGAATTTGGCAAAAACATGGCACGGCTTCGATGGTACGCATTGGCAACCGATGACCAGCGATGATGCGATGGTTGATAAAATCTTGATCGAGCTAATCTACCAAGGCACCCAGTCAATCGGCTTCAAAAATTGCTATCGCAGCAACATAAAGTCGCTTATTGCTGACGGCGGATTTTTACCGCTTCCCGCCGTCAATCACAATTTGTTGCCATTCCTGAACGGTTTGTTGTGCTGTCAAACCAAAACCCTGCACATCACCACGGCGGGGAATGCCCAAACGTGGTGTCTGCCTTATAACTATACGCCTAATGCGAAATGCCCAACGATTCAGCGATTCTTATTGGCGGCTGTTGATGGCGACACAGAGACAGTTCAATTCTTGCGGGCATGGCTGGCGGCATTGCTGCATGGGCGAGCCGATTTACAGATTTTCTTGCATCTGATGGGTAGCGGCGGCACTGGCAAAGGTACGTTTATGCGGCTGGCAAAGGCGCTGGCAGGGGAGCATAACGCAACATCGACCACCTTACCTGCGATGGAAAACAATCAATTTGAAACCGCCAATTTTTATCAAAAACGCTTGGTGATGATTACCGATTCCGACAAATACGGCGGCAGCATCAACACGCTTAAAGCGATGACGGGGCAAGACCAGCTACGCTTGGAGCGCAAACATCAGCAGCAGTCAGGCGGTTTTCAATATGAGGGCATGGTGGTTATTGCGTCCAATGAAAACTTAGCCTTTACCGACCATACCAGCGGCTTAGAACGACGGCGACGCACAGTGTCGTTTGATCGACGGGTGACTGATGCTGAAAAACAGGCATGGAACGATCAAGGCGGAGAGGCGGCGGTGCTGCATAAGGAAATGCCGGGGTTGGTCAATTGGTTACTGGAGCTGTCGCAAGATGACATATCGGCAGCAATCAGGAAGCCGCCACAGCGAACGCAGGATGCCAATTTTGAGGCGATGCAAGCGGGCAATCCGATAGCGGCATGGCTGATTGAAAATTGCATACCTGATTGCAAGGAGTGGACGCAGATCGGCGAATGCAAAGAAATTCGAGAACAGGGTTCAGAGACTAAATATCAGGATGCCGACATTCACCTGTACCCGAATTATTTGCAATGGGCGCAGCGTTATAAGCGAGTGGCGCTGGCGCTGGTCAGATTCAGGGAAACGGCCATTGATGCGGTTAAAACATTTGGTTTTGATGTGTCGGCGAAAAGAAGAAACAGCGGGCAGGGAATCGCGGGTATTCGGCTAAAAAAAGACTGGGAAGAGCCATTGAAGCACTGGAAACCGGAATAGTGTAGGTTTGGGTGTAGGGTTAGTGTAGGTTTATTAGCCATACAGCCCGCGCCAGTGCTGAAAGTGTAGGGTATGTATACTTTCGGGCATAAAAGTTTTTTTGAAAATAAAAAATGCAACATTAACGCCGAAAACCGGCAAGGCTACAAAATGATCGACGCACTAATCAGTGGCAAATTAATCAAAACGCCGGCACTTAAAACCGGGCAATCGGGCAAGCATTACACCCAGTTCCTGCTATCTGTCGCAGTCGGAGAAGATCAGCCGATTGTTGTTTCCGGCATGGCCTTTGGCGATATTGCGGAGCGGGTAGCCAAATTGCAGAAAGGCGACCCGTTAGCGGTGATCGGCAGCTTAAAACCGAGCGAGTGGGTGGACAAAACCACCGGCGAAACAAAGCATGGCTTAAGCATCACTGCTAATAACACACTGTCACCTTACGACATTAAAAAACGCAAACCAGCAGCGCCGGAAAGCACAGGGGGCAAACCTTTTGATGACCCGATAGGTTTTTAAAGGGAGGGAGGCGATAGACTGAGGCTTATTGTGTTTAATATATTAAACAAAGCTATTATTTAACATATTAAACAGATTACAATAAGCCTTTATTTAATATCTTAAACAGGTGAATTATGCAATACGACGGAACTGGAAAGCTGGCCGAGGCCATAGCGGCATTGTTTGGGCTGTCACCCAAAAGTCAGAAACAAATTTCTGACCGGATCAGGGAGGCAAAGGCCGGTCTAGGCGTTACCAGTAAATCCAAACTCTTACCGAATGATGTAAAACTGGCGATTTATCAATGGCACTATGACCGGTTAAATCCTGTTTGTGATATTCAACAGGCTGACGACATTCAGGGCACTACGCAAAGCGAGGCTGCTCAGGACAGTCCTATTCAAGATGTTAAACAAACCGAAAATCCTGATGCTGTCACCCAAGAGGCGACCGATGATAATCCGGAAACGCAAACGGATAGTTCTGTTTATGATGTTAAACAGAACGCTAGAGCCCAACCCGATGACGATATGGACAGCGCTGTTTATGATTTTGAGAAAGTTCACTTTGCCGTCAACCTGGGGAACAGGCGGACCACGGTTATGATGGAGGGGTATTTGGTCAAGGCATTACAGCGTAAGCATGGGTTAGTCGACAACCCGGCAATCAGGGCATGGATTGAGCAGGCGATTAAAAGTGACGGTCTGCGGTTTGATCGTGATGCCCCCTTAACCCGGCAGGTTAAGCGGATCGTTATGGAGTCATTTGTTTAAAATATTAAATAACAGGTTTTAGCATGACCACAGCTAATGAAGCCAAGCTACGCAAAGCAATCCGCCTGCTTGACGAAATAAACAGCGATCCATTACATCCGGCCAACGACAATCGACACCCAGACCATGAAGCCTGTCTGAATGCATACCAAGAGCTTGAGGCATGGGGTCACGGAAAAACAAGGCGGAATTGTTAAACTTTGAGCGGGCAAAAATCAACAGCATGGAGGTCACCGAGAGCAGGAATGCGTAGGTTTATGGGTAACTCGCAACAAAAATT
>JAPLRU010000044.1:14529-101948 GCA_026399025.1 Methylobacter sp.
AACATCTGATGTGGAAAAAAAACAAACAAAAAATGAAACGCATTGTGGACGGCAAAACCTAGCAACGACGCGGTCTTGAGGCTTATGATAGATAAAAAAGAAACAGCTTAATAGTCGGCTCAGGTATTGGATTAGTCGATAGGTTTATAGGGTAGTTATCAGAAGCCGAAGCGAAAGCAATTGCAAGTATGGGTTGTAAAATTCCATTAAGCGGTAATTTAATAGATTAAACAAGCAATGGCTTGTTAAAAGCAGAGGTAAAACAGATGTCAACAGTAAAATTCAAGCCCGGACAGTCCGGCAATCCCAAGGGCAGGCCGAAAGATAAAACACCGGCGACCTTATTGAGGAAGTCCATCGCTGATGCTATGCCGGATATTATCTTGACTCTAATCGATTCAGCCAAGGCGGGTGACGTTGCAGCGGCAAAGGTGTTGCTGGAGCGAGTCTGTCCTGCATTGAAGCCGCAAGCAATGCCAATAGCGTTGCCGGTTAATGGTACCTTGGCAGAGCAAGGCTCAGAGGTTATCAGAGCAACTATGGCAGGACAGATACCGCCGGACATTGGCAGTCAATTAATAACCGCGCTATCGAATCAAGGCAAGTTGGTTGAAATGAACGAGCTGACACAAAGACTTGAGGCGCTGGAAAATGCCGTTGAAAAATCGCATTAAAAAAGTGGAGCGCCAATGCCAAGTCAGCACTGAACCGGATGCTTTTGCCTTATCCTGGTGGGAGTTAATGTATCAGATGTATCGTTACGATAATCCTGATTTGCCTGAATTGCCAGGACGGCCTTCGGCTGACTGGATTGAATATTACAACGGCAAAACATTTGATGATTTGCTTCAGGAATACGATGAAGAGCAACAACATGAACATTAAATCCAGATTAGAAAATCTTGAGTCAAAGCAGGCCAAAGTAACGCGCTGGTCACCGGGTTGTTTTGTGATCGGTCACGGCAGCGAGCCAATAGGCTTTACTACAATGGGGACTTGGGTTGATGTTATGCGAGAACCCGGCGAGTCGCTGGAAGATTTGGAAAAACGCTGTATCGTTGCGGCTAAAAAGCGGGGCGATGCTTTAATGTTTTTTGCGATCAGTAAGCGGCAATAAGTTAGGATTGAAGCTTATTTTTTAGATGCAACGGCAACGCGAAGTTTCTCAGTGTAATATGAACCGTAAACGATACTTCTGTGAACCATAAATATGAAAACTGTAAATTTACCTGTATTGCTTACTGATCAGGAGCGCAACGTTCTGATTGAGGCGGAGATACTTAATATTGGTAGTTTTTGGGCATACCGTCCGACAAGGGAGTGTAATTTTGTTCTAAGCATAGACGCGCGCCCATTGCTAACTTTAATTGATACTGCTGGCTTTGGTGGTCGGATATACGAACTGATGTCGATACTGCGTCCTGGTGATATTTTGCACTATCTTGTTGTTCATTTTATTGACGTTGATAATGAGGTGGTGGAATACGTCAAGAAATCAATTCGCTCATACTATTTCGATGAGTCATTGGTAGAGTTACCTTTTTATGAATTTGATTGCTGCTTCGCTTGGCGAGGTGATGATACTGAAAATTTTGAACATGCTTGGTGTTGCCATCGCGATCAAGATTATTGGAAGATAAAATTGGACGCATTGCTTCTGCTTGTTAAAGATATTCAACGGCGGATCAGGGAGAACACCGATTATCTGTTACAACATGAAATAAAGTTGATTGACCAAGGGAGGCATCGGATGGACTACTTCGCCGATATAAACCGTTTATTTAGCTTAGAAGTCAATATACATCCGGAATCTAGTCTGAAAAAATCACTTTTTGATTTGATATGTAGTCTCATTAAAAAGGAAAATGTAAGATCGGTTTCTTGTCCTTTTCAGGACTACGCGCTTTGGCGGGTTCTTGTTGAAGAACAGGTCAGGCGATCCCAAAGAACAGGACTTTCTCCTCAACAAGCATTTTGTCTAAGTGGGCCGGACTCAGGACTCCCTCATATTGAAGCCGAAAATTGGGGTGGAAAAGTTCATATTCCTTATGAAGGGGTTGTGGGAGGTGACTTATTTATATATCCATCATGGCGTGAGTTTAATCCCAAAAAAGCTGAAAAAAATGGCAGTTTAAAAGCGGCAACGGGTGATAAGTCATGTTATTACCTATTGCTGGAGGGCGACTATGGGGAGATTGATTGTGCCATAAGAACAGTGGTTGACGACTGGGTTTTATATGAGTCAAATTTTCCATGTAACCCATGCAATCTTTTGGGAAGTGACCCAGTGACAGGTGAGTTTTACAGCAAATGATCGAGCACGAATTAAAATTACTGTTCAATATGTAGTATGGAGTAGTTTTGGAAATGACTGCAAGCGAATAAAACGACTACCCTCTACAATGCAGTACGGAATCGATAACGACCAACCAAGATAATTAAAATATAAATGGCCATTAAAAAAAGCGAACTTTACAGCTCTCTTTGGAGCAGTTGCGACCAACTACGGGGCAGCATGGATGCTTCACAATACAAAGATTACATCCTGGTGTTGTTATTTGTTAAATACGTGTCGGACAAATATTCGGGTGTTGAGGATGCGCCTATTGAAGTACCTGAAGGCGGTAGCTTTAAAGATATGGTCGCCTTAAAAGGGCAGAAAGACATCGGCGAAAAAATTGACATTATTATCACCAAGCTAGCCACCGCCGGAGACAACAACCTTAATGGCGTGATTAATGTTTTCAGCTTTAATGATGAAAATAAGTTGGGTAAGCCCAAAGAAATGCAGGATAGGCTATCCAAGCTGATAGCTATTTTTGAAAATGAAAGCCTTAACTTTAATAAGAACCGCGCCGATGGCGATGACATACTCGGTGATGCTTACGAATATTTGATGCGCCACTTTGCCAGCGTATCAGGGAAAGACAAAGGTCAATTTTACACCCCATCCGAAGTATCGCGGGTGGTCGCTAAAATAGTCGGCGTCACCCATGACACTAAACCGGAAAAATCAGTTTACGATCCGACTTGTGGCAGCGGTTCATTACTGTTGAAAGTGGCGGATGAATCCGATCGGGGTCTATCCATTTACGGACAAGAAAAAGACAACGCCACCACCGGCTTATGCAAAATGAACATGATTTTGCATAGTAATGAAGATGCAGAAATAGCCCCCAATGGCGACACGATTACCAGCCCTTATTTTAAAGACGCTCAAGGTCAACTAAAAACCTTTGATTTTGCCGTCGCCAATCCGCCTTTTTCGACTAAATCATGGAGCAATGGCATTAATCCGGCTGACGATGAGTACAATCGGTTCAGTTATGGCATCCCACCCGAAAAAAATGGCGATTACGCGTTCTTGCTGCATATTATCCGCTCACTTAAAAGCAACGGCAAAGGCGCGATTATTCTACCGCACGGGGTTTTATTTAGAGGCAATGCAGAAGCCAGAATCCGTGAAAAGCTGATCAACAAAGGCTATATCAAAGGCATTATTGGTTTACCTGCCAACCTGTTTTACGGCACAGGTATCCCCGCCTGCATTATCGTTATAGACAAAGAAAACGCGGTCGCCCGTAAAGGTATTTTTATGATCAATGCGAGCAAAGACTTTATTAAAGACGGTGACAAAAACCGGCTGCGTGAACAAGACACTCATAAAATTGTCGATGTCTTTAACAAACAAATCGAATCGCCGCGTTATGCGCGCATGGTGTCCTTGGATGAAATCGCAACCAACGACTACAACCTTAATATACCGCGCTACATCGATAGCCAGGAACCGGAAGACCAGCAAGACATAGAGGCACACCTGTTAGGCGGCATACCCGACAGTGACATCGATGCACTTAACGCGTATTGGACGGTTTGCCCAACATTACGCGCCGATTTATTTGTCGCCAGTGATCGACCCGGCTACAGCCAGCTTAATATCGATGAAGATGCGATAAAATCCACCATTCATCAGCATCCGGAATTTAACGCCTACAGCCAACAAATACAGCTTACCTTTAACGAATGGCAAGCGCAGCAAACGGTTTTTTTAAAAGCGTTGCAAGCACAATGCAAGCCGAAACCCATTATTCATCAGCTATCGGAAGACTTACTGACAGCGTTTGCCAACAAACCGTTGATTGATCAATATGATGTTTACCAGTCGTTAATGACTTATTGGCTGGACACTCTAAAAGATGACATCTACCTGATCAGCGAAGACGGCTGGAAGGCTGAATTAACTGAGGTGCTGGCTAAAAGTGGCCGAGTCAGCGAAATAGTCTGCGAACTAATCCCCAAGCCGTTAATGATTAACCGTTACTTTAAAAAAGAACAGGCTGCCATTGAAGCCCAGGAAATCAGCAAAGCAGCTATAGTCCGGCAAATGGAAGAGTTACAGGAAGAACACGGCGGCGAAGATGGTTTATTAGTTGAAGCACTCACTGACAGCGGTAAATTAAGCAAAGCCAGTATTACCGAACGGCTTAAAAACCCAAAAATAGCGCTGGATGTTGCGGAAAAAGAACAGTTAACCGCTTACCTGAAATTGCTTGAGCAAGAAGCTAAAGCCAACAAGCAGATACGGGAAGCCACGGCAACGCTAGATAATCTTGTTTTGACCAAGTACCCGACCCTATCCGAAGATGAAATTAAAACCCTGGTGGTTGATGATAAATGGATGGCTACGATAGCTGAGACCGTTCAAACAGAAATGGATAAATTATCGCAACGGCTCACTCAACGCATCAAACAGTTAGCCGAACGTTATGCAACACCATTGCCCGTATATATCAATGAAATGGAAGCACTTTCCGCCTCAGTTGATGAACACCTGAAAAAAATAATAGGCTTTGCATGGAACTGAGGTCAGGTTATAAACAGACGGAAGCAGGGATAATCCCTGAAGATTGGGGCATAGATTGTATCGAGAATATTGCACGCGTCACTACAGGGGGTAAAAACACTCAAGATCGTGTAGATGACGGCGAATATCCCTTCTTCGTACGATCCCAAACCATTGAGCGGATCAATAGCTATTCATTTGATGGTGAGGCGGTGCTTACTGCGGGCGATGGAGTTGGCACAGGAAAAGTGTTTCATTACATCAATGGCAAATTCGACGCTCATCAACGTGTTTACCTGATTAGTACTTTCATCGGTAGCATAGAAGGGTATTACTTCTACTTATATTTCAGCAGCCGCTTTTATAACAGGATCATGCAAATGACGGCGAAGTCATCTGTAGATTCCGTTCGGAGGGAGATGATCGCCAAAATGGCTATCCCTCTCCCAGCTAAGAAAGAACAACGCGCTATCGCCAAAGCTCTTTCAGATGTTGATGCCCTGATTGCCTCACTGGATAAGCTCATCACTAAAAAGCGCAACATCAAACAAGGTGCGATGCAGCAATTGCTCACTGGCAAAAAACGCTTACCGGGTTTTGGGGAGGCGTGGAAAGTTAAGAAGTTAGAGGGAGTCTTTTTAATTACGGCAGGGGGAGATTTAGATAACAATAATTTTTCATTGGTGAAAGATGAGAAATATTGTTTTCCTGTTTATTCAAATTCTTTATCTGAAAAAGGGCTTTATGGATATACCTCTTTTTATATTCAAGAAGAAAATACGATTACTGTAACTGCAAGAGGTACTGTTGGTTTTGCAAACGCCAGGGATCATAAATACTCTGCAATTGGAAGAGTTTTGATTCTTTCTCCTTTGACAAAAATAAATTGTTTTTTTGCAGCCGAATACATAAATAATCGGATTAGATTTGTAAATGAAAGTACAGGCGTTCCTCAATTAACAGCGCCTCAAATTTCAAAATATTACATTTCTATTCCATCATACGAAGAACAAATATCAATCGCCAAAGTCCTCTCCGACATGGATAAAGAAATCACCGCCATCGAAGCCCGCCGCGACAAAACCAAAGCCATCAAACAATGCATGATGCAGGCCTTGCTAACCGGCAGAATAAGGTTGCTATGAGCGTTATTAACCAAAACACAGGAATGACACCATGATTCCCAATGAACAAAGTATGCAATTTCTTGAAGACCACATTCCCGATTTAGCGGATGCGGCATTCACCCAAGCTTATTGGCAAGCTCTCGCAACGGGTAGCAGTGTGTTAAAAGTTGAGCAAGGGAAAATAATTGAAGTATTTCCCGATGGTTCGCGTAAGTTGATAAAACAAATCAGTGCCACGATTCCCGTCACCTTGGGGCAAAAAAGGCTGGCTACATGAGCAATACACCCCGATTGCGTATGTTTGCCGGCGCTAATGGTTCGGGCAAAAGCACCTTAAAATCGGTTATTAATCCGGCGTTGCTGGGTGTCTACATTAATCCCGATGACATAGAACGCACTATTGCCGCCAGTGGTTTTCTTGACCTTGCTACCTATAGCGTTCACAGCAATGAACAGGAAATTCTAACGTTTTTCATGCGTTCATCCCTATTGGAAAAAGCCAACTTGCTTGACGAAGCGGCAAATCTTGGTTTTATCGACGGAAAGTTAAGTTTTTCCGGTGTCGCTGTAAATGCTTACTTTGCTTCTGTGGCGTCGGATTTCATCCGTCATAAACTGCTTGAAACATTGACATCGTTTACCTTTGAAACGGTTATGTCTTCAGCCGATAAAGTCGCTTTTTTACACAAGGCGCAGCAATGCGGTTTTCGTACTTATCTGTACTACATCACCACGGAAGATCCCATTATTAACATTTCCCGTGTCCAGCATCGGGTAAAAATGGGCGGTCATTCGGTGCCAAGGGATAAGATTATCAGTCGTTATCAGCGTTCGCTTGATTTACTCAGCGAGGCGGTACGCTACAGCAATCGCGCCTATATTTTTGACAACTCAGGAAACACCAGGGTATGGCTTGCAGAAGTGACGGATGGGAGAGAATTGGAAATGAAAACGGACTACATGACTTTATGGTTTAAAACCGCCCTATGGGATAAATTTGGAAATACAGAATTATGAACACTTTTCTCCGAGATACGGTGGCTTATGGGTGACATCGGCGAAGCTGAACGCAGCACTCAAAACCGCGTCATTACTCTGTTTACAAAACAGTTGGGTTATGATTATTTAGGGAATTGGCAGGATCAACAGCGCAGCAGTCCGGTTGAAGAAACCTTGTTACGGCTGTTTCTAGCCAAGCAACAGCGCTATAACAGCGTGTTGATTGACCGCGCCCTAAAAAAATTTAACAACATGGTTTCAGACCAAAGCAAAGGTCTCTACGAAAATAATAAAGCCGTTTATGAAGCCTTACGTTACGGCATTAAAGAGCTGGACGAGGTCAATCAACTGACTAAAACCGTAGAGTTAATCAACTGGAAGATACCGCTAAACAATGATTTTGCCATTGCCGAAGAAGTGACCTTTAAAGGCGAAAACATTAAACGCCCCGATCTGGTGCTGTACGTTAACGGTATAGCCTTGGCCGTATTAGAGTTGAAAAAAGCAACGCAGTCGGTAGCGAAGGGCATACGGCAAAATCTGGATAATCAAGACGCTGTCTTTATTAAGCCGTTTTTTGCCACCATTCAGTTGGTGATGGCAGGGAATGACGGTCAAGGCATACGTTATGGCACGATAGGAACGCCGGAAAAATATTATTTAACCTGGAAAGAAGCTGCTGAACATGAAAACTTATTAACGCGTCATTTACTGCAACTGTGTGATAAAAACCGCCTGCTTGAATTAGTGCATGACTTTGTTGTTTTTGACGGCGGCACTAAAAAACTGCCGCGTCCACATCAGTATTTCGGCGTTAAAGCCGCTCAAGAATTTATTCGTCGCCGTGAAGGCGGTATTATCTGGCATACCCAAGGCAGCGGTAAAAGTTTAACCATGGTTTGGCTAACCAAGTGGATCAGAGGTTTTAATCCTGATGCGCGGGTGCTGATCGTAACTGACCGTATTGAGCTGGATAAACAAATCGGGGGCGTGTTTGCTGGTGTTAATGAAGAAATTTATCGCACTAAAAACAGTCAAGATTTAGCCTGCCAACTTAATGCAACGTCGCCCTGGTTACTGTGTTCGTTGATTCATAAGTTCGGGCGTAAAACCAAGGCTAAATCTAAGTCTGATTATGATGAATTTATTGAGCAACTCAAAGCCAGCTTGCCGAGTAACTTCAGAGCCAAGGGCGATCTTTATGTGTTTGTTGATGAGTGTCATCGGACGCAATCGGGTGACTTACACAAGGCCATGAAACAACTGCTGCCTAATGCGGTATTTATCGGTTTTACCGGCACACCGTTACTCAAAAAAGATAAACAAAAAAGCCGCGAAATATTTGGCGACTATATTCACACTTACAAGTTTAATGACGCAGTAGCCGATGGCGTGGTGCTGGACTTGCGTTATGAGGCGCGTAAGGTTGAGCAAAACTTGGGCTCCAAGGAGAAAATAGATGAGTGGTTTGAAGCTAAAACCAAAGGCTTAAACGAGGCCGCTAAAACCAAAATAAAACAGCGCTGGGGGACGTTGCAAAAGGTGCTGAGCTCTAAAGACCGACTGGGTAAAATCGTGGCCGATATTATTCTTGATATGGCGCGTAAACCCCGATTAAAAAACGGCAAAGGTAATGCTATTTTGGTTGCCGGCAGTATTTACGAGGCTTGTAAATATTATGAGTTATTTCAGCAAGTAAACTTTACTAAATGCGCGATTATTACCTCCTACACACCCAAGCTTACCGATTTAAAAGGTGAAACGCTGGGCGAAGAAGTCAAGACTGAAAGCCAGTGGCAATATGATGTTTACAACAAAATGCTGAACGGTAAAAAGCCGGAAGATTTTGAAGATGAGGTAAAAAAGCAATTCATCAAAGAACCTGCAAACATGAAGTTGTTGATTGTGGTTGATAAGTTATTGACCGGATTTGATGCGCCGTCGGCGACTTACCTTTATATCGATAAGACCATGCAGGATCATGGCTTATTTCAGGCGATCTGTCGCGTGAACCGCTTGGACGGTGATGACAAGGAATTTGGTTACATCATTGATTACAAGGATTTATTTAAAAGTCTTAAGAAAGCGGTCGGTAATTATACTCAGGATGCGTTTAAGGAGTACGAGCCCAAGGATATTGAAGGTTTGTTAAATAATAGACTCAAACAAGCCCGTGAACACTTGGATAACGCGCTAGAAGCTGTAAAAGCATGGTGTGAACCCGTCGATCAACCGTATGCCGCCGAAGATTACCGCCGTTATTTTTGTGGCAACAATCTTGCCAACGATAATCAGGTTAAAGACAATGAACCTAAACGGGTAAGCCTTTATAAGTTCACTGGCGCGTTAATGAGAGCTTACGCTGAACTGGCTAATGAAATGCTTGAAGCGGGCTATAACGCTCATGAAGCAGCCTTGATAATAAAAGAGGTTAAGCATTATGAGGCAGTGAGTACCGACATCAAGCTGACCAGCGGCGATGCGCCCGATTTAAAGCAGTACGAGCCGGAAATGCGTTATCTGATTGACACCTATATTCGTGCTGAAGACAGCGAGGTGATCTCAAATTTTGATGATCTGACTTTAGTGCAGATGTTGGTTAAACAAGGTGAAGCAGCGGTTAATAATTTGCCCTCGTCCATTCGTAAAGATAAAGAGGCCGTTGCGGAAACCATTGAAAATAATATGCGTAAGCTGATTATTGACGAGAACCCGACTAATCCCAAGCATTATGAAAAAATGTCAAAATTGTTGGATGATCTGATTATCGCCTGGAAGAAAAAACAGCTGAGTTATGATGCTTATTTAAAGAAGCTGGTTGAGCTAGCAAGGCAGATGGATCAAGCAAATGGTGGCGATATATCTCGCCCTGAAACACTGGTTACTAACGCGCAGAAAGCCTTGTATGACAATTTGGATAATGATGAAGAGCTTGCCTTGACACTTGATCAAGCCATCAGGGACGTTAAAAAAGACGACTGGCGAAACCATCCCGTTAAATCCAAGGCGGTTAGAATCGTTGTGAAAAACCACGTTACAGAAAATAAGGCGGATTACATATTCAATTTGGTCAAAAATCAAAATGATTACTGAGCCATCGCATCAAATCACAGTAGGTAAGCTGGTGGTTAATATTGTCAGAAAAGACATAAAAAACCTGCATCTAGGCGTTTATCCGCCTGATGGCCGTTTACGCGTTGCCGCGCCATTAAAAGTAACGGATGATGCAGTACGCTTGCTGGTTGTCTCTAAATTGGCCTGGATAAAAAAGCAGGTTGCTCAATTTGAAGGGCAGCAACGACAATCCAAGCGGCAATATGTGTCAGGTGAAAGCCATTACTTAAAGGGGCAGAGGTATTTATTAAACGTCATTTACCACAATGCAGTTCCTAAGGTAACTATTCGCAATAAAACACATATTGATCTTTATGTCCGTGTAGGCAGTTCTGAAGAAAAACGCCAGGAAGTGATGTCTGAATGGTATCGGCAACACCTTAAAGAGCAAATACCGGTGCTCGTTGATAAATGGCAGCCGGTTATCGGCGTAGAAGTACGCGCTTGGGGCATCAAGCAAATGAAAACCAAGTGGGGAACATGCAACATTGCCGCTCATCGTATCTGGCTAAACCTGAACTTGGCTCAAAAGCCTGAACACTGTTTGGAATACATTGTCGTACATGAAATGGTGCATTTATTAGAGCGACACCATAATGATCAATTTACCGCTTACATGGATAAGTTTATGCCGCAATGGCGTAATTATCGCGATGAACTGAATCAGTTTTTACTGAACCACGCGGATTGGAGTTATTAGTATTTATGCCAAGTGAATATTATTTATTGTTTAGGACGAAGAGATAAGAGGCCTTAAATGGATGATCTAAAGAATACAGACGAACGCTCATTGCTAGCTCAATTACTAGATGAGTCAAAGCTTTACAAAGAAGGTAAGAATTTTAAGGAGTTACTTGATTTTGTAAATAGTCTTAGTAACTTTGCTCCATTCAATGTTTTTTTACTCCATATTCAAAAGCCCGGCTTAAGATTTGCCGCTTCTAAACTTGATTGGAAAAAAAGATTTAATCGCACCATAACGGAGGGAGCAAGGCCGCTGCTTATCTTATGGCCGTTTGCCCCGGTAGCATTGGTTTATGATATTGACGATACCGAAGGCGATGACTTACCTGCTGATGTTGCTCAGGCATTCAGGGCTACCGGCACAATGACGGCAGAGCGTATTCAAGTTTTTATAAAAAAGCTAATAAGGCAGGGCATTGATATAAAGCTGATTGAATATGGCGATGCTCATGCTGGGCACATACAAAGGCCGGAACATGATAGGAAGGTCAGAAAACAGTCGGTGACGGCAAAAGAAAAGCCGGATTATCTGATTAGATTAAATAAGAAACATGATGCTAACGTCCAGTTCGCCACTCTAGTGCATGAACTGGCACATCTTTACTTGGGGCACTTGGGGGCGGATAAGTTTTTAAAAGCACCGGATAGACATGAGAAAAATAATAACACCATGGAGCTAGAGGCAGAATCTGTCTGTTACATTGTCTGTCATCGGAATCATGTTAAACCCAATTCAGAAGTGTACTTAACGAATTTTGTCAATGATGAGTTGCAAGTAGAGGATATGGATTTACATACCTTGTTAAAAGCGGCTGGCCAGATTGAAACAATTCTTGATTTAGTTGAGCACACCAGTTTTAAAGATTAATTATCAGAGCTGATGGTGACATAAGATAGGTGTATAAAAAATAATGATTATACCCAAGCGAAGGTTTCTGGAAAGAGAAAAGTCTCAACAACCAAGGCAAACCATCACCCTAATGGCTGATTTTGGAAACGGGCCATACGCTTGGATTAAGAACGCATCAGATGATTCGAGTTATGTCGGCGTAAACATTGCGGATGCCGTTTCCGGCTTCTCTGTAAAGCTACTTGTAAGTGAGGCATTAGAATCTGACTTTAGGCACTGGGTAATTAATTTTGAGAATAATTATGATGATCCTGATTTTGATTGGGGTGAATTTAATAGCTGTGGTGAAGATATGACGCGACGCTTATCTTCAGAACTAAAATGGAAATACCGAATTATCTATGAAAAACCTTGCGAAGACCCTGGACATGAGGATAGGAGAAAAATTGAAGTTTTGCCGGACATTTGATTTATTGGTGGGCAAGGCGCGTCTGGATCAGTAAAAAATTAGGCGCAAATTTAGGCGCACGGGGAATCAATGGGGTCAGGTTGAATTGATGAAATCCAGCTACTTAAAATCAACGACACTGACCCCCATTGATTCTCAATTGGCGCATATCAGGTAGCGCGCAAAACAAAATATGGGTGTCACAAACAAACCCAGCAGTATCGGTAGCTGGCGCGCTAAATGTCTTAGCAAAAAACACGGCATTAACGAAAATAAATTGCCGCAGATTGAGCTTTTTTAGTTTAGCATCACTGACCGCATTGTGACCGCATTGTGACCGCAGGAATTGAGTGTAGGTGCGGCCTTGAGGCTCATGATAGAGGCATCGTGACCGCTATAACTAAACCAAAATAATCAGAAAAACTATACATAAACTGCATAGCATTAGCGATGCCCATTGGCCCAGTCATTAGCGTGAAAAGTCATGGTTACAGGTAAGGTTACATCAGAAATCGACCACATAAACGCACAGTGTTAATGTCTACATAATTAGCTTAGGTATGGTCGGTAAATTATGTGGCGGCTTTTGATGGTGGATTACCGATTACCCGGCAAGTGAAGTATTTAATCGTGATGGCTTTAATTGAGGCGGTCACAAAGTAAGCAAGCAAAATTAGTATATTCAATGGCTTACCATGATTAGTAATCAAGATTTTAGGTGATACCTTGCTGTCAGCTTGTGAACAGGAAAATTCAGCATCAGCGCGGTTTGTAGGCGCGTTATGAACAGGTCGTGAACACATAACCAACAGGAATCCCATTAATGAATTGCTTGCTGAAATCGGGCAATACACATTTTGCACCCGCTGCACCGAAGTCGGAAATTCCGGCTTGGCTAAGAGAAAATCATGAGCGCAGATATTGCGCCCGTAGACAAAGATAATTTACTTTGCCAGCAACAATCTAATCACGAGCTTAAGTTTTCAGTTCCTTACTCACACAATCCTGGCTTAAATTTGCAGCCAGTGCACAGACAACCACTGGCCGAAAGTGCCGGCCACTGATTATCACGGGTCGGAAACAGCGCCCGTTCACCTTTGGGGTGAGTTCAAGCTTATACTCTCAGTTTGGCTAACACAGTAGATGACTATAATTGTATACTACCGACAGTATACAATTAGAATAGTGGATAACATGAAGATGACATTTAACAGGCGGCTAATACTTTTAGTTTTGTCCGAACCTATCGACAGCAGTCCACCGCCTCATTCAGCAAGTTCTATTGGCTATGCGCTTGAAAACGCCTTTACCTACAAGTGGTCTGGGCTTTACGAAAACATGAAGACACTACCCAATAAGCAGCAGATACACAGGACTTTAAGGGAATTGTGGTATGGCGGCTTTATTGTCGGCAACCGAGTAAAACAAGACGGGAATCAAAATTGCTTGCCGGGCTGGGTAGTCGAGTACCAGTTAAGCAGTGATGTTTATCATAACTGGCTGATGGCTGAATGCGGCGCGGTTTATAGCAAAGTCAAAAAAGCCAAGCATGGGATTAACTTATTTGGCGGCATATTCGACATGGGCCTGCCTGAAAGCGAGGTTAAGTTGTTAATGCTTAGAGTTAAGGCACTGATGCAAAAGACGCACCCGGATAAGGCGGAAGGTTACGAAAATGAATTTATGCAAATGAAGCAGTGCAGTAATTGGATTAAATCAGGCATTCCACTGCCGACACCGACGCATACAGCCGGGGAGTGTGTCGCCGATACGCGCTTGATTAAGGCTTAGCACCGAAACGCAAAACATGGATTTGGCCTTGGGTGCTGGCGCAATATCCGCGCTAGTGATATGGGCAAACTTATCAATTTATGATAATTCGACGGTGTAAGCTTTGGCTGATATTAATTGTTAGCTCAATGGGCTATAAAGGAGGTTTATCCATAATAATTAATACTCGATGTTCAAGTTTTTATAAGTTGTTGTTTTTAAATTAAACATGAGAATTTTAAGTTTATTATAAATCAATACGTTATGATTTTTGCTATTTGAAAATTCATAAAATAACTTCAAAAAACTGAATTTCATGATTCTTAACTTGCTGTTTTTAAAGGCCAATATAAAAACTTGAACATCGAGTAATAGGCACCCACTATGAGAAAATCAAATACATTAGCGGCAAAGGCGAATACTATCACTGCTCTTAAGGACGGAATAATCACCACAGACGTGAGTGGTTATATTGACATTGGCTACGCAGTCGCAGTGCAAGCCGATGGGAAGATTCTACAGGCAGGAAGTATTGATGGCTACAACGGTAATATCGGTTTAGTGCGCTACAACAGTAATGGTTCGCTAGATACCAGCTTTGATGAGGACGGTATTGTTACCACTACTGCCCCCAATGGTGTAGCTATCAATTCTGCCTACTCAATTGCCATGCAAGCCGATGGTAAGATTTTACTAAGTGGTTCAAGTCAGGATAATAGCGTCTTGATCCGTTATAACAACAATGGTTCACTGGACACCAGTTTTGGTAGCGATGGCATAATCACATTCGGTGGGCGAATATACTACTCAATCACTATTCAAGCCAACGGTAAAATTCTATTAATTGGTAGTGATGGTAGTGGTGGTGGATTATTCAATATGCGCTACAACAGTGATGGTTCGCTAGATGCCAGCTTTGGTGAGAATGGTGTTATCAACAGCGATGTGCGTAATTATTATAATTTTACCACTAGCCAACCATTCGCAGTGCAAGCAGATGGAAAGATTTTGTTTGGCGGTCTTGATAATCATGGGCTGGGAGATTTTGCTATAGTACGCTACAACATAGATGGAAGCTTAGATGCAAGTTTTAACGGTGCGCCTGATATGGTTTTAATCGGGACATCTAATAATGATTTTTTAACAGGAAATACAGGAAACGACAAGCTAAGCGGAGGATTTGGTAATGACATATTAAATGGATTGGTTGGCGACGACCTGCTGCAAGGCGGTGGTGGTAACGATAAGTTAATCGGCGGAGCTGGAGCTGACACTTTAGAGGGCGGTTCTGGAAAAGACAACCTAACAGGTGGTGCAGGTAAAGATAGCTTCCTGTTTAATACTGCGACCAAGGTGAATGTCGATAGAATCACTGACTTTAAGCCGGTTGATGACAGCATTCAGCTAGATAATGCTATTTTTACTAAGCTCACGACAAGCGGTGTGTTGAATTCTGCTCACTTTGTGAAAGGCGCTACGGCAATTGATTTTGATGATTATCTGATTTATAACCCAGCCACAGGTGCAGTAATTTATGACGCTGATGGTTCTGAGTCAGGTGACGGAGTACAGATTGCGCTATTGGGCATGAATTTGGCAGTGACCAGTGCTGATTTCGTCATCATCTAATTCATCATTTAAGGCCGGGTAACACCGGCTTTTTTGTGGCAAATTTAATTAGTGCTAAGGAAAAATGCGGTCATGGTGGTTTTGAGAAATGGCTTAGTGTTGAGGTGCGATGCGGGTAATTTTGGCAGCACTGGCTGAAATCTTAAGCCAAGCCAGAAGCACCGCCCGTGTGGGTGAAACGGTATCCAAAACGGTATCCAGTGAAAAAGCGGATAAGCAGATAAGCAGCCCCGCGCTTAGGGGGCGAATCCGGCGCAACGATATTGCAACGAGTCTTATGTGGCGCATGTTACGGCGAGTCGGTACGGGGAGGCTACAGGGAGGTGTGCGCACAGAACGGCAAGGTAGGGCAAGGATTGACGTGTTCGCGCTGGTGTACGTGCGGAAACGACGAGTTTACGGCGAGATGTTGTAACACCGGCTTTTTTGCGCCTGAATTGTTGGCAAGTGTTGCGGTTGTTTTTTAGTGATTGCAGAAAAAATGCAGAAATTACGATTTTTAATGAAAAATGGCTTGCAAATAAATCGTAAGTTGTTGATTTAATGGAGCCAATGAGGGGAGTCGAACCCCTGACCTACTGATTACGAATCAGTTGCTCTACCAACTGAGCTACATCGGCTTGAATAACTATCCTACCTTAAAATACAACTTTATAGCCAGTTAAAAGTCTGTAATCGGCTGGTAATTATCTAACATACCTAATCCTTCGGCTGCGGCTTTACAGGTGATTTTGCCGTTATAAGTATTAATCGCTTTGAGCAATGTTCTATCAGCCAGTAAAGAATCCTTCCCGGTATCGGCTATTTTCAGGATATAGGGTAATGTTGCATCCGACAGGGCGATAGTTGAGGTGATGGGGTATGCACCGGGCATGTTAGTTACGCAATAATGTATGACACCATGCTTGATAAACACCGGATCGGTATGCGAAGTTGGTTTTGAGGTTGCTATACAACCGCCTTGATCAATGCTGACATCGACAACAACCGACCCATTAGCCATCGACTTTATCATGTCTTCACTGACTATTTTGTCTGCTTTGGCGCCGTGAATAAGCACCGCGCCAACAACCAAATCGGCATCTTTTATATGCTGAGCGATATTCTCGGGACTGGATAAAAAGAACTCTACATTCGGTAATAAAGTGTCTTTTGTTTGCTGCATTTTAATAGGATCAATACCGGCAACAAATACATTGGCGCCCATTCCGTCAGCTACCTGCGCTGCATGTTGCCCTACGACGCCATCGCCGATAACCACGACTTTGCCGTGCCGTTTCCCCAGCACGTTACCTAGCTGCACGCCCCTGCCCTGATTGAATTTAGCAAGATAGTAGCTGCCCATCAGCGTTGCCATGTTGCCGGCAACGGCGCTCATCGGTGCAAGCAAAGGCAAGCGTCCGTGTTCATCTTCCAGCGTTTCGTAAGCAATCGCTGTGGTGCCTTTTTTTAGTAAGGCCTGTGTCAAACTGGGGAGGACGCCGGCCAAATGAAAGAAGGTAAAAACCATTTGCTTATCCAAATAGGGGTATTCAGCTTCTAGCGGCTCTTTTACTTTAACCACTAAATCAACAGCCCAAGCGTCGGCGGTGGAAACCATCTGCGCCCCCGCCTGCTGGTATTGCAAATTACTAAAGCCCGCGCCTAACCCGGCATCCGTCTCAACCAAGACTTGATGACCTTGCTCGATTAAATAATATGCGCCGTCGGGTGTCACTGCAACCCGGTTTTCCTGGTTTTTTATTTCTTTGGGGATACCGATTTTCATTGCTTTATCCTAATTTCTTCTTTGCGTAACTTAACGCGCCTGATAACCGGCAGCAACGACAATGTTGCCTTACTGCCGCCCGGCGCCGGGATTTAATTCGATAAAATTGTGCTCGGGCGAAATCGGCAAGCCCTTCGCGGTAGCTTCAAGATCATTTAAACAACTAGACATTTTGACTGTCTGCATCAATCAAATATGAGGTTGTCACCCGCTAAAATCATTGACTGCCTTCGTAGCTATTAAATACCTTGACCTGATTCTCATGATCGAAACTGACCACTTTATACGGGTCTTTTTGATCGCCCATTTCCATGCCGGGACTACCGTTAACCATACCGGGAACGGCTATCCCGGTCACTTTCGGCTTGGTTTTCAACAGCGTTTTAATGTCGTTCGCAGGCACATGGCCTTCTATAACATAACCATCGACAATGGCGGTATGACAGGAGGCCAATTCGCTGTTAACGCCGTATTTAGTCTTGATAGACTGTACATCGTTGGTGACAATATCTTCTACCTTAAAATTATTTTGTTTCAGGTGCTCCAGCCACTTGCCGCAGCAAGTGCAGGTCGGGCTTCGATGAACAACAATGTCAATAGGCTTGCCTGAGCCTTCAGCGCTGACGGTTGCACTGACAACAAGTAGACCGATTACCCAGACTGTTTTCGATATTTTCATATTTGCAACGCCTCTATTAAATTACAGTAATTGCTCGGCAGATACCGCCTTTACGGACGGATTGTAAACGATTATGCCGAATGATAAGCCCGACTATGTTCATGCACGGCATCAACCATCGCTTTAACATGATCGGGATTCATATCAGGCAAAATGCCATGTCCCAAGTTGAATACATGGCCTGAACCGGCGCCGTATTTATGTAGTATGGTTTTTACTTTATCACCGATCACTTCGGGATTGGCGTACAACGCAACCGGATCCATATTGCCCTGCAAAGCAACTCGATGCCCCACTCTGGCTCTAGCCTGCTGTATATCGGTCTGCCAATCCAAGCCCAACGCATCATAGCCGGAATCGGCCATGGCTTCCAGCCACAGCCCGCCGCCTTTGGTGAACAGGATAGTCGGTATTCGCCGCCCGTCTACATCGGTTTTAAGCTGCGCTCTGACTTGTTTGGCGTAATACAAAGAAAATTCGGCATAATCTTCAGTTGTCAGCATGCCGCCCCAGGTATCGAACAACATGACCGCCTGAGCGCCGGCTTCAATCTGGGCATTCAAATAGGCCGCAACCGATTGCGCCAGTTTATCCAACATCACATGCATCAGTTTGGGCTGCTCGTACATCATGCCTTTAACTTTTTGGAAGCTTTTGCTACTGCCGCCTTCGACCATATAGGTCGCCAAAGTCCAGGGACTGCCGGAAAAACCGATTAACGGAACGCTGCCTTGCAGATTTTTTCTAATCAAGCGAACCGCATCAATCACATAACGCAAATCCGTTTCGGGATCGGGAATCGGTAATTTATTCACATCCGCCGCCGTCCTGACCGGATTGCTGAACTTGGGGCCTTCGCCTTCAGTAAAATGCAGCCCTAAGCCCATCGCATCGGGAATGGTCAATATATCGGAAAACAAAATCGCCGCATCGAAGTCAAAGCGCCGCAACGGCTGTAGCGTGACTTCGCAAGCCAGCTCAGGATTGGTGCAGAGATCCAAAAAACTGCCGGCCTGCTCCCTGACTTTACGGTATTCCGGGAGATAACGTCCCGCCTGGCGCATCATCCAAATCGGCGTGTAATCAACGGGTTGTTTTAACAGCGCTTTAATAAAGGTATCGTTTTTTAATGGGGTCATGGATTAGGATGTAAACGGATTAATAGATCGCCGCAAGTCATGAAGTTTTTTGGTTTTTCTTGAATGCAGTGCTTGATCTTAAGTGGGAGCCTATAAGGCGCATAGCGCGTCTTATCTATGTTTGGTCGAACTGGTTTTTCTTGCCAATGCCTTGCGGAATTCAGCAGGCAAAGACTGCCGGGCTTTATTGGCTGACGCACTGTCAGGGTATGAGCCGTACTCTAAAATAAATTTCTGTTGACCATTGGCCATTGCGGTTATGACTCGAATACCTGATTTTATAGACGGATATTTGTTGAGTATGGCGTCAACCGATTCTTGTTTTGACAACACCATTAACTGCAAGGTGAAAGTAGAAGTCAACAATTCCTCGGCTTCCGCTTGTTGCGTTGTCGCCACGGCTTCCACGGGCTTTTGCGGCGGCTGGATTATTTGCTGTTTGCCGGCAGTAAGCGCTTCATTACTGTTATTTTTGTTTATCTCCAGCCGCTCGGCCGCTTTCACCGGCGTAACATCCGGCCCTTTATCAGCCAACTTCCGATCGATCTCGGCACTGTCCGCTACCCCAACTTGAGCCTTAATTGCCTGATTTTTAACACCGGGCGCGCCACTGTCATTCAGCGCCGTGTCATCTAAAACCGGCGGCTCCGGTTTTTTTTGTTCGTTCCCAAACGGTAGCGGGGTAAAAGACTGTTGTCGATCCGGGCGATTTTTTACTTCCACCGAAGGCGCTAATGCATCTTTAACAGCGTACTGTTGCTTTATCGGCATTTCGGCTCCGCCCGATGTAACCGGCTGAGCGGGAGGCAACGCGAGCATTATCTGCGACTCCGGCCGTAGAGGAGCCGTTTCGCCATTATCCGCTATTGGTTCAACAAAAGCCGGCGCTGCGACTTTTTCATCTTTGTTTTTGAGCGGCAGCATAACCGCTCCAGGCGATTTTGCCGCATTTTCTACAGCAATGGAGGGCAAGTTAGAAGGTAGAGCAATGCCGCCGGGAGCCAATACCGACGGCGCCAGCCACTGGATACCCCAAGCTATAGCAGCGACGGCTGCGAGAGCGACAGCGGGAACAACAACGGTCCATTTTAAGTTTCCCTCTTGCTTAACATCCGATAATCCGGGCAACTCGCTAATAATTCTTCCCGGAACACCGTGCGTTTCCCGATAGATATGGGCAATCATGTGATCGCTAATCGCTTTAAGCGACAGGTTCGCAGCCGGTTTTAACGATAACAGCCGTAAAAAGTCGCCGCATTGCTTTTCCGATAAAGTGGGAATCTCAACAATATGGCAATTATCCACCGCGCGATCCGATCCGCGTTTGACCTGCAACTCATCATGCGTTAAAGCAAAAATCACCTTTAATACAGGATTTGCCGACGCGTATTGAATGATGGCCGTGATCAAACCGGGTACTAATTCGCCCGCATTATCGACAATCAATACAACTTGCTTGTGCCGGCCTTCATAGCGCGCCAACGCCATCGATAATGACTGAACGGACTTATCTTGGCTTATAGATTTGGCTAACTGATTCTGTATTGCTTCAAAACTCAAGTCGGCATTGCCTTGCATGAAGCAATACTGCCACAAATCAGTCTTACGTTCCTGCAACATAGTAAGCAGCATCGTTTTACCGATACCTTCGGGGCCGCAAACAACGAGGGATTGGCTCAGGTTTGACAACAGATGAATTAATAAATCGAGCTTCTGTGTACGTTCTTTTGTTATCAACGAATGAACAGCGGTGTTTGCCGGTGGTTCACGGCGCTGCTGTTTCACCTGATAAGTAAAAGTATCATCCTCTACCATAGATTTTAAGCGTCATTTCCAATAGTTCTCGAGCCACGTCTACGGGCAATGTTGCCATGCCGATTTTCTCTAATAAAATCAGTCTTATTTGACCGTCGACATTCTTTTTATCTACCGCCATTAATTCCAAAAACCGGTCCGAATCGATTTGCTCGGGCGGAACGATAGGAAGTCCGGCTCTTTTAAACAGTGCAATAATCCGTTCAACATCGCCATCGTTAAGCCAACCTTTGCGCCTGGACAGATCGGCGGCTTGACAGGTACCGATAGCGACGGCTTCGCCATGCAGATATTTACCGTAACCGGAGCCGGTCTCTATCGCATGACCGAAAGTATGACCTAAATTGAGCGTTGCCCTGATACCGGTTTCGGTTTCATCTTCGGCAACAATTTCGGCTTTATTAATGCATGATCGTTCAATCGCATAAGCCAATGCCTGTTTATCCCGGCTCAATAACGCATCGATATTGTGTTCCAACCAACCAAAAAATTCAGCATCCCTGATTAAACCGTATTTAATCACTTCCGCTAAACCGGCCGCTAATTGACGGTCATCCAGGGTGTCTAAAACATCGGCATCGGCGATTACACATTGCGGCTGATAAAAAGCGCCGATCATATTTTTACCCAGCGGATGATTCACCCCGGTTTTGCCGCCCACCGAAGAATCAACCTGCGCCAGCAATGTAGTAGGTATTTGTAGAAAAGGGATGCCCCGCTGATAACAAGCTGCGGCAAAACCGCCCATATCGCCGATAACACCGCCGCCCAACGCAATCAGCGTGGCATTGCGGCTAAACTTGCAGGCCAGCAACTTATCAAAAATTTGACTGACGAAATCTAAAGTTTTGAATTGTTCGCCATCGGGCAGTATCACGGTCTCGACCCTATAATCCTGCAAGTTTTTTAAAACCGCGGGCAAATACAAAGGTGCAATAGTTTCATTGGTAACCACCACAACCTGTTTGGATTTTATATGATGCGTGAACAACTCAAGTTGGCTCAATAAACCGGAGCCTATATAGATCGGGTAACTACGGTCACCTAATTCAACCGGTAATTTTCTCATTTTTATTAATGCGTGGGGATCGGGTTAGCGTATAGAGCGGATTAGACTAATCTGCTCTATTATAGATTTTGTTTAACGATTAACTGATTTGTATTGTTCTAAAATGTGGCTGACGACTTCCTTGCTTTGCATAACACCGGTGTCAATTTTAAAATCGGCACAGGATAAATACAACGGCTCACGTTGTATGAATAAGCTTTCTATCCGATCTCTCGGATTATCCGTTTTTAATAAGGGACGTTGCGTATCTCTACGCGTCCGCTCCAAAATTCTTTCTACCGAACATTGCAAATAGACGATAAAGCCGTTTTCTTTCAAGAGCCTGCGATTTTCTTCGCGCAAAACAGCACCGCCGCCGGTGGCCAGCACGATACCGTCCATTTGCGTTAATTGCTGAATCATCTTTTGTTCCCGATCCCTGAACCCTTCCTCTCCCTCAAACTCGAATATGGTAGGAATATCTACGCCGGTTCGTTCTTCAATGGCCTTGTCGCTGTCATAAAACGGTACCGACAGTGCTCTTGCCAATTGTCGTCCTATGGTGGTTTTCCCCGCCCCCATGAGGCCGACTAAATATATATTCTCTGATCGCGTCATCACCTGCCTTCCTTGCTAAGTTAAACCAATAAAAGGGGGGCATTATGCCCCCAGTAAACACTTATAGTCCAGTGCTTCGGCTTTTATTTGATCACTGTAAGCGAACGGGTAAAGCGTCTCATACAGCGGCAGCCCGACATAATCGCCGGTAAACGGCTTGCCGCCATGTATACCGAAAGCCGGTCCGACTATCGGTAATCGGGCCGAACTATCGCCAAACGGCGTAACCGGACGCGCATGATAATTAGGGTATTTTTGCTTAAGGTCGCAGAGAAAATCATCCGGCCGCTGACACTATCGGCAATCTTGGTCGAATAGGGGTTATGAATACATGGCTTAGTTAATGTGAATATAGAAAAATTACCCGGCTTACACAAAAGCGAGCTTGTCATTGAACTGATAATGTCTGAGTGTGGGACTATAAGTAAATCGAATATAGATACCTCAGTTGATAAAGCGACGCAGAGCCCTCTTCGGCAATTGCTCCTGCATTGCCCTACCTCCTGCATCCTTGTCGTCCAGCGGGAGAGGGAGCAAATGTCACTCTATTAGCTGCGGACTCTATATTCAAATTGATGTGGTGGAGAATCCTCTAAATCGAGAAAAACCAGATTTATAGTAGAGAAACAGCAAAATCAAATTAAATAAATTTTATTTTTAACAATTACAAATCATATAGTTATTAATTAGACTTAGAATTATTCATTTAAAGTTTTGCAGGCTTACAAGAATGTAAGTATTGACTGACATACAGTTAGAAGTGATTACGTCATAATAACGCATTGCCGCACTGATTAAACGGCCTATATCAATTTAAAATTTCAATGCCAAACACTTTTGGCCACTGACTTATCAAAACTCGAAACATGGACAGTTCACTCAAATATTTTAATAAACAGAACGCATCATTCGGCCGTCACGAAACCTTTGTCCTCCGCTACTCTTGGTTAACCAAGGGCTTTCAAGCTTTCGATCACGACAAGGCTATCTTTTCATCGGATAAATCCACCATTGAATTAGGTGTTGGCAAAAACATGGTCAACGCTATCAAATATTGGCGAAGCTATCGCCTTAGCGGGCATTCAGCCGAGCGTCTAAACAAATAAACTAATGAAGGATACTACATGGTACCTAAAGACTGGCTTAAGCAATTTCTCGCATCCAGACAAATAAACCATCCAGACGGACAGCCGCTTTATCGTTATCGTCTGAACGATAACGACTTTGAAACATTAAAAGCCTCTTTGAAAACCAGCGCGTTATTCGGCGTCGCCAATCTTACGGAAATACCCGGTTGGAATGCCGCTTTTGTTATTTACGCTGCGGAATGGTGGCGACGGGAATACGACGGCAGTTTGTGGTCATGGGAAAAAGTGTTTACTTCATTCGGAGCTGATGCCAAAGAGCTAAAAACAGTGCGTCGTAATCTGGTTGTTGAATTAGGCTTACGTTATTGGGAGCGCAAGGTACGGATTATTAATGGCAGTTCCCGATATTTAGGTTCAATAGCAATCGAAGGAGGATTGCCGCTTAATCAACTGAATAACTCCAGCGGTTGGTTAGGCAGAGTATTAAAGCAGGTGATTCCCAAATACACGCGCTTGCACCATACCGGCATACACGCCGACACACTTGTTAGTGAATGTGACTATATCCCTAAAAATTATCAAAATGATCAAAGCCATGCGATTTTAGGCGACATGGTAAAAACGGTGGTCGAGCTTAAACAAAAATACCGCTTACACGAACATAGCAATCCTGTCAGTTTTTTAGATCAACAGATACCCTTATGGCGAGAGCAGTTTCCGTTGCCGATAGGTACAGAAGTCGGACAGAAGCTACTTTCGGATATGATTATCACGGCGGCAAAAGCCGATGATGCAGTAATGAATACACCATTTCGTGGTATCCGGTGTGTGCGCGATGATGGCTTCATGCAATTACAGCTTGAATTTGCAAGTTTTATTGCCTTGGAAAAACTTAATCTGCCCGAGACGATACCTTCAAGGCTGGACGTTGAGTTAATTAGCAGTGACGGGGTGACACGCTCGTTAGGTGTGGCGCTGAAAGCTACTTATCAACAAAAATCTTCTTTAAAAATGCCGCGCCCCTCTGGAGCCGTTAAAGGCGATCAGGCTGCATGCGGTTATACGATTCGATTTAAGCATTTATCGACACTTATCTATGAAACCCCCTTAACTGACGGCGAAGAATTGGACACTGAAATACCCTGGATATTTGTACAACAAAGTGACGATTGGGTATTAGAAGGCGTTGCCAGTGTTAGTACCCGCGCAAGACAGGTTAGGATTCTCTACCCAGACCGGTTAACGTGCCATGTAAGTGCCGAAACTCAGCATATCGCAACGATAGCTAATAAAAAACTGCTCGAAGCTAGCGGTACTATTCAATTATCAGACAATGAAAACAATTCGTTTATCATCAAAACCGCACAGGAACAGTCGGCAAATCGTTATTACTTACAAGGCGAAACGCTAAAATTTGCCAGTATACCTAACGAAGTCTATCGAGGTTTTCCGTCTCTGACTTGTGTTAATAATGAAACTGAAAAAAGGACAGAAATTCCTGCAACAAAATTAGTCGCCAGAGCCGTTAATTCAAAAGGAAATTGGTTGCCTCTCTCGCAAGATCAACAGGGCATTTATGAAATTCGCCTTCTCGATAATCAAGGCAATATTCAGTTCCGTAAAAAATGTGCATTATTACCCGAACAGTTTTCCATTCGTTTTAAACCTTCAGCGGATTCTTTGGATGGCTTGATTTTTCTGGATAATGCTGGGCGTTCGACTGTTTTATGCGAGCCAATAGCGAAACATAGCATTACAACTGAGACTGAGGGATGTCGAATTGAGTTATTTGCAGATAATGCACCGCCGAGCAATGTCCGGTTAACACTATTTTGGCCGAATATGGCCGACATGCTAACACTTACAGTTCCTTTCCCAGCAAGAGGCGGCCAGCTTATTGATGCCAATGGTAATAAACAGTCATCTGAACAGCCGCTATTTCAAGATCAATTACATGGTCTTCGCCTTCGTTTATTTAATGAACAGCCTGATCGCAACCGCCATTTGCAAATTGACTTTAATCTTAAAGATGACACTTTGGAAGATGCACGGGACTTGTACTTTCGTGATGAAGTTGAGAAAAAAGGCGCAGTCATAGAACTGGCGATTATCGATTATCAAGAATGGATTAAAGACTTGTTGGCTATCAGTAGAAACCTGGATAGTTATGTACAGTTAGCCGTGTATGAAAACGGTACTGAGTTATTAAGGACAAAAATTTTTCGCTATCAATTTTCACTGACAAGAAATCTGTCGCTGGGTTGCGTGGCATTAAATACTAACGATCATGCCTGTTTGTCGTATGACACCCTTGCACAAATTCAACTCATGGCTATGCGACTTTCTCAGCCTGAGCAAGAACATATTAAACTGGATGTTAAATCTTCAGAGCAAACAGAAACCGGCTGCTGGTTTTTTTATCCTGAAAAGAGAGTCCCTGGTCCTTGGTTAATTTATCCGTCAGTAACGTCTTCAATCTCTTTACGGCCCATTTTATGGAATGTTAGTGATGAGAAGGAGGTTGACTCATTAGTCAATCGTGAAGTTTCAACACTACATAGTGCTGTTACGGCAAGTTCAACACAATCCAGATACCAAGCCATCAAAGCAGTTTTAGAACGGATGTGTACGGATTTTGAGCATAGTGGCTGGTCATATTTAAGACACTTATGGAAACAGTGTGCTCATTTGCCCCTAGCCAGTTTTGATGTTTGGTCAATAGCGGTGACGGATACAAAAATGTTAGCCGCGCTGGTATTGCAGATGGATGAGAGTTTTACACGAAAACTTGGCGAAGAGCTGCCGGTTTTCTGGGAGCTGATACCGTTGAAGGATTGGCTGGTGGTTTTTAAAAATTATAGAGATTATTTGAAACAAGCGATGGGAGATGAAACCGACGTCTCCACTATTATTGAAACTCGCATCAAACGTATCAATTATCTTTGTGCGTCTATGGAAATAGTGGCACGAATACTTAATCAGTCGTTATGTGGTACAGCCGATCCAGAGCTTATTTTTATGAAACAACCTGTTCTGGATAATGTGATAGGCATGATTAAAGATGCGCAACAAGAATTGGATCGACGACAAGCAGACAGTAAGTGGCTGGAAGTATTAAAACCGGAGCTTATAACTCATTGGACAAAAATAGATAAATCGCTGCAACATTGGTTGAAACTTGAAAATGTATCAGAGCATCATCGGGTTGTGGTTATTTTACCAGTGCTGTTAGCGGCATATTGTGCAAACACAAACACACCTGAAAACTGGATAGGCGATGCAGTCGTTATCTTTAAATTAAAACGCCTGAAAGACTTTGATGAAGACTGGTTTAACGCAGTTTTTAACATTGCATTGGCTTATTTATCCCAGCAACCGACGGATTAAAATTAAACCCACATGTCCAGTTATTTTCAGCCCCTTATCGCGCAGTTATCACAACGTTCAGCCGAAGCCACTTTAAGTGTATTAGGCATCAGTGATCCCTCTTTACGGCAATTTTTATCAGAGCAATTTAATCAACCGGTAGGTGATAGTAACAATTTTCTGGCCGATCCGGTTTTTGAACACATTTTTGGCTGGGAAGAAGCAAATATCAACATGGAGCGATTGGCAGGTTCTTTGCTGGAGCGTTCGTTACTTGATGCAATGGACAAACCACCCGTTGATTTAAAAGACTATGCGTTTCGCAAAGATTGGCAGCCTTACCAGCACCAATACAAGTCCTGGTTAAAGTTATCTGAAAGTAAACCGCAGTCCATTGTCATTACCAGCGGCACGGGATCTGGTAAAACCGAGTGTTTTATGGTGCCGGTACTCAATGATTTGGTACGCCAGTATGAGCTACAAAAACAGCCGTTGGTCGGCGTACAAGCCCTATTTATTTATCCGCTCAATGCCTTGATTAACAGCCAGCGAGATCGTCTACGCGCCTGGACGGATAGCTTCGGTAATGGCGTACGTTTTTGCTTGTATAACGGCAATACGCCTGACAAAACGACAAGTTTTAACCAGGCACAAACACCGAATGAAATTTTATCTCGAACCCTGTTACGTAGCGAGCCGCCCCCCTTGTTGGTGACAAACTCTACGATGCTTGAATATATGTTGGTTCGACAAGTTGACTCGCCGATTCTGCAAAAATCACAAGGAAAATTACGCTGGATTGTTTTGGATGAAGCGCATACTTACATCGGTTCGCAAGCGGCGGAACTGTCGCTGTTGTTGCGTAGGGTGTTGCATGGTTTCGCTGTCAATGCTGAAGATGTGCGTTTTATAGCTACTTCGGCAACTATTGGCGACAAGGATAATGTTTCATTACAACGTTATCTGGCCGATTTGGCGGGTATTTCGCAAGATCAAGTTACCGTTATTGGCGGTAAGCGGATTGTGCCGCCACTCAACAAAAGAAAAGGCGATTACAAACAGAATACACCTATAGCAACTTTGGTGGATATTGACCACGACAAGCAGGTTTCAAAACAGCGCTATCGAGCATTGGAAGACCATCCGGTTAGTCGCAAACTGCGTGAAGAACTGACCCGTGATACGCTCCCGAAAACATTAACTCAGTTAAGCAACACGCTGTTTAGTGACCTTGCCGATATGCACATTAGACACCAGCAAACGCTGGCATGGTTGGATTTGTGTACAGGGACAATATTACCGGGTAAAGACAATAAGCCTAAGCACCCATTTTTACCAATACGCGGGCATTTATTCCATCAAGTGACCAACGGTTTATGGTGCTGTGTGGACGCTAACTGTCGCTGCAAAAAAGATACGCCTTTAGCGGATAACTGGGCATTCGGTTATGTTTATAGTCAACAGCGCGATCATTGCGAATGTGGTGCGCCTGTATATGAGTTGGTTTTTTGCAATGATTGCAACAGTCCGCATTTACAGGCTTTTCAAACTCAACAGGGGCAATTAATTCAAATTCCACGCCAAGCAATTGATGAATTTAGCCTGCAAATTGAAGTGGAAGGCGATGAAGATACTGGGGAAGAACAAGAATTCGATACAAAAACTGTAGTGCCGAGTGAGTTTATTAATCTGGCTGTAAAAGCCGATGCAGCGTTGACGCATTCTTTGACCTTGTCACTCGATAACAAACAACTTGGTGAAACGCATCAAGCCGTCATGATTCACATCGTCAATGATAGCGAAACCTGCGGGCATTGTGGTTTTATTCCTGACCGTGGTAAACGTGGCGTATTTCGCCGCTGCCTGTTAGGTACACCGTTTTATGTCAGCAATACTGTACCGACCTTACTGGAATTTTGTCAGGATGGTAAAAATCCGCTGGAAAGCCCAGGACGTGGCCGCAGACTGATTACCTTTACCGACAGTCGTCAAGGCACGGCGCGGATTGCCGTTAAAATCCAGCAAGATTCAGAGCGGAACCGCTTGCGTGGGCTGGTTTATGAAATGGTTGCCAAACAATTGGGTAACGTAAATGACGCAGAACGCATTGAACTCGAGAAAAAACGCGATGAATATTTAGATAAAGCTGAAAAATTTAAAAAAATGGGCTTAGCGGAAGCTGAAGATTTTTTAAACTTCGCAGAGAAAACACAGCAACAAATTGAGCAAATGGCCGTAGTTCAGCCCATAACTTGGCAGGAAGCAATCAACGCGCTTCAAGCTAATAGTGATATTTTAAGACCGATGTTGGATTATTATCGTGATCTGAATCCTATGCTTTTTCAACATAATAGCGGTTCTCAAACTTTGTCTAAAATGTTGTTGATTCGAGAATTCAATCGCCGCGCCAAACGGCAAAATACATTGGAAACACTGGGCTTGGTCGCTATTAAATATCCGGCTTTAAGCACGATCAATAATATGCCTGCCGAATGGCAAAAATTGAAATTATCACTAAAGGATTGGCAAGATTTTCTTAAAATTTGTCTGGATTTTTATGTAAGGGACAATTTTATTGCTATTCCTTATGAATGGATAAACTGGATAGGCGTTACTATTTACCCCAAAGAGCTTTTGTCGCCCGATTCAAAAGAATCGACTGGCAGGCGTATTAGCAAATGGCCGCTAGTCAGAAAAGGACGTAATAATCGCTTAATTCGTATTTTATCTTATGCCTTAAATCTAAAATTAGATAATAAAGCGCATGAAGATAATCTTGACCAAATCATGCGCTCTGCCTGGAAAGCGCTCACGCAGGAAAGCCAAATTTTAACCTCTGTTGATGGTTCCCTGACTTATCAAATGAAACCGGAACAGATGGCATTTTGCTGTATTCAGGAGGCTTGGGTTTGCCCGGTGACGCATCGGTTTCTGGACACGACTTTTAAAAGTATCACACCTTATTTACCTTATACACCGACTCAAGAAACGGCAATTTGCAAGCAAGTTGTTATTCCCGTTTTATCTATCGGGCATGCTTTTAACTCAGAGCAAGAAAAACTTGGCTTTATCAGGCAATGGATTGCAAGCAATGCTGATATTGCCGAACTCAGAAAACAGAATCTGTGGACGGATTTAAGCGACAGAATTCTTGAAGGCGGCGTGTTTTTTAGAACCGCCGAACATTCTGCACAACAGCCAGCCAGTCGCTTGCAACAGTTTGAAAAACTCTTTAAAGAGGAAAAGCTCAATGTTCTAAGCTGCTCTACAACAATGGAAATGGGTGTGGACATCGGCGGTATTACAGCGGTTGCCATGAATAATGTACCCCCTCATCCAGCCAATTATTTACAGCGAGCAGGCCGTGCCGGTCGGCGTCAGGAAACCCGTGCGTTGGCATTTACCTTATGCAAGGAAAATCCGCATGAGCGCACGGTTTTTAATCGTCCGTTATGGCCGTTTACCACCCATATTAAAGCGCCTTACATTACCTTAGACAGCGCCAAGATTGTGCAGCGACATGTTAATTCGTTACTTTTTTCTTACTTTCTAAAACAGGTTATTGATGTAGCTCAACAGCAAAATACTAAGTTGGATTGTGGCTGGTTTTTTTGCCAAGACGAAGACGGCAAATCACAGCTTGATCGCTTTTGTGTCTGGCTGGAAGAGTGCGATTTAACCGGAATACCCGAAAACCTTGAGAAAGGCTTAAAGGCATTAATATACAAAACGATTCTGGCAGGCACATCACCAATCAATCTCACTCATCAAGCTATTTTGATCATTAGCAGTATTAAGGATAAATGGCTGTCAGAATATCAGCCTTTGCAAGCTGAATTTAACGCATTAAATTCAAACATCGGTGAAAATAATCCTTATAAAAAGCGGGTAGAAAAAGATTTGGAACGCCTTAAAGGGGAATATCTGTTAGCTGAACTGGCAACGCGCGGCTTTTTACCTTGTTATGGATTTCCAACGGGAATTGCCTACTTCGATCCTTATAGCGTTCACGATTATCAACGCAGAAATCACAAAAAAGATGACAAACGGGAAGATAATCTTAGCCGTATCCGAGAAAAACCGACCCGTGATTTGTCCATTGCCATTAGAGAATATGCGCCCGGCTGCGATATTGTCCTAAATGGTCTGGCGTACCGTTCAGCGGGCCTGAGTTTAAGCTGGCATAGTCCTGAAAGCGGTGCCAACGAAACGCAGAAGCTAATAACAGCGTGGCGTTGCGATCATTGTGGCGCAATTGACAATGCTTTAAGTAGTGTTTCTAGTAGCGTTTGCAACGACTGTGGTGGGCTGCTTAATCCTGACCATAAGCGCGAATTTATAGAACCGGCAGGATTTGCCGTTGATTTTTATTCCAGTCCCCATACGGATGTTTCAGCACAGCATTATGTGCCCGTTAAAGAACCTTGGGTTACGGCTAAAGATAGGTTGCGTTCTTTGCCTAATCCGCAATTAGGACAGTTTCGTGCCGGTAGTCGGGGCGATATTTTTTATCACAGTTCCGGCGAACATGAGCACGGTTACGCACTCTGCTGGCATTGCGGTCGTGCCGATTCTATGACCGCCGAAAATAAACCCCCTGAAGTTTTCTTAAAACCGCATAAAAAATTAAGAGGCAGGGAAAGTGAAGCCGATGCTTGGTGCAGCGGTAACGATAGTGAATTCGCCATTAAACCTAATCTTCATTTGGGCTATGTTGACCATACCGATGTTTTTGAACTGTATCTAAAAAACAGCAACGAACAGGTGTTCCTTGATTATAGAAATGAAGATAGCAAAAAAATTGCCTGGACGTTATCGGTGGTACTTAGACAAGCCCTAGCCGACATCTTGGGTATCAATGTCGATGAAATGGGCTATACCGTGAAGCCGACTAAGTTGACTGATTGCAGCCACCCCGTAGCAGCCATTGTTTTATATGATAAAAGCAGTGGCGGTTCCGGCTTTGCTTCATCTGCGTACCGTTATTTTGACAAATTATTTGATAAAGCCAGGGAGTATCTTAAGTGTAATTGTCAAGGCGTGTGTCAGAACTGCTTGTTGGGTTTTGATACTCGCTTCCATATTGATTATCTGGATAGGCTTTTAGCGGCAAGTTATTTGAATGAAGAATTTATCCGTCTGCTGGCTTTGCCGGAGGAATTAAAGCTATTAGGGCAATCATCCCGTTATTGTCCAGAAACGCTGTTTACTGAAATCCGCGATGCTGCCAGCCACGGCGCGACTGAACTGCATGTGTTTTTACAAGGCCAACAATCCGACTGGGAAATAAATGAAAGTCAATTGCTTGAACGATGCTATCGCTGGAAACAACTTTATGCAAAGGTAGTTTTATTTGTTAACGCTTCATCACAGCCGCTTTCCGAAGCCACCAAAGAAGAGCTGTGGGTTTTGCATCGTTTAGGAATAACCATCGCTTTAGTTGATGATAACAAAGCGATGCTCAAAGGCTCAGCTTGTATTGTTGCACAAACACTATCAGATGGGGACAGTAAGACATTCGCGTACTCGCTTAAACAAACCGCAATACCCGCGCAAAACTGGCTAAATCTGCCAGACAGTGTTTTGGTCTCTGCGGACAATTACCCGCTTATGCCGGTATTAAAGTATCTGAATGAAGAGGCTTTGAAGCCGAATACCGGAAACGGCGATATAGAAATTGAAATACTTGCTGAATGCAATGGCTCATTAACTCAATTTGCTGAGAAATTTTGGCAACGTGTGCTTGGACATCATCCATTATTGCAACAACATGTACTTTTGGATGAACTTAGCTGCATACATTATTCAGATCGCTATTTATTCTCCCCGTGGTCGATTATGCTGATCACAGAACTTATTGATGGCTTAAAGCAGCTTATGAAAAGTAATTGGACTAAGCCTAAAATTGTTATTGATACCTTTGTTAAGCGGGAAAGCAGCTATCAGAAACGCGGTTTATTGGCAGATTGGATGGATGACAATATACGCTTGGATGTTATCGCAGCCTATTTTGAGGCTATGGATGAAAATTGTGTTGTTAATGCGGCAAGCGATACGCCACATGGCCGAGTAATGGAATTGACATGGCTATCAGGAAAAACAACTCATATTAGATTGGATCAAGGTGTTGGTTATTGGACAATCGGTGATAAGGCGCCTTGGTTTGATGATAACGTGTCAAGCTCAGCTCAACAGGTAGAAAAAATGCTGCAATTACTTTCTAAGCTCAATATTAGGAATGCTAAAGACTTTCCCACACAAATATTTGTTAAAGAGCGTTAGAAATTAAGGTCGAGCAATAATTCTGTTGTGGAAGGTGAAAACAAATTTTCGATAACAAAAACTTCATTGTTTTAACCAATGGATTTAAAAAGAAAGCGCAAAAAACACCTAAATCTGAAATTTTACTCTCCGAACAACGAAAGAAAGATTATTTGATGGGGAAATGAAATGAGTGATTTAAAGAAATATGTGGCGAAAAGGAAAGAAAGCGATGAAGAATTCGCTCTGAACTTTAATGAAGGCTATCAGACCTTCAAAATTGGAGTTATGTTAAAAGAAGCGAGAGAAGCCGCCGGTATAACACAGGAAGAGCCGGCAACTCGGCTTTGCATAAAAAAATCCTCCATCTCAAGAATGGAAAATCAAGCTGAAGATGTAAAGCTCCCAGCGCTTGAAAAAATTGTAAGCTTTTTAGCAAGATCCTCGGTATACGAATGTATTAACCCTTGACGCTATTTTTTCCTGAATCTATGGTTATGACGCATCCATGCTTGATAATACACTCATATAGTACAAATTCATTTGCGAGAAAAACCCCTATGCCTACTTTATCCATTCACGGCGATGTCCATATCCCTGACAATCTCATTCATGCTTTGGGCTTAAAACCCGGCGCCGAACTGGCTTTTGAGCGTCAAGGTGACTCGATTGTTATGCGCCCGGTAAAAAAACCGGACAAAATCTCACGGGTTGAAGAAGGCCCCCAAATACTGAGCTATACCGGACCGACAGTCTCCTTGGAAGAAATGGACGACGCTATTGCCAAAGGCGCGGCGCAATCGCTGTGAAGTCGGTCGATACCAATATCCTGGTGCGTTACTATGCACAAGACGATACCTTGCAATCGCCCCTTGCCTTACACATCTTCAGGGATGAACCCGAACTACTGGTGACAAAAACGGTTTTGCTTGAGTTTTTCCGGGTTTTGACTCAAGCCGATAAATTTCGCTTTCCGCCTGAACAAGTCATGTCCGTTTTCGAACATCTGCAAGGCTTGCCGAATATCGTCATTGAGGATGAAATTTCTTTCCGAACAGCCGTCGCATGGTGCAGAGCCGGCATTGAATTTCCAGATGCCTTGCATTTGGCCGCTTCTGGGGCTTGCAGTGCATTTTTGACGTTCGATGACCGTAAATTTGCGCGTCGCGCTGAACGTCTGAATTTAATACCTATGTGTGAAATCCCTGCGTAATCAAGATAAATTTGGTTATTCACATTCTCGTTGTTATACCGAAGCGCCATTCATCCGACTGATGTTCATAACGGAAAATCCCCCACCTTATTATTCTCAGAACCCAGCAACTGCAATTTCTCTAATCTAGGCAATTTTTTTATCGCGACTTCCCGTTTACCGGCTGAACTACGGTCATGACCGGTCTCGACATAAACCAGCTGCTTGGGCTGTCTGCCGCGAAAATATTTAGCGCCTTGTTTGTCGCCATGCTGATTAAAGCGCCGCGCCACATCATTGGTGATGCCGGTATACAACGAATCATCGCTGCAAAGAATCATGTAAACCTGCCAATGCACGAGGATTACACAACCGTTCCGAAAACCGAACCGACAGCGGCGGTCAGCCCCATCGCCAACGCGCCCCAAAAGGCGACGCGAACGCCTCCTTTAATAATGCCCGCCCCGCCGCTATAGGCCGCCAACATGCCCAACAATATTAAAAACAGCAAGGACGCGGATGATACCGGCACGATTAAATCGGTATCCGGGGTCAACAAGACTATTAATAAAGGCAAGCCGGCGCCAATAGAAAAGGTAGCCGCCGAAGTCAGCGCCGCTTGAATCGGCCTTGCTATACTGGTTGCCGAAATGCCCAGTTCGTCGCGGGCATGAGCGCCCAAGGCATCATGGTTCATCAGTTGCTCCGCTACTTGTTCGGCCAATAAAGGATCAAGTCCGCGCGATATATAAATCGACGCCAGTTCATTTTTTTCATAATGTCCATCGTCAGCCAGTTCCTTGCGCTCACGCTTTAAATCGGCCTGTTCGGTATCGGCTTGGGAACTGACCGATACGTATTCGCCCGCCGCCATCGACATCGCACCGGCAACCAGGCCTGCAACGCCGGTCAAAACGATCTCATGATGTTCCGCATGAGAGGCGGCAATGCCGACAATGAGGCTGGCTGTGGATACGATGCCATCGTTGGCCCCTAACACTGCGGCGCGTAGCCAGCCGATGCGATGAGTCCGGTGGGTTTCGTGATGAGGCGACATGGGTTTTTCCTTAGTAATGAGTCTGCAATCAGCAAGCAGGACATGGGTTTAAAGGGCCTCTACCGCATATGCGCCAACTTAAGAACTAAGTCATTGAAATTTGAAAGGTGCCGGTCGGGGCATTCGGCCCGACCGTAACGCTTTTTATCAATGAATTACATTGAACACTTAAACTTGTGGACGGGTTAAATAACCCGTCCAGCCGCCGGGAGACATGAGTTTTTCCTTTATAAGGGACATGGGGTTAAACGGGCTCTACCGTGGTTAATCGATTTAGCCGCAACTTTTTAGCTATAGGCGGCACTTTAAAATTATTTATTCACCACGAAGGATATGAAGGACATGAAGAAATAAAACTTCGTGTCCTTCGTGCCTTCGTGGTGAATTCTTTTAAATCCATGTCCCACTAAAAATCCGAGAGCGTCTTCGGTGCAACGGCCGCTCTCAACGCATTCAATACCGCCAAAACGTCGATAATTTCCTGAATAATGGCTCCGGCTACCGGCGTCAAATAGCCCAAACCGGCGAAAATCATCCCGATCAAACTCAGCATCATGCCGCCCACCGCGCTTTGCAGCGCAATTTTACGCATCCGTTCGCCGATATGGAACAGCTCGTCGACTTTTAGCAGCGAGCTGTCCATGATCACCGCGTCCGCCGATTCGCCGGTAATATCGCTGTTGCGGCCAAAGGCGATGCCGATAGTCGCGGCAGTCAGCGCCGGTGCGTCATTGATGCCGTCGCCCAGATACACGGTTTTTGAGCTGCGGGTTTCATTACGCACCAACGCCAGCTTTTGCTCGGGGCTTTGGCTGAAATAAACATGTTCAATACCGACTTGATCGGCCAAAAAGCGTACTTCCGATTCGCGGTCTCCGGACACCAGCATCACCTTGTCAAACAGGTGGCTGGGTTTCAAATGATTGATAAACGATAAACTGTCGGTGCGGACTTCATCCCGAAATTGCAGGGTCGCGGCATAAGCATCGTCAATCAGCACCACGCATTCCAAACCGCCGATCACAGGCGGCAACATTTCGGCGAGATCAGGACGCCGCTCGCTATATTTTTTGCGGCTGGTCAGCTGAATCCGCTTTCCGTCCACGTTGCCTTTAAGCCCTTCGCCCGGCAGTTCGGTAATGTTGGTGACGCTTAATAAAGATAACGCCGATTTTTTCGCCGCCGCAATAATCGCGCGAGATAACGGGTGTTTGGAGTAGCGCTCCAGGCTGGCGATTAGCGTTAACAGCTCCTGTTCGTCATAGCCCTGAGCCGGAATCAACGCGGTCAGCGAGGGGCGGCCATAGGTCAAGGTGCCGGTTTTATCGAAAATAGCGGTGCGGCAAGTGCCGATGGTTTCCAGTATGGCCGGATTCTTGATGATGATTTCCCGCCGCGCGGCTAACGAAATCGAGCTGATAATAGTGACCGGTATGCCAATCAGCAACGGGCACGGCGTGGCAATCACCAGTACCGCTAAAAAACGAACCACATCGCCGCTAGACGCCCAAGCAATTAATGCAATAAGCACCGCTAACGGCGTATACAGTGCGCCCAGTTGGTCGCCCAGCCGCCGGATATTCGGTCGGTACTGCTCGGACGACCGCATCACCTCCATTATTTTGGCGTAGCGGGAGTCGACAGCCAATTTATCGGCACGAATGGTCAGCGCCGAATCGCCGTTGATGGCCCCTGACAGCACTTGGGAGCCGCTGACTTTCGACATCATATAGGGTTCGCCGGTCAGGTAGGATTCGTCCATGGTACCGGAGCCTTCCACTACCGTACCGTCAACGGGGCAGATTTCATGCGGCATGATCAACAAAATATCGCCGATATTCACTTGTGCGGTCGTAATGTCGATAAGTTGGTTAGCCGATTTCCGGTGCGCAAGGGACGGCATGCGTCTGGCCAGCGCTTCAAGCACCGAGGACGCTTTGCGCACCGCATAGGTTTCCAGCACTACGCCGCCGGACAGCATCAGCACCACCAAGCTGCCGGCCAAGTATTCATTCAGTAAAACCGCTGTAATTATCGAAACACCGGCCAGTAAATCGGCGCCCCAATCGCCTTGCGCCAATTTCAAGCCGAGCTGAAAAATCAGCGGAATGCCCCCCAGTATCAGCACCGCAAGCAAAGGCGCCGACGCCGGTTCAATCGGAAAAACGAATTGGCCTCGGTAGATTTCGCTTGCCGAAGTGGCTAAAGCCGCGTTCAACGATAATGTGTAAATCCGATGCTCAACATCAAGCCCATAGCGTAACACCAGATAGCCGCCGATGCCGAGCAGGCTGATAACGGCAATGATATTTTCGGATAGTGCTGAGGAAGAGGGTGTTTTCTTATCGGTCATCGTTTCATCCTTGCCGCTTTTTGTGTTGCGCCATTCTATCGATAACCCGGGCAAAGATTGAAACTATTTGTCTATGCGCCTGTTAGCGGTGATGCCCCATCTAACAGTTTCCGGCTTAAATCGGTTAAGCCCTGTTCAGCATCTTCCACTATCAACGGTAATTGCTGTCTAACCTGCGTGATATAGAGTCCGCAGCCAATAGAGTGGCATTTGCTCCGTCTCTCTCGGGGCATAACTGTCTACATAACTTTTTTGTATTATAAATACAAAGAGTTACAAAGCGGTCTAACGCCCTATCCTGCTGAATATGGTTGCGGTGAGGAGAATAAAATCAACTGCTTACACTTTACTTATCTCAACCTTTGTGCTCAAAGGAGAAGGGGCCGGGGCTTGTGTGGATACTTACGCCCTCAGGGAGAAGATTGGGATAAGGGGATATAAATAAGCATTTTTCCTTATTTTAAATCCCCTCACCCAACCCTCTCCCGCTGGAGAGGGCTTTGCGTCGTTAAAATCGTTTTTATTGCCAACGATAAAGCTTTTGACATGGCGCGCATTCAACCAGATCACATTATGGCCGAGCTTGGTCAGCTCTCCTGTCCAATGATGGGCGCTTCCACAAGCTTCTATGACAGCCGGCATAAGTATTCGCACATATCCCAAAACGCTAAATTAACGCTTAAGCTATTGCCCTCATCTATTGATAATACTTTAGCCATAGGGGGAGCAAAGCAATCTCATGCTCCCCTCTTTTTTTTAAGTTCGTCTGTTGTCAAACAGCATGGAACACTTGCCGACTTCACTGATCGGAAAGCGTTTAAATTGATTGAAAACGACTGCTGTATTGTTGTTTTTATAATACAGACCGGCTATTTTGATTGGACAAATAGGCGCTGTCAGTGAAAAAATCGTAAGCTGTTTTAACATTCCAGACTATTTTGTTAAGAATAATATACGCTGAATATAGCGTATGTACCGCGCACTCTATTGACGAAGTACAAACAGGATGTCTATGTTTAGGCGGGGAAATAAAGCGGATGCCTTGCAAGTTGGCTAACTTGGATGTAGCTATTCAGTCCCCCTCTTTGAAAAAGAGGGGTTAGGGGAGATTTTTTAAATAAATCCCCCTCAATCCCCCTTTTTCAAAGGGGGAGGTGAATAATTACACTTGGATAAGGTAAAGATGAAAGATGCTTCCGGTAATGTTTAGCTAATGCAGGTTCGATAGCTCGATCAAAGTCCATTCCGGATTTTTTAACGGTTTTAATGCTGAATTTGAGTAAATACCAAATGAATCGCATGAAATTCGCTGATTATTACCGCTCAACAAATCAATAACGTGACTTGAACTATCAACATAAACGAACTCGCCGGTAGGGAAATCAGCATGGGGTAACAACACCCCCGTTATGAAAATAACGGGGGTGTTGTTTCAATTACCTACGTCGCCCGTGACATTGCTGGTTTTTCTCTTTTCTATATTCTTGAAGGTTTCGGTTTGCAATTGTTCTACCGCGCCACTTTGCAAATGCTTAGTTTCGTCCTTTTTCAGCAGCACAACTAAAACAATAATAGCGACAATAGCGCAACCGGCGATCCACCATGTGTAGTCTTTTTCTTGCTCTTCAGCCATTTTAAAATCCTCACAGTTTATTTAATTATATTTTGTTCCCTTTCCTAAAAGAAGGGGGCTTGACCGGACAAAATGATATACAGACCTGCAATTGACCGAAACTGTTCATACCTTAACTCAGTCAAAAACTGCCGATCCATCACTCCGCCGATAGTTCAACAATACGTATTCAGCACTGAATATACAATATGCAATGCTACCTACTATTGGCTAACTCAAAAAAATCGGCGGCTTTTATATGCCAATCCGGTTCGAATCAAAGCCGAAACCATCACAACGCATCCAACACCGCAAACACCGCCAGCCCAAGCGAGCCCAGCCCCAATCCGGCCATCGTCAGGCGCGAACCGTGCAGCTTGGTCCACAACAAAAGCCCGGTCAGGGACAGAAACACCAAGCCGCCGGCCAACGTATCGGCCAGTAATACCCAAGCGCTTCCCATGCCGACACCTTTATGCAATCGGGTGATGAAGCCGAACGCGTTGGCATCCTGACGCTTGACCGAAACATAAGCATTGCCTACCCAGTATTCGGCATTCACAGAGTGTTGCGGACTTTGAAATTCCACTCGCCACTGGCCGGGTTGTTGGAGGCTTTGACCGGCCCACGTCACGGTTTTTGCCGGTTCGGCGGAAATTCTGCCGGGCTCCCGGTCGATGCTTAACTGCGTTTGCAGCCATAAGGCCAAAGCCTTTGCATCGACGGGCGGCGGCGTCGGCAAAGCCAATTCGATTTGCGACTGCTCCATTTTTACCGCCGGAATCTTCATCACCGCACGGTGATTCAATAAAAAACCGCTAACGCCGAAAAGCAGCCCCAACGCCGCTCCCCACAGCCCGACCCAGGCATGAATACGGCGCATCCATTTGAGCCATGGCGTGCGTTGAGGTTGTCGGATCGCTATTTCCGGTTTTTGCATAAGGGTCATGATGATGTTCTCCGTTTGAATTTAAATATCCGCCCACATCCGCAGCAAGTTGTGATAAGTAGCAACCAGCGGCACAATTTCGGGACTTTCCGGGGCGCGGGCGCGCAAGCTCTGAATACCGGCGTCAAGCTGAAACAACAAGCTGCGCTGGGCAATATCGCGAATCATGCTCTGTACCCAGAACACGGCGACATCGCGGTGGCCGCCGGTGATCGGTTCCACTCTATGCAGGCTGCTGGAAGGATAAAGCACCAGACTTCCGGCGGGTAATTTAATCTGCTGCACGCCGTAAGTATCTTCGATGATCAATTCTCCACCCTGGTATTCTTCCGGCTCGGACAAAAACAGCGTTCCCGATACGTCGGTGCGAAAAGTCACCGCGCCGACGCGGATCGCATTATCGACATGGATGCCGAATTCCATGCCCGGTACATAACGATTGAACAGCGGCGGACAGACCACTTTCGGTAAGGCCGCGGACACAAACAGCGGATTGCGATGCAACGCATCATGAACGATGCCGGTAAGCACCTGCGTCTCCTGCGCATGGGCGGCCAGTTGCAGGTTGTTTTTCACTTTCGCGGCCAACTCGCCCGCGGTAACCCGGCCATCGACAAATTGCGCTTTGGCGAATAAACCGCGCGCTCCGGCGAGTTCTTCAGTGGTTAAAATATTTTCAATGGCAAGTAGCAAAATTGGCCCCCTCTATCTGTGATGTGGTTGCAGTAGGCCGGAATAAGCCGGTTTGAGCGGTAGCAAAAACCGGCGTTTCCGGCAATCCGCCGCCGGAAACGCCACCTCGCGCTACGCGCTTGGATGGCCTTATTCCGGCCTACGCCTTTAATATTTCACCCGCAACGTAAGCTGTCCCGAAAGCGGCGTCGCCGGCAGCGCGGTATTGGTCTGCCCGGACTCGTAATAGTTCTTGTCCAGCAGGTTAAAGACATTGGCCTGTATATCGAAGTGTTTCTGATGGTAAGCCACAGTCGCATCGAGACGCGCGTAGCCGGGCAAAGTCACTTCATTAACGGAATCGGTAAAACGCGAACCCGACATAAACACCCCGCCGCCGACTTCCCATTCAGGGCTGATATGGTAACTGCTCCAGACCACGCCGCTGTTCTCCGGTACATTCACCGAAGTCTTGCCTTGCAATGATTTGGATAGCCCGCTGACCGAGCCTGTTGCGCTGCTATTCGATTTAGTTATTTCAGCATCGAGATAAGCGTAAGTTGCCGAAAGACTCCAGTCGGGAAGGATATCGCCGGCCAGACCTAATTCAAAACCGTCGGTTTTCTGCTCACCGGCCAGAATATTCCGGGTCGGATCGGTCGGATCGGTGGTCCGCGCATTGGTTTTTTCCAGCCGGAATAACGCACCGGTCGCACTGAGTCGGCCATCGAAAAGATCCAATTTGGCGCCGACTTCCAAGTTTTGGTTTTGCTCCGGTTTTAGGTTGGCGTTATTAGTGGCCAGGGAAAAAGTCTCGGCCGAAGGATTGAACGAAGTGCCGTAGCTGAAATAATACGCCTGCCAGTCTTTCGGCTGCCAAACCAGCCCGGCGCGAGGATTCCATTGGTGATCGGTACGTTCAAAATCGTTGGTGTTAAGCAGAAAGTCATCCTGTTTCGCTTGAAAGACATCATAACGTCCGCCGGCAAGCAGTTTCCATTGCGGTGTAATCTCAAACTGATCGAGTACATAACCGGCGGCGGTATTGGTTTTGGTATTCCTGTCGGTGGTCAGTACCCCTGAAAAATCGTTGGCGCGTCCTAACCCTACGCTAGCCACCCCTACGGGGTCATAAATAGACACCGGAGTGACGCCGGTCGAGTTTTTGGAGCGAAAGGTATAATTTTCCCAGCCGACTTCCGCGCCGAACAGCAGGGTGTTATTAAACCCGAACAGCGGCTTCTTGAAGGTGAAATCGGTTTGGTTGTAATAATTCTGTTGAGGGCTGCTGCGCAAGGCTTGGCTTCGCGCTATCGTAGCTGTAGCTCCGGTGCCGATGGCGGCCCCGGAGAACAACAAAGTGCGGTAGTCACGCTCATAATCGCCGTATCGGAAGGTATTCCGCACTGAAAATTCCGAGTTGAAGCGGTGATTGAATATCGCGGTCACAACCGAAGTATTATAGGTTTGCAGCAGATCGTCCTTGAAACCGTAAAACTGATTGCCGGATACATTGGCAGGCTTGCCATTGATCATCGGCACGCCATAGTCGAACACGCTGTCTTCTTCCTGATGCATCAACATCAGGGTTAAATCGGTATCTTTGGTGATGTCGTACTTTATCGACGGCGCTATTCCCCAGCGGTTGGTGTAGTTGTAATCGCGGAAAGAATCGGAATCCTGATACAGCGTATTGAGCCGCACCGCCACCTGATCGTTCAGTTTGGTGCCCGCATCCAGCGTGGTGCGTTTGAAGTCGTAGTTGCCGTAAGTGAAATCGGCAGTCGCAAATGTCTTCCCCATGACCGGTTTTTTAGCGATTGGATTGATGACGCCGCCGGTCGAACCGCGCCCGAATAATACCGAAGAAGCGCCTTTGAGCACTTCCACGCGTTCAAGGAAAAAAGTGTCGCGAGAATACTGGCCGTTTTCCTTGGCGCCGTCGAGATAAGTATCCGAGTTGGCTGAAAACCCGCGCAAGGTAATCGAATCGCCGGTACGACCGCCCTCCCCTGCGGCAATGGTAAGACCGCTGACATTCTTCAGCGCATCGCGCAGATTGAACGCATTTTGCGATTTGACCAATTCTTCTTTGACTACGCTGACCGACTGCGGAATGTCCCGGATGGCCGCCTCGAACTTAAGTCCGGTGCTGGAGGTATCCGCTTTGTAGGCGGGTTCTTGTTCAACGGAGGTTTTCACCTTAACCTCGGGAAGCACCGGCTGAGCGATTTCCGCAGCTTCGGTCTGCGGCGCGTTCAATAGGGCGGCAATAGCCAGCATCAGCGGTCTGTTTGTGTGGTTTTTCATAAATATCTCACTTAAGTGTGTAGCTTGTTGTTGGCTGGCTGGTCACACAAAAGGCGATGGCTGGCTATTTTTTTATTTGGTCGGAATTAATTTGCCCTGACGCGTCAAACGCAATCGATATTCTTCTCCGGCATGATCTATGGCAATCTCGTGTGCGTTTTCAAAAAGTTCCTTGCTGTGCAAACGGGGTTGTGGAATCCGTATTGCGTTCCGGTTTGGCTCTACCGGCGCAGTAGGTGCAAAAAAATTTTTATCCATAAACGGAAAATAATTACTATTTGTCTTGAATCAATGCATGTTCTTGCTCTCTGCGGCAGGATGTTGCTTTTGTTGCAATAAGACAGCGCTTATGTTTTGCCATTGTTGCAGCAGTTGCAAGTACAGGGCCCCACAGTCAGGGGAAGCGGCTACGTCGGGATGCTCAATCACCAGGCGAATATGGCTGACAATAAAATGAGCAAGCTTAGGACATGGGGCCTGATAAAAGCGTGTCATCAAAAAGCACAGGATTGAATGCAATTTAACAAACGACGCCTGATCGGTTTTTCTCTCTTTAATGAGCGTTGCGATGCTGTCCGGTTTTTGTTCCACGATTGTTCCTTTATCAGTTGAGTTCATCAGGCAGAATAAAGTCAGTCAGCTGATTTTGCATTTGCGGAGAATGCCTTGGGTTGGCTATATGACAGGCAAGCCATGACTTAGAGTAGTTGACGTACTTTTCCCGTTTATTTCCAGTAATATTAAAATTTGCAAGTAAACGGTAATAGCGGGAAATGAGCAGAGCAATACAAGGATTTTGCAAGGATTCATATTGAGCTTTTAAATACTCAATCGCCATTAATAACGTCTCTTGCTGATCTTTTTCAGACATAATAATTTTCCTGATATTCAGGGTTATTCTTTTTTGTTAATTTCACAATGGATAAAAACAATTTCCAGACCGTTTTTTTCGAATCAATATCCAGGCACCTGAAATCCACAGCATGAATACACTCGCTTTCAATGAGTGATGCCAAGGTATCTACTGAGATTGCTATGTTTAACCCAGTTGTTTTCCATAATAAAGCGGATCAAGTTACTTTGATAAAGATGATAATGATTATCATTTGGCAAGTCAACAATTGTTGTTCGTTTCTGTTAATGCTGAGTAAAAATATGTAAAGGAATGCTCTTACCCCCGGCATTAATTAAATGACATGCTTTGCGACACGGCATGATCAGACCATGACGCTGTCTTAAATGTAGGTATGAGTTTTATAGAAAGCAGTAATACTGCAATTCATGCGCTATAAAACCGGACAGTTCTATTTGTTGCTATAGAGCACTGAATTGATTGACCGACATGACAGCTAAAAACTCACTCCAGATGCCTGAATTAACGTTGCTTGATCAACGATGTCATCTATATCAGCAAGAGCTCAGAGTTCTTGACACAAAAGTTTAGTTGCCGCAGACTTTGAGCCCGGTTAGTTCTCATTGTAAAAAACACAATTTAAGAGGGAATTATGCGCCATTTATTTTTACTGACGCTCGGTGCGGCCGTATTCGGTTGCAGTCAGGCCGTCTACAGCAGGCAATCCGACCCGGTCAGTCCCGCTCCAGCTCAAGCTCCAACATCCAATACCAGCGCCGACAACAACCTGCTGGGTCTTCCACCGCTTCCCATACCACTCAATAATCCGCAAACGCCGGCCAAAATCGCGTTGGGCGACAAGCTGTTTCATGACAAACGTTTTTCTATCGATGGCACTATCAGTTGCGCCACATGTCATGATGCGGGTAAAGGCTTCACCGATAACTTGCCGGTATCCGCCGGTCATCACGGTCTGACCGGCACCCGAAACGCACCGACCGTCATCAACGCGGCTTTCTCCAAATCGCAATTCTGGGACGGTCGCGAACCGGATCTGGAAAGCCAGTCCAAACAGCCGTTCGTTAATCCGGTCGAAGCCGGTTTGCCCAATCATCAGCCGATACTCGATATCGCCCGTGAAGATCCCGACTACAAAGCGGCATTTGCCGAGGTGTTCAAGGTCGGCGGCCGGCAACTGACTATGGATCATGTCGCCATGGCCATCGCCAGTTTCGAGCGCAGCATTGTTGCCGGTAATTCGGCATTCGACCGTTATTATTTCAAAGGCGACAAAACGGCCCTGACCGAACAGCAGCAGCGTGGTTTTCAATTATTCCTCGGGCAGGGACGTTGTGTTTCGTGTCATACCATTGAGCAGGATCATGCCTTGTTCAACGACAGCCGCTTTCATAATATAGGCATCGGTATCAACGCCGTTCAGCAAGATCTACCCCGACTGACGCAGGCGTTTTTCGAGGCCAAAATACGGGGCGGCGATGTGGACAAGATTGTATTGACCGATAAAAAATCCTCGGAATTGGGGCGGTTTGCAGTCAATGACAGCTTTAACGATCTCGGCGCGTTCAAAACCCCAACCCTGCGCAATATTGCCTTGACTGCGCCATACATGCACGACGGCAGCCTGAAAACACTGAAAGAGCTAGTGATTCATTACAACAATGGCGGCGTCACGCCGGCTGGCGCACAGGTTAACGCTTTTCTTAGCGGCGGCATAAGGCCGTTGAATCTGACCGATGTCCAAATTGACGAGCTGGTGGCGTTCATGGAAGCATTGACCAGTGACCAATATGCCAAAACCGGCGCCACGGTCGGTGTGCAAACAGGAGGCAGTCATGAATAAGATTAATCACAGTCGCCGTCATTTTTTAAAAACCGGCGGCGCCTTGGCCTTGGGCAGCACCTTGCCGCTCAGTCTGGTCGAATTGGCTTTTGCCGAACCCAGCCAAAACTTCACCTTCGCCTATATTTCCGATTCACATATCCAGCACATCAACGGCAACCGTTTCGTCAGAAACTGGGACAGAGGCTTGATCAGGGCTGTGGCCGAAACCAATCTGCTGACACCCAAACCGGATTTCGTGATGTTCGGCGGCGATCTGGCGCAATTGGGCTCGCAGGCCGAATTGGATCATGGCGCGGAAATCATGTCGGCACTGAGTCACAAGGTGCATTACGTGATGGGCGAGCATGATTATTACCTCGACCTTGGCGCTTATTGGGAAAAATTGTTCGGCCCGCAGTATTACAGCTTCGATCACAAAGGCGTGCATTTCATCGTGCTGAACAGCATCCGCACTTACGACGACTGGACTTATAACCGCTGGCCGACCAACGAGCAGCGCATGCTGGAAATGGCCGGTCTGGATAATCCCAACGGTTCGCCGTTTATGGTCGGCGATGAACAACGCAACTGGCTGAAAACCGATCTGGCCAAAGTCGCCAAGACCACGCCGATTGTGGTGTTCTCGCACTCGCCTCTGCAAAAAATCTATAAAGGCTGGAATTTCTGGACTGAAGATGCCGAGCAGATTCAGGCGCTACTCAAGCCGTTCAGTAAAGTCTCGGTGATTTACGGTCATGTGCACCAAATTCAATATAACCAGATCGGTAACATCAGCTTTAACTCGGTGATGGCTACCGCTTGGCCCTGGCCTTATCCGGCCAGTTATGCGCAGGCCGAGCACTATCTGCCTAAACTGACGGTGCCGATGAACCGTGCCGATCCGTTCTTCGAGCGTGATGCCACCGGCTGGCAGTTTATCAATGTCGCCAGCGGCAACGTCGATCTGAATTTTTCCCTGTACAACAACGCCGATCGGGTAGTGCGTTTCGATAAGAGCAAAAAACATCCGGAAGACAAGGACTTTCAAGACGAAAAAGCGCGGATTAATCCGCAACGACACTATTAATCAATCCGGAAAAGGAGCAACGAAATGACCCGATTTAACTATATCACCACGACTTTTGCCGTATTCGGTTTGGCAATAACTGTTAATGCGGCTCAGGCCGACGAGTTTACCGGCGCCGACGAGCAACGCTGGCAGCAGCAGTTCATGGATAGCGTTAAACAAGGCCGGGAGTTATGGACCAGTCCGACCTTGGGCAGTAACGGCGTCGCTTGTGCGCAATGCCACCCCAACGCCGCCAATACCCACCCGGAAACCTATCCCAAATTCCAGAAGCAGATAGGCAGGGTGATACCGGTGTGGGAAATGATTAACTGGTGTCTGCGCAATCCGCTGGAAGGCCTGCCTCTGGCTGCTGACGATCCGAAAATGGTGGCGATTCAGGCTTACATTACTTACGAACGTCGCGGCGTCAAACTGGAGCCCGGCAAGCATTAAGGAATGAATAAAACAACTTGAACAGGCAATAACTCATGGAAATAACCGAACAGGTTACTTGTTGCACAAAATGTATGGGGTATTTAATTTCCATTCCTAAAGAACAATAGATATTTAACCTTTGGAGGAAGAAACGATGGCAGGCGATAGTTACCAAGAACCCGTTCATGAATTGAGCGATGAAACCCGCGACATGCACCGAGCGCTAATCTCGCTCAGAGAGGAACTGGAAGCGGTGGATTTTTATAACCAACGCGTCAATGCCTGCAAGAACCCTGAATTAAGGGCCATTCTTGCGCATAACCGCGATGAGGAAAAAGAACATGCGGCAATGATACTTGAATGGATTCGACGCCAAGACCCAAGCTTCGAGCACGAATTGAAAGATTATCTGTTTACCGATAAAACCATCGCCCATGGTTGAATAGCGAGGCAAAGTCATTGATCCGTAGTTAGCGACAAGCTTTATTCAGTTTTAACCTCATAGGCCATAAATATATCTCAACTGGTAAAAAATAAGCGGACGCCCGGCCTAATTGGTGTCCGCGCTGCCAAGCATCCCTGCGATAACGCCTTTTCCCAAAAACCTCTTGAGGCTTTCGCAAGAGCTTTATGAAAATCTAATGCATCCCTAAAACCTTCTTGCTATTCCTGCCACTCTCCGGTATTTCCGCATCTATTATGTAATCGAGTGCGGAAAAATTTAGTACGGATGACGCCACATTTTCATGACGAATAAATGAAAATCTAAACCGACAAGTTCAGCAGCTCTTCATCCAGCGCCAAACCATAAAAATAGTCTGCTTCAATAAGACTTTTCGATTGTGCGAAACGATAGCCTGGCGTTGACCATTTGCCGACCGGAATGGCTCCGCACGCTAATTCCGATTTATTGGGTGTTGCGGGACAAGAAAGGTCACTCTAACACTCGAAAAACGAACGTTTTATCGGTCAATTTGACAAGCAACACATCCATTTCCTGCGGGCAGAGCGCAAAGTTATAAGGGAGGACCGGCTCAAACGGCTAAAATTGGTATTGCTTTTACAAACGCTGTAGAATTCGCCGTCGACGCACAAACCTTAACAATAAAAAGGCTTTGTGAGTAGCGAAAGTGTGCATCACTTCAAGGTAGTTTCACTATGCTAAACCCAATAGAGACTTATAACGCACTGTCTGTGCGTAAAAGGATCCCCCCATTTTCTTATGGTATCGGGGATTGAATAATGCAAACCTTGATTGATTTTTTTGGGGTTAACGGTCTAATTCCGCATGGCTTCTGCCTGAAATGGGATTCACCGTTGCTCTGGCTGATGGCCGGTTCGGACACGCTGATGACGCTCGCCTACGCCACTTATCCTATAGGCATAGCTTATTTCGTCTGGAAGCGCAAAGATCTGCAATATCGCTGGCTATATCTATCGTTTTTCAATGCATTCATTCTGACCTGCGCCGGCACCCATTTTCTCTCGGTGGTGACGATCTGGATTCCGTTGTATTGGCTGGAGGCATATCTCAATGCAATATCCGCCGTAATCGCCACTGCAACGGTGTTTGCGATTTGGTGGGTAATCCCGCGGGCCTTGAGCCTACCCAGCCCGGCAGAGCTGCAAAAAGCACGCGATGCAGCGGAAACTGCAAACAAAGCGAAAAGCGTGTTTCTCGCCAATATGAGCCACGAACTGCGTACTCCGCTAAATGCTATTCTCGGTTTTTCCAATATGATTCATAAGGATGCCCAATTTCCCGAAAGCCAGCGGCGCAATCTTGAAATCATCAATCGCAGTGGCGAACACCTGCTAAACCTGATTAACGATGTGTTGGACATGGCCAAAATCGATGCCGGTCGCGTTCAACTTGAGGAATCGGCATTTGATCTTGGCGGTATGGTCAGGGATGTGACGGATATGATGTCCATGCGCGCCCAGAATAAAGGTTTGCAGCTATTAATTGACCAATCATCCAAATTTCCGCGATTTATCATCGGCGACGAAGCGCGTCTTCGTCAGATACTGATCAATTTGATTGGCAATGCGATCAAATTTACCCAGCAAGGAGGAGTGACTTTGCGTCTTGGGACAAAGCAAAACACTGTTGCTCATTTATTGATTGAGGTTGAAGATACAGGCTCCGGCATCGCACTGAAAGACCAGCAACTCATCTTCGATCCTTTTGTGCAACTAAATGAACAGGGAGACAGTAAAGGTACCGGATTAGGCTTGACCATTACCCGGCAATTCGTGCAATTAATGGGAGGACACCTCACCTTGGAAAGCAAACCCGGCAAGGGCTCGCTGTTTCGAATCGACTTGCCGTTACATGAAGTAAAGGAAGAAGAGATTATTAAGCCCAAAAAATCACGCCAAGGCGATGTGGTGAGTCTGGCGCCTGGACAGCCTGCCTATCGCGCCCTGATTGTTGAGGATCAAGTGGAGAATCAATTGCTGCTTTCCCAATTACTTGAAACAGTAGGTATTCAGGTCAAGGTTGCGAATAACGGCAAGCAAGGCGTGGAACTGTTCCAAAGCTGGCATCCCCATATTATCTGGATGGACAGACGCATGCCGGTAATGGATGGGATGGAAGCCACTAAAACCATTCGCAGGCTATCCGATGGTCAACAGGTCAAAATTGTTGCAGTAACAGCATCCGCTTTTATGGAACAGCGTGAGGAAATGTTCGAAATCGGTATGGATGATTTTGTGCGTAAACCCTACCGGGCTAATGAAATCTATGAATGCCTAGCCAAGCATCTAGGCGCGAAGTTTATCTATGAAGGTCTCTCTATAGATGAAGAGCTACCCGGAACATTAACACCGGATATGTTTCTGATGCTGCCGGAGGCGTTACGTAATGAGATGAAAGAAGCGCTGGAGAGTCTGGAAAGTGAGCGCATAGCAGCTGTAATTAAGCAAGTCGGCCTCCATGATCAGACATTGCAAAAAATCTTGACTCAACTAACCGATAACTTTGATTATCCCGCGATTCTTAAAGCGCTTAATAATACCCCATTAAAAACAACTATATACCAATGATAGGGAAAATTCTTGCCGTCGATGACACGCCTGCCGCCCTCAAGCTGTTGACCGAACTCCTTCAAGCGGAAGGTTACGAAGTGCGTTCCGCCATCAACGGCGAACTGGCTCTCCATTCCGCTATTAGCAATCCACCGGAGCTGATACTGCTGGATGTCCGTATGCCTGTTATGGATGGATTCGAGGTTTGTCGGCGCCTTAAAGCGCAGCCGGAAACCCGCGATGTACCCATCATTTTTGTCAGTGCGCTGTCTGAAACGAATGATAAAGTCAACGGCTTTGAACTGGGTGCGGTGGACTTTGTGACCAAGCCCTACCAACGTGAAGAATTGTTGATGCGTGTTCAAACACATCTGGAGATCACGCGTCTGCGTAACCGTTTGGAATCTTTGGTAGACGAACGCACCAATGAACTTCGCTCAAGTATGCTGGCATTCGTTACGGCCATTGCCTCTACTGTGGAAATGCGGGATCCCTATACCGCCGGTCATCAGCGCCGCACTGCCCATCTTGCCTCAGCCATAGCCAAAGAACTGCAACTGCCCGATTATCTGATCGAAGGTCTCAATCTGGCCAGCGTGGTGCACGATATAGGTAAGATTAAAATTCCGGCTGAAATACTTTGTAAGCCGGGGCGGCTCGATGAACTTGAATTCGGTCTGATCAAGCGGCATCCCGAAACCGGATATGAGATTCTTAAATCCATAGATTTTCCTTGGCCGATAGCCAAGATTGTCTTGCAGCACCATGAGCGGCTGGACCATTCAGGTTATCCCTACGGGCTCACGGGCGATGAAATCCTGTTCGAAGCGAAAATTTTATCGGTAGCCGATGTCGTGGAAGCTATGAGTTCGCATCGCCCTTATCGTGCCGGCCTCGGGGTTGAAGCGGCGCTCAATGAAATTATGAGGCATAGAGGTGTTTTGTATGATGCCTCGGTGGTGGACGCTTGTCTGATCCTATTTAAAGAAAAAGGCTATAACTTACCCACTTGATTGTTTGAATATACAACTGTTTGGGCGCGATGTTTCCGATGTGTTTTCGACGGCCTTCCCGGCTGTTTAAGAAAGCGTCCGGTTTTAGTGGCCCCTTACACTTTGGGCTGTCATAAAATTAAGGTCGCTCAGGCGATAGAAAGAATTTTTCAACAGGCCGGTATCCGTTTGAAAGATATAAGGGGATACCTCAGGGGCCGATCTGTTTTGCAAAAACAGCATCATGATGGGACTTTTAGGATTGCGGTATCCCTAAAACGGAACAAGAAGCCGTAGACATCGCGCTTAAGGCCCACCATGAAGTTGAATACAAAATAGAAGAAAATGGCTATGCCCGTTATGAAATCGATATCGTCAACGATAAAGGCATAGCAACCAAAGTCGAAGTCAATGCGGCTAACGGCAAGATTATTGAAGTCTCGACAGAATCATGGGAAATCGGCGTAGAGGCCGATGAAAAAAGATAAATGACAATTCTCCCGCTCCACATTTGGAGTGGGAATCCCTACACTCCTCCACAATTTTTACGCCAAAAATACGGCAACTCACGAGAAAAAGAATTTTTCCTATAGCGAATAATGCGGCGTACATGAATAATAGTGCGTTTTGCATGGCGTCAATCCGATGCCGCATGTGCCGAGTTTGCAAAACCCATGAGTCTGCGCTATCAAATTAACCTGCGAATTTTGATCTCTTCCTTGTGCATTCTGTTATTGGGCAGCTCGATAGCCATTTGGCAGGCGCGCGATGCGGTGAATAAAGAAGTCGATTCCTCAATCAATCTGGCCGTACAACTGATTACCTTCGGCTTTGCGCAAGCGTCGCCAACGCCGTTTCATGCAACCGATTGGCTGCCGAAGCTTAATTCATTAAATCAAACCCGCCATTTAAGCATTCAACTGAAAGAACCTTCAGGGCAAATCATCAGCTTTGCCCATAAAAACCAGCAAATCCGTCAGGACGAAAAGCCGCCGCAATGGTTTATCGATCGGGTTGCGGTTCATTACCCCAAGGTTGAACATCCCATCACCGGCTTCAACGGCGAACAAGTCACCCTGATTATTCAGGCCAATCCGCTGGATGAAATCACTGAGGTCTGGCAAGAAAGCCTGGCTTTTTTCGGCACGCTTTTGTTGTTGACGCTGTTTACTTTTTTAGCCGTCAATCTGGCTTTCAACAAAGCGCTCAAGTCCATTGCGGTGATTGTTAATGCGCTCAAAGTCATTGAAACCGGACAGTACAGCCAAAAACTGCCCGATTTTTCCATTCAGGAATATGACAGTATCGCCAAAGCCATCAATCATATGACCGGTGAATTAAATACAAGCCGGCAGCAAAATCGCGCATTAACCCAACATACGCTGGAAATACAAGAGGACGAGCGGCAACGCCTGTCGCAGGAATTGCACGACGAACTGGGGCAATCGCTGACCGCGATTAAAGTCATGGCGGTGACCGCCGCGCATAAACAAGCGGACATCAAGCAAGCGACCGACGCCATCATCGCTATCTGCGATCATTTAGTCACTGTGGTGCGCTCGATGATGCATCAATTGCATCCTTTGGTATTAACCGAGCTGGGCCTGAAAGCCACGATGGAGGATTTGCTGAATCACTGGGCGATGAGAAATCCTGAATTACACCTTGCGATTGCCTGCCCTGACGAGATTGATCGGCTGGAGCAAAAAATAACCATTCAAATATTCAGAATCGTACAAGAATGCTTAACCAATATTGTCCGCCATGCACAGGCAAGCCAAGCGGAAATCAGCCTGAAAATCGAGCATCGGCCTGAAAAAACGCTACGGCTACAGGTCAGCGACGACGGTCGGGGCTGCGCGGTCGACAACATTAAAAGCGGTTTCGGTTTATTGGGCATGAGAGAACGGGTTACCAGCTTGGGCGGCGAATTCAGCATACAAACCCAGCCGCAGCAAGGCATGAGCATTATCGCGACGATTCCGCTGACATGAAGGATAAAATAAAAGTCATCTTGGTCGACGACCACGCCGTGGTCCGCGCGGGTTTCAGGATGCTGTTATCGACCGAAGCCGATATTGACGTAATCGCCGAAGCCGAACGCGGCGAAGCGGCCTGCCAGTTGTACCTGGAACAACAACCGGATGTGCTGGTGCTGGACTTATCGATGCCGGGCATCGGCGGACTGGAAAGCCTGCGCCGCATCTGCAATCGCGACAGTGACGCCAAGGTGCTGGTGTTTAGCGTTCACGACGAAATGGTTTATGTCGACAGGGCCATGAAAGCCGGAGCCAAAGGCTATATCACCAAAAACAGCGCCCCGGAAATTCTGGTGGCGGCGATACAGAAAATAGCCGCAGGCGGAATTTATATAGAACACAGCTTGATCAAAGATAGGCTGCCGCAAAATAGCAAGACCGATTATCAAAGCATTGTCGATGCCCTGTCACCCAGAGAATTCGACGTATTCCTGCTGCTGGCAAAAGGCTTGACCGCGCACAAAATCGCCGACGAACTTTGTCTGGGCTATAAAACCGTCGCCAATTACGGCACCCAAATCAGAGCTAAACTGAAGGTGTCGTCGGTCGCCGAACTGGCGCATATTGCGATGATTCTGGGGGTGATGAAGAATTGATTGGGTAATGACTCGGCAACTAAAAATTGCGCGCCCTTCCAAGCCGAAGTTTCATTAAGCGCCCTACCCTATAATTTACGCACCTGAGTGGACTTATCAATGATTGGCGGCACCCTCTACCCAACTAGACACCGCAATCGGCTATATTTTTCTTGGCTAATATTGCCAATATGTCAACGTCGCAAGCCCCACACCCTGAGCAAGCGCCGGTCATTCGGGATATTCCGTCCAAAGTATCGACCCCCTCGCTAATCAGCGCCTTAATTTGTCTTTCGGTGGTTCCGCTACAGTGGCAAACAACGTCGCTTTTTCCAGCTGAATTCATATCGCTCACGGTTTGTTTCAAGCCTGATTCAAACTCAGCTCGTGCAACTGCATGTTAATGATTTTAAGCGCCGCCAATACCGCCGCAAACACCTGATTGGAATGCACGGCGCGGGTTTTACGCAGTTCGTTGCCGCAATCCCAGGTAATAACGCACTCGGTTAAAGCGCTGGTATGGCCGCCTTTAGGTATCCGCACTTCATAATCGGCCAATGCGGGCAAGGCGTAGTTATGTTGCTCCATGACTTTGTTAATCGCATCGGTAAAGGCATGAAAACCGCCGTTGCCGGAACCCGAGGCAATATGCGTCATGCCGTTGACTTTGACCCGCAGGCTGGCGGTCGATTCCAGATCCAGACCGCTGGTGATCGAACAATTGAGCAATTTGATATGCTGGTAATTCTTGCTCTCCAGCACGTCGGCAATGATAAAAGGCAAGTCGTCGGTGGTGATGGTCTGTTTGGAATCGCCAAGGCTGACAATCCGGGCCAGCACTTTTTTCTGGTTTTCTTCCGACAGATCCAATTCCAGCATTTCCAGGTTTTTTTTCAGCGAGGCTTTGCCGCTCATCTTGCCCAAGGCGTAGCTTCGGGTGCGGGAGAAACGCTCCGGGCCTAATTTGGTTTTGTATAGGCCGCCTTTTTGGTCGCCGTCGGCATGAATGCCTGCGGTTTGAGTGAAAACATCGGCTCCGACGATCGGCGCATTGGCGGCGACGCGCTTGCCGGAAAAATTTTCAACCATCGCGCTGATGCGCACGATATGGCTTTCGTCGATAGACAGCTGCATGTTCATTTTATCGCGCAAGACCACGGCCACTTCGGCCATTGAAGCATTGCCCGCGCGCTCGCCCAAGCAATTCACGGTGCAGTGTATCGCATTGACGCCGGCGCGAACCGCCGCCATCACGTTGGCGGTAGCCAAGCCGTAATCGTTATGCGGGTGAAAATCGAATTGCAGCTGCGGATAGCGTTTGCACATATCGCCGAGACTTAGCAAAACTTCGTCAGGCGACAATACGCCCAAGGTATCGGGCAACATGAAATGGCTGATGCCGGAATCCTGCAAATTATCCATCAAAGCATAGACATAGTCCGGGTCATCCCGATAACCGTTCGACCAGTCTTCCAGGTAAACATTCACTTTCAGGCCTTTTTCCAGCGCGTAATTGACGGTTTGCAGAATGTCTTCGCTATGTTGCGCCAGCGTTTTGCCTAACTGAACGCGGCAATGCTTTTCGCTGCCTTTGATCAACAAGTTGATGACTTCGCCGCCGGTTTCCCGTATCCAATCGACACTGCGTGTGTGATCGACAAAGCCCAGAACTTCTACGCGCCCGGCAAAACCTTCTTGTTTGGCCCATTGATTGATGTTGGTGACCGCTTCTTTTTCACCCTGAGAAACACGGGCGGAAGCGACTTCAATCCGGTCAACCCGCAGCCATTGCAACAAAGCTTTGGCAATGCTGACTTTTTCTACCGGCGTAAAGGAAACGCCTTGGGTTTGTTCGCCATCGCGTAAGGTGGTGTCCATCAGCTGGATATGTTTTGAATCGGTGGACATGGTTGTCGCCTTTGTTCTTGATATAAGCGGGTTGATTAATATTTTGTACTTGGGAATAAATTAATGGTAATTATTCACCTCCCCCTTTGAAAAAGGGGGATTGAGGGGGATTTATTTAAAAAATCTCCCCTAACCCCTCTTTTTCAAAGAGGGGGACTGAATAATTACATATTTTGTACTTGGGAATGAATTCATGCAGCAAATACTGTTTCGCCATAATCTAAATAGTCTGCGAGAGTACCTTTCTGAAAATATCTGTTAGGCTTTGATATTGAACCTGAAAACCATCAATATTCGCTTGGATCCATTCGTCTTGAGAAACGGGCGACCAATCTAAAGCATAACCGTTATAAGCAACCAAATGCTCAAAAAACAGACGTTGGACGCGCCCATTACCCTCTCGAAAGGGGTGTATCATATTAAATTCAGCGTAATACTCAGCAAGCTTCATAGCGAAATCATTACGTGGCATAGTCGCTAAATAGTTTTCAGCTTCCAATTGCTTAAATAATTTTTCGGTTTCAGGAATGATTCGAGTAGCAATACAAAACTTTGTACCGCCTTTTGAAATATCGACATTACGAATTTGGCCTGCCCAATCGTATAACTCGAAAAACAAAGTGGCATGAATATTTTTAAGATATTCCAAATGATATGGGGGGTTTGAATACTTAACGTCATGAATTGATATGGCTGTTATATTTCGCTCCGCTTCCTCAAAAACTTTTTCATCGTTTATTTTCAGCTTATTTTTTAATATTGCTGTATTTGGATAACAATAAGGGTCATTGCCTATATCGTATTTATCCATATGATTAATGTACTCGATACTTATTAATCACATCTGCCATTTTTAAAATAGGAATGTCGCTAATTTGTATCCCTTCCAGCCTAGAGCTATTAACAAAGTTACGAATTTTATTTTTTTCAAAGATTACCGACTTATCCGTAAGCTCATGATGACTGAACGCTAAAACGATGGTTTTTAACTGACTTTCTAACCGCTCCCAACTACGCGCTGTCATTGGAAATGATACAAGTTGAGAAATTATCCTCTTCGCTTCGGGAAATGAACCCAGTTCTTTAAGATGCTTATTATCAGTAAGGAAGAATGTTAATTTTTCGATATTTTTATTAACTGAAAACGATAAATTATTAATTGTTTTTAAAAGTTGATCCCAGTCGTTAACATTGAGGGACACACCGATTTTCTCTTCAACATGGATTTTTACTTCTGCATAAGTACCAAAAGACTTTAGAGTTTCAATGTCTTTAATTTTATCAAGATCTAAAATCTTTGAGTTTGTATTATGAATGAACTGTTTTTGCATATTCACTAATTCAGCCAACCATTAAATATTAGCCATGTAGAGTACGCTGTGCGTACCTTTCAGCATTCGACTACAGAGTTAATTGTTTAGGCAATGCCGCCAAAATCGCTCTTAATGCTTTATTCACCGATTCGGAATCGGTAAAAACTTTAGCAACATCTTCATCAAGCGTAACGTTAATTACTTTTGGGGCAAATCGATTCGGTTTCGCTTTGCTGTAGTCAAAATTATATTCGGGTAATAAATCTTCAGTGTTTGTTTGTGCGCTCATGATTTCTTATCTCCACGGTAGTTGCCATTCTTGCACTGATAATTCGTATAACACCGTCAGCGCGTTCTGTAAAAGAGACAACGAGCAGTTTGGCTTGATTTGACATTCCAATAATCAACTCCCGTCGTTCATCAATGGAATGCCAAACGTCGTCAAAAATACTCGCCAGCGAATCATCAAAAACTGTTTTGGCTTCATCAAAAGTAACACCATGCTTTTGGAGATTGCTCCCTGCTTTGTTTTCATTCCATTCAAACTCCATATGCTTTGTCAAAAGCCACTAAAATTCAAACCCAAAGCCAAGGAAAGTTCAACTTATGCTGCTGCTCATAGTGCTCGATTTTATCGACATGCTTTAAAGTCAAACCGATGTCATCCAAACCGCTGAGCAGATTGCCTTTACGGAACGGATCGATATCAAAGCTGAAACCATTGCCGCCCGGCGTAGTCACCTGCTGGTTTTCAAGATCAACGACAAACTGCACGCCTTCGTTGGCGGCAATTTCGGCCATCAATTTATCCAGCCGATCTTTATCGACTTTTATCGCCAGAATGCCGTTTTTAAAACAGTTGTTATAAAAAATATCGGCATAGCTGGTCGAAATAATGGTGTTAAAACCATAATCGGCAATCGCCCAAGGCGCATGTTCTCTCGATGAGCCGCAACCGAAGTTATCGCCGACCACCAAAATTTTAGCGCCTTTAAACGCAGGCTTGTTCAGTTCGAATTCGGGGTTATCGCTGCCGTCGTCATTAAAGCGCCAATCGTGAAAAAGATGCGCGCCAAAGCCGCTACGCTCCACTTTTTTTAAGAATTGCTTGGGGATAATTTGGTCGGTATCGACATTGCTGCGGTTCATTAACGCCGCAATACTTTCATGTTTTTTGTACGGTTCCATAGTTTTTCCGATCTTTATAGTTTGCGAATATCGACAAAATGGCCTGCCGCCGCCGCCGCGGCCGCCATCGCAGGCGAAACCAAGTGCGTGCGTCCGCCTTTGCCTTGACGGCCTTCAAAATTGCGATTTGAAGTCGAGGCGCTACGTTGGCCTTTGCTCAGCTCATCGCCGTTCATTGCCAAGCACATCGAGCATCCGGGTTCGCGCCATTCCCAACCGGCTTCGATAAAGATTTTATCCAAGCCTTCTTGTTCAGCCTGTTGCTTGACATGATAGGAACCGGGAACGGCAATCGCGGTGACGCCTTCGGCAACTTGCGTGCCTTCCGCCATTTCTGCGGCGATTCTGAAATCTTCGATACGGCCGTTGGTGCAAGAGCCGATAAACACATAATCTATCGGAATGTCGGTTATTTTGGTATTGGGCGTCAGGCCCATATAAGCCAAGGCGCTTTCACAGGCTTGACGCTTGATTTCGTCGCTGAAGCTTTCCGGCGCGGGGACAAGACCGTCGACGCCAATGACTTGTTCCGGCGACGTTCCCCACGACACTTGCGGCGCAATCTCGGCGGCATCCAGCGTGACGATGGCATCGAACTCCGCGCCTTCATCGCTGGGCAAACTCTTCCAATAAGCCAATGCCTGCTCCCAATATTGGGCGGATGGCGCAAACTCGCGGCCGTTAAGATACTCGTAAGTTTTTTCGTCGGGAGCCACCAGCCCCGCTCTGGCCCCGGCTTCAATCGCCATATTGCACAGCGTCATCCGACCTTCCATCGACAGTTGACTGATCGCGGAACCGGTATATTCGATGACATAGCCGGTGCCGCCCGCGGTGCCGATTTTGCCGGTAATCGCCAACGCAATGTCTTTCGCCGAGGCGTATTTGGATAACGTGCCGTTGACTACAACCTGCATGGTTTTGGATTTCTTCTGCGGCAGCGTTTGAGTCGCCATCACATGCTCGACCTCTGATGTGCCGATACCGAAGGCCAACGCGCCGAATGCGCCATGCGTCGCGGTATGGCTGTCGCCGCAAACCACCACCATGCCCGGATGAACAAAACCATGCTCAGGCACAACAACATGGATCACACCGTTATTCGGGTCGGTCATGTCATACAGTTTCAGGCCATTCACCCGGCAGTTTTCAGCCATGGTTTCGATCTGTTTTTTGGCAATCGGATCGGCAATCGGCAGATTGCGGTTTTTGGTCGGTACGCAGTGATCCATCGTCGCTAAAATACTGTGTGGATTGCGTACTTTACGGCCGGACAAGCGCAGACCTTCAAAAGCCTGCGGACTGGTGACTTCATGCATCAAATGCCGATCAACATAAAGTAAAGGAGCCTGTCCAGCCTCATCGACGACAAGATGGCTATCCCAGATTTTTTCGTACATGGTCTTTTTCATAAGCGTATTCCAAAGCTTGCATGGCGGCTCTATATCGAGCGCATGACGTGTTACGGGGGTCGATCAAAAGCATAGCAAAGCTATGCGTAGCCGGTTATTATCCTCAAAAGAGGCATCATTTGCAATTTGCTGGAAATGCTCTCGTACCGAAGCACAGCATTGGTCCTGAAACCTCTCGACTTCGAGTAATCCGAACCGTGTTATGGGCTTACTGCCGGGAGGTGCTAAGCAGTGTTCTAGCGCATCTATTAATCAATCAGCATCCGGGCCAATGGACTGTTGCTGTCTACTGAAGATTGCCGGTCCGCGTCGCCAACGCGGCAAAGCTCAATAAGTCCATTAAGCTGCTTTAACTGTTCGCTCTGTTCATTAGCGACGTTTTCTATCGCCAGCAAAACTTCGCCGTCAATCATATTGACGGCCGTACTTAAGCCTCTGTTAAGTCCTTTTAAAGCGCTTTTTTCTAACGAAGGCTTTAATTTTTTCAGGATAAAAAAAGGCATCAGCCAGCTAATGACTATTAACAAAGTACTATGTACAGCAAAATCCACGCCCAAATAATCCACTTCGGTCATGTTGCTGGTGTAATAGCCGATAAAAACCTGATAACCGACCCAGCAAATAGCCGCCAGCGGCAGGATGATTGCGCATAAGCGCATAAACTTTAAAAAACCGCGCTGTAAGGCATTGCCGGGATTCGCCAACGCCTGCCGAGCGGACAATTCACTTTGTGCTTGGAGGATTTTTGGCGCTCTTTCGCGTAACGCCGACAACTGCTTTTTAAGCGGGTTAACCGGAATGCCCAGGTGGTCGGCATCGCTAATAAATTCATTCAGGGCGTCGTCAAAGCGGGCTTCGGCCCATTCGTCCCATAAATTAAATCCAGAGCCGGATGTTGTAAATCTGGCAGTTGTTGGATTATTCAATAAATCGGCCGCATGGGCCGCGTAATGTTGCGCCAGTTGCTGAATAGGCCAAGCGAAGCCCTGTTGCAAAATATGGCCGCTACGTTGCCATTGCTGCTGCCACAGCGCCGGCAATTGTTTGACAGCCGCGCCGGAACCCAGCGCTCCGCCAGCATGTTCCAAATCCCGCTTTAACTCGTCTTTTTTAATCCGCGCACTTCTTTGTTCCAGCTGTTCAACGATATGGCCGGTCGCCAACGAGCGAATGGTTGCTTCCAAAGCGGCGAACTCATCGGTTTGCGGGCTGTCGGTACAAGCGGTTTTGACTATGATCGGCTCGACAAACCCCGCTTTATGCAACTGCCGCTTGAAATCCTCATACTGCTCCGTTTGCCCTCTATCCCACTGATTCAATACAAACAACCAAGCATGTCTGCCACCTTCCGCGAGCAGTAAACGCCACGCCTTTTCGTCCCGATAGCGTTCCGGGCTAACCACATAAATCAACACATCGATATGCGGTAACCATTCCAACACTTGATGCTTGTTGCTTTGCTCGGTGCTGTCAAAATCGGGCATATCGATCCAAATCACATTTTTTCTCGACTCATCGTCATGCTCGGCGATTTTGATTTGGGCCAGCGGCAGTTGCTCCGGCAAATGCTTTATCGCCACGCTATGGTGATGAAATAACGTGACTTCCCGCGACGTAGGCCGTTCGACGCCGGCCCTGGCGATAGCTTTACCGGCCAAGCGGTTCAGCAAAGTGCTTTTGCCTACGCCGGTACCGCCCATAAATGCAACAATTAAAGGCCTGGAACCGTTATGGTTAAACAGCGTATCGGGCGTTCGGGCATCGACCTCAATTAATTGCCTCGCGGTCTCGCTATCGATCCAGCCTGCCGCCAAGGCCTGCTTGGTCCAGCGCTTCGTTGCCGCGACCAAACTAGAGTAATCGTAAGCCATGGCGCTTTTCTATAAGTTGACGCTCTGCCGCACATAGCTGATCAGGCGATATATTAAAATGAGTAGTCATCGATAAGTGCTCCGGCAATTGCAACAGCTTGTTACGCATGCCCTCGATAAATAACGCCTGTTTTACGGCATTGAATTGGTTTTGTTTTAACTCGGCTTCCACTTTATGCATATAACTGCCCACAGCGCTTTCAGCCAACAATGAGGTCACCGACAGCATCGCCGGAGCAAGCACCAAATCATGCAGCCCGATGCCGCCCATATAAAATGTTAACGCAATAACGGTCGCGTCGGCGGTTGCGCGGGTAGCCCGCAAACTGTTTAAAACAAGGGGCTGCTCTTGTAATTTGTAATACAAACGATGCGCCGCGCTGTCCACATCCTGCTGAAAAGAGTGATGATAATTTTTTGCCGCCTGTGCAAAATCCTGCAACGCCTGTTGCCGTTGACTGCGCAACATCGTGTTCAGCTGCCGCCACCATTGCCCCTGCTGACCGTGTTCGGCTTTATCCAGCAACTTATCCGCCAGCTGAATCAAGGTATGTTCGGCTATTTGATTTAACAAGGCGACTTCATAACTGCTGTCTGCAATCGCTTGTCTTCTGTGTCCCAATTTCATAACCTGCCTGATCGGCCAAGTCAAAACTTGACGGGTACCGGCCAGAACCCTGGCTAATCCGGGAATTTCCAACAGATTCAGCAATTGGGCCAAAGCCAATTGAAAGGTTTCGTAATGATGCGGATGATTCAGATAATCGCGCCGGTAGCTTGCCAACGCTTGGTTGATTAGAGTATCCACCAGCTCATGCCAATCGTTTAACGCTTGATGTTCCGCGAAAACCGGCTCCAGCCAAGTTTGCCAGTGACTTTTCAACAACGCCTGTTCAAAACGCGGATGATTGTCCAAACGCACTTTATTGGCGACATACTGAAGCAAGTGTTGCCTTGATTCGGGCCACACCGGCCGCCCTCCCGGTTTTTGGTAATGCAGCGGCACGACTTCGGGAAACGCATCGGTTCTGGCTTGCCGCCACTTTTCTTGTAACGATTGGATAATGACCGCTTCCGAACCTTCAACCAATTTATTCAGGCAAATCACGGTCGGCTGGTGCAGCTCTTCAATAGCCGCCATGATGTCCCAGACCGATTGGTCGGCGTATTTTTCCTTGCTGAGCACCAAAATCACCATATCCGCCAACGCAATCGTGCGAATCACGCCTTCACGGTAAGTCGCGGAATCTATCGAATCGAAATCGGGCGTATCCCACAACACACCCGACGGCAAAAACGCCGAATCCGTGGTATTTTGTGTTAGCGAATAACAATCGTACCGGTCTGTACTGAGTTCCGCTTGGGGTAACTGCTGAAAACGACCGAAATAACGTTGCAAACCGGTGCAGTCATTAATGTTGACGCCGTTGCAAAAACCTTGAGGATGAACGGTATAACCGGCCAACGGACTCACTCCGGCAACGTCGCTGTTTAACAGTACATTGACCAATGAGCTTTTTCCGGCCTGAGTCGGCCCGACCACAGCCATATGCAGCAACGGCCGTTGCGACGGCTCCAGCAATTGCCCCTTACGTATAAAAGCTTCCGCCAAAATAAGCTGATCGATGCGCTGTTGATAGCTTGTCCTAACGGACTCATTGCCCGGTTGAGCTAAAACCGCCTGGTAACGTTGTTTTAATAATTGGATAAATTCCAGCATAAAAAGTTAGCTCAGGATTATAATGACCGACTATTTTACTTTGTTTGGCGATATGACGTTATATAATCACAATCGCGTTCTTTGTAAACATCACGACACGCGTCCCTACTTAAACTTGAGGTTATCTTTATGAAGAAATTACCTATTCTTCTGCTCATTCTCTGCTGCACATCGTTAATTTCATGCAGTAAGGGGTCACAAATCAACGGTCACAATACCCGCACTGTCTTTAGATCGGTTAAGGCGCTAAAAAACCGTTTATCTCCCGATGCCCGCATCGAGTTTGAAGTCTCTTTCTGGATGCTTCGCGATTCCATTAAAAGTGAAAACGACTTTCTTAATGCTGTTGACGGAAAAAAACCTGAAGAAATCATTGCATTGGGCAAAGAACTTTATCAGCAACGGAAAAATAACGGCTTTGCAGGCTATGAAAAATATACCAGTTGGGATGACATGATCGCCCAATTCGGCAAAGAAAGATTCGATCAGGATAAACCCAAAAACAAAGAAGACGCCAAAGACAAAGCCAACGATGTTTTATACAAACTTTAAATCACCGGCCCGGCAACGCTTTTTGATGGGATAAGGCCGCCACAAACAAACTCGCCTCGGCAATGGTCTGTTCCATTGCCGAAATAAGCTGCGAAATATCGACACCTATTTCAATAAACTCATGCCTTAATGCCGCGATAGCCTGAGCATTAAGATTATGTTTAAGATATAACACCTGATCTTTAAATGCCGCCAAGACCGGCTGTATTTTAGCTTCGGCTTTTTGCATGGACCTGATCAAGCGAGCGTAATTTTGCCGGGCTATCTTGAGTTGTTGCTTGCTATGAGCGCGCAAGCTACGGTTCGTGTATTCATCAAGCTCATTTTCCCATTCCGCAAACAGCGCCTCGCTAACCAATTCAATCGCCCTGATCCTGTCGCTGACCGCATGAGATTTAGTGCAGCAAAACTGGTACTGTCTGTTCAGCAGATTATATTTATGATCCAGCGTTGTTTCATTGACACAGACCAAGCTCTTAAAGCGCTGTAACGCATCTTCAAACTCATCCCGTGTTTCCCGCAAACCGGTGCAGGCTTGCTCGACATGAGCGACGACTATATCGCGCTTATGCTCGCCGATGGATTCCCTGGCGCTGTAAATAGCGGTACGGATTTTTTTTGATAGAAAATTGCTGATTAAATTTAATGCTTTTTGTGTCATATCGTTACTGACGGTTTGTTATGATCGGCCATTGGAATATCGGTCTATTTGGCTTGAGTTTTATCGTTTCGATCCTGTAGTTCCCACGCGCCGGCGTCACTGCCATGAAGTTAAGCATTATACCGGTAAAACCGGCCGCCGGCTGAAACACACCGCGTTCATTCCGGGCGGCTAAAATCCTAAAACTAATACTGTCGACCTCAGCTTTAATAGGCTGACGCCGAGGCGGTAGCGGTTTTCTATCGTGAAAACTTTAGGATGTAACTCCCACTGACCAAAAAAGGAAAAAGGTGTAGTGTGCGGTGAGTCCAGCGAACCGCACCATAGAATGCGCAGGTATCGAGCGTCTTCCCGTGCGGTTCGTGCCTCACCGCACGCTACGGGCTTCAATAGGCTGGCGCCGGGGCGGTAGCGGTTTTCTATCGTGAAAACTGTAACTCCCACTGACAAAAAAAGGAAAAAGGGTGCGGTGAGTCCAGCGAACCGCACCCTTGGATGCACACATATCGGGCATCTTTCCCCTGCGGTTCGTGCCTCACCGCACGCTACGGGCTAAGATTTTTAGAAGGGAGTGTTGTTTGAGATTGCCCCTGTCTTACTATCGCGTACTTCAGCTTGCGCTACACCAGTAATTTTATTGATACTCAGCACTACGATTTCATCAGTACCGTTACCATTCATATCTCCCATAGCATTTACAGACTTAGGCTTGAAACTTGGAGTCATGAAATTTATTTTTTTTAGTGTTTTAGCGCTTTTTATATCGATGATTTGGACACTAGGAAAATGAAACTGAGTAAACAATACGCCAATTTCTGGTGCACCATTGTTATTGGTATCGTTCAACACCACCATGCCGGAAGGCGGGGTAAAATTGGTCGCAAAAACCAAAGTTTTTAACAGCACATCGAGCTGTGGATCTTTGATTTGTACGGTATGTTTACCCGTTACGTAATCAACAAACAAAACTGCAATTTCGTTTACGCCGTTACCGTTTTGATCAGGCACCAACGCGGTGCTAATGTAATTTTGGGAACTCCATTCGCAAATGTAGCCCGTCGCAGTCCAGTCAGCACCAGTATTAAGCCATTGACCATTATGACCACTGAAGTTGTTAAAATCGATGTTAACGAAAATACCGAGATTATTTTGCCCACTACTGTGAGATGGATAAGAATTAGAATCCCAGTTTGTATACTGAGTAAATTTTTCACCCGTAACCCATGTCCAAGTATAAGTATCTGTAGATGTGCCGCCAATGTGATACCAAGCCCGAGAATTCAGTCCGTTCAGCAAACTACTGTAAATAAACCCTTGTTCATCCAAACTGGTAATGGTCGCCAGATGCGCGCTTTTACTCTCGCAAGCGGTCTTGGCATCATTCCATATCAGCGGCGCACCTTCAAAGCGTTGGTAATAGTGCCCGTTAGTATCCCATAACAATCTAGCTGAATCGTCAGCCTGAGCTGCCCCGGTTAACAAGGTGAATAATCCGATTGACACTGGAATTAGCTTAAACGCTTTATTTTTGTTGTAATTTTTCATAGCAAGTCTCATTGGTTAATATAAAAAACAGTGGTTGGGGTGTTACATGTCAGTGTGTCATCAGCAGCAGTGCCGTTATAAATCGCCATAAAATTCTCCAAGATTTAACAAATAGTTATTATTTTAAGTTTATAAAAACGCTAGTGGCTCAAACAGGATGCCGGCTTGCCGCAACCAAGCGCCCTCTAACCTGGTTTAAACGCTAGACGCGGCCACTACGCGCTACGTCATTCCATCAAGCCTCTATTGTGGCCGCGAATTCATTCGCGTTTTTAACCTTCAGTGCGCCAATACCCGCGCGGCACCGGCAAATTCGCGCCAATAACATAAGAGCCAAGGGCAATAGCCTGCCGTACAACAACCGGATAAAAACTTAATCCGGGCGCAAAATTAACAGAAATAGCGAGTTGATGATGATTTTTAATTGACTAAATTTTCGGTTTTCAGGGGTATTACCGGAAAGTGTTAAGGTATTATTGGCACGGGTAGTGCCTTTATTTTGAGTCCAAGCCAGTGCCGACTGCCGCCGAGTCCGCGATTGCCGTCATTCCAGCTCGTTTCCTGCGATCTGGGGACGGTTTTTTGCTGTGTTATAATTCGGCATGATTTTAAGCAGGAGAGATGAAATGACTGATGATGAATTGAAGGAATTGGTGGGAAGTTTGGCGATTGATAGCAAAGAGCTACGCGAGGCTCAGAAAAAAACCGATGAACAGATGAAGCGTACCGATGAGCAAATGAAGCGCACCGACGAAAAGCTCAAAAGCATCGGTATTCAACTCGGTAATATGTCAAAAAATCAAGGCGATGTCGCCGAAGAGTTTTTCTTTAACAGTTTGGTTAAAGACAATCACTTAGGGGGGATTCACTTTGACGACATCACCAAGGGTATGCAAAAACATCGCGGGGATATTCAGGAAGAATATGACTTAGTGATGACCAACGGCGAAGCGGTCGGTATTATCGAAGTGAAGTACAAAGCGCACCAAAACGACTTGGATAAGCTGGAGCGTAAAATGCGCCATTTCAAAAAACTGTTTCCGATTTACGGCGCTTATAAATTGTACGGCGCGATTGCGTCGTTTCATATTAACGACGAGGCCAAGCGCGAAGCCTTGGAGCGCGGCTTTTTTGTGCTGCAACGCAGCGGCGAAGTGGTACATACGGATTGTTCCGAAAATTTGATGGTGTTGTAGTCGGGTAGTCGATAGACGGGAGAATTTAAAATTGAGCTCTTACGTTAAATTATGAATCCGCGAGTTATTGCTGTACACGTTTTAGAAAACTATCGATTACACATTACTTTTACCAATGGTGAAATGCGTATTTTTGATGTAACCCCTTATTTGGCTTATCCGGCCTTTAACCGATTACGGGATAAAGGTTATTTCACTTTGGCAAAAGTCGCTCACGGCACAGTATGTTGGTCTGACGAGATTGATTTTTGTCCCGATACTATCTATCTAAAATCCAACCCCATGAGGGCGGGCTTCATAAAGGACAGACCTTAAGTAAAAACGGCGGCTGGACGGGTTATTTAACCCGTCCACACGTTTAAGTGTTCAATGCAAGCAATTGATAAAAAACATTAAACGTTACGGTCGGAGGCGAATGCCCCCGACCGGTACTTGTTAATTTTGATCATGTAGCCACGTAGCCCAGACATCGCAAAAACGTTAGGGACGGGGTTGCAAACCCCGTCCCGCTGGGCGGGCCAACGGTTTAGCGGATTCCAGTTACAACTTGGGAATCCGGCGCTTCCTCCAGCGGACGAACTACATTGCTTATTCAAACCAATTTTGCAAGGCTAGCTGTTGAAAGCTCACAAAATCCTGGGTATTTCGAGTCACTAAGATCAACTGTTGGGTAGCGGCAATCGCGGCTATTTCACCGTCGGCATAAGCACAGGTTTGGCCTTGACGTTTTAATTCAGCCCGTTCTTTTGCGTACCAGTCTGCGGCGGCTTGGTCAAACGGCAATACCGTTAAGCCATTCGCTAATAACATCGTTAAATAGGATTGGAGCTGCGTTTTCCTTTTAGACGCCGCCAGTAACTCGCAGCCATAAACCAATTCATGCCAGACAATCGCCGCCGTTGCATATTCGCCATCGTGTTCGGCAAACCGTTGTAATACAGTGTCATCGGGCTTTAAGCGTGCGGGTTCCGATAGGATGTTGCTATCCAGCAAATAGTTTATTCGTCCCATGCAAATTCGCGTTCCTGACCGGCTGCTCGTAAAGCCTTTAGTTCGGTTTCCGTCAACGCGCTATCACTGTCCAATTGACTGCGCCAGTGTTGGATGGCTTGATACAAGCTATTATTTTTTTGGCTGAGTCTTTGGTAGTTTACTTCCGATAGCATCACGGCAACGGGCTTGCCATGACGGGTAAGATGAATGGCTTCATCAACGTCAAGTTGACGAATTAATTGTGACAGGTTGTTTTTTGCCTCGGCTATGGTACTGGTTTTCATCGGCAATCACTCAAATGGCTATAATTATAGCCATAATAAGGTTTTCTATTGTCGGTATCAAGGTAATCGCTTGGGTTACGCTACAGGGCCGTAGCTTGGGTTGAATGCAATGAAGCCCAACAAAAGCGCAATCTTGGCTGTTGAGCTTGGCTACCGCTCTGCCCAACTTACAGAACTACAGAACTTTATAAAAATAACAGGTGATGAGATTGTTTATTTTTGAAATGGATGCTCAAAGTAGCTTAATCAGCGCGGCAATGACGGCGATTTGTCCGAGCGCGAGGCCAATACCCCACTTAACCAGTTTGTTTTCAAGCTCAAGAAAGCGGGAGTCTAAGCGCAATTCCATTTCTCTCAGCCGGTTATCCAGGGATTGGTTGGTGACGAAATGGTCAAGGTCATACTCTATACGTGCCTGTTCAAGGGTAGATGCGACTGCCGCTTTCTGGAGTTTAGTGATGGTTTCGGCCTGCTGCTCGCTAAAGCCCGCATTCTTCAGTTCGTTAAAAAACTCGTGCGTATCAAATGTGATGGTGGACATGATCTTTTCCCCTGTTTTAAATACGCGCAGTCTACCATTCTTGACAGGGGCCGGGAACGGGGGGCTATGCCGGAAAAATGTCGGGTTACGCTAGCGCTAACCCGACCGAGCTAACGATAGTGGCCCAGCCGGTTCGACAAATAGCTTATCAGTTGGTCTTTTCCCTTTGGAATATGCGGATAAAGACCGAAATAGGCGTAGGTTTGGAAAATATCGGTGATATGCTCCAGGCTGAAGGCTTCGTTGAGTTGGTTATAGTGTTCGCTGCTGTCGTGTTCGAAGTCTTTTAACAGAACATTTTTTATTTTCTTGAAGTCGTAATCCACTTTGTCGAGCGCTTTTCTCAGTTCCGCGTCACTGCAGTTATCTCTATCCTGCAAATGCAGGTAACCGGCAACAGAGGAGCGGGTGACTTTTCGTTGGCTTTGTTTTAAGTCAAAACAGGCTTTGATTGTTGCCAGTTCGCGCGGCTTGAGTTTTAAGCCGGTGTCGAACAGTGCTTCAATTTTGCTTACATCGGTTTTTTCAGCGGTTAAGTGGGGCAAAAAAGGGCTGTTTTCCGGACAACTTATTTTCTTGCGGAAATCCTCCAAAAAAATGTCGAAAAACAGCGCGAATAGTTGCTTCTCGCGACTGCGGAAGGTTTGTCCGTTATCGCGCGCCATGCAGCTATACGCGACATAATAGCCCTGAGTAAGCGGCGATTGGTAAAACTGATGCCGTTCAATCAATCCGGCGGTCATAACAACATCGCTGACGTTTACAAGGTCGGTATAAAACCTGTGAATAACGCTCTGAGTGTCCCGTGCGTCGTCCGTTTCATAAAAACTAATCGCTTCAACGGGGTCGCCGTCAATAATTTTGCCTATCATGTTTGCTGCTGTACGCTTGGCGAAATCGATGTGGCTGAGCATTCCGTAAAATAAACCTTGCGTTCGCCCCATCAGCGGCGTGGCGACCGACAACGGAATGGTGGCCGGACGTATATTTTGCGGGTCTTCGTGTTCGGCTTTTGCAATGCTGATACCGATTTCTTTGCAAGGAATATATTCTCTGATCAGTGTCAAGGTGTCGTAAACGAGGGCGTAACCTGAGTCGCAGGAAAGTTTTTTATAGCGTTGGTGAAAATCTCGGATAAGGGTGATGTCGTTATTTTGCATGGCTTTTTATAGTTCGGGTAAGTGCGGAGGGCTAACATTAAAACACTGATGATCTTGTTTGAGGCGAATTATTTATTCTGATCCTTTTTATTTCGTCTTACGCGTTTTCTCTCCGTCTTTTTTTGCCGGCGAATCGTGTGGCTTTTTGATCATGGACGGGTTTTCAGGCTTATTCTACCGATGGTTATGACGCTCAGGATGTTGAACGCTTTATTCTACAAAGCAAGGCTGTATGTGCTAAACCGCACAGACTACCTGAAGCGTCAGGGCTTATATAGAAGATGCCAAAACACTAAGCAATCGTTTTTCCTTGAAATCCATTCTTAGAGGAGCCTTGACATGTATAAATTAGCTGCGGGATTTATTTTAATGATGGCCTTACCGATGGTGGGTAAAGCCCAAGCGCCGAGCGACGTTCCGACCCCGTCCTCTGAAACGTTGCCGGACAAGAATACCGACGCCGCCAACACGCAAAACGATGCGTTCGCTATTTGCTTGCGCGCGACTCAGCGCTTCGAACAACAGGAAAGGGCTAAAGGGAACAAAAAACCTGCGGAAGCGCCTATATCCGCCTCATGCAAAACGGAACTGAAACCGGCGTCGTACTGGCTTTGCATGGAAAAAGAAGCCAATGCGGAAGTTGATTTTAATACTGCCCATTGGCGCTGTGCGAAACAAACTAATATATTGAAGTAACGGTGCTTCGAACACGATCCCCGCTCGGATTTTCCTAAGTGGGGATTTTTTATATCCGATGATAGTGTCGATTGGCGGTTTCGCCCCGGCGTGAAACCGTATTCATTTTCCTGCAAACCAAAAGAGGCGTCCAGTCGGTTTCCGAGACCCGGAAGAGACGTTCAATAGCCTGATGCTTTAAGAACAGGCATAAAATAACTAAGGCAACCGAAACGCCGACTCCTTGGGTATCCCGCTTCTCTCATGTAAACTTGCTCAAGTTAAATCATGCGCGTTCTTTAGTTGGCCCATCCTTCGCCGTATCGGATTGTTGCGCTTTCCTTATTCAGCGTCTAGCATTGCGCATTTTTATGACGGTTCCAGTTGCCCGACCAGCGTTAAACGTAAATTACCCATTAAAGAGAGATACTTATATGCAAGCATTAAAAAAACAATTAAAACAGAACCTGGCTTTGATTTTTTTCGGCACTCTGCTTTCCGCTTATCATCCTGCAATGGCAAAAACAGACCTTGAGGCTCAACAAAGTTATCTTAAAGCGCGTGTAATGAGCCACCAGCAAGAAACGGATCACTCAGCCCATGTAGCTCCTATCGATAAAAGCCAGGATTTTCATGGCGTTTTTTACGGCTTTATTCCTTGCAACGATTGCAATGGGATTAAAACGACATTGTCTTTAAAACAAAATAACAATTATCTGTTGGTAACCCAGCCCGCAAGAGAAGCGTCAAGGGAGTTTTATGAAAAAGGAAAATACACCTGGGATGATGAAAAGCAAACTGTTGTTTTAACACCGCATAAGGAGGAAGCGGCCCCGCGGCAATACTATATTGAAAACGAAGGAACGCTGATTCAACTTAACAGCGATGGCGGCAGGATGCCCCGCGAGCTGACGGATAGCTATACCTTACGCAGAAGCGACACGGTGAAATCACGTGAGGTACATATTCACTAACAGGGATAGTCTCCGGTTTTCTCGTTTTCACGCGGCGCGCTATTTCCAAGTAGCTCGTCATCCCCGCCGGGAAGCGGGTATCCAAGGCCATGGATGGCAAGCTGTATCCAGTTCCCCTGATAACCATGAATACGAATCTCACGCCTTTTTCAGCCCTGACCCCCGATATTATTTTAAACGCGCTCGATACTATCGGCCTGCATAGCGACGGCCGCTTGCTGGCGCTCAATAGTTATGAAAACCGCGTCTACCAGATCGGCTTGACTGACGCCTCGTTTATAGTCACCAAATTCTACAGGCCCGAACGTTGGACATCCGCCGCGATTATTGAAGAACATGCTTTCGTCCGGGAATTGTTTGACGCTGAAATTCCTGTGGTGCCGGCACTGTCGTTTGGCGAAAATCAGACCTTAATCCACGCCGACGGTTTCCGCTTTTCGGTGTTTCCAAGACAAGGCGGCCGTGTGCCTGAACTTGAAGGCCGCGAAAAACTGGAATGGATGGGGCGATTTATCGCCCGCCTTCATGCGGTCGGCGCGCTCAAGCCGTTTAAACAACGCCCTACTCTTGATATCGCCGGTTTTGGCGATGAGCCGAGAAGCTATCTGCTGGCCAATAATTTTATCCCCGCCGATCTGGTCGAGGCTTACCGTAGCGTGACTGAATATGCGCTGGAGGGTGTGAGGCGTTGCTTTGAACGTGCCGGTAAGGTGAAAACCTTGCGTTTGCACGGTGACTGTTATCCCGGCAATATTTTATGGACCGACGACGGCCCGCATTTTGTCGATTTCGATGACAGCCGGATGGGGCCTGCGATACAGGATTTGTGGATGTTGCTGTCCGGGGATCGCGCCGAAATGACCGTGCAATTAAATCATCTGCTGACCGGCTATCGGACTTTTTATGATTTCGATACGCGGGAGTTGCATCTCATAGAAGCTTTGCGCACTTTGCGTTTAATTCATTATTCGGCCTGGATTGCACGGCGCTGGGATGATCCGGCGTTTCCGATGGCCTTCCCGTGGTTCGATACGCCGCGTTATTGGCAGGACCGGATTATTGAATTGCGCGAGCAGATCTCGTTGATGGATGAAGGGCCGCTTGAATTGGCTTAAAGCAATTCGCGGAGCAGACTATTAAAGTTTTTATTCACCACGAAGACACGAAGGACACGAAGTTTTATTCTCTGTGTCCTTCGTGTCTTCGTGGTGAATTATTTTAAATATCCGATGACAACGCACTATTAAAGGCCCCGCCGTATCAGCATGGTTTTTACCGGATTGAATGTCCTTCTGTGTACCTCTAAAACACCGTATTGCTCGATTTCGGCCAGATGCTGTTTGGTGCCATAGCCCTTATGCAGATGAAACGAAAACTCCGGGTAGCGTTGATGATAGTCAACCATCAGTTTATCCCGCTCGACTTTTGCTAATATTGAGGCGGCGCTGATTGCCTGCACTTTACTGTCGCCTTTCACGATAGCTTGAGCAGACATCGGCAAATCCGGCAAACGGTTGCCGTCGACTAAAACGTGATCCGGCCGGAGATGCAAGCCGTTTACCGCTCTTTGCATGGCCAATAACGTGGCTTGAAGGATGTTGAGCCGGTCAATCTCTTCAACGCCGGCCGCTGCAATCGACCAGCTTAAGGCGGCTTCTTTGATGATCGGATAAAGACTATCCCGCTTGCTTTCGCTCAGGATCTTGGAGTCGGCCAGCCCGGCTATCGGCCGCAGGGGATTTAAGATAACGGCTGCCGCGAAGACCGGGCCTGCAAGCGGTCCGCGGCCCGCTTCGTCAACGCCTGCAACAACAAAACCTTCAGGGATTTTTATTGAAAACTCATCATCCATAATAGCTTCTATTGCAGAAATGCTTTAATCGCACCGGGGCCGCAGTTAACGCAAGATACCCCGATTCACATTACGCAAAAAACTGACCATATCCGATAACTCCTTACTGTCCCCGGCCAAATCTTCCATTTTGTCGATAGCATCTTCCAAGCGCAGATTGGTTTTGTAAATCATCTTGTAAGCTTTTCTGATTAAGCGGATGTCTTCGGGAGAGATGCCGTTACGTTCCATGCCGACTGAATTAATGCCATGCGGCCGCGTGGGTTTGCCGCCGACCATAACAAAAGGAGGAATATCTTGGGTAATCGCGCTGCCCATCGCCGCAAAACTGTATTGCCCTATCTGGGTAAACTGATGCACTAAGGTGAATCCGCCCAGAATGGCGTGGCTGTGTAAATGCACATGCCCGGCTAATGACGCGCCGTTTGCCATGATGACGTGGTTGCCGATCACGCAATCATGGGCCACATGAGTGTAAGCCATAAACAGGTTATCGTTGCCTATCTTGGTCACGCTTTTATCCTGCTTGGTGCCCCGATGCAGGGAGGTATACTCGCGTATCGTATTTCTATCGCCGATTTCCAGCCGGGTTATTTCGTCCGCATACTTCTTGTCCTGAGGATCCTCGCCGACCGACGAGAATTGATAAATACGATTGTCCCGGCCTATGGTTGTCGGCCCCTTGATAACTACATGAGACGCTATCCGGGTGCCGGAACCCACTTTTACCCCCGCCCCTATGACCGAAAAAGGACCGACCGATACATCATCGGCCAGCTCCGCGTCGCTATCGACTATCGCTGTTGGATGAATCAAAATTAATTTACCACGGCCGCACATCGGATTTCCGCACTCGCAACGAACTCGCCGTCAACTTCCGCACGACATTCAAATGCCCAGATATTACGCTTGCTCTTCAGGAATTTTGCTTCCAGCATCAATTGGTCGCCGGGCACGACGGGCCTTTTAAACTTGGCTTTATCGATGCCGACCAGATAGTAAATCATCCCGGCCAATTCATCGCCTGCGGTTTCCGATGCCAACAATCCGGTAGATTGAGCCAAGGCTTCCAAAATCAGCACACCCGGCATAATGGGTTTTTGCGGAAAATGTCCTTGGAAAAACGGTTCGTTATAAGTCACATTTTTCACGCCCAGCAATCTAACGCCGGGTTCGCACTCAATCACTTTATCGACCAATAAAAAAGGGTAACGATGCGGTAGGAATTCTTGTATTTGTAAAATATCTAGCGTAATGGACATATCTGAGGATGCTTTTTATGAAGTTAATAACGATGCGATTAAAGACAAAAAACCTGCTGATTATTCAGGCATGGTTGACAGTTTTTGTTGAACTTGACTGGTCACGTCAATTTTATCGCTGGCGTAAATAACGCCGTCAGTCAGCAATAAATCGAAGTTTTGCGCTTTGGCTATTTCTCGAATGGCTTCAACGATGCGGCGCTGCAATTTACCCAACTCTTCATTACGACGCACATTAAAATCTTCGCTAAACTCCTGCTGGGCTCTTTTTGCATCTCTCTTTTTATTTAAAATATCTTTTTCCAAATTGAGTCGGGCCGACTCTCCCATTACCGCGGCATCTTTGGCCATTCGATCATCCATATTTTGGATTTCTTTTTGTTGGGCGACTAATTGTTTATCGCGCGGCGAAAACTCTTGTTCCAGGCGTTTTTTGGCTTTTTCCGCCTGCGGTGCTTTTTCAAGAACGGCTGGTATATTGACAAAGCCAATTTTTAAATCAGCATAGCTCACATTCGCAGCAAGCAACAATCCTAAAAATAAAGCGATTTTCGTTTTCATCGTTAAACTGATCTCTAGTGAAATTAAATAATTTATGACAATCTTGTTAAATTATAGCTGTAGCGATTACCCGCCGGTAGCCTTTACCGCAATATGCACAACTTCTTCTAAAAATTTTGCCCGAAGTTGAATTGGAATATCTGTTTTTGGTCCCCGGTAGTAGTGCCGTTCGCTAACGTTGACGAAGCCGTAGCATTCAATGGTAATGCGGCACTAACGGATAAAGCCCCGAACGGCGACAACCATTCGCCTGAAACCCCGACGGAATATTTCAGATTGTTCGTTTTAAAACCGTTATTAATCGAGCCTGCATCTAAAAAGGTGCCTAACCTGACTGATTTTGTCTCCGGCATAAAAGGCACCGGAAAAAACATCTCGGCATTGCCGATAATTTTACTGGAACCGCCAAACGGATAGCCATTCGAATCCCTAGGCCCTACGGTATTATTCCTAAAGCCGCGTATAGAGCCGGTACCGCCGCCGAAATAATTTTCGAAGAAAGGCAAGGTATTGGTATCCCCATAGCCGTCCCCGTAACCCACTTCGCCCTGCAACCTAAACGTAAAATCTCTAGCCAACGGCAAATAAAGCTGCTGTTTATAACCGATTTTGTAATATTCCAAGTCGCTACCGGGAACTGTCGCCAATGCGGAAAAACGCTGTTGTCCGCCCTTGTTCGGAAAGATTGCCCGGTTAAGCGTATCGTGAGTCCAACCTATTGCCGGCGACAGCGTTAAAAAGGTATCGCCGGTCGCTTTAATGACGGGCCGGCTATTGGCACCACCGGCAACATAGCTGTTGGCAAGATTGGCGCAAGAATCGATACCGTTATTGCCGTAAATAAAATCGCAAATTTCATTGGATGAATAATCCGTAGTACTCAGCTCGGTGCGTTTTGCATCGATATCGAAACGTAAACTGTCGAACTCATTCAACGGAATACCGAAGTTCAAGCCTGCGTTCATCACGTTGGTCGAGTAATTGGCAATATTTACTTGTCCGGCATTTCGTTTGGTATAGCCCAAGTTATAACCTTGACTGACACCGTCGACGGTGAAGTAAGGATTAAAAAAACCAAACTGATAGCTTGTCATGTAGGTACTGTTGTTAAACGCAACATTGACTCGCTTGCCCGAACCGAACACGTTATCTTGGGCAATATTGGCGTTCAACACGATCCCTTGCGTTTGCGAAAAGCCGATACCGGCCGACAAATTGCCGGAAGGTTTTTCCACCACCGTATAGTTAACATCGATCTGGTCGGCAGCACCCGCAACCGGCGGGGTTTCGACATTCACTTCCTCGAAATAGCCCAAACGTTCAAGACGCGTTTTGGAACGTTCGATTTTTGAGCTTGAAGCCCAACTGGACTCCATTTGGCGCATTTCCCGGCGCAATACCTCATCACGGGTTTTGTTGTTGCCTTTCATATTAATGCGTCTGACATAAACCCGTTTGCCCGGATCGACAAAAAAAGTCATATCGACTGTTTTGTTGGCTTCATTGATTTCCGGCACCATATTCACGTTGGCAAACGCGTAACCGTCATCGCCTAAGCGGTCGGAAATGGCTTTAGAGGTCTCGGTCGCGCTTTTTCGGGAAAAAACTTCTCCCGGACCGACTTTGACCAGCTTGATAAGTTCCGGCGGAGCAACCACCAGGTTGCCGGCCAGTTTGACTTTTTCCAGCTTATAAACATCGCCTTCCTTGACGTTGATGGTGACGTAAATATCTTTTTTATCCGGCGTGATGGCGACCTGCGTAGACTCAATATTAAAGTTGATATAACCGCGATCCAGGTAGTAGGAACGCAAGGATTCCAAATCGGCCTGTAACTTTTGTTTGGAGTACTGATCGTCCTTGGTATAAAACGACAACAGATTGGAGGTGCTTAATTCAAGATGGCGTAACAACGTTTTATCGTCGAAAACAGTATTGCCGACGATATTGATTTGCTTGATTTTGGCGACCCGGCCTTCGGAAATCTTGATATGGATGCCCACCCGGTTACGGGTCAGATTGGAGACATCGGTGGTAATCTTTAAGCCGTATTTACCGTGACTGAAATATTGACGACTTAATTCCTGCTCGACTTTATCCAACACTTGCTGATCGAAAACCTTGCCTTCAGCCAAACCGATTTTCTTTAAGGCTTTGGTTAAGTCGTCTTTGCTTAAGTCTTTGTTGCCTTCAAAAATGATTTTTGCGATCGAAGGCCGTTCCACCACCCTGACAATCAGTACCGAATCGTCTCTTTCCAAGGAAATATCCTTAAAAAAACCGGTTTTGAACAGCGCCTTGATGGCCGGACCGGCATTGTCCAAGGAAAACCGTTCCCCCACGTTAACGGGCAGATAGTTATAAACCGTGCCTACCGAAATGCGTTGCAGGCCTTTAACTTGAATATCCCTGACAACAAACTCTTCATCGCCTTTAACCGCTTGGGAAACAAGTAGAAACAGCAATAATAAGCGAGAAAAATTATTTAATTTCATGTAGAAGTCTAAGGATGAAACAAGGTTGTCCAATGTTAAAAATTGCCGGATTATAGCACAGTAAATATTTAAACAAGCTTAAGCTCTACCGATAGGAAAACTCAGCACATCGTCAATGGCTGCACTCCCGCGCAGTCCGGCAACCCGGCCGCCAAGGCGTCAATAAGACGGTGGTCTTTAACGCAAACCGGCAGTTCTTGTTGCTGCCTGAGCGCCAGCTCCCGATCAAAGCGCTTGCTTTGTTCTTCCGCATCGGTCAATTCATAATAGCCATTGCCCAATTCGATGCCATCGATAAATAATTCAACCCGTTCAGTAACCCGTTCATTATGAGCACTGATTCTGGCTAATGACGATTGACAAGCGGGATAGCCATAAACCATGCACAAAGCGTTTTCTCCCAAATGCGGCTGGACTTTATGACTGAATAAAAAATCCAGCCACAGCGCATGATCGTGCCCGCAAATGTCCACCGCCTCAGCCAAATCGGACTCCTCGGCAACAGCGCAGTAGTCAGGATAAGAAAACACCAAGGGATCCAAACCGGTAAACGCAAGAAATACCTCTTGATAACTGCGTCTGTGGCTTGGTTGCAATGATCGTTCGCTGAATAATCCCTCAATCAGCTCGGCGATTTCATCCATTAACCGGAATAAATCGAAACCCACCCGATACCATTCCAACATCGTAAATTCAGGATTATGAAAACGCCCCGACTCGCCGTTTCTAAAGGCTTTACCGATTTGGTAGATGGAGCCGCTGCCGGCTGCGACCAAGCGTTTCATCGCAAATTCGGGCGATGTTTGCAAAAACAATGTTTGCCGCCGTGGCGGCAAACAATATTCGGTAGTGAAAAACGCCAGCTGCGGATCGGTGCCGATGCTATGACTCAGCAACGGCGTCTCCACTTCCAACACCGACCGGTCGGCAAAAAACCGACGTATATCGGCCAGCATCCGCGCTCTTAAACGCATCAGCTCCAGAGAACATGCCGGTCGCCAGTCTTGCCGCACTATTCTTTGACGCGGGAAACGTATTCGCCGGTCCGGGTATCGACTTTAATCATTTCACCGATTTGCACAAACAAAGGCACCCTGACGACAGCGCCGGTTTCCAAGGTCGCCGGTTTGCCGCCGCCGCCCGAGGTATCGCCGCGCACGCCGGGATCGGTTTCAGTAATGATCAACTCGACGAAATTAGGCGGCGAAATCGCAAGCGGCGCATCGTTCCATAAAGTGACCGTGCAGGAATCCTGATCTTTAAGCCATTTGCCCGAGTCGCCGACAATCTTTTCATCGCATTGATACTGCTCAAACGTGTCCGGCACCATAAAATGCCTGAACTGACCGTCGTTATAGAGATATTGCATCTCGACATCGACCACATCCGCGCCTTCCAGCGATTCGCCCGATTTAAAGGTTCTTTCCATGACCCGGCCGGTTTTCAAATTCCTGATCTTTACCCGGTTAAAAGCTTGGCCTTTTCCGGGTTTAACAAATTCATTTTCAATAATCGCGCAGGGATCGTTATCCAACATAACCTTTAACCCGGCTTTAAACTCATTAGTGCTATAGATAGCCATTTTATCCTCAAATATGACAAACAATGTAAACTCAACCATTATAATAGAGGCAACTACCGATAGAAACCTTAATAATCCACGATGTCCGAGCCACAATCCGAAATCCGGCACTTTAGTAAAAACTGGCAACAACAACTTGCCGAAGCGTTTAACAACCTTGAAGACCTCTGCCGTTACCTGAATTTATCGCCGAACGAGCTACCGGTTTCGAACGCCGCCGCTGAAAACTTCCCGTTACGCGTCCCCTTAAGTTTTGCCGCCTGCATCGAAAAAGGCAATCCGCATGACCCTTTATTACGCCAAGTATTGCCGGTTAATGAAGAGCTGATTGTTTATCCGGGTTTTAGTCACGATCCGGTCGGTGATCTTGCCTCCGTCAGCCAAACCGGTGTTTTGCATAAATACCAAGGCCGGGTTTTATTGATCAATACCGGCAGCTGCGCGATCAACTGCCGGTATTGTTTCCGGCGCAATTTTCCGTATGGCGAATTGCAGCTGAGCAAGCAAAAAGAAGAAGCCGCCATCCAGGCCATACAAAACGACACCGACATTTCGGAAGTGATTTTAAGCGGCGGCGACCCCTTGCTGCTCAGCGACTCGCGCTTAACCCGGCTTATCCGACAGTTAGACGGCATCGGGCATGTGCGACGCATCCGCATCCACACCCGGCTGCCCATCGTGTTACCGGCCCGTATCACCGATGACTTGATAAACACCCTAAAACTAAGCCCCAAGCAGCTCATCGTCATCACTCATTGCAACCATGCCAATGAAATTAACGAACGCGTCATTACCGCTTGCACATTACTGAAAAACAGCGGCATCACGTTATTTAATCAAGCCGTGCTGTTAAAAGGGGTAAACGATAACGCAAAAATACTGACTGCATTAAGCGAACGCCTGTTCGACCTAGGCATCATTCCCTATTACCTGCATTTATTGGATAAAGCGACCGGAACCGGGCATTTTGAAGTTTCCGAGACAGAAGCCTTAACGCTAATCCGGCAACTGCAAACCGCCCTGCCCGGCTATCTGGTGCCGAAATTAGTCAAAGAACAAGCTGGAGCCGCGTCCAAGCAAGCGGTTTTTTAGCTTATTATTTCCCCGTTATCATTTCCGAAACCATAACGCGGCGCAATAAAACAAGCTCCCGAATACCCAGCCCTTCAGCAATGGTTTCAATCTCGTCTTGATAAGAGTAATTTTATGTCCTTGCTCATGCACCATGCCCCTATCCCTACTTTTTACGCCATACTTCGGCATAATGGGGTAGAAATAGGAAGGTACTTTTTTACCTCGATTCAGCCGTAGTTAGCCATTCCCATGATCAAAAAAATCAGTATTCAACAGCTCAAACCCGGCATGTTCATTCACAATATCAATTGCGCCTGGATAGAACATCCTTTTCTGGCGGGGACGCTTAAAGTTAAGAATGATAAAGCAGTCGAAACAATCATCGGCCTAGGTATCAGTGAATTGTATATTGACACGCTTAAAGGACTGGATGTAATTGACGCGCCCACCGAAACGGAAGTCAATGCCGAAATTGAGCATAAAATGCAGGAAATGGCCGAACAAACCAAGCCGATTATAGCAACCTCGACGCTACGTGAAGAGCTTAAAACATCTAAGAAAGTCTACAAGGAAGCTAACCGAATCATATCTAACATTATGAACGATGCGCGTATTGGCAGACAGATTGAAGTGGAGCGGATCGAGCCCGTGGTCGGACAAATGGCCAATTCGATACTGCGCAACAAGGATGCCCTGCTGAGTTTATGCCGGATCAAGAACAAGGACGACTATACTTTTCTCCACTCTGTCAGTGTTGGCGCATTACTGATTTCTTTCGCCCACGCACTGGATTTTAATCGTACCGTAATAAAACAGCTCGGCGTCGGCGGCATGTTGCACGACATCGGTAAAACCAAAGTGCCGAATGAAATATTGAACAAACCCGGCAAGCTGACCGAGGAAGAATTCGTTATTATGAAGTCACACGTAGTGCATGGTTGCAGCATCCTGAGAAGATCTCCGGGCATCGCCCAGGTGTCTTTCGATGTTGCCGCCCAGCACCATGAACGCTTTGACGGCAGCGGCTACCCGCTGGGACTGAAGAATTTGGAAACATCGGTCTACGGACAAATGGCAGCCATCGTCGATGTTTACGATGCGATTACGGCCGACCGCTGCTACCATAAAGGCATGACGCCTACCGTTGCAGTCAGGAAAATGTTTGAATGGAGTAAATTCCACTTTAACCCCAACCTGCTCCGCACTTTTATTCGCACCGTCGGCATCTATCCGGTCGGCACCTTGGTAATGCTGGAAAGCGGCAAACTCGGCGTTGTCATTGAGCAGTGCGAAACGGATATGACCAAACCTCTGGTGCGTACCGTCTTCGATACCAAGAAAAACTCTTTTATCACCCCGAGCGACATCAATTTGGCAAAGCCTCTAGGCCAAGGCGGCGGCGACAGGATTGTCAACTACGAGTCTCCGGACAAATGGAACATAGACCCGAATAAATTCATGTAATCCCAATAAAGTCTTATGCTATTAAAGCCCGCTCTCGAGTGCAAAAAGTTGTGCGCGTGTCGGGTTGGTTAGCGTATGTGTTCCATGCTTGGCAACACACCTCAACAATCTCTTCATAGCTCTTAAAGCAGCGATTTGCCCAATGCGATTGTCGTAGCTGCTGCCGGATTTGTTCGGGATTCGGTTCTGGCAAGTAAGACGGCAAAGCTAAAACTGACAGCTTGACCGGAATCAGCAATTTTTCAGTGACATGCCAAGCGAGATTGAATCGGCGTCAATCCGTTGTCCGCCATTTACCGGTAAAGCAGGACTAAACAAACCGCGCCTGGAAAGCCGGAGGCGGTTTTTTATGACCAAGTGATAAAATTGCGTCTTTAAATGTAAGGCCTTGAACGAGGAAACCTGATGATTAGCAAGTACTTTAACCCGTATACGGATTTTGGCTTTAAAAAACTGTTTGGTGAAGAAGCAAGCAAAGATCTATTGATTGATTTTTTAAATCAACTGTTGCCGCCGCACCACCAAATCGCGGAACTGCGCTTTAACAATCCGGAGAACATGTCGGACACTCTCGACGAGCGTAAATCCATTTTCGATATTTATTGCCAAAGCCTTAGCGGGGAGCGTTTTATTGTAGAAATGCAAAAAGCGAAAATGCAGTTTTTCAAGGATCGCTCCTTGTTTTATTCAACCTTTCCGATTCGCGACCAAGGCAAAAAAGGGCTGTGGGATTTTTATTTACTGCCGGTGTATTTCATTGCGATTTTGGATTTTAAATACGACGAAAAGGAAGATGAGCGTAAATTTCGCCGTGACGTGTGTTTAAAAGACCAAGACGGCGAGGTGTTTTATAACGAATTGCATTTTAAGTTTTTGCAAATGCCGCTGTTTGACAAACAAGAACATGAACTGGAAACCCATTTCGATAAGTGGGTGTATTTTCTTAAACATTTGGAAGATTTCGACCATATCCCGGCGATTTTAAACGAGCCGATTTTTCAAAAAGGCTTTGATATTGCCGAAGTGTCGCATTTGAGTAGCGATCAATACGATGCGTATTTGAAAAGCGTTTTATCCTATAACGAAGCCAAAGCGGTGACGGATACGGCTTTTATGGATGGCGAAAGAGCGAAGGCAATGGATGTTGCAAGAATTATGCTGGCTGAAAATTTCGATGTTGAGATCATTGCTAGAGTTACTAAATTAACTATTGTGCAAATAGAAGCACTGAAATAAGCTGGTCGGGCAACACTTTTACAGTCTCTCTGTTCTCAGTAAATATAGAATCTGGAGTTAATAAAGCGACATCGTTCCCACGCTCCGGCGTGGGACTGCCGAAGTACCGCTCTAGCGGTACGGGACGCAGGAGCGTCCCGCACTGCATTCCCACGCCGGAGAGACTGTGAAAGTATTATCAAAATCGGTTTAAAAAACTCTTCACCACGAAGGCACGAAGAGCACGAAGGAAAAATCCTTCGTGTCTTCGTGGTGAGTGCTTTTGCTTTTGTTCTAAAACGAATACTTTCACAGTCTCCGGAGCGTGGGAACGATAGCAGCTCCTCTCCAGACTTTGTGTCGCTCTATTAATTCCGGGCTCTATAACTGTATCCACATCAGGAATCCCGGCTGCTTTTGCCCCTGTCAATCTGTGCGTTTATAAACGCTACAGCCTTTTCAAGCCCCTCTTCGTCGCGTATCACCTTTCCCAAGTCTTCGGCTCCTTGCAGAATGACGGGATCGCTTACTGCGGTCTTGATCGCTTCGGCCAATTTTTCAGCGGTAAAGCCTTGTTGCAGTACCTGGGCAAGAGGAGCCGGACCGGCATTCAGACGGTGGACCCGATTGCCCCAAAACGTCTGTTCAGCGGTAAAAGGGCAAACTACGGTAGGCTTTCCTGATCTCAAGCCGATTGCCAAAGTGCCGCTGCCGCCATGATGAACCACGGCTTTGACACGCGGGAAAAGCCAGTCATGACAAATGTACCGCTCATAATGCACGAATTCATGGCCCTCCTGAGCCGTCATGCCGCTCTCCCCGATGGCGATGATGCCTCTTTCACCCGATTGGCGAAGCGCGGAGAGGATTAAACGGTTTGTTGTTTCCGGATCGCCTGAGGATATGCTTCCGAAACCGATATAGACCGGGGGCGATCCTTTCGACAAAAAGTCTTCCAATTCCGGCGAAGGCTGCCAGCCCTCCTCTCTCTGCAAAAACCAGTAACCGCTTGCCAGGGTGGTAGCGTTCCAATCGTTCGGCATCGGCAATAACTTTTGGCTATAGCAATACAGAACGGGAATGGGCGTTCCGTTGCGGGAAAGATAATTCTTGAACAAAGAAGGCGGCTCCACTTGCAAGGTCGTGCGGCACCATGCCTTGACACTGCTGCGAAAGCCCAGTGTCAGTATCATAATGGCGACGCGGTGGCTCCATCGATTAAGAAATTTTCCTGCATCGGAGGCGGTAAGCAAAGGCGCCGGAAATGCGCCGGTCACGGACACCGCAGGAACCGCAAAGGAAATAATGGCGGGAATCTTCAACTTGTCGGCAATATGCCAAATAGGATAAAGCGTGGGCGGATAGATCAGACAGTCCGCTTGCTGTGAAGCGGCCCAGATGTCATCGAGAATGTCAGGCAAATGCGCGGCTAAGGCTTTGCCCCATGCCCTTATGGCGTCCCGTTTTTCCTTGCCTACTCCGTTAAATAACGCGGCGCAGGCCTTGGAAGCGAGAATGTCCCTGACGTTTATCCGCATCGGGGCGTAGTCGATCCGCCGTTCCCGGATAAAAGAGGCGTATTCGAGTCCGGCGACCAGGGTCGGTTCATGCCCCTCTTCCTTTAACCGAAGCGCCAACGCAAGATAGGGCTGAACATCGCCTCGGGTTCCGTAACTGGTGATTATCGTAATTTTCATTGTTCATAGCCTTGACCGGAAGTCGATGCATTGATGCGCTTGATACACTGGGTCAGTTTCTCGGCCAGGACTTCAACTTGAGGCGAAACGATCATGTTGTAGTGATTGCCGGGGATGATATGAAGGTCGAGTTGTTGCCCAATAAACGGTTTCCAAGCTTCGCCGGCTGCGACATGTAAGCCCTTGCCCAGTTCGGTGGCCTGAAAAAAGGAGACTTTTCCTTGGTACACTTTTGGCATATAAGTCTGGATGATATGGCGATTGGTGAGTAAAACCGCCCATAAACATTTGAACACCGAAAAATCGGCGCCGGGTGGGAAGAAGCCGACTTCCAGCAGCCTATCCATCACATGACGCAGTTGCTGCTCTTCCTCCGCCAATTGCCGCAGCGTCTCCAGCGACAAATCCGGTATGATCTCCGACATCACATTGACCAGAATTTCGGCGTTGTCCTCTCCGGCAAGCTGATCCCCGGTCAAGGTATCCGACAATTGCGTGTCGAATAAAGCCAGCAAGGCAACCTCGTCGCCTTGCGCCCTAAACTGTTGAGCCAATTCAAACGCAATCAGTCCGCCGAAGGACCACCCCGCCAATTGGTAGGGTCCGTGCGGGAAACGCTGTTTTATCGCGTTAAGGTAAAAGGCCGCCATTTGTTCAGCGCTGGCGTAAGGTTGCTGGCCTTGTTCAAGTCCGTAGGCCTGGAGTCCGTAAAAGGGCTGATTCTTATCCAGACAGCGGGAAAGATCGTAATAACAAATCGCATGGCCTCCCGCCGGATGCACGCAAAACAGCGGCGGCTTCGAGCCTTCCGGTTGAATGTCAACTAGCGGCGACCACGGCGCTGAGTCATTCTGTCCCATCAGCAGAATGGCCTGTTTTTCGACCGTGGACGCCTGATACAGGCTTACGGTGGAAAGCTCTTTGTTTAATTTCTGTTTTATCTTTGAGATCAAACCGATTGCCAACAGCGAGTCGCCGCCCAACTCAAAAAAATCATCCAGTACGCCAATCGGTTCAAGCCCCAGAAGTTTCTGCCAAATATTCACCAGGGCAAGCTCGATGTTGGTGCGCGGGAGCATTAAAGGGCTCGACAGTTCGGGACGCGAATGCATCCGCATCGCAGTGTCCGCTTTTTTCGGCTCCGGCTCAGGGAAACCGGTTGCAGTGGATCGCTCCAGTCGCGGCTCCAGTTTTTGCGTTGAAACCAGCACTCTGCTCAGCGCGGATTCCATGACCAGCCGGAATACTTCCCTGCCTTCTTCGGGCGAAATACCGGTCAGCATCTCTTGTTGCCGCCGTTCGCGCAATGAACCGGGCGTTGCGGTTTTAACCGCCATGCCCACCTCGCGCCACAGATCCCAGTTAAGGCTGATCGCAGGAATTCCCTGCGCGCGAAGATAATGGGCGTAGGCATCGAGAAAGGCATTGGCCGCGCAATAATCCACTTGACCGAACGCTTCAAAGATAGCGCTCAGCGAGGAGCAAAAGAGCACAAAATCCAGTTTCGCATCCTTAAACAGCGTATGCAGAACCACGCTTCCGTCGACCTTCGGCGCCAGAACCGATGCCGCAATGTCCGGCGTTTTGCGCTGGATCACGCCGCCGCCGGGAAGTCCCGCCGCATGAATGACGCCGTGAATCGGACCGAAGCGTTCATTGGCCTTGGCAACGACAGCCTGCATTTGTTGCAGGTTTGCCGCGTCGGCCTGGGCGATCCATATATGCGATACTGTTGGCTTAAGAGTGTGAACTCCTTCTCCCTCCGGGACAAATCCGCCGGGAGCGGATTTGCACTCGCCCTCCGGGTGGCGGACAGGACAGTCCGCCATGATTAGGTTGGGATGAGGGGATACAAATAAGCTTTTTTCCTTATTTTGATTTCCCCTCACCCAACCCTCTCCCTCTGGAGAGGGCTTTGTACTGTTTAAGTTAAC
>JAPLRU010000110.1 GCA_026399025.1 Methylobacter sp.
ATCGTCAACAACACTGTCGTAGCGGGTTTATTTGCTGAGTTTTTTGCTGCCCAAAGAAAATGATTTTTTAAAGGCGAAAAAACTGTCAAGCTTTTTTTTGATTTTGTAATGAAAACAATTGGGGCGAGTAGTTACAGAAAATTTTAATAAATCTTGGGAGCGCTATCTAAGCGGCTTTTCATTTAACAAACTCAAAGCTGAAATGGCGAAACAACAAACGGAGTTCTCGCAGAAATTGAGTGATACCGTTGCTAGCTTAAGTGGACGATTGTTTAGTCTGCCGATTTCCATTGCGGGAATTGCCTTACTTGAAAGAGCGGAATCATCTGTTGCTAATTGGTTTTATTTGGTAAGCAGCCTGTTAATTTCGTATATGGTTTTCAGAGCGATAAAATTGCAACAAGTGAACTTAGAGAACGTTCAAGCCAGCTATAAAATGGCCTTTTCAGAGTTTCAACAAAAAACAGGTGAGAAAGATAGCGCCATTCAACAGGAACTTCAAAACGTTATAGCAAGACTAGATGGAACGTTTTCTCAATTAGCTAGAGAATTAAAAGGTTATAGTTTTATAGCTTGGGCGCCTCTACTTGCTGCTATTGCTTATATGATTTTTAAATCGTATCAGACCGATAATTATCCTCAAATTTTTATTGCTTGGCTTTATACAACGCTTCTTGGTTGAACCTAGAAAATCTATCATCCCTGCCCCACTTAAGACTCATGCCTTATATCAAGAAGCAAATAGCCCGGATAAAGCTTGCGGAATCCAGGGATTCATTGCTTCGATTATCCCGTATTCCGCTACGCTATATACAAGTTACGCCTGATAAACTCTGTTCATAAATTGAGTTATTGCAAAAACTACAATCTTTAAGGCTCAACCCAATTTTCAACCTGCAAACCTTCAACACGAATAAACTCCCGCTCGTTGTTAGTAACCAATATCCAGCCTTCCGAGCGTACATGAGCTGCAAGCCAAAGATCGTTGTGGCCGATGATCTGCCCGCTACTGTGCAGGGCTGCGCGGATTTGGCCATGGTGTTCTCCGGCGGCTTAAGGAAGCGGGGCGACCTGGATCACCGCTTCAAGTTGGTTGATAGAAGCCAGTGCGCGTTCGCGGGACTGGCGAAAACGTAGAAAATGGCAATTTTTTTTGCCTTGTCCAAACGAAAACGCCGCCGACCGATTTAAACGCCCGTAAATGGAATGTGATTCGCGATCTGTCGCCTGGTCGACTGATCGTCAACCTACGGAAAATACTCAACGCCATTTTCTATATCGCCCGGCGTGGTTGCGCCTGGCGTTTGTTGCCGATGGACGACTTTCCGCCGCACCACACCGTCGTTACCCTACGTCAGCATAAACTTGACTAAAAATAATTGGGAAACGAACTTTATCTCGTTTTAGTCTGGAAGCTTAAAATCCATAAAAATAAAACATACTTAATTATCAATATGTTAAATAATTACAAAAAGTGTTTTAGGGGTGCAAAATGTCGGGGCCAATCATCAACTCCCGAAAATCCTCAATAGCAAGATAGCCGCTGATCTCTTTTTTCGGCTGCCGGGTATCGGGCTTGCTCACTGCAATTAAATGGGCTATGCCGAACTGTCTGGCCGCATTAAGAACCGCCAAGCTGTCGTCGACCAACAATGTGCGTTGCTTTTCAAACGGGATGCGCTGTTGCAACAAGCGCCAAAAATCCGCGTGTTCCTTTGCAAAACCTACATCATGCGAACTGATAATGCCGTCGAAAAACGGCTGTAAGCAGGTTTTTTCCATCTTAAGCCCTAAGCTGTCGCGATGGGCGTTAGTGACTAAATAGACTTTTTTGGGCGAGCGATGCACTTTTTCCAGAAACTCCGCGACATGGGGTAACACCGCAATCAGCCCGGAAATTTCCGCCTTCAATCCTGCAATATCCAGCGCTAAAACTTCACTCCAGTAATCCAGGCAATACCATTCCAGTTTGCCTTCCATGCTTTTAAAGCGCGGCTCCAGTTGCTGCTTGGCGGCGGCTATCGATAAGCCGTGCTTTTCGGCGAATTTAAGCGGCACAAACTCCTTCCAGAAATGATTATCGAAATTCAAATCCAGCAGGGTTCCATCCATATCCAGTAAAACGGTGTTAACTTTATTCCAATCAATCATCAGAGTGCGTTATATTGGTAAAAAAATATTTCATAAAATAGCACAATGGCTAAAAAACCGATCATTCTTAATAAAACCACTATCGCGACCAGCCGATTATTCCGCATCGAAGCGCTGGAGATTGAATTTAGCAATGGTCAGCTGCGTAATTACGAACGCTTGGCCCGCGGCCATTCCGGCAGTGGCGCGGTGCTGATCGTGCCGATGCTGGATGCTGAAACAGTGTTGTTAATCCGGGAATATTCGGCCGGTGTGCATCGTTATGAACTGGGCTTGCCCAAGGGCAAAACCGATGCCGGCGAATCTTTCTTGGAAGCCGCGAATCGGGAGCTTAAAGAAGAAGTCGGCTTTGGCGCGCGAAACCTGCATCATTTAAGCTCGTTGTCTATCGCGCCGTCTTATCTGGAACACATGACCGAGATTATCATCGCGCAGGATTTGTATGCCGAAAAACTGGAAGGCGATGAGCCGGAAGAATTGGAAGTGATTCCCTGGAAATGATTGCCGCGCTGTTTATGGCGCAGGAATATTTTAAAGCGCTGTAACGGCGTTGTTACAAAACCAAATCGCTGTAGAACCGGTTCAGAACCAGCCCAGGCGCTCGCAAGCGTTATAGACAATGTACGCGCCAAGTCCGCAAACGAAGAGGCCGAAGATAAGACTGAGTTGCGGCCCCTCCATTCGGTTCGCCAGATAAGCGCCCAACCACGCCCCCAGGAACATAGTTGCCGCCAGAATGCCGGCGGCTTTCACGTCGACGTTTCCATGCCGGTAATATTCGAAGGCTGCGGCGAGACCGATGGGAGGAAGCAACACTGCAATGGCGGTTCCGGTTGCCATATGCTGAGAAAAACCGGCCCAATACATAAGCGCGGGAACGATGACAATGCCTCCGCCAATACCGAAGAAACCCGCCATGATGCCGCCGAAAATACCGATAATCACGAAAATGAGCCATGAAGGCATGCGATTCTCCTTGTTAATAAGCCGTATAGTTGATGCCGCGCTAAGGTGTTGGGCTAGTAAGACAGGCATCAATGTAATTATTCACCTCCCCCTTTGAAAAAGGGGGATTGAGGGGGATTTATTTAAAAAATCTCCCCTAACCCCTCTTTTTCAAAGAGGGGGACTGAATAGCTACGCTTCGTCTACCACTTAAATTAAACCTCCGAATATTCCGTAGACGCGCCCAGCCAGCGGTCGCACAAGGGCTGTACGGCTTCCGGCGAGCTGGCGAAAAAACTGTCGCCGAGCTGTTGAACGGCGGCCAGCACATCGGCATCGCGTGCCAAGTCGGCGATTTTAAAATGCATTTGCCCGGTTTGCCGGGTACCCATGACTTCGCCGGGGCCGCGTAATTCCAAATCTTTTTCGGCAATCACAAAGCCGTCGTTACTGTCCCGCAATACCCCCAGACGATGGCGGGCGGTATCCGATAAAGGCGCTTGATACATCAGAAGGCAATAACTGTCGTCGCTGCCGCGACCGACCCGGCCGCGCAATTGATGCAGCTGGGACAGACCCAAGCGTTCCGGGTTTTCGATGATCATCAAACCGGCATTGGGCACATCGACGCCGACTTCTATGACTGTGGTGGCGACCAGCAAATCCAGCCGATGGTTTTTAAAAGCCTGCATCACGGCGTCTTTTTCGGCGGATTTCATGCGCCCGTGAAGCAGTGCAACGCGCACGTTCGGTAAGGCTTGAGTCAGCATTTCGGCGGTTTTTTCGGCCGCTTCGCATTGCAGAACTTCCGATTCTTCAATCAGCGTACAAACCCAATAGACCTGCTTTTTTTTATCGACCCAAGCGTTGATCCGGTCGATCACATCGGCGCGGCGCTCGGCCGGAATCACGCTGGTGACAATCGGCTTTCGGCCCGGCGGCAGCTCGTCGATGATGGAGATGTCCAGATCGGAATAGTGCAGCATCGCCAAAGTGCGCGGAATCGGCGTGGCGGTCATGACTAATTGATGCGGCTTGACGCCGCCCTGCCGGCCTTTTTCTCTGAGCGCCAGCCGCTGATGCACGCCGAAACGGTGTTGTTCATCAATAATAACCAGGCCGAGACGATGAAAGTTCACGCTGTCCTGAAATAAAGCGTGCGTGCCGATGATAATCCCCGCCTGACCGTTCTCCAGCGCTTGTAAAACGTCTTTTCTGGCATTGCCCTTGAGTTGCCCGGTTAAGTACGCCACTTGGGTTTGAAAACTTTCGAACCAAAGACTGAAATTACGCATATGCTGTTCCGCCAACAACTCGGTCGGGGCCATCACCGCAACCTGATAACCCGCCGTTAACGCCAATAACGCCGCGTAAGCGGACACGACGGTTTTGCCGGAGCCGACGTCGCCTTGCACCAAGCGCATCATCGGATGCTGTTGGCGACAGTCGGCCTCGATTTCTGCAATGACGCGTTGCTGCGCGTGGGTGAGTTTAAACGGCAGGGCGCGAATGAAATGCGCTGCGGCGGTGTTTCCGTCCGCCGTTTCCGAGAAAGACGGCGCTTGCCAGGCTTTGCTTTTATTTCGGGAGCGTCGCAGGCTTAAATAATGCGCCAGCAGCTCTTCAAAGGCCAGCCGTTTGAGCGCGGGTACGCTGCCGTTTTGTAAAGCCAGGGCCGACACCGATTCATCCGGCGCATGAAGCGTCCTGATCGCATCGGCAAGCGCGGGATAACGGCATTGTTTCAGGATTGACTCGGGTATCCAGTCGGTCAGCAGCTCGGGGTGCTGGTCGCACAGGTCTAAAGCCTGCTTGACCGCTTTACGGATAACATTCTGGCTGAGGCCTTCGGTCAGCGGATAAACCGGGGTCAGGCGCGTTTCCGTGACGCAATCGCCGATATCGGCGATCACTTTGTATTCGGGGTGGATCATCTCCAGTCCGGCAAAGCCGTAGCGCACTTCGGCAAAACAACTGAGCGGCGTACCGGGTTTCAGCGCGTTATGCTGGTTGGCGGTAAAGTGGAAGAACCTCAGGTTGATAAAGCCGGTGCCGTCGCCGATTCGGCAGATCAAGCTTTTTCGGCCTCGGGGCAACACGTCGATAAATTCGACTTTGCCGCTGACCAGCACGGTCATGCCCGGTTTTAACGCGCCGATAGGATAGACGCGGGTCCGGTCTTCGTAACGCAAGGGAAGATGAAAAAGCAAATCCTGAATAACGCAAAGGCCGAGTTTTTGCAGCCGGTTCGCGGTTTGCGCGCCTATCCCTGTTAAAATGCCGACGGGTTGATTCAAGGGATTCGGAGTTTTCATGCAACGACCATTCAGCGCTTAGAAAACGAGCATCCGCTAATCAGCCGGCCGGATATTCCTGCGGCTTTAAAACCATAATCGCATCCATTTCCACGTCGGCGGCTTTAGGCAAAGCGGCAACGCCGATAGCGGCGCGGGCGGGGTAAGGTTCCTGGAAATAACGCCCCATAATTTCGTTAACTAACGGAAAATGCGCCAAATCGGTCAAAAAAACATTTAATTTAACGATGTCCGAAAAATCGCCGCCGGCCGCTTCCGCAACCGCTTGCAGATTATCGAATACTTGTCTGATTTGCGCGCTTATATCGCCTTCAACCATCGTCATCGTTTCAGGCACCAACGGAATTTGTCCGGAAAGGTAAACCGTATGATCGATTTTGACGGCTTGCGAATAGGTGCCGATAGCTTGCGGGGCTTTATCGGTGCGAATGATGTGTTTGCTCATGTTCGATCCTTTAGGCTTTTATGCGGGTAATTTTTAAAACGATGGATAATTCTTTCAGGCGCCGCATAATTTTGGCTAAATGCACTCGGTCTTTGACGGTTAAGGTGATTAAATCGACGCAAATACGGTCATCTTGATCGACCACGGTAACGTTTTCGATATTGGAATTCTGTTCGGAAATGGTCGAAGCGATGGTCGCCAGCGCGCCGCGCTGATTGAGTATTTCTATGCGGATTTCAACCGAAAAATCGCCGGTAACGTCTTGGCTCCATTCGACATCGAGCCAGTTGGTTTGTTTTTTTCTGACCACGCTGCTGTTACGGCATTCGTGATGATGCACGACGATGCCTTTGCCGGGATTGAAATAGCCGATAATCGAATCGCCCGGAATCGGCCTGCAACATTTAGCCAAGGTAATAACCATGCCTTCCGTACCCTTGATAACCAACGGCTTTCTTTGGGCTTGCTCGTTGTCATTCAATTTGATCGAGGCGTTCATATCGTCTTGGGCGATGCGTTTGGCGACCAAAAACGGCATTTTATTGCCCAAACCTATATCTTCAAGCAAGTCATCCAGCGAAAGCTTGGACATAATCTGAAGCAAGGCTTGAATTTTGGTTTTGCTGATATGTTCCAAATGCAAATGCATGGCTTGCAGCTCTTTTTCCAGCAAGCGTCGACCCAAGCTAATAGCTTCTTGTTGTTTAAAATGTTTCAGGTAATTGCGGATACCGGAGCGGGCTTTAGCGGTAATCACATAATTAAGCCACAGCGGATTGGGCCTCGCCCACGATGCGGTAATGACTTCGACGGTGACGCCGTTTTCCAGTTTGGTTTGCAAGGGTACCAGCTGTTTGTCGATCCGGGCGGAAACGCAGGCATTGCCTAGGTCGGTATGCACGGCGTAGGCAAAATCGATAATGGTGGCGCCGCGCGGCAATTTAATAATCGAGCCTTGCGGCGTAAAAATAAAGACTTCCTGCGGAAACAGGTCGACTTTCAGGTTGTCGATAAATTCCAGCGAATCGCCTGCGGATTTTTGGATTTCCAGTAAATCCCTCAGCCATTCGTTGGCGCGGTCCTGGAACGATTCGGTTTTATCGTCATCGGATTTATACAGCCAGTGCGCGGCGATGCCCGACTCCGACATGCGGTGCATTTCATGGGTTCTGATTTGAATCTCAATGGGTACGCCGTAGGGCCCCATTAAAATCGAGTGCAGGGATTGGTAACCGTTGGCTTTGGGTAACGCGATATAGTCTTTGAAGCGTCCGGGAATCGGTTTGTACAAATTATGCATAACGCCCAGGACGCGGTAACAGGTATCCACATTTTCGCAAAAAATCCTGAACGCATAGACATCGAAAACATCGGCCAGGGAAATCTTTTTGTTGAGCATTTTTTTATAAATGCTGTAAAGGTTTTTTTCCCGTCCGGCCACGTCGCATTTAATAGCGGCTTCGTGCAAACGGTTTTTTATGGTGCTTTCGATGATGTCGACAATTTTGCGGCGGTTGCCCCGCGCTTTTTTTACCGCGCTATTCAATACCGCGTGCCGCATCGGATACATCGCCTCAAAACTCAGCGCTTCGAGTTTTTGCCGGATATTGTTCATGCCCAGACGATTGGCGATGGGGGCGTATATGTCCAGCGTTTCCCGGGCAATACGACGTTTTTTGGCTGGGGGCATGACGCCTAGAGTCTGCATATTGTGCAGCCGGTCTGCCAGTTTGACGATAATGACGCGTAAATCCTTAGCCATCGCCAGAAACATTTTGCGTACATTTTCCGCTTGCGCTTCGGCATGCGATTTACTGTCGATCTTGCTTAATTTGGTTACTCCGTCAACCAGTTCGGCAACTTCCGCGCCGAACTGATCGGCCAGTTCTTTTTTACTGACCGGGGTGTCTTCTATCACATCATGAAGCAAAGCGGCCATGATGCCGTTGGCGTCCATGCGCATTTCCGCGAGGCTGATAGCGACGGAGACCGGGTGGCAAATATAGGCTTCGCCGCTTTTACGGAATTGACCTGCATGAGCGGCCGCGCCCACTTCATAAGCCCGGACGCACTGGTCAATTTGGCTGGGGTCCAGATAGCCGGACAAAGTCGCGCATAAACGCCGGATCAGTTTGTCCTGCGGGCGTTCCAGTTCGATCGGGTCGGCTATTTCCAGCATAATATTTACAAATTAAAACATCGAGTTAGACTGGTGCTCATGAGCTTCGCCGACACGATGCAAAAGATTAACGTTTTCAGGCGTAACATGGCCTGCTGCAATTTCACGCAACGCCACAACCGTATCTTTGTCTTTGCCGCGCGGGACGAATTCAGTCGCCCCATGGCTGAGCTGGCGCGCTCGGGTGCTGGCTAATAAAACCAGTTTGAAACGATTTTCAACATGTTCCAAACAATCTTCGATAGTGACTCTGGCCATTTTTAATCCTGATGCGTTGTAGTTAAGGCAAAAGGCAAAAGGCGAAAGGCAAAAGGTTTTTCGCCCTTCGCCTTTCGCCCTTCGCCTAACTTGTTATCGCGATTTTAACACAGAAACAGCCGGAAGTTCTTTGCCTTCAAGGAATTCAAGGAAAGCGCCGCCGCCGGTCGAGGTGTAAGACACGTCATCGTTAATGCCGTATTTGTCGATAGCGGCCAAGGTATCGCCGCCGCCGGCAATCGAGAACGCAGAGCTTTCGGCAATCGCGGTAGCCAAGGCTTTGGTGCCTTCGCCGAACTGGTCGAATTCAAATACGCCGACCGGACCGTTCCAGACGATGGTGCCTGCGGTTTTTAAAATTTCGGCATATTGTTTTGCAGTCTCGGGGCCTATGTCCATAATCATGTCATCGGCTTCGACATCGGCCACTTTTTTAACGGTAGCGACGGCGGTTTCGGAAAATTCCTTGGCGCAGACCACGTCGACTGGGACAGGAATATCGGAGCCGTTGCTTTTGGCGGCCGCCATCAAGCGTTTGGCTTCATCGAGCAGATCGGGTTCATACAGCGATTTGCCGACCGGGAAACCGGCGGCCGCAATAAAGGTGTTGGCAATGCCGCCGCCGACGATCAGTTGGTCGACTTTTTCCGATAAGGATTCTAACACCGTCAATTTTGTCGACACTTTAGAGCCGCCGACAATCGCAACCAACGGCTTGGCCGGTGTTTCCAGGGCTTTGCCCAGTGCATCCAGTTCGCTGGCCAATAAAGGCCCCGCGCAGGCAATCGGTGCAAATTTGGCCACGCTGTGGGTTGAGGATTGCGCTCTGTGGGCGGTGCCGAAAGCATCCATCACAAATACGTCGCAAAGGGCCGCCATTTTTTTGCCCAGATCGTCGTTGTTTTTGCCTTCACCGGCATTAAAGCGCACGTTCTCGCACAGCACGATTTCGCCGGGCTGTATTGTGATGCCGTCGATCCAGTCTTTTTCCAGCCTGACCGGTTTGTTCAGCAACTCGGATAAACGCTCGGCGACCGGCTTCAACGAAGACTCTTCGTCGTATTGGCCTTCAACCGGACGGCCCAGATGCGACATCACCATGACCGCCGCGCCCGCAGCTAAAGCTTTTTCAATGGTCGGCACGCTGGCTTGGATACGAATGTCGCTGGTTACTTTACCGTCTTTGACCGGTACGTTCAGATCCTGACGGATTAATACCCGTTTGCCCGACAAGTCCAGATCTACCATTCTTTTAATTGACATATTACGCTCTCATTGTTGTGGGTTGTGTAGGGATAGGTTTTTCTCAATGGAACGCGGATGACACGGAGGTGACTGATAATCACGGATAAAAAATCCGTTTAAATCCGTCGCATCCATGTCATCCGTGTTCTATGTATATTTCAGGGTTAATCGTGTTTCCATTTGATCGAGCAACCGATGCTGTTGATTTGCTCTTTGGGGCCGTGACCGGTTTCGGCAATCAGTTTCATTGCTTCAAATAGCTCCCGTTGGGTATCGGGTGGAGCGGTTTCCTTGCGGCTGGCGTCCAGTCGTCCGCGGTATTGCAATTCATAATCGGCATTATAGCCAAAAAAATCCGGCGTACAGATGGCACCGTAAGCCTTGGCAACTTGCTGGGTTTCATCCAGCAAATAGGGGAAACTAAAACCCAGTTGCTCGGACAGCAACTTCATGTTGTCGAGAGAATCGGCGGGATATTCAACCGTATCATTGGGCATAATTGCCACCGATTCAACCCCCAGCGCTTTAAGTTCGCGCGTATCCCTGACAATTCGGTCTTGCACGGCTTTAACATAGGGGCAATGATTGCAGATAAACATCACCAACAGGCCGTTTTTGCCCATGCACTGTTGCAGAGACCATGTGCGCCCGTCAACACCGGGCAATTCAAAATCGATGGCTTTTTTGCCGAAATCACAGATCGGCGTTTCGAGAGTTACCATTTTGCACCTACCTAAGTTATATGGAAAAAACGAAATAGATTATTCACCACGAAGACACGAAGAACACGAAGAACACGAAGGTTTTTTGGTAATGTTTCTGTGATAGCGGGCTTGAATGTCTGTAATCTCAATTAATAACGATTACATGCATTCAAAAGCCGTATGCTTTGTCGCTTTTCTTCGTGTCTTCGTGTCTTCGTGTCTTCGTGTCTTCGTGTCTTCGTGGTGAATAATAATATCTGGCTACTACGGATTTTATTGAAACAACACCGCCGCACTAATAAGCGCCGCACTGATCAACATAGCCCAAACCGTTCTGTGGTGGTTGTTATCCATTTGTTGGCGCAGCAACATTAACTCCCTGTTTTGTAGTTCCGCACGTTGCTTGGCATGAGCGGCATTGTCCAGCGCTTTATAAATCAACGAAGGAATCTCGGGAAATTGCTCGGCAAAGTCGGGAAACTGTTTAATCAGCTTTTCGATTTTGGCTTTAGGGCCGACGCGCTGATGAAACCAACGCTCAAGAAAAGGTTTGGCGGTTTGCCATAAGTCCAGATCGGGGTAAAGTTGCCGCCCCAAGCCTTCAATGTTCAGTAACGTTTTTTGCAGCAGCACCAATTGAGGCTGAACATGCATATCGAAACGGCGCGCGGTTTGGAACAAGCGCAGCAACAATTGACCGAACGAAATATCTTTAAGCGGTTTTTCGAAAATCGGTTCGCAGACGCTGCGTATCGCCGATTCAAACTCCTCTATTCGCGTCGATTCGGCAACCCAGCCCGATTCGACATGCATTTCGGCTACTTTGCGGTAATCGCGATTGAAGAAAGCCAGAAAGTTTTCAGCTAAGTAATGCTGGTCAGATAACGACAGAGTACCGACGATACCGAAATCAACGGCGATATATTTGGCCGGCAAGTCGACGAAAATATTGCCGGGATGCATATCGGCATGAAAAAAATTATCCCGGAACACTTGAGTAAAGAAGATTTCCACACCGCGCTCGGCGAGCAATTTAAAATCGGCGCCGCCGGCTCTAAGCTGTTCGATCTCGCCGACCGGAATGCCGTGAATGCGTTCCATAACCATGACTTTTTGGCGCGTTAACGGCCAATGGATTTCCGGGATGTAGATGATGTCGGAGCTTTCGAAGTTGCGGCGCAATTTGGCCGCATTCGCGGCTTCCCTGACCAAGTCGAGTTCATCCAACGTGGTTTTTTCGAATTCGGCAACAACATCGACAGGGCGTAATCTTCTGGCGTCGGACCAGAAACGTTCGGCGAAACGGGCCAATTCATAGAGCAATCCTATATCCGAACGGATGCGACTTTCTATATCGGGACGCAGCACCTTGACGACCACATTTTCGCCGCTGTGCAAAACTGCGGTGTGGACTTGCGCGACGGACGCCGAGGCCAACGGCGCGGCGTCGAATTCGGCAAACGCCTCGTCGATCGACATGCCCAGCTCTTTTTCAATAATAGCGCGGGCAATATCGTTGCCGAAAGGCGGGACTCTGTCTTGTAATTTGACCAGCTCATCGGCGATGTCGTCGGGTAACAGGTCTCTTCGGGTCGACAGCGCTTGACCGAATTTGACATAAATAGGGCCCAGATCTTCCAGCGCGCGCCGGATTCTCACCCCGCGCGGTTCGGCTTGGCGTTTAAGCCAGTAGTTGGGAGAGAGAGCCGCCAAGTAACGGACAGGTCGGAATAAATGGGTTTTTAAAACGATTTCGTCCAGGCCGTGAAAAACCAGAACCCAGTTGATATGGATCAGGCGCAGTAATAATTTAGGGCGAATCACGAAGTTCCTTATGTGTGGGTGGATGCGGCTTTTGGATTTTGCCTATGAACTATAGTGGAATTAAGTGCTTTTGCGGCGAATCTCTTTTTCAATAATTTCTTTAACAAACAATGGGATTTCTTTCTCAAGTGAGCGTGCTTTTTCTTTCAGTTTCTCGTAGATACCTATTTCATCACCTTGCCAAACTAGATCAATGCGTCTAAGTTGGCGCATGGCAATATGGGTGTAGTTTTCCGGATATGCCCAATAACAGGTCAGGCAGATAGCCCTATCCTTATCATTGTTCCAATTCTCGCAATGCTCACAAGACCATGATTTCGCACGATTTGCAGAACCGGAAAGCAGCATAAAATCTTCTGGGTTTAGTTCGGTCTCTTGCCCGTCACCACCGACTTCATAGGGAACGCGATGGTCAATTTGCAATTCCCGCACCTCTATTTCTTCGAGATAGATAAAGCACTTGCCGCCATATTTTTCAATCAACGCTTCTTTGATTTTCTTGGATAATCCAGTTCTACCTGATAGTTTTGCAAATCTTCTCTCTGCTACATCACCAAAACGATAAGCGGCAATACTTCGTCCATCAGAACCCATAACCCGAAAAGTTTCAATAGGGATGCTATGTTCACGTACATCGCGGACGGCACGAGGCGGGTGGTTATAGCCATATGTTTCTTTCAGTTCCTCGGTTGTGATAAAACCATGCTTCAAAATATGATCAATAACTGTTTTCGGGCGTTTCGCGGTAACGGAATGGCACAGAGCAATAAAGTCCTTTGGCAGGTCAGACATAGTGGGTGATGGGTTCAAACAAGCTATATTGCTGGGGTTTTGGTTGCCTACCATCTATCGGTTTATGAGCAAGTTTGTCAGTCAGCGCATGAGAAAGGTATAGGGACTCATAGGTTAGTTCATCACGTCCTAATAAAGTTGCTTGGCTAGAACGGCCCGCCTCTAACTCAATATGAGTAAGCTCAAGCGAAGCGGGCAGTATCTCACCGAATGTCTTGTCGCCTCTGCGCCCATCGTAGCTCACGATATAAGGAATTTCCCTTGAATTAAGCTCTTCAAGAGCAGATACGAAATCAGCATGATAAATGCCTGAATAATAACGAGAGTCTCGTTCGCCACACACTCCCTGATAGGGAGGATCCATATAAACGAGATCGGTTGGCCTTGCCCCGGCCAAAACTTCTCTGTAATCCAAAGACGAAAATTCAGCTTTTCCTTTTAATAAAGTGGAAACACCCAAAATATTTGCTCGCATGGTCTTCGGTCGAGTGCCGTGGCGTCTTTTATCAGGGCTTTGATTGAACATTCCGTCAGCATTGTACCTAACCGAACCTTTGACGCATCTCGCTAATAAATAGAGAAAAAGGCGCGGATCTTGGGTGCGGTTGAAGTCTGCTCGAACCCTGTAATAGTGCTCGACTGAATCGCTATGTTGCTCGTTCCAAATATCTTCATAAAACGATGCGGTCTCACTCGGGGAGTCGACAATTAATCGCAACAATTCGGCTAATGGTTTATTCAGGTCATTAATAAGGTAGGATTTCGCTATTTGACGAGCAGCAACGGCGATGCTGATTGCGGCAGAACCTGAAAATGGTTCGATCAGCCAGTTAACATTTTTGGGAACATAACGCAAAATGACCGGAGCTAAATTCCGTTTGCTACCTTGATATTGAATAGGATGCGGGATGCTTTTCATGTGGACATTGTACCTTTTTGTAAAGGGCTGACAACCCAAAACCACCCAGTAGGTGAGCTCTTTTTAGTCATTTGTCATTTTCTTTGCACCCAAAATATTTTTCAGCCGTTCAACCCTGCTTTGCAAACGATCAAAATCGGTACGCAACTCATCAATCTGAGCGTAATAAATATCCGCTTCCGGCGCCGACGGTAAATCGCGCGTTTCTTCCTGCAAAAACTCTTTGGCGTTCAGTCTGAAAGTTTCAAGCGAATCTTTGCCCCAGCCTTGCCCGGTGCGGAAAAAATTGGCTAATTTATGCGCAATAATATCGCCGGTGAACTGCGACAATTTTTCTTCCAGATCGATGTCCAGTTTGGCGAACAGCTCTTGAAAGCGGCGGCCGGTTTGCATATCGCCTTCAATTTTTACCTCTCCGGAGAAAACGGAACGCATCGGCGTCGAGCTGAGCCCCATTAAGCCCAGCGCCCAAATCGAGCCGGTCAGGCGGGTGTCCGCTTGACCGGGAAAATAATCCAAGCACTGAATGGAATCGCTTGTCGGGCACAGGTAAAGGGTTTCATTAAACGGCAGCACGGTCACGGCAATCACTTTACCGGCCAGCGGCGTCAAAAAATAGCCGCTGTCTTGGTCCAAGGCCAGATATTGATTCAGCGCGGTTTCCAATGCGCCGATCAGCAAGGGTTTGAGGGTCATGCTAGATTTTATAACCTCTATGGACGGCAACGATGCCTTGCGTCATATTGAAATATTCGCAGCGTTCGAGGCCCGCGTTTTCCATCATTTGTTTCAGTTCGTCCTGTTTGGGATGCATGCGGATCGATTCGGCCAGATAACGATAGCTGTCTTCATCTTTAGCGACAATCTTGCCGATCTTGGGCAACAACTTGAATGAATAAAAATCGTAGACGGTTTCGGTAAGTTTATCGACCGGATGCGAAAATTCCAGCACGATAACGCGGCCGCCTGGCTTGAGCACGCGGTACATGGAACGCAACGCGGCGTCTTTGTCGGTGACATTACGCAAACCGAAAGCGATGCAAACGCAATCGAAGGTATTGTCTTCAAAAGGCAGGCATTCGGCGTTAACTTGCGCATAGCGGATATTGCCGACCAAGCCCCTGTCAATCAGCCGATCACGCCCGGTGCGCAGCATTTCGGAATTAATATCGGCCAAAACGATTTGGCCTTCCGGGCCGACGCGTTTTTCGAACAAGGTGGTTAAATCGCCGGTGCCGCCGGCCAAGTCAAGCACTTGGTCGCCTTTGCGTACATTGCTCAGCTGTACCGCAATGCGCTTCCAGATGCGATGAATGCCGAGGGACATCAGGTCGTTCATAATGTCGTATTGCCCGGCAACCGAATCGAATACGCCGCGTACCAGATTGACTTTGTCTTCTGTGGCGACTTGCTTAAATCCGAAATGGGTAGTGTTGGTCATGGTTGTGCCTGTTGGTTTATTTCGTCTATAGCGTTCCCATGCTTCGGCGTGAGAACGTACCTGCAAAGATGAAGTTAGTTTTGTGTCGGCTCTTTGCGTTTATACCCGGCCGCTTCAAGATTATGCAGATAGTCGGCCCATAAAGTTTGATATTCGGCGCCCAATTTATACAGTAAATCCCAGGTATAAATGCCGCTGTCGTGGCCGTCGCTAAATACCGGAGCGATAGCATAATTACCTATCGGTTTGATCTCTTTGATAGAGACGTCTTCCTTACCGACTTGAAGAACTTCCTGGCCGGGCGCGTGACCGACCGCTTCGGCCGAAGGCGTGTAGACGCGCAGATATTCGCAGGGCAGCTTAAACACGCTGCCGTCACTAAAGCTGATTTCAACAATATTGGAAATCTGATGCAGCTTGATTTCAACTGGGTGAGTATTGGTGGGTTTTGCAGTTAGACGCATGTGGGTTTATTAGGATGAGTGTTATGGAAAAAATCGATAAATTTCTTTTCTGTGCAAAAACCGAACGAGCACAATGGTATTTTCTTCTAATGCAAAACCTAATCGATAAGCCCCAACTTGAATGCGATAAAAATTTTGATAGCCTTTCAGTTTTTTGATGCCTGTTCCATTGTGCTGATAAGGATAGCAATTTTTTCTTTGAAATCCTTAGGGACGGTTTTTAAATCCTTGACAAAGCTGGCTTTTGTCTCAATCCGCATGTAGAACTTTATCAAGCTCTTCTCTTGACACTGATTGGCTTAAAAGCCCCTCTTCCATCGCCCTGCCCAAGGCAAAATCTTCATCGTTTTCTGTCTCGGCAATTGAAATAGTAATGTCTTTATCTTTAAACATGATTTTGACCGATTCTAAAAAATTGACATCAAGATCATGGGTGTTTAGCTTGTAATTAATGTTCATCGCGATATCCCATTTGTTACAGTATCAAGATTGGGGCAATCATAAAATATAACGACTTAAATCCTCGTCTTCAACAAACTCGGCTAAATGACCGTCAACATAAGCGGCATCGATCACGATGGCTTGTTCGGCAAGATCCGAAGCGTTAAAGGAAATGTCCTCCAGCAATCGTTCCAGGATAGTGTGCAGCCTTCTTGCGCCGATGTTTTCGGTGGTTTCATTAACCTGCCAGCCGAGTTCGGCAATGCGCTTGATGCCGTCCGAGGAGAACGACAACGATACGCCTTCGGTACCCAATAACGCGGTATATTGCTCGGTCAACGAGGCATCGGGTTCGGTCAGAATACGCACAAAATCATCGGCCGAAAGCGCATCCAACTCAACGCGGATAGGGAAGCGGCCTTGCAGTTCGGGGATTAAATCCGACGGTTTGGTCAAGTGGAACGCACCCGAAGCGATAAATAAGATATGGTCGGTTTTAATCGAGCCGTACTTGGTGCTGACCGTAGTGCCTTCAACCAACGGCAACAAATCCCGCTGTACGCCTTCGCGGGACACTTCACCGCCGCCCAGCTCGGAACGCTTGCAGATTTTATCGATTTCATCCAAAAATACGATGCCGTTTTGTTCTACGGATTCGACCGCGCGTAAGCGGATATCATCTTCATTCACCAGTTTAGCCGCTTCTTCATCTTGTAACACTTTCAGGGCTTTGCTGATTTTCATTTTACGGGAGCGGGTTTTGCCCGAACCGAGATTTTGGAACATGCCTTGCAATTGGCTGGTCATTTCTTCCATGCCGGGAGGCGCCATGATTTCAACGCCGACCGGGGTAAGATGCACGTCAATTTCAATTTCCTTATCGTCCAAATCGCCCTCGCGTAATTTCTTGCGCATTTTTTGACGGGTCGATTCTTCGGTGTCGGACAACATGCCGCCATTGGCTCGGGGCAATAGAATGTCCAGAACCCTGTCTTCGGCGGCGTTGAACGCCTTGTTTTCAACCTTGTCCATTTCCGCGGTGCGGGTCATTTTAACCGCGGTATCGACTAAATCCCGGACTATCGAATCGACATCGCGGCCGACATAGCCGACTTCGGTAAACTTGGTCGCTTCAATTTTAATAAACGGCGCATTGGCCAGACGCGCCAAGCGACGGGCGATTTCAGTCTTGCCGACGCCGGTAGGGCCGATCATTAAAATATTTTTGGGGGTGATTTCTTCGCGTAGCGCAGGGTCGACCTGTTGGCGACGCCAGCGGTTGCGTAGCGCGATGGCGACAGAACGTTTGGCGTTGGCTTGACCGACAATATGCTTGTCCAGTTCGCTTACAATTTCTTTGGGAGTCATCTCAGTCATTGGTTTACTCGTTAGGTTCGGCGTCGAGTTCTTCTATGCGCAAATTGTGGTTGGTATAAATACAAATATCGGCGGCTATATTTAAAGACCGTTCGACAATTTCGCGGGCGCTAAGATCGGTGTTTTCGAGTAACGCACGCGCCGCAGCCTGGGCAAAAGCGCCGCCTGAGCCTATGGCCATTAAATCGAACTCAGGTTCGATAACGTCGCCGGTGCCGGAAATAATCAATGAGGTTTTGGCGTCGGCAATGGTCAACAATGCTTCCAATTTGCGTAAAGCGCGGTCGGTACGCCAATCTTTTGCCATTTCGACGGCGGCACGGGTTAAATTGCCGCGGTGTTTTTCCAACTTGCCTTCAAAATGCTCGAATAAAGTGAACGCGTCTGCTGTCGCTCCGGCAAAACCGGCGATGACTTTATCGTGATATAAACGGCGTACCTTACGGGCATTGCCTTTCATGACGGTATTGCCCAATGTGACCTGACCGTCGCCGCCGATCACAACTTTGTCGCCCCGGCGAACGGAAAGTATGGTTGTTCCTCTAAAACTCACTTTAATATCCCAAAATAACTAAATACATAAAACTAATTTTACATGGTCTGAACTTAAATGTGCGAAAAAATGAGAACACAGACATAGTAATGGCGTGCATAAGGTTTTAGCCGAAGCTAGGCAAAATAAATTGAGCTGTGATTTCCATCAATAACAAGTGGGTAAAAAACATTTTTTCTGCGAATCGGGAGCTTGGTGCGATAACGGAAAGAGAGCATTGCAAACGCCTGGTTTAAACCTTAAGTAAGATGCAGCTAAGGATTTGTACTTATTTCGTATACACTCTATATACAAATAAGCTCATTGAGTCACAGGGGCTTTTGGTCTACTTTGACTCGATGTGCGTGGGAGTCGCTACGGGTGGTAATCCCATTGATTAGGTGTACATTTAAGATCCTCATTTTTAAACCTCCGGTACGGAAACTCTATGCCCGCTTCTATTCTTCCTTTTTCGCCCGTTGGGCTTCTCGTGCTAAGCATATTTGTGATCGGCTTGGCGATGATCGTCTTCGAAGTCCGGTTGGCGATGGACAAATTCAAGCCCGCTTTAATGATGATGTCTTCTGTCGCTGTCATCGGCATTTACTATTGGTTCAGCGGCGACGATCCGGAGCGTTTCAAACCCTTGATTGCAATGCAGGCGGCGACCAAGGAATCGTTGTTCGGGTTGATCGCGTTCATGGCGTTCATGTGGATGATTGTCGAGATTCTCAACGAGCGCAACGTCTTCGCCGCAATGAATCACGCTTTAATGAACAGAGGACTGGGCGCGCGAGGCTTGTTCTGGGTGATGGGTTTATTGTGTGCGTTGTTGAGTCCCTTAATCAGCAGTTTAACTACCACCATGATATTCGGTAAATCCATCAGCAACGTTTCGGCGGACTCGCGTTATACCCATCTGGTTTTGTGCAATACCATTATCTCGTCGAATAGCGGTGTTTGGTTTATCGGCACGTCGACCAGCTTGATGGTGATTTTGGCTGACAAAGTCGCGATGACCGACTTGCTGATGTTGTTTCCGGCAGCGATTTTCGGCTGGTTTTTAAGCGCTTTGGTGTTGGATTTGTTCTACCTGAAAAAACTCGATACCGACGCACTGCTTAAACCCAACAGTGCAGCGGAAGCCCTTAAACCGGGCGGACTGAGCCTTGCGTTCGTTTGCGCCTTCGCTATTATCGGCGCGGTGGTGTTAAACATGGTGTTGCATGTCGATATTGAGTTTGCGCTGGGTAGCGGCTTGGGTTTGATCGTGATGTATATTTGGATACTGAAGACCAAGTGGTGCCATATTGAGATTAATCTTGATGTCCAGTTACAAAAAGTCGAATGGGCTACTTTAATGTACTATATCGGCATTATCACCGGCATGGCGGCGCTCAACCATGTCGGCTGGCTGTCTTATGTGCGGCAATTGTACGAGACGCTGGAGCCGACTTGGGTCAACTTTATTTTGGGCATGGTATCCAGTTGCATCGACAACAACCTGCTCGAAGCCGCGGCGATTATGTCGAATCCTAATCTAGGCGTTGACCAATGGATGCTGAACGCGATGATGGTCGGCATCGGCGGCAGCTTAACGGTGGTCGGTTCATCGGCCGGCGTCATGGTTATGTCGATCGACAAAAGTTATACTTTCGCCACCCACTTACGTTTTCTGCCCGCAGTGCTGGCTAACTTCCTCGGTTCTTTCGGCTTTTGGTATCTGCAATTCGAAATACTGCACTGGGCATGACACGCTTTTAAAACAGCGTCTCCCCGTCATTTCTTAACCCCCATCCACTCTCTATTATGTCAACACCACAGGGTCATTCCAAACAACAAGTAGGCGTTTTGGCGCTCAGCGCAATCGGCGTTGTCTTCGGTGATATTGGGACCAGTCCTTTATATGCGGTTAAGGAGGTCTTCGGCAGTCATTTGCCGATTGATAAAACTCATGTACTGGGCGTACTGTCGCTGATTTTTTGGGCTTTAACGTTGGTTGTCGCAGTCAAATACGCAACGTTTATTATGCGCGCTAATAATAAAGGCGAAGGCGGCATCATGGCGCTGATGGCTTTAGCTTTGCAAAGCGCGAAAGATAATCCACGAAAATCCTATTTTATTACTACCATCGGTTTGCTCGGCGCTTCTTTGTTTTACGGCGACGGCATTATTACTCCCGCCATATCGGTATTAAGCGCCGTCGAAGGCTTGCAAATAATTGCGCCGTCCTTAAGCCATTATATTTTACCGATTGCTATTGCCGTGCTTGCGGCGCTTTTTATTGTGCAGGCTAAAGGCACCGGAGCGGTCGGCAAAATGTTTTCGCCAATCATGTGTCTTTGGTTTGCTATTTTAGGCATTCTCGGCGTCAATAATATTATCCACGCTCCTTCAGTATTGGCCGCAGTGAACCCGTATTACGCTGTGCATTTATTGTTTGAGCTAGGCTGGCACGGTTTTTTAATTATGGGCGCGGTGGTGTTGGCCATAACCGGAGCCGAGGCGCTTTATGCGGATATGGGCCATTTCGGTTTAAAACCCATCCGTTACGCTTGGTTCGGCTTTGTTTTTCCCACTTTATTACTGAACTATTTCGGACAAGGAGCGTTACTTCTTGAACATCCCGAGGCGGTGAAGAATCCATTCTATTTATTGGCGCCGACCTGGGCGATGTATCCGTTATTGATTTTGGCGACATTGGCCTCGGTTATCGCCTCCCAAGCGGTTATATCCGGCGCATTCTCGGTTACAAGGCAAGCGATACAGCTTGGTTACTGTCCGCGCATGAATATTTCGCATACGTCGGGTCAAGAAGTCGGACAAGTGTATATCCCCGCAGTCAATTGGATATTGATGGTCTCGGTATTTGTCGTGGTATTGAGTTTCGAATCGTCCTCGGCGCTGGCTTCGGCTTACGGCATTGCCGTTACCGGGACCATGATTGTCGATACGCTGTTGGCGTTTATCGTCATTCAAGGCATTTGGCAGTGGAAAAAATCAGCCAGTATTGTTTTTTTGACCATTTTTCTAACGGTGGATTTTTTGTTTCTTTCTTCGAACAGCTTAAAAATACCGACCGGAGGCTGGTTGCCTTTAGTCATCGGCGTTGTGCTGTTTTTAATGATGACGACCTGGATTAAGGGCCGTGCCTTGTTGGCGGAATATATGGATGAAAGGCGGATGCTGTTCGAAGACTTGGAAGACAAGATAGTCAGTCATCAGGCCGTTATCGCCAAAGGTTCGGCCATTTATTTGGCTAAAACGATCCATGGCGTACCGCAAGTGTTTTTGCATAATTTCGAGCATAACCATGTGCTGCATGAACAAATCATTGTCTTAACCATTGTCACTAAAGACGAGCCCTACGTGGATGTGGCGCATCGAATCAAGATTCGCTCGTTCGGTAAGGGCCATAATTTTTACCGGGTTAAGCTTTACTATGGCTTTCAGCAAAATCCCGATGTTAGGCAGGCTTTAGAGCAATGCGCTCAGGAAGGATTAAATATCGACTTCAAGCAGACCTCGTTTTTTATCGGCAGCGAAAGACTTTCTTTTCGGAAGAAAAGCCCGATGCCGCAATGGCGCAGACCCTTATTCAGGTTTTTATTCCACAACGCGTCAAGCGCTATAGACTTTTTCAAAATTCCTGTCGAGCGTGTTATTGAGTTGGGTATCCGTATCGAGCTTTAACGCGGAGAGACTTGATGCATATTAATAAAAACGGTCACCACGAAGACACGAACGATTGCATGGACGCAAGAGGTAGAGCAATGCAGGAGCGATTGCCGAGAGCACGAAGAAATAAAACTTCGTGCTCTTCGTGTCTTCGTGGTGAATTGCTTTTTGCCTTTCGTTAAAAAACTTCTGCTTGCCTATTTAAAAGAGCCATTTACCAGTCGGCTTAAAACAACGAATCCCACATTTGGTCCACTTTCTTGATAACCTCCGGTGACATCACGATAGTCCTGCCCCATTCCCGGTTGGTCTCTCCGGGCCATTTATTGGTCGCGTCAAAGCCGACCTTGGAACCCAAGCCTGAAACCGGCGACGCAAAATCCAGATAATCGATCGGCGTATTTTCAAGGATGGTCAAATCCCTGGCCGGGTCCATGCGGGTGGTCATCGCCCAAATCACATCCTGCCAATTGCGCACATCGACATCGTCATCGACGACAATCACAAACTTGGTGTACATGAATTGGCGTAGGAACGACCATGTGCCCAGCATCACCCGTTTGGCGTGACCGGCATATTGTTTTTTCATGCTGATCACGGCCATGCGGTAAGAGCAGCCTTCCGGCGGCAGGTAAAAATCGACGATTTCCGGGAATTGCTTTTGCAAAATCGGCACGAACACTTCGTTTAACGCAACGCCGAGGATAGCCGGTTCGTCGGGCGGTCGGCCGGTATAGGTGCTGTGATAGATCGGCGCTTGGCGCTGGGTGATGCGTTCGATGGTGAACACCGGAAAATCGGCGACTTCGTTGTAATAGCCGGTGTGGTCGCCGTAAGGGCCTTCGGCGGCGAATTCGCCGGGATAAATAAAGCCTTCCAGCACGATTTCAGCGCTGGCCGGAACCTGCAAATCGTTAATCAGCGATTTGGCGACTTCGGTTTTGCTGCCGCGCAATAAACCGGCAAACGCGTATTCGGAAAGAGAATCCGGCACCGGCGTGACGGCGGCCAGGATGGTTGCAGGATCGGCACCCAAGGCTACCGAAACCGGGAACGGTTGACCGGGATGGGCGGCCTGGAATTCCTTGAAATCCAACGCGCCGCCCCGATGCGCCAGCCAGCGCATGATGACTTTATTTTTGGCGATGACTTGCAGGCGATAAATGCCCAAGTTCTGCCGGTCTTTATTCGGGCCTTTGGTAATCACCAGCGGCCAAGTGATTAACGGCGCGGCATCTTCGGGCCAGCAGGTCTGTATCGGGTAAACGCCGAGATCGATTTCATCGCCCTCCCGAACCAACTCCTGGCACGGCGGCGAGCTGATGATTTTGGGCGCCATATTCAGCACTTGCTTGAACACCGGAAATTTCTCCCACGCGTCTTTCATGCCTTTAGGCGGTTCGGGTTCTTTCAGGTAAGCCAGCAATTCGCCGATGCCGCGTAATTCGGTCACGGATTCCGCGCCCATGCCCATCGCGACGCGGCGCGGCGTCCCAAACAGGTTCGCCAGCACCGGAATGTTCGCGCCTTTGGGGTTCTCGAACAGCAACGCGGGACCGCCCCGTTTTAAAGTGCGGTCGCAAATTTCGGTCATTTCCAGGTAGGGATCGACTTCAACGCTAATCCGTTTGAGCTCCCCTTGTTTTTCCAGTTGCTTGATAAAGTCGCGCAGGTCTTTATAGATCATGCCGCGATGCCGTTATGTCTGAGCAAGGCGTCAATGGTCGGTTTGCGGCCGCGAAAGTTGATAAATAATTCCATCGCGTTTTGACTGCCGCCTTTTTCAAGGACGTTGCTTAAAAAGGCTTTGCCGGTTTCCTGATCGAAAATGCCTTTTTCTTCAAACAGCGAAAACGCGTCGCTGGACAGCACTTCCGCCCATTTGTAACTGTAATAACCCGCGGCATAACCTCCGGCAAAAATATGCGAGAAGCTGTGTGCAAAACGGTTGAATTTAGGTGGACGAACAACCGCAACCTGTTCTCTGACCTGTTCCAAAATTTCATAGATGCGGCCGCCTTTTTCAGGATCGTAATCGCGGTGAATCCTGAAATCGAACAGGCTGAATTCCAGTTGTCTAACCATAATCATGCCGGCTTGAAAGTTTTTGGCGGCGATCATTTTATTAAATAAAGTTTCAGGCAGTTTTTCGTCGGTTTGATAATGGCCCGACATCAGTGCCAGCGCTTCTTGTTCCCAGCACCAGTTTTCCATGAACTGACTGGGCAGTTCGACCGCATCCCATTCCACGCCGTTAATGCCGGAGACGCCCAAATGATCGACTTGGGTTAGCATGTGGTGCAAGCCGTGGCCGAATTCATGAAATAGCGTGGTCACTTCGTCATGGGTCAGCAATGCCGGTGTGTCGCCGGTTGGCGGCGTGAAGTTGCAGGTCAGGTAGGCGACCGGGGTTTGCACGGCGCCGTCGGACTTTTTACGGCTGACGCAATCGTCCATCCAAGCGCCGCCGCGCTTTTTGGCGCGCGCGTAAAGATCGAGATAAAATTGGCCGCGCAGCTGTCCGGTTTGATCATGGATTTGGAAAAAACGCACATCGGGATGCCAGCTGTCGAAATCGCTGATCTCGGTTATTTGCAAGCCGTACAGTTTTTCTACAATCGCAAACAGCCCCGGCAAAACGCGGGTGATCGGGAAGTAGGTTTTCACTTCTTCCTGCGACAGTTGATAAAAATGCTGACGCATTTTTTCCGAAAAATAAGCCATATCCCAGGATTGCAAGTCATGAACCCCGTAATGTTTGGCGAATTCACGCAATTCGGCTAAATCCTTGCGCGCATCCCGCCAGGAGCGGTCGGCCAAATCTTCCAGAAAATGAGTCACGTCATCCGGTTTTTCAGCCATTTTGGTCGCCAGCGACAGCTCCGCGTAATTGTTGAAACCGAGCAAGCGGGCTTTTTCATAGCGCAAGGCCAGGATTTTTTCCATGTTTTCGCTGTTGTCCCACTGTCCGGCATGAGGGCCTTGGTCGGAAGCGCGGGTGGCGAAAGCTTCGTAGTGTTCGCGGCGCAATTCGCGGTTGTCGGCGTAAGTCATGACCGAAATGTAGGACGGAAATTGCAGGGTGATCATCCAGCCGTCTTCATTGTGGCTTTCGGCGGTTTGCCTAGCTTGCGCCAATGCGGATTCGGGCAGTCCGACCAAGTCTTGTTTGTCCCTGATCAGTTTGCTCCAGGCGTTGGTTGCATCAAGCAGGTTTTCTTCGTAGTTGCTGGCAAGAGCCGATAGTTCCAGGCTGATGTCTTTGTAGCGTTGTTTTTTTTCATTATCCAAATCGATGCCGGATAATTTGAAGTCTCTTAAGGCATTGCGGATGATTTTTTGCTGGGCGGTGTCCAAGCTTGCAAATTCATCGCTGCCTTCAATAAAACGATAGGCTTTGAATAAGGCTTCGTTTTGGCCCATTTCGGTCGAGTAAGCGCTGAGTTTGGGTAAACACGCGTTATAGGCGTCGCGCAGTTCATCGCTGTTGACCACGGAATTCATGTGGCTGACCGGAGACCAGGCTTTATTAAGCTTATCTTCTACATTTTCGAGCGGCTCAATCAGGTTTTCCCAGGTGTAATGTTGCGTGGCCTGTAAGTGCTGTTCTACGGACGAGCGGGCTTCGGCCAATAACCGGTCGATAGCGGGTACGATGTGTTCCGCTTTTATTTGAGAAAACATCGGCAATTTGGAGTTAGCTAATAAGGGATTGTTCATAGTGATATATCAGGAAAGAAAGTTCATGGCTGCATTAACGCGGTGTTTGGCTTTATGCAATACGTACAAAGAAAAATCGGGCGTGAGTTTGCTGTTTTCAAGTTTGGTGTAGGCGGGTATGGAGTTCAGATAAGGTATTTCCTTGGCTCGGCGAGTGCCGAAATAGCTGTGTAATTTGGCCAGTATAACGATGTCGACCAAACTTAAACGGGCGCCTTCGCTTTCGTGGAACCAGTCTTCGGCGTGTTGGGGAATGTCGGCTAATTCCGGAGAAAAACCCAAGGTGTGCAGTACTAAGGTGCCGACCGGCGGATTCAAAAACGGAATGGCGGATTGCAATACCTCAAGATTCGGATATTCGTTCGGATGTTGCTCGGCAAAATGCAGAATCGGTATCGTGCCTATGTCGCTGATTAAACCGGCCAATAACGCATCTTCAGGATTGACCGAGCCGTCTTCTTGGGCCAGTACAAAACTCAAGCTGGAGACATAGAGGCTGTTTTTCCACAAGGTCTGCATTTTTTCCATCAGTTCCGGGTTTCGGCAACGGAATAATTGTTTGAGGCTGATGCCCATGACCAGTTTTCGGGTTTGATCCAGGCCCAATCGGGTAACCGCCGTGTGACAGTTGGTAATCGGCGAGACGGGTGAATATAACGGACTGTTGGCGAGTTGGATCAGCTTGGCGACGATGGAAACATCGACCTCGATAATTTTGACGACTTCGCTAATGCCTAAATCGTGCTCCATCGCTTCTTTTAATCTTAACGCGACATTGGGTAATGAGGGTAAGCTTAATTTGTTTTCCCGGTAGGCTTCCGAAAAACTGATAAAAAACCGATTGTCGGCGATTTGTTCGGGCAATTCAATATCGAGAAGTTCAACGCAAATCGAGTGCTGTCGGCTTTTACCCGACCATTGGCAAATAAATTCTCCTGAAACCGCCAGGATGACGACGTTTGTTTTGGCAAATGCGGTTGCCCCGCAAAGTCTTCCGCTATTGAGCGGCAAATTAGCCAAAGATGATGTTGCCGACAAGGTGTAACGATTGTCGCTATCCGGTTGTAGTTCAACGCTGCCTTCCAGCAGATAAAAAACGGAATTGGTTTTTTGGCCGAACCTGAAAATCACCGAGCCTTGAGTGTAGTGCAATGTAGTGTGAGCTAACTGCTCGACATAGGCATTGTCCATATCTCGAAGCGGAGCCAGCTTTTTTAATGCGCTCAGCGATAGCTTTCTATGATCGGTGAAGGCCGGTTCTGAACAGGTCAGCGGATCAGTTGAGGGGACGGAAGGAATAATGGTTGGTTTTTTTTTCGGGGCGTTGTTGTTCTTGGGACGCGGGAAAAATAGTTTAGTAAACCAATTCATGATGACATCGCGTGTTATTGTTTGGAAAATGCATTTTACAATAACTTAATAGCTATTTGTCTTGAGCGATGAAAAATAAGGCTGTTTTGGACAGACGATCATGCCAACTAAGCTGATTTTTATCGATAAGAATCCACAAGAAGCCCAATCCGCAAAAGCCCCATGAAAGCATGGCGGCGATAAAACGGAGTGAAGCTTGTTTCCAACCGATGGGTTTCATGTCCAGCGTGAGTACTTGGGTTTTCCAGGCACGTAGACCCAATGTTTGTCCGCCATGCGTCCAAAACCAAGCGTAAAAGAAGAAGCTGACTAACAGTAAATATAGGGGGAAGAAGAATTGTTGAGCCGTAAAGGCTCGGCCTGCATTTAAAGGGAGTAACAGCGCAGTCGCGACCATTAACAGGGCTATCAGTAACAGGAGGTCGTAAAATATGATTATCAGACGACGTAAAAAACCAGGCTTGGATGGGAGCTCTTTACCTGGTTTTTGTAGAGTATTCTTTATTGAATAGACCAAATTATTTAAATAAGGCCAGTTTTTGACCAAAATACATGCACATCGCCATTAACGCTCCCAGCATGACGAGAGAAAATAAAAACGGCGGTCTATGAAACAGAAGGATGAAGAAATCTGTCGCAAAAAGGCTGGTTAACAAAGGTTGGTCAATTAAGCTATTAAGAATCTTTTTGAACATAACAAATTCCAGTCAAGCACGCTAATGTTTGTGCGTATGTTTAAAAAAAGGTTGTCCGATCTTTTATTCTGGCATGTGCAATACGATGTCTTTAGAATTGCCGGTAAAAATCAGAGTGGAGATTCTACCCCATTCAAAAGGGTAATGTAAAAGAAACTTGCGGATTGGGTTAGAATTCATTAGCAATGATATAATTCATAAAAATTATAAAAATAAACCAAGGTGTGAAGACTATTTTAAACTTCTTAAAAAAGATTATTAACCCCGTACTGGGCCGGGCCGAAGTGTCGGGCGGACATAATGCCGCGCCTTCGATTGCCGAGCCGTTCAAGATATATTCGCGTTCGGAACATAATATCTCACGATCCCAGGTCAGTGAAAACGCGCTGAAAGTTTTGTACCGCCTGCAAAGTGAGGGTTTCGATGCTTATCTTGTCGGCGGTTGTGTGCGGGATTTATTGTTGGGTCGGGAACCTAAGGATTTTGACGTGGTTACCAATGCCGACCCTGATCAAGTCAGGAAAGTATTCCGTAATTGCCGCTTAATCGGGCGCAGGTTTCGTTTGGCCCATGTGCATTTCGGTAAGGAAATTATTGAAGTTGCGACGTTTCGAGGGGCCGGAGAAGAGCAAAACGACAAGCAATTGCTCAATAAAGAAGGACGCCTGTTGCGGGATAATGTCTACGGTACGATTGAAGAGGATGTTTGGCGCCGGGATTTTACCGTTAATGCACTCTATTACAATATCAAGGATTTTTCGGTCGTGGATTATGTCGGCGGCATGGCCGATCATAAAACCGGGACGCTAAGGCTTATCGGCGATCCCGAAATGCGCTTTCGTGAAGACCCTGTGCGTATGTTGAGAGCAGTGCGCTTTGCGGTCAAACTCGGCTTTAAGCTGGATCCCGATTGCGAAAGATCGATACACATCGACGCCGAATTGCTGGCCAGTATACCGTCCGCCCGGCTTTATGACGAAACGCTAAAGCTGTTTCTATCCGGCTATGCGTTGCAGACTTTTGAAATGCTTCGGCATTACGGACTGTTTCAAGTACTGTTTCCGTCCACGGAGGACAGTTTGGCGGTTGAAGAAAGCGGTTTTCCCCGTTTGCTGCTGATTAAAGCGCTGGAAAACTCGGATAACAGAATCGCGGAAGGTAAAACGGTCACCGCTTACTTTTTATTGGCGGCTTTTTTATGGGAGCCGGTGCGGATATTGGCTCAAGAAAAAATGGCGCGAGGCGAGATTGAAGTGATTGCTTATCAGGACGCCGCCAGCGAAATTATCGGAAGGCAGATTAAAAGCACGGCTCTTCCACGCCATATCAGCATGGCTATGCGGGAGGTGTGGAGTATGCAACCTAAATTTAACGCGCGTATCGGTTCTAAGCCCAGCCGCTTGATCGGCCATCCCCGTTTTAGAGCGGGCTATGATTTCTTGTTATTGCGTGCCCAGACCGGAGGCGCCGATCCTGAGCTGGCTGAATGGTGGGCTAAATACCAAAATGCCAATGAAAACGAACAAAGAAAAATGACCCAGCCGCCGCGCAACGGCCAAAGCAACAAGTCCGGGCGTAAAAGAAGTTACCACAGAAAAACTAAAGACAATCCGCCAAAAACAGAACTTTAAAGTATTCGATAACGATGAATCAATCAGCAGATGACGGCGTAATTGCTTATATAGGTTTGGGCAGTAACCTGGCCGATCCTTCCCGACAAATAAAATCAGCGCGCATTGCCATAGCGCAACTGGCCGGAGTAAAGGAACGGGCATTTTCCAGCTTGTACCATAGTCCGCCTATGGGGCCGCAAGATCAGCCTGATTATGTTAACGCAGTGATGTGCATTGCAACCGATTTGCCGCCGATAGATTTGCTGCGTTGCCTACAGCGCATTGAGAACGAGCAGGGCCGGGTGAGAAAAGGCGAGCGCTGGGGAGCAAGAACGCTGGATTTGGATATCCTGATTTACGGCGAAAGTATTATTGAATTGCCTGATTTAATCGTGCCGCATCCGGGCTTAACGGAAAGGGCTTTTGTTTTGTATCCCTTGCATGAAATCGCTCCGCACTTGTCGGTGCCGGGAAAGGGCGATATTACCGATTTGCTTGCCCAATGTCCGATGGCTGAACTGGAGCCGATGGACTGATTGCTCCGGCAAAACCAGTGTCCATTTGAATAAAATGAATCAATATTCTTCTGTAGCTACGGTAAAGACGCTGTCCATTACCGATCTGGCCGCGATGAAACAACGCGGCGAGAAAATATCCTGCTTAACCGCCTATGATGCGGCCTTTAGCGCGTTAATCGATAAGGTCGGCATCGATATGATACTGGTCGGGGACTCTTTGGGTATGGTTATCCAGGGGCATAGCACCACGCTGCCGGTTACCGTTAGGGACATGACCTACCATGCCCGGTGCGTCAGCAGTGCCAGACAGCGGGCGTTCGTCATCGCCGACTTGCCGTTTATGAGTTATTCCTCCCCGATCATGGCGGCCCAGAACGCCGCAAAATTAATGCAGGTTGGCGGTGCGCAAATGGTTAAGCTGGAAGGGCCCAGAATCGATTGCGTCAGCTTTCTGGTCGATCAGGGCATTCCGGTTTGCGGACATTTAGGCTTATTGCCGCAATCGATTAATCAATTGGGCGGTTATAAGGTTCAAGGCAAAGAACGCGCAGCGGCCGAAAAAATACTGGCCGATGCCCATCAATTACAACAAGCGGGTGCCGGATTATTGGTGTTGGAGTGCGTTCCCTCCGTCTTAGCTCAAGCTATTAGTTCGCAGTTAAGCATTCCGGTTATAGGAATTGGCGCAGGCGTGGACTGCGATGGGCAAGTGCTGGTGCTTTACGACATGCTCAATATCGGCACCGTCAAGCGTCCGCGTTTTTCCAAAAACTTTATGGCTGACGCTGCTAATATCGAGGAGGCTATCCATGCTTATCATCAAGCCGTCAAACAGTCGCGGTTTCCAGCCGCTGAACATAGCTTTTAATATTTATGCATACAGTTAGCACCATATCGGAATTGCGCGATGCCGTTCGAGCGTGGCGGTCGGCGGGGCTGAATATCGCACTAGTACCGACAATGGGTAACTTGCACGCGGGACACTTAACGCTGGTCAGTGAAGCCCAAAAAAAAGCGGATCGGGTTGTGGTCAGCATCTTTGTCAACCCTACTCAGTTCGGCATTGGCGAAGATTTTGAGAGCTATCCCCGCACCGAGCATGAAGATCGGGAAAAGCTCAATGCCGCCGGTGTGGATATGTTATTTATACCCCCTATTTCCGAGGTTTATGCGAGCGATGCCAAGACGGTCGTATCGGTCACCGGCGTGTCCGAAGCGTATTGCGGAGCATTTAGGCCGGGGCATTTTGACGGAGTCGCGACCGTTGTTTGCAAGTTATTTAACATGGTGCAGCCGGACGTTGCCTTATTCGGCTTAAAAGATTTTCAGCAGTTGACAGTGATACGATCGATGGTCAGGGACTTAAATATTCCTGTTGAAATAATCAGTGTAGAAACGGTTCGGGAAGCCGGCGGCTTGGCCATGAGTTCCAGAAACGGTTATTTAAGCGCAGAGGAAAAAATTGTCGCGGCGAAATTGTATCAATCCTTATGTACGGCACGTGATGCGGTTTTAGCAAGACAGCAGCCCTATCCGGAAATCGAACATCAGGCGCTACTGTTCTTGAGGGAGTTCGGCTTTCAGCCGGATTATTTCAGCCTATGCAGAGTGAGTGATTTAAAAAAAGCAGGCGCTGAGGATAGGGAACTGGTTTTGTTGGCGGCGGCAAGGTTGGGGAAGACTCGTTTGATTGATAATGTCTGTTTTTTCAAATAAGCTATAACAGGATTTGTGCTGTTTGGAAAATGCTAAAAGTTGATGCATTGTTGCAATTAATGGATAATGCGCGGTTCTCAAGGGTATTTAGATAGATTTTATTATGCAAATCACAATGCTTAAAGCGAAATTACATAGAGCTACGGTGACTCATTCGGAATTGGGTTATGAGGGGTCTTGTGCGATTGACGGTGATATTCTCGATTTATCGGGTATCAGAGAATACGAGCAGATACAGATTTACAATATCAACAATGGCGCACGTTTTACAACTTATGCGATTCGTGCCGAAGAAGGATCGGGGTTGTTTTCAGTGAATGGCGCCGCTGCTCGGCTAGCCTGTCCCGGTGATCTGATTATTGTTTGCGCATTTGCCATACTGGAGCAAAAGGAAGCGGAAAATCATAAACCTACGCTGATTTATTTCAATGAAAAGAATCAGGTTCAACGCTCGGCCAGTTCCATTCCTGTTCAGGCCGCTTCTGTTTGATTGTCAGCTATTTACGAAAGCAATTGCAGATGAGTAGAGTCGGCAAACTGCTTGTTTTTATATGTTTTCAAGCCACCCAAACGGGTGTTTGCCATCCATATTTTCTTTTTCCAACCAATAACGAATAACTCTGCAATTGTTGTTGCTCCGATCAACAATTGTCCTACCGTAAAACTGCCGCTAACAAGCGGCAGTAACAATGCAATCATAAAATGTAGTGCTAAGAATCGGGTACTGTATTTCTTTTTGAGCTAATGCTCGTCATGCCTTACGCGTTTTCGGAAACGTTAATTTTATTGCATTCTTCCGTTAGCGTTATGCTTTGTTCTACATGAACAAGCACTTTTTGCAAACCTAATCTTTTTGCACTGTTAATCACCAGCGGAGATTTAATGGCGCCTTTAACCGTAGGTTGGTCGGATGCGTCTTTATGCAGAATTATCAAAATAACGATATCGGCAACATCCTCAGCTTCCAACAGTGCTTCCTCGTCATCGCTTAATACAAAATTGTAATTGATATTAAAAACTGACGGTTGTGCAACTGAGAAGATAAGAGATTCATCATCTAAGGATTGCAACCAGAAAATAAGAGGATTATCGCCTTCCTGATGAAACAGCTTGAATCGGGTTTGATCTTCAAAACCTGGAATTCCCTGAGGAAAATTAATGATGGTGCTGGGATCAATGGATTGTTCGCCGAAAAAAATTGATTTAATTTCCATAATGAGCTCTGGTAAAAGGTGATTGTAAAAGTGAATATATAGTCTAAAGCCATCAGTATAGCAAGGCTAGCTTGTCATGATCGGTTGTGTTTAAAAGGATTTCACCCAATCGCCAACCTTGATGCCCAGTTCACGGGCCGGGACTTCCAAGGCGCCTACGGAATAACGAGGCATGACATTGAGGATCGTTAAAACCCCGGCCGGTTGCTTATCTTTACCTATAAAGCTAAGGCCGCCATCAACATTCAAATCCTCGCCGCCGGTGCTGTAAACGACCAGTTGGTCGCCGATATTAAGTCTTTCCTGCGCGCCCGCATCAATCACCAGCTTATCATCCTTAACTTCAATAATACGCGTTGCAAACGGATAGCAACTTAAGGACCGGCGAATATCCGTGCTTGCCTGCTCTATGATTTTAGCTATTTTTTCGCCGGTCGAGGTCGCGTTAAAGCGCTCGCTGCCTACCGCATAAGTTGTGGGTATCCACACATCGCCAATGACATCATCCACATAACGCTGTTGAAACAGCAATGCGCCGGTAAATCCGTCATGGACGAAAACATCAATTCCAATCCCGCGTCTGGCGACCACTTCGCGAGCCAAGCTTCTGGCGAAGGCGATAGGCCCCGCACCTCTCATATATTCGGTGGATTCGACCTCCAAATCCCTAATCACGCCGGACAGCACTAATTGCATACCGTTAGATGCCGCAATTTGCATGACTTTTGACGGGCGATAGGCGGTGCGGTCTTGCACTTCCGGAGCCAAGTCGGCTCTTGGATATAAATTGATATTAGTCGCGTTGCTGCCGATAAAATCGCCGGACTCAACTAACTGATTATTAAGCTCGCGTGGAATGCCGCTATATAAATCCTGCGTTTCATAAGCCGTCACCTGCTCTTGTTTAACTAAAGGAAACGCGGTTGCAATAATGCGTTTACGTTGGTGGGGCGTACAGGCAGTATCGGCCGCTAATTCGACCATGGCGACGACGTGATAGATATTATCGGTCGTCCATTCCTTGATCACCTTAGTGTTGCTGACCGACGCCGCGCTGCGCATTGAAACCGTATCCAGCGAGACGTTATTTTGATTGACCAAAGTCTGGCTGTGGATATTAACGGACGACTGCATGGATGCCTGACGAATGGCATCCTGCAAAGCCTGTTTTTTAGCTAATAAGGGCATGCCCTTATTAACAGCAGCCTGGCCCTCAACGGTGACTACGTTGGTTTGAATTTGGGCTTGGGGTTGAACATGAGTGCATGATTGGGCGAATAAACACGCGACCGCGATATACTTGAATAATATTTTTGCCATTTATCAGACCGGTTTGTTGCTTTGCCTACAGAGATATAGGAAAGGGAGTGAAAGCTCTGAATAACTTCGATGCCGCTGCATAGTCATTATTAGACGCTATTTCCACTGATTTTCAAAGCACGTAGGCGCGAAGAAATTCGCGCCTACTAAAACCGGGTAATTTTGACGAAGCTATTTCCGGCTAAAGCCTTTGGTATTAGGGTAGCTGTAACAGTCACTGGAGCGACATTCTGAACTAATGCTCGATACTGAAGGCGCAGGCGCCGGTGGAAGAGTATGATTAACAGCAGATGCCGGGCTTTCCGGATTTTGTTGAAGGCACTGATTAATTAATTCGCTTGAACCGTTAATGCATTCATAAAATCTTGGCGTTAAATCAAGTTCTACGACAGTCTCAAAAGCATCGTCGCCGGCATAGGCATCGGTACCGATAACAGAGGTCTTTTTTATCCTTGCGCCGCGCAAATAAGCGTTAAGATAAACCTGATAACTGTCATGGCTGACTTCCATATCTTCGACCGTGGTTTGACCACGCAATTGGATACCGTTAAGTTGCTCGGCCAAACTTCTGTAAGCGTCCATTTTCGATGCTCTCATCGCCATTAATTTAATTTGCGAGCGCGAATACCGGTCGCTTTTTTCAACCGTACCATAGCCTATCGCGCTGATGGTTTTCTGCGGCAAAAATGCGAGGGGCGTTGGCGCTTTGGTTGTAGCGCAAGCGGTCATTAATAGGCTGATGGTTATTAACCCGGTTAATGCGGGTATTGAATGTTTAATGTTCACGGTACGGACTCCTGTTTCTGTTCCTCAATGTAGCGGCGGGGAAGTCCGTTTCTTAAATTTTTTAGTAGCTGATGCTACACAAATTGAAGAGTTTTTACCGTGGCGGTTTGAATTGTGGGCCTCTACCTATAGCTGCTGCTAGGAGTATTTCGAACAAAGATAACGTCGAATTGGCGGCTTGCTCTCTTTTTCAAAATACCGCTCAAATGTAGTGTTAGGCCGAAAATTAACAAGACCCATACCCGGTAAGAAGGCGTTCGACATCATTCTCGTAGCGGACACTTCAGATTCCTAAAGCCGAGTTAATTCGTTTAGTATTGACAAGTATTTATGATAGAGTTTACATCGTCATGTAACTAATTAAATATGCTTAATATCTAAACCGTTGCAGACCTAAATAATAATAACTACAACGAGGTTCACATTAGATGAAATTATTAAAAAGCGCTGCCGTAACGACGACATTGGCACTTTCCCTAGGGCTCTTTTCAACGTCTGCTTCTGCCGTCTGTTTGGGCATGGCATGTATGTATAATAGAATGACTCCAATTGAGGGAATTAATGCTACTTTAGGTCAAGTTGCTGAAGCATTGGAAGCTATTCAGATAAGAAACAGCGGTGGCGCGGCAGGTACTGATAAAGATAGCGACGAGGTCATTATAAACAACATCAAAGATGCGCTAAAGTTAAGTAAAGAAATCAACGCTAACGATAAGCTTGACCGTAGCCGTAACCGCGCCAATGAATATTTGAAAAAGGCTCGATCAGCTGTACAAGAGGGTGACTTGAGTAAAGCATCAGAAGACTTAAAAGAAGCCGATAGACGTTTTTCAGAACTCAAAACGATGGTCGACTTAACGATGGACGATAGAGCATCGCAACAGACAAACATGCTAAACCGTATTTTGGATACGCCAGATCCTAAAGCCGGCGCTCGTTCTGGAGCCCGATAGATAATACAGTTACGAATTTCCGAATCGCAATAACATTGGTCAGATCGATTTCGGACAAATCGCCACTCAGCGACTCGCCATAAATAAACTACAGGCTTTCCGCTTTAAACGGGGAAGCCTGTAAAGTTAATCCGGTCGACCTCCTATCAGTTTTCAAAATTTCTTCTGCATTCGTGCATCTTGGGTGTTTCAATCGCCGAAAACCATCTCCAAGCAAGTAGCCGTCGGCTTTTTTCGCTGACGGCTACTCTTAAGAACTATTACCCTACGCTCTCCTCAGCAAAGCAAGGAGCGCATATAAATGCGCTTTCGGATCAAACTAAATTGAACTAACTTCCAAGCATCAGGCATGGCCGGATTTACCCGCTTGTCCCGGATGTCCGATGTCCAAGGTTACAGGCGATACGAAACCGAAATAAGCCGCAGCCAATGCGGTCAATAAATGTAACCAGACATCATGACCGAAAAGCGGAATCAGTCCGAAGGTTGTATTCAAGTTGGGGATAAGCCCAAACACGGCCAATGCGCCGTATAAAACGGCGAGGCTACGGGCATAAACCCGAGCGGCGATAACATCTTTGTAGACCAAAAGTCCCCATACGCCAATACCCAAGTGTACGATGTTGTGCAGGGAATTTACCGGAAACAGACCAAACAACAAACCGTAGGGTGTTGACAGGGTTGGAGCGTCCGGGGCTGGGGCGGTCAATAAGCTTGGGAAAAAGCCCAATACGCCGACCAGGCAATAAACTAAACCAATAGACAGGGTGAATGTACATATATTCATCACGTTCTCCAATTCATTTAAAATCTAACGTTTAATATCAATTTGGAACAGCGATTCAACCTTTTTCCGTTTCATCGCTTTCCGCCGTGTCCATTTCCCTTTCCATCTCCGCAATAAAATCGTCCTTGTATTTGCATATCCTTTTACCTCGCGTGTTCTGAAACCGCTTCGTGCATCAGCTCGTTGTTATTGATGATGCTGTCACGCATAGCGCGAAATAGAGTATTTTTTCCGCGATTATGTACAGATAATCAATTTTCGGCATCGTCACTACTTTTAGGAATGTTGGCCTGGTTGGCAATAAGCCGCTTTACGAGCACCGCTTTGCAAAACTGTTAAACGGCTTGCGGTAAAGTCACATCCAAAGCCGTGACCAAAGATGATCATTCATCTCACTAGGGGTAATAGTATGATTACTTGACCTAAACGTCTGTACGTTGACAAACGGAAATCTATATTTTTACCCAGACTTGTAAAATTACAGCAAGCAACTACCGAGCGAAGAGCCGAAATGCCGGGTCTGAATTATGGCGCGGACGGCCCTATTTCAATCATACTGACCAAGACAGAGTGACGGCTTATCTTTTCTTCGTGTCTTTGGTGAATTAATTTTCATGAATTGCCAACTGCTGAACGTTTTGACTGGGTCATTGTCTACATTCTGCGGAAAAAAAGCGTGGACGGGGTAATATATTGCGCCCGGCTTGCTGAATGTCATCCGGGCAGTATTTGATAGTCGAGTTGATTGCTGTGGGTTTCGTCAGGCTCAACTTACGCAATTCCGAGCTTCTCGTTTTACTAAGGTGAAACGGATTGAAATGTTGACAACATGAAATTTTATATTGGACTGAAATTTAAGCTTGGCTGTTACTGCTATTTAGTTTGATATTGAATTTTGTATGAATCGCTTACCCATCTTTTTACGATTGAATGTTTTATTACTCTATAAAAAACAGGAACACATTATGATGACCCAAAAAATTATTTTTGCGCTTGGCTTAAGTTTAAGTCTTTCTTGTCTCGCAGCCCCTCCAGCCGCTAATCCGGTTAACGGCAATCAATCCACGCCCCCGCCCTCGCAAGCAACCGATAACTCGAAGGATAATCAGCAACAAGCGGCCGATAAAAAACCGAGCATGGCTGAATACTGTAAAGAGCATACTTGCTAATCTAAAACCAATAAGAACGAGAGATTTTCAATGAACGTTAAAACACTTTTTACTTCGACAGCAGTCGTTTTTAGTTTGGCTACCAGTGTCGCCCTTGCCGCTCCACATTGGACCCATGAAGAACAAAGCGACTGGGGGGGCATCAGCGACGATACCCAAACAATCGCCCCGTTAATGTATCCCTATGCTGAATGCAGCATAGGCCGGCACCAATCCCCGGTTGATCTTGCCGGGGAAAGCAATGCCAAACAATTAAATACATTACAAACTCAATATGTTACTGACAAATCGGATTTTTATAACAGCGGCCATGCCGTTCAGGTAAATACTTCTGCCGGTTACAAAGGACAACTAAAGATTGGCAACGATCTTTATCCTTTGATCCAATACCATTTTCATGCACCCAGCGAGCATGTGATCGGTAAAAAAACATTTCCGGCCGAACTTCATTTCGTCCATGTTAGAGAAGATGGACGGATGGCTGTTGTGGGCGTTCTTCTGCAAAAAGGGGCTGCCAATGCGACCATCCAAACCATACTCGATAACGTGTCGCCGAATGCGGCGGAGCATAACCCGGACACAGGAATCGAGATCAATCCAAACACGTTGCTGCCTCATAACGCGAGCTTTTTTTACACCTATGCGGGTTCATTAACGACACCGCCGTGTAGCGAAGGAGTAAGCTGGTATGTGCTGGCCAAGCCGGTGACAGTATCCGATGCGCAATTGAGTCAATTGAAAGCTCTATATTCCGACAATACACGATTACCGCAGAACTTAAATGGTCGGATCGTCACCGGAAAAATAAGCAAGTAACGGGTCAGGGCAGGACAGAGAGTGACGTATTGGCTTTACATGACCAATACGCCTCTTTTAGAGGGTTCTGCCCGCATCGGTTTTTCTCTCGGAGTAGGCGGTATCTGGAAAACGGCGTTTAAATTTTCCAGCAGCCAACCACTATCATGTTGATATTTTTACACATGTAGATTTTATGACTGGAAAACTCAGTGCTCAATAGTGGCAAATATTGAAAGCGTGCGACATGAAGTCACACCTGTTATTGTCTCACCTCGCAAGAGGTAGTGAGACCCGTTGTTCCTTCAACGGTAGCCTACCGGTGCAGGCGAAGCTGGCAACGGCTTGGTCTGAAGCCACCGGGACAATGAG
>JAPLRU010000048.1 GCA_026399025.1 Methylobacter sp.
CATTAAGTTAAGAAAAAAGCTCCCTCTCCTGCTGGAGAGGGTTGGGGTGAGGAGAATAAAAATAAGGAAAAAAGCCTTATTTGATCCCCTCATCCTAACCTTCTCCCGGAGGGAGAAGGAACTGTCCAGCCTTAACTTAATAGCAGTGAAGCAGAAGCTTGGAAACGAGCGGACCGATTGAAGGAGAAGCCTATTAAAAGCGGTCTGAATAAAGCAATTTGCCCGTAGATGAATCCCGGGTTTCCGCAGTCGTTTTTCCGTTTTGCAACACGCCGACCACGGTTAATCCAGAGAAACTGTTGCCGTTCTCGTTAGGCTTAAAGCTGATTGCACGGACTTTATGTTGCGGTGTCAGAAAAGTTATGGATTTAGTCGGCGCGTTACTGTTTGTAATACTTTTGATTTTGACATTATTTTTGGGGCTTGTTGATAATACGGCTACCTCGATATTAGATCCATATCCGTCAGACATAACGACCAAATCGACGGGTGGGTTTGTGCTGGTATCAAAAGTAAACCGGTTAAGTAGTTTGTGCGTTTTCGGGTCGCGTATATCAACCGTATGTTTATTATTAGAGTAATCGTGATAGAGAACTGCGTTTTCACCAATCCCGTTATTATTGAGGTCCGGCACATAGGCTGTGCCTACATAATGGTTGCCGTCCCATTCGCAGATATAACCGGCAATATTATCGCCATATACCGTATCAACCCAATGCCACCCCCCATCTTTCGTCGCCATTGCCATGTAGTAGCGCTGATTATCCGGTGGCGGCGTTTTATCGCCATTGTATGACTCGCCGGTAATCCATGCCCATGAAAAAGTGGCTGGGGTATAAAATGCGCCCAGATAATAATATGAGTTGACAACAAGAGATTGGCTGACAAGTTGAGAATAAACAAAACCAATTTCAGCATCGTCAGTAAGCGTTGCCACATGAGCTTTCAAGCCTTTACAGGCCGCTTTTGCATTCTTAAAGCTGGGTTTTAAGCGATCAAATCTTTGATAATAATGGCTATTGTCAGGATTGAATATTCTTGCTGAGTCCGCTATGGCTTGACTTGTATTTAGCGAAAGTGCCGTGGTTGTGCCGATATAAAACAGTGCAGCATTGAGTGTGTTCTTTTTCATTTGCGCATTCTCAACAGTAAGATATTGAATTAATTTAAGAATAATACCAATCAGGATTTCTCGGTTTTTGAAGTTCTCAGGCAAACCGGCAGCTGTGCTTTATTTGCTGAATATATCCTTCACGGACAAGGGTTATTCTCCACTATTTTTTTATATCTGCATAGCTAGGACGGAGTCTCTACTTCTAGTTTAGAAACCACAAAAACAACCCGTCAATTACCCGCATGAAGAAGTTTGTCAGGATCAGGCAAAAGCCGACTGCATTTAAAATAACCGAGCCACATATGCGGCTTTTGCGGAGATAACCTATTGCCGGATATCTCGAAGTGAGAACAGAAGTTGAATCAACACAGACTTCTACTTGTATAAAATAAGGTGAAAACCCTAACTTCTCGTCTCGCGAAGCTGGGGCTTGGGACTCAGTGTAAAAATTGCCCCACGCTTGCAAGCTATACGGGAAAGATTGTAAAACCAGTCCCGTCTGAGTTTTTTAATTTTCATCCCGACTATTCAAAGAGTCAGTAATATTTTTAACGACGACATCGAGACATTTTTTGATTTCATGTCCCCAAACTCGAATGACCCGCCATCCCATCTCATTAAGTTGCAAGGTAACTTGAATATCCCTTTCAATATTCGCTTTGATTTTTGTTTTCCAGAATGCAGTATTGGTTTTCGGGTTCGTGCTATGAACAGGGCAACCGTGCCAAAAACAGCCGTCAATAAAAATGACTGTCTTTCTGTTGGGAAAAACAATGTCCGGTTTACCCGGCAGTTTGAAATGAACCCGATAACGCAAACCGGTTTTCCATAAAGCCCGTCTTAATTTCATTTCGAGACCGGTATTTTTATTGCGCACACTCGACATACAATGCCTGCGCTGTTCCGGCGTAAGCGTGTCGGTCATCGTTTGTTAAGCCGCGACTATTTTGGAGTCATCCAACACCGCTTTTATCTCCCGCGCGATGGCCCCAGCCAATGGCGGAGGCACTGCGTTTCCAATCTGGCGGGCTATTTCCGTTTTTAAACCGTAAAAAATGAAGTCATCCGGAAACCCCATTAAGCGGGCCGCTTCCCTATGTGTTATCGGACGATGCTTTTCCGGATGTAAATAACGTCCTTTTTCCGGTTTAAAGAATTCGGTTCTAATGGTTACCGAGGGCCTATCCCACCAAAGTCTACCGAACAAGTCGGTGCCGCCGCTTTTTTTCCTAATCCAACATTGCGGCGTTATGTGAGGGGCGTTTTTTTGCAAATCAAACCGGTTTCCTCCGGGTGGAACTGTCTTGTATCTTTCCAAGCTGGTCGGCGTTGGATTTCTGCCGAAATGCAAATCCAGTGGCGGCTTACATTGGCGAATTTCCGTACCGATGGGTTCCGGCAAGTCGCCGATAGCGTTCCGCACCGTTAACCAATCGGGTAAACGGTCGTTCGTGCCGGGAGCGGAATGCGTTTGTTGGGGAGGAAAAGAGGGCGGATACAAAATACGATTCGCTTTCCAGCCGACAATAATAGTGCGGCGACGCGTTTGCGGCGCTCCGTAATTTGCAGCATTAAGGATTCCCGCTTGAATATTGAAGCCGCTTTTTTGCGCTCGTTTTTGTATTTTGTCGAACTCCGCAGACTTCAATAAGCCGTCCACATTTTCGATTACAAATATTTTAGCTTTCGATTGTTCGACCACATCCATGAACGGTTCCCAAAGAACGCGTCTTTCATCGCCGTGTCGATTTTTATTAAGCAAACTGAAGCCCTGACAAGGTGGGCCGCCAATGACCAGATCGGTTTCCGGTATAGTGGGGTTTTTACTTAGCCAATCTTCGATATTGGTACAAAGACTGTGTTCGCCGAAATTGGCATTATGGGTTTTTACCGCCGCAGAGTCATTGTCAATGCTGTAGATGCATTCAAATCCTCCGCAAAATCCGGGATCGGTAAAACCAAGCGTCAATCCCCCTGCGCCTGAAAATAAATCGATTATTTTGTACTTCATTGTTTTTTAGTTATGTGAATTGTCCAAGCTACTTATTTGCTTGGGATAGTAGGGTGTCTCAAGCATTCAGCCAAGTGATTTAGCTGATTCGTTGAGAGATACTGTCAAGCGAAAGACATGTTGCCTCGTTTGAAATGTTTTACGTGGATTAAATGCGACCATTTAGCCCGGACGCAACAAAAACATTAAAAACCGGGTTGCAGCCCCAGTCCCGCCTGAGAAGTTTATCGTAAAACACCGCTAAAGTATTTTTGTTGATGGTTGCTTGATGCAGAAACTATCTCTTAGTTAAGAGCTACTTTAACTGCTTGAAAGTAGCTCTAGTACTTTGTTGATGGTTGGTTGATACAGACGCTCTCTGTTAACAGGTAGAGACAACAGCGTTGGCTCAGGTTCAAACTCGTCACATAGCGTTTCAATCAAACATATCACAAGCCTCATCCAGTTTGAGCGCGAAACCACAGCCGCCCCAACAATTTCCGCACTTCCTCAAAAACCAGCACAGACGAAGCAACGCCGGCAGCTATCAGCCAATCCATCCACGTCAAGGCCGTGGTACGAAATATCAACTGCGCGGGCGGCCAATATATGACCAGTATCTGCAACAAAACCACCCCGAAAATAGCCAGCCACAGTAATCTATTGGCGAAAAAATACCGGTTAAAGGCCGTGCCTTTTTCCGCCCGGGCATTGAACACGTTGAATACCTGAAACAACACAAAAGTGGTGAACGCCAGAGTCGCGGCATGACGGCTTTGCCCTTGTTGCAAATCGTAATACAAAACGCCCAAGGTGCCGATAGCCATAATCAAGCCATAACTGAAAAGGTTGCCGAAACGCTGTAATGACAGTATCCGCGCCGCCGGGTCTCGCGGCGCTTCGTCCATACTGCCTCTACGAACGGGGTCGATTCCCAGCGACATCGCAGGCGGACCGTCCATGATGATGTTGATCCACAGCAATTGCACGGCGGTAAACGGCAGCGGCAGACCCAACAACGGGGCTCCGGCTACGGTCAGAATAGCGCCGATGTTGGTGGACAGCTGGAAGCGCACGAATTTGACCATGTTGTCGTAAATCCCCCTGCCCTCTTTGACCGCCTTGACGATGGTGGCGAAATTGTCATCGGTCAACACCATAGACGCCGCTTCCCTGGCGACATCGGTGCCGGTAATACCCATAGCGATGCCGATATCGGCGCTCTTTAACGCGGGCGCATCGTTGACGCCGTCGCCGGTCATCGCAACCACATGACCGTCCGCTTTCAAGGCGTTGACAATCCGTACTTTCTGCTCCGGCGCGGTCCGGGCAAACACGGTGATCGCGTTAATCCGCGCGGCCAACGCGGCATCATCCAGTCCGGCCAATTCTTCGCCTTCGATCACTTCACCGGCCAAACCCAACTCCTGGGCAATCGCAAAAGCCGTGACTTTCTGGTCGCCGGTAATCATTTTGACTGCGATTCCGGCCTGCCGGCACAGTTTGATGGCCTCGCGGGCTTCGGCTCGGGGCGGGTCCATCAAGCCGACCAGCGCGACAAAACTCAGTTCCTGAATGTACTGGAACAAATCGCTGTTTAATTTAAAATCGCCGGCGGGCAGCGTGCGCACCGCTACGCCCAATACGCGCAATCCGGTAGCGGCCATGCTTTGGTTTTGGCTCAGCAGTTCGTCCGCTTTAATCGCTAACGCGTCGCCGTTGTTATCGATAACCGCATGGCACAACTTGAGCAGGACTTCCGGCGCGCCCTTGATGAAAATCTTCACTTGCTCGCCCTGTTGATGGAAAGTCGCCATGAATTTATGCTCGGCGTCAAAAGGGATTTCGGCGATGCGCGGCAGTTGCAAGACGGCCTGTTCCTTAGCGATGCCGCCTTTGGCCGCAAGCACCAATAATGCGCTTTCCATCGGGTCGCCGACCGCCTGCTTGTCCTGGAAATGACTGTTGTTGCACAAGGCTAAAGGCAGTAATAAATCCGCTAAATCATCACGCGCGCCGTCGCCGCTAACGGGCGAAATCTCGCCGGTGATTTCGTAGCCTTCGCCGCTGACTTTATAACGGAGGCCTTTATAAAAAACCGAACGCGCGGTCATTTGGTTGACGGTCAAGGTGCCGGTTTTATCGGTGCAGATCACCGTCGTGCAGCCCAAGGTTTCCACGGCGGCCAAACGTTTGACGATAGCGCGTTGACGCGCCATGCGATGCATACCCAAAGCCAGGGTGACGGTGACCACGGCGGGCAAGCCTTCGGGGATCGCCGCCACCGCCAAGGCAATCGCGGTAAACGCGGTCTGTATCAAAGGCTCGCCGCGCCATAAAGCGCTTATAAACAATAGCCCGATAATCGCGACGGCAATCAAGGCCAGACGCTTGCCCAAACTATCCAGCTGTATTTGCAACGGCGTATCGCCGTCTTTCGCCTCCGCCAACAAGCCCGCCAGCTTGCCGATTTCGGTATTCATGCCAATCTCTGTGACCAGCATTTCGCCGCGGCCGCGGGTGACGGCATTATTCATATACAGCATATTGCTGCGCTCGGCCAGCGGCGGCGTTGCCGAAGCCAAGGCCTGATGCCGCTTGGCAACGGGGACTGACTCGCCGGTCAACGCGGACTCGTCGACTTCAAGGGTATGGCAGGAAATGATGCGGCCATCGGCGGGAGTTTTATCGCCGGGTTCCAAAATAACGATGTCCCCCGGCACCAACTGCTCGGCAAGCAATTGCACCGTAGTACCGTCGCGGCGCACTTTGGCCTGCAACGCAAGCATATTTTTAAGCGCGGCCAAGGATTTTTCGGCCTGAAATTCCTGATAAAAACCCAACAGCGCATTAATGACCACGACCACTAAAATCACCGCGCCGTCAGCCAAGTCGCCGATGCAGGCGGCCAGCACAGCTGCTATGATCAGTACTAAGATAAGCAAGCTTTTAAACTGGGACAGCAATAAGCGCCAAGCGGGGCGCGGCGGTTTTTCGAGCAGCCGGTTGGGGCCGTAATGTTTGTGCCGGTCTGCGGCGACGGCTTGGCTTAAGCCCGTTGCGGCATCAGAAGCCAGCGCCGATAACGCCGCTTCGATCGACAGCGTATGCCAACAGGGCTCTATGTCTGGAGCGGGGGCAGGTTCTTGTTCTTGCTGTTGCAGCTTCAACCAGGCTTGCCAGACGGCCAGCAGCACCGCCAAAATGACCGGACCCAAAAACAAACCGACCGCGCCGAAAGCCGAAAGCCCGCCCAGAACGCCGAACAACACCACTAAAAAAGGTATCCGTCCGGCACCGCTGATGACCAAGGGTCGGATCACATTATCGACGGTACTTACCGCCAGAAAACCCCAGAGCAACAGCCCGACGCCTTGCCAATGCTGCCCTGTCAGCAGTTGCATGATACCTAGAGGCATCCATACCAGTGTCGCGCCCATCGGAACCATCGCCAGCAGCGCGGTCACCGCGCCGAATAATACCGGCGCTTTGACTCCGGCGACAAAATATCCCACTCCGGCCAATAAGCCCTGCCCCAGCGCGGCAAGCACCAGACCGTAAACCACGGCTCGGGTCGTGTCTCCGGCGGCTTGCAGATAAACATGCTGATATTTTCCGAGAAAGCGCACCAAGCCTTGCTGCAATTGCTTAACAGCGTCGTCGCCGTCGCGGAAACAAAAAAACACCGTCACCAGGATAACGCCCAGCTTCATAACATAATGACCGATGCCGCCGAGGAAACCGGCAAACTTGCCTAGCCATTGCTGCGCCCAGGCGGCAAACTGGGTCACGGCTTCGGCCCGGTTGTCAGCCAAATGGTCCAAGCGCTGCTGAGCCGCATTGCCCAACCACGGGATACGTTTGATGAAATCCGGCAAGCGGTAGGTCTCCTGACTAAGACCGTTGACCAAGACTTGATAAGCGATTTTCAGCTCGTCCTGCAACAGAGCGACCAGCCAGTAGACAATCAAAAGAATCGCCGTTGCAATAATCGCCGTCATCACCGCCGCGCTGAGTGTGGCCTTGTCTTTGAACCGCCGTCTTAAGCGGCGATAAAGCGGCCATACCGCATAAGCGATGATCAAGGCCCAAATCAGGGTGAGCAAAAACGCCTGCAACACCATAAAGCCCAGCAGTAAAAGCCCTGCCAACAAAATGCCCGGAATGAGTTGTCGTATCGGTGTATTGCTAAAATCATTCATCCTCTACCTCAAGGTAATGTGTTCAAGCCGATGTTCAAACAACATTGTATGTCATGGCTGTTTAATTATCAGCAAGGTGATGTTTTATGAATGGGATGGCTTTAAGCCGTCACTGGGGAAAAATTATTTCATCCACAAAAAGCACGGAAAATAAGCTTTTCGTTCGTCGCCGGCTGCCGTTGGGTTAAGGATGTTACCGGGGAAAACGGGTGAGACAGTCGATTCCTTTAGCCTTTAGCCTTTAGCCTTTAGCCTTTAGCCTTTATCATCACAAAAAAGCAACGGATGCTTGAATGAATTGAAGCGGAAAATATCAAGAAATACGGTCAGTCGGGCGACGGCTTTCGTTGCCCGACTATGGGCGCATTGGCATGTTGGTCATAAACAGCATACCCAACTTACCAGCTTTGCGTGCATACATCATTATTTGCTATGACTACTGTTGGCCTTAAGCTGTCTTACTGCGGCTTGGGCATGTTTAGTCGCCGTGCCCACATGGCCCGACTCCCCCAGATCAATGGTTTCTTGCAGCTCCGTAACCGCATCGTCGAAATGGCTTTTCTCTAGCCCTTTAGCCGTTATGGAGGCGGCCAGTGCGTGTTCCAATGCCGTCCTTGCGTGTTCCAGCAACACCGAGGTATGCCCGCCTTTACCATAAATCACGGCCGCAGTAGCCTGCTCCAGCGCTACAACAGCATGATGATCGTCAGCTAACGCAGAACTGCTTAAGAGCAATAATCCCATGCATAGATATATTAATTTTTTCATATTTTGCTCGTCATAATTATATTTCGTTATCGATATCTCGTTTTCGGAAACCCCTGTTTTTTTCCGGTCATTGAGAGAGGCGGAAACCGTGATATATATTCTTACCATTATGTAATCTATTTTACAATACCCAGAAATTTAATAAGGAAAACACATTAAAAAGCGCTATGCATGACAAAACCGGCAAAACCTTTACAGCGAAATTTAAAACTGCCGGGGCCGACAAAAAACATAGAGAGACAGGAATGGCATTCACTTCCATGCCGATCCAATGTAACTGAGCCGCTAGTGTTATACCTTATAAATCGTTGACGCTTTTAACCGGATTAACGGCGCCGATACTCCCTTTCCATTCACCTAGAGTTATATGAATAATTTTTTCCTGATCGTTATTGCACTGTTGCTGGTTGCGTTCAATGGCTTTTTTGTGGCCGCAGAGTTCGGTCTGGTCAAGCTGCGGCAAACCCGAATTCGCTCTATTGTAAAAACACAAGGTTTGCGCGGACGTATTTTGGGCAAAGTACACGCAAAACTGGACGCCTATTTATCGGCCTGCCAATTGGGCATTACGCTGGCTTCGCTCGGTCTGGGTTGGGTCGGCGAGCCGGCTTTTGCCGGCCTGCTGGAACCCGTATTCGACAAAATCGGTGCGCTGTCGCCGGAACTGATACACGGCATCTCATTCGCTTGCGCGTTTTCCGCGATTTCGTTTTTGCACATCGTGGTCGGCGAACTTGCGCCGAAATCTCTGGCAATTCGCAATCCTGAAAAAATCGGCTTATGGAGCGCGGTGCCGCTGTTCGGGTTTTATTGGCTGATGTATCCGGCGATCTGGTTGCTGAATTCGAGCGCCAATTTGGTGCTGCGTGTATTCCGTTTGGGTGATGCCCACAGCCACGACGCCCATTACTCGGCCAATGAACTTAAACTTATTTTGCGCAGCAGCGGACAGGACGCTCGCTTTACCCGCGATGAATGGAACATTCTGGCGAAAACGCTGGATTTCAGCGAACTCGAAGTGTCCGATCTGATGCGGCCGATTCATGAGATCGTCGCATTGCACCGTAACGCGTCCTTGCAAGAAAACCTGAAAACAGTGTCTGAAAACCGCTTCAGCCGTTATCCCTATTTCGACCGGAACGGTGTTGATGTGTTAGGCGTGATTCATTTGAAAGATTTGTTTTTCGCCCAGCAGGAAGGACAATCGATTGAAGATTTGAATCATTATCTGCGACCCGTCCAGTACATCTCGCCTGACATGCCCGCACTGGAGTTATTTCGTCGGTTCCGCATGGGCACCTCGCATTTTGCGATCATTGGACAACAAGGCCAAAAACCGCAAGGCTTCATCACGCTGGATAATTTACTAAGCGCGATGGTCGGCGAGATACGCGACGAGTTCCGTTCAAACAATAATGATTGGACGCGACTCGATGACGGCACCTTAATCGGTAAAGGCAGTTTACCGATTTTTTCGCTGGAACGGATTATGGGCATTGATATCGAGAACGAAGAGCTTGAGCTGGAAGATGAAGTCTCGATTGGCGGTCTGATCATGGCTAAATTGCGCGATATTCCGGTGGACGGTCAGAAAATCGAATTCAATCAATTCGATGTTGTGGTGAGAAAAATGCATGGTTCACGCGTCGTCTTTGTGCAAATTTATCCCAATGAAATAAGTGATTCGAAGACCCCCTAAACGCCTAACTTTTTATAGGGCTTAGCAAGGGTTTTCTCGTTCCCACCCTCGGAGCGCTCATCGTTTATCGCTTCCAACTCGTCTTTATACACAAGTCTGTTCAAGACCGGACGTAGGCCGGAATAAGCCCGCCCGGCGCTAACCAAGGTGGGCGTTTCCGGCCTACAGCGAGATGTGTAGAACGATCAGAGCTTGGCGAGGGTCATTTTTACAATCGCGCTTCCAGCAATTGTATTGCCCGCGCGACGCCATCATTGCTTTGCATCGCCAGACCGGCTTGTTTGGCCTTATCTTGCATCGGCTTTGAAGCCAATACCCTGCGTATACCTTTAGCCAAAGCAACGGCAGTCACTTTTTTGGCCGGTAAAGGCTGTCCCGCTAAACCCAGGGCTTGCAACTGTTTGGCCCAAAATAATTGCTCCTCCATAAACGGTACGACGACGGATGGACAGCCCGATAGCGTGGCGGCATGAGTCGTGCCCGCGCCGCCGTGATGAACAATCGCCGCACAACGTTTAAACACTGGCTGATGCGGGTGTCTGCCGATAAAATAAACTTGATCGGTTTGGCTGTCGGCCGGATAGCGTTCCGAGCCGGTCTGGATAACGGCTCGGCAACCCGTCAAAGCCACCGCTTCTAAGAACAACGCCATGCTCCAGTCGGGCACCGCTTGTTGCAAACTGCCGAAAGTCATATAGATCGGCGCATCGCCCTTATCCAAAAACTCAGCCAGCGTGAGCGGCATCGTCCAATGTCCTTCAGTTAAATTCAGAAAGCCGCAGACTTGATGATGCGGCTGCCAATGCTCAAATGCGGGGCAAAACCACGGATCGACCGCGACTAGATTGAGTTGTTGCGAGCTCAGCAGTTCAGTCAGCACAAAGTCGGGCGGTGTTTGACCGGCTTCCCGCCATAAACGGGTCAACGGTTTTTTTAATGCCCAATTGAACGCCGTATTTAATAGTCGCCAGCTCAATGTATTGATAGGGCGGCCCAAGTCAGGAAAACCGAACGGCGGCACGGCGGGATTGAAAATCGCGGCAGGACATAAAGTCACGCTGAAAAAAGGCTTCTGTTGCTGTAACGCCGCCAATTTTAAAGGATAGAGAAAATGATGGCCGATCACCGCATCGTTATCGGCCACTAATTGCCGGGCGGCCTGATAAACGGCTTGCTCGTAAGGAAAGAACGCTTCATCGAGCAAGGCCCGCAGCCATTGCAAAGGATTCATCCGAAACGAGCGCCGGGCAAAATCCTGCATAGCGAAAGCAATATGCTCCGGTACTTGCCGGTAGTTTATATTTAACCGCTCGCAGATGTCCCGATAGCTGTGGTTATCGATACTGCTGACTATCAGCGTCACCGAATGACCGGCTTGTTGCAGGCCGTCGGCCAACGCCAGCATCGGGCGAATATCGCCATTGGAGCCCCAGGTTTGTATGCCTATTTTCATCGGGTGGATCAGTAAGTGTGTTGAGGCCGTTGAGGCAATATGACGTGTTGACTATGGTTCCCACGCCGGGGAGACTGTGAAAGTATCGTTTTAGAACAAAAGCAAAAAGCATTCACCACGAAGGCACGAAGGACACGAAGTTTTCAATACGCTGAGTTTAAATAATTATTTTCCCTTCGTGCTCTTCGTGCCTTCGTGGTGAAGAGTTTTTTAAACCGATTTGGATAATACTTTCACAGCCTCCGAAGCGTGGGAACGATGTCGCTTGTCCGTCGGCTACTATAAAGAAATCCCGTCGCTTCGTTTTCGGTCATTATCTAAGAGTATACCGGCTTTGCTATAACTCCCGCGTCGCGCTGAATTTAATATCCGGCCAGCGTTCTTCGGTCAGTTGCAGATTGACTCGGCTGTTGGCGACATAAACCAAATAACCGCCGCCATCTTCGGCCAGATTATCAAAAACCTTGTTTTTGAACTCTTCCAGCTTAGCCGGTTTGTCGGAACTGACCCAGCGCACCGCGGAAATCGGTATCGCATCGTAAACGCATTCGACGTTATATTCGCTTTTAAGCCTGAACGCGGTCACGTCAAACTGCAACACACCGACCGCTCCCAAAATGAGGTCGTTATTTTTTAACGGCCTGAATAACTGGGTCGCACCTTCTTCGGTCAATTGCACCAAGCCTTTTTGCAAAGCTTTGGCTCTTAACGGATCTTTTAACACCACGCGGCGGAATAATTCCGGCGCAAAATAAGGAATGCCGCCGTATTTAAGGGTTTCGCCTTGGGTAAAGGTATCGCCGACCTGAATGGTGCCGTGGTTATGCAGACCGATGATGTCGCCGGGATAAGCTTCTTCGACGCTTTTGCGGCTGTCGGCCTGGAAGGTGATCGCGTTGGCGACCTGGACATTTTTGCCAATGCGCACATGATGGATCTTCATGCCCTTGTCGAATTTACCGGAACAGACTCTTAAAAACGCAATCCGGTCCCGATGGGACGGGTCCATGTTAGCCTGCACTTTAAAGACAAAACCGGTAAAGTTGGGTTCTTCCGGCCTTACCTCGCGCTGTTCGGCTTGCCGGGGTCTTGGCGACGGCGCATATTCAGCGAAGGCATCCAGCAATTCGATAATCCCGAAGTTATTAATCGCCGAACCGAAAAACACCGGCGTCAAGTTGCCCGCCAAATAATCGTCAAGATCGAATTCATGACTGGCGCCTTTGACCAAATCGATTTCCTCCCTGAGTTCTTCGGCCTGATCGTCCAACAACTCATCCAATTTGGGGTTATTCAAACCTTTGATGATTTCCGCTTGAGCAATTTTGCCGCCATGTTGGGCGCTGAACAGGTGAATTTCATCTTTATACAGATGGTAAACTCCCTTAAAACGTTTGCCCATGCCGATGGGCCAGGTCATCGGCGCGCATTTGATCTTCAGGACATTCTCGACTTCGTCCATCAATTCAATCGGTTCCCGCCCTTCCCTGTCCAATTTGTTGATAAAGGTCAGGATCGGCGTGGTACGCAGGCGGCACACTTCCATCAGATTGATGGTTCTTTCTTCAACGCCTTTGGCAACGTCGATGACCATCAATGCGGAATCGACGGCGGTTAAAGTGCGGTAGGTATCTTCGGAGAAGTCTTCATGGCCTGGGGTGTCAAGCAGGTTGATGATGCTGTCTTTATGCTCGAACTGCATCACTGAGGTGGTTACCGAAATGCCCCGCTCCTTTTCCATTTCCATCCAGTCGGAAGTCGCATGGCGCGCCGCTTTACGGCCTTTTACCGAGCCTGCCAGCTGGATTGCGCCTCCGAACAGCAACAGCTTTTCGGTCAGCGTGGTTTTACCGGCATCGGGATGGGAGATAATCGCAAAAGTTCTACGGCGCTTGGTTTCGGAGCTTAATTCAGTAATCGACATGTTTAGGTAAAAAATTAGGTAGGTACGCGGTACACAGCAATAAAGAGCGCCCATTTTGTTAATGGGAGACAAATGGATCATTGAAGCTCGTTCTTAGGGCGACTCAAGCAGTGCTTAATAGCTTCAACCGATTGATTTTACCTAATTCACATAAAATAAGTAAGCCTCGGGCACTCATCAACCCGCTTAGCATGGCTAACATGACTCTATATCGTTATCCGGAGGCTATATAAACGGAGTCGAATCTACCAACTACTATCGATCAAGTTGCCTCGATACTTGGATAAAAGCTCCTTAAGCGCTCTCTATGAGGCAAGACTGATGCGCCGCAACAGAGCCGCGTCATTTTCTTGGCGCCACGCCTTGAATATCCCTATAGATTTACTGCGGGCTGCAAAAAGTTTAATGCATTAGGAATCCTGTACTTTCAGTCAAGCGGATTACATGTTGCTTGATTCGGATTACTGCGCCTTTTTCTAAATCCGAATTTTATCTCTGCTGTTAAGTTTTTGACGCCTTCACCTAAGCCGATTTAAAGAAATATCAAATAAATGCATTGTAATATTATGATATATAAACAATTTATAAAAAATGGCCAACTACTTGCTTTTAACAAAAGCAGTAGTTTTGGGAATAAACCAATGACGAAGTTATGGCAGTGATGAATAAGTTCAATTGATGTCCTTGAAAAACGCTCAACTACAAAATGCTTAAGCGATTTTTCTGAAGCAGAGTAAGAAATTTTGAGCACTTGGATCGCCCTACGGAGCCAAATCTAAGCTAAAAGTTAATAGCTTTTTCAATGACTTATAAGTTTTTTGGTTATTATTGATATATTTTTCTTGGGTAATCCGAGATACATTTTGGAGATACGGTTATGACAATGCAAATTAATACAAACCTGGGGGCATTAAATACTCAGAGAGCCTTGAACAAAAGCGCTCTAAGCCTTTCCAGCTCAATGGAAAGACTATCTTCCGGTATGCGGATTAACTCTGCAAAAGACGATGCAGCGGGCTTGGCAATCGGCGACCGGATGACTTCAGTCATCCGCGGGCAGACAGTAGCGATAAGAAATGCCAATGACGGCATATCCATGGCCCAAACGGCTGAAGCCGCGATGGGGTCTATTACCGATACCTTGCAACGGATGCGGGATTTAGGCGTTCAAGCAGCCAACAGCGGCGGCGTATCCGGAGGCGACCGAGATAAACTGCAAGCGGAATTCAAGCAATTAGGCTTTGAAATTAAGCGTATTATCGATAACACGACCTTTAACGATAAGAAAATCCTAGCCGGCTCGTTAAAGGCGGTTAACTTTCAGGTGGGCGCCGGCACATCGACAGCCGCGGGTAATCAAATTTCCATTACGGTTTCTACTTTATCGGGTACGCCGGGTTTAAGTAAATTATTTGGCGGAGATGCTCAGGCGCTATCGATCGGCTCTCTTGCAACCTCTACCTTGGTGAGATCGGCAATAGATAATATCGATTTGGCGATTAAAAACGTGAACACTTCGCGCTCTATTTTGGGTGCGGTTCAGAATCGTTTTACAACGTCTATTTCTAACCTGCAAGCCTCTATTGAAACTCAATCCGCCGCTCGGTCGCGAATTATGGATGCTGATTTTGCCACAGAAACAGCCAACTTAAGCCGCAACCAGATTCTGCAACAGGCTGGAACGGCGATGCTGGCGCAAGCGAATCAATCGAGCCAAGGCGTAATGAGCTTGCTTAGATAGCGATTATAATGCTGACCGGGGATAACTAAGGTTGCAGTCCTACTGCAACCTTTTCCTTTTTGGAAGAAGCCTTAACGATTAATGCTACCCGCCGCGCGATCAAAAATACCGGGTCATTAAGCGATAGGGCCGGATAGTCCCATTATAGATGCCATCATTGATCAAGCGACATTAATTCAGGCATCCGGAGTGCAGGCCTCGCCTGCTTGCAGGCGAAGCCTGCACTCCAAACTTGCCTCGAATTGAATTTGTAGCTGTCATGTTGCTCAATCAATTCGGCGTTTTATAAAACGCAGACTGACCAAGCGTCAAAACTAAAAACAACTCAAAACACATCAGCTAAATAAATTTTCTCATTTTTCTATCCTTCATCTCATCGGATCTGGAAGAAGCACAGCAGACGCTCGTGTTTTTGTGGCCGAATTTTGTCGACAAAATAGGATTAAGCCGCGGAGTTTGGTAATATTTTTCAACCTGCACGGTTAGCTTAACGCGTTCCCAAGCGCCAGAGACGGTGAAAGTATGCGTTTTAGAACAAAAGCAAAAGCCTTCGTGGTGAATAGGTTTTTAAACTGATGTTGATAATACTTTCACAGCCTCTCCAGCCAGGAAACGCAGTGAACGAAGCTCCGGCGTCACGGACTGCATTCCCGATTCCAATCGTATAGGTCGACATTTTTGCTAGGTGTTTAACACTTCAAACCCATAGCAATTAGGTTAGAAAATTCCCTCCACACTTGATATAGGCTAAAGATGAGTTATAAAACCGGTTTAATAAAAATGGCAATAAAATGGACACCCAATGCGATGATTATATGGGTGGCCAACATAGTTCTTAAGGATATTGCAGAATTAAAGGACTTTAATTTTGACCTCGAAACGCGAAAAGTCTATGTTCAAACTCAGCTCCTCGGCGAATCGGAAACCATTGATGTTTGGCTGGAAGATTTTGCCGTTGTTAACGATGAAGACGGCTATAAATTCATCGTTCAACAAGCGCGTTCGAACCGGATCTGGTTGACTAATTTACTCTCCCGCATCGTAGGAAAAGCCTGGAAAATTCCTGTGATACCTCAATTGGCGGCTCAGATGGAACTTATCTCCGAGCTGTTCAAAGCTGAAAATCCGGAACAGAAAGATAATTGAAAAGCTCAATCTGCGCCGTACCCACCCACTTAAAAGTCAAGTTATTGACAGCTCAACATCGTTCCCACGCTCCCGCGCTCATCGTTATACACATCTCGATGTAGCTCCTCAAAGCGCGCGGCACGCCCTACACGAATAGCCTTCCGCGCTTTCTAAGATAACGAGGTCTCGCCGACCATTTGTGTATAACAGCGAGCGCGGAGCGAGGGAACGATGCCGCTTTATTCACTTCGGACGCTATACTTTACTTCTACAAAAACAGAAAAATCAATCATACCAACTCACCAAGTTCCGTCCCGATTGCTTTGCCAGATACAGTTGATCATCCGCCCGTGCAAGCAATTCGGTAACGCTGGCGTTTACTAAAGGTATCGCGGAAACCCCGCCTACGCTGATCGTCACAAAAGGGGCTGCATGGGATGTTTCATGGCGAAGCCCCAGTTTCTCCACGGAATGGCGAATGCGTTCGGCAATCCGGACCGCTTCTTCACGTTCAATGTCCGGCAGCAAGATAACAAACTCTTCTCCGCCATAACGCGCCACCAATTCGCCGGAACGATTGGCTATTTGCACCATCGCCTTGGCAATCTGCCGTAGCGCCTCGTCGCCGGCGCCATGACCGTAGGTATCGTTATATTGCTTAAAATAATCGATATCGATCATGGCCACGGAAAGCAGCGACTTGTGGCGATTCGCGCGTCTCCATTCGGTGTCGAGGGCCTGATCGAATCGACGGCGGTTGGGGATACCGGTCAAGCCGTCGATAAACGCATCTCGCTCAAGCTGTTTGCGCTGCCAGATATAACTCATATGATTGCGCACGCGAGCGCGAACCACCGCGGAGCGGAAAGGCTTTAGCACATAATCCACCGCGCCCAAGTCCAAGCCTTTGGTTTCATCGTCCGCCTCGCCCATGCCGGTTATGAACATAACGGGGATATGACAGGTGCGTTCGTCCTCGCGCAAGCGGCGCAACACTTCGTAGCCGTCCATGCCCGGCATGATCACGTCCAACAGGATAAGGTCGGGCTGCGGCGTTGCTCTGGCGCAAATTATCGCCTGCTCCCCGTTTTTAGCGAGAAAGACTTCATAATCGGGAAGCAGCAGCTCACTCAGCATCAGACGATTAAATTTTTCGTCATCCACAATCAGAATGCGTTGTCTGCCGTTCATAACGAGTCGTCCCGGTTGAGCGCGAAGTCTTCACGTAAAATCGCCAGCCTGCTTAAGGCAAGCTCAAGGTCCAATTCTTCGAAGGCGTCACGGATAGCCGCAAGCCCGGCTGCTGCCGGATGACCGGACATGCTGCGCTCCAGTTCGGTCAGTTGCACTGAAACACGGGCATCGCCGCTCCGAATCATCGCCTCCATTTGCGCCAACGCGCCAACACAAGCAGGCGGTATATTTTCTAACGCTTTAGCCGCTGTCTGCTCGGGAATATGAGACAAAATGGCAGCCAACGCCGCTTGCAACTCTTCCCGTAAGGCTGCCGCTAAATGTTCCATCAGCCCGATGTTCGCCCATAGTTGCGAGGCGGCAAGCTGCAAACGCAAAGCGCCGACATAACCGGACGCCGACTTGAGCGTATGCGCCATGCGCCTAAGATCGTCGTGGTCGCCGCTTTGTATCATCCTATCCAGTTGCTCGGGTACGGCTCCATAGCAGGAGTAAAAATTAATCAGCCTGTTGCGCATTTTATCCTCGTCGTGATCGGCAAATTGAAGCGCTTTATTAAGATCGAGCAGGACGACGTTCGTATCGGCATCGACTTGCTCGAGTGGGCAAACATTATTAATCGCCGCTTCCGCCGTTAACCAGCGTTGCAGCATCGTCGCCAACTGGCTTGAACTGACCGGCTTGGTGATATGGTCATTCATTCCCGCGGCCAAGCTTTTTTCCCGGTCTTCCATCATCGCATGGGCGGTCATCGCGATAATGGGTAAATGTTCGAAACGCGGATCGCTGCGGATTAAACGGGTGGCTTTCAACCCGTCCATGACCGGCATCTGAATATCCATCAAGACGATATCGTAAAGAGTATCGGTATTCAATCGGTCTATGCCCTCTTGACCGTTGAGCGCATAATCGACGTTCATATGCAGGGCTTGCAACATTTCGATGGCGACGTCCCGGTTAAAGGCGTTGTCTTCCACCAACAAGACCCGCCGTCCCCGAAACGATAAAGGCTCGGGCATTTTCGGTTTCAGGCTGACAGGCTCCGAAGCGGTCCGGCCGAATAAAGTCTCGATGGAATTAATCAATGTCGCCTCGGTAATCGGCTTGAGCAAAAAACCGTCCAATCCGACTTGTTGAGCCTGATGCGCCAGATCCTCGCCGCAAAAGGTGGTGATCAGCAACACCGCGGGAATCTTAGTCAAACGGCTATCGGATTTGATTTTTGCAGCGGTTTCTATGCCGTTCATATCCGGCATCCTCCAATCCATCAATACCAGGTCGAAAGGTTGCTCGGCTTGATGTTGAAGATAGACGCGCGCCAATGCTTCACTACCGGAAACGGCGCTTTCCACCACAAAACCTAAGGAGCCGAGCATGAAACACAGCATCTCTCGCACAATGGCGCTGTCATCCACGACCAAAATACGTTTTCCCTGAAAATCAACGGGGTATAACGCCGGCATTTCCTCAAGCGAGGCCGGTTCCACTTTAAGGCAAACGCTAAAACGAAAAGTGCTGCCCTGCATCGGTGTACTTTCGACCGATATTTCCCCGTTCATCATGCCCACCAACTGATGGCAAATGGCCAAACCCAGACCGGTTCCTCCGTAGCGACGGGTAATCGAGCTGTCCGCTTGGACGAAGGGCTTAAACAAGCCCTGAATTTGTTCCTGGGTCATGCCTAGGCCGCTGTCGGAAATAGCGAACAGCAAGCGACACTGCATATCGTCGATAAACTCGACCGAAATAGAAATTATAATCTCTCCGTGTTCGGTAAATTTGACCGCATTGTTAGTCAAATTCAAAAGAATCTGACCCAAGCGCAAGGGATCGCCGAGCAGCCGCCGCGGCACATCCGGAGCGACCGAAAAAATGATTTCCAAGCCCTTTTCTTCGGCATTAAAGCCGACCAAATCGGCCAAATTATTTAACAGGTCGTCTAAAGAAAAAAGCGAGAACTCCAAATCCAGCCGACTGGCTTCAATCTTGGAAAAATCCAGAATGTCATTAATAATGCGCAGCAGCGATTGCGCCGCACTGTCGATTTTGGCCAGATAGCCCCGTTGCTTGGGATTCAAATCGGTACACAAGGCCAAGCTGCTCATGCCGAGGATAGCGTTCATCGGAGTCCGAATTTCGTGACTCATGTTAGCCAGAAAATCCGACTTGGAACGGTTCGCCGCCTCAGCCTTAGCCGCCACTTGTTGTAAATCCTTGGTTTGATCGTTAACAATTTCTTGTAAATGTTCCAGATGGTGAGCCAGTGCCTGTTCCGCTTCATCGCGCTTGTGCAGACTCAGATCAAGCTGCTTTAACATCCGGTTAAATGCTTCAACTAAAACCCCTAATTCAGTAATGGCTTCTTTTTTTGCCGGCACCGTATAAGTTTCCGATTCGGTGACCTGATTAATAAATTTGGCGATGCGAATAATCGGCCGGGAAATGATCCGTTGCAGACGAAGCGACAATGACAAAGCGATCAGCAAGGCAATGCTGAACGCCAACAGGGTGAACAACGCATAATTATGCAATTTTTTATAGATCGATTCAAAGCTCCCGCGTATCAGCAAATAACCCAGTAATTCCTTATCCAAGCGCACCGCCTGAACTATTTGCACAAAATCATCGCCATTGATTAATAATTGCGGAGCATTGCTTAACGCTTCCGAAGGCAGCAAAACGGCAATATCATAGGAGGATTTCCGATAGCTCGCCAATAGGTTTTGCGACTTGCCGTAGAGACCGGCATACAGAATATCCGGATTGTGTTTTAACGCGCCCAGGGTTTTTTTGGTGGTGGAGTCATCCATAAAGGCCAGCGACGCCAAACTGTTTTCCGAAACAATATCCGCTTGAACCTGTAAATTGTTAATCAGGTTTTTTTCGACAAAAGCGATCTCGTAAAAAAATAAAATGGCGCTGAACGCCAGTAACGCAATGCCGCTGCTGAATACCGTAATGAACATCAATTTAAATTTAATGGATCGATTAGACAACATTAAGGCTTCCTTGACAGATTCAGCAATTGCGAACTGATTTTTAATCCAGCCTCGACTGCCGCTGTATTATTGATGTAAAAATGCATTTTTTGATCTTCTTCGAATAGATAGATAATTCCACCTATCTTTGGAAAATCTTCCTGCACGCCAACCGACAAGATGGCGAGTTTATGGATTTTTTCCAAAAAACCGGTCGATACGGCTTGAGAAAAATAAATGAGTTGGCAACCGTCCAATGGCGTTTGGGCGTTGATATTTTGGACTTCAATGCCGGCCTCGCCTATGGTTTTGTTGCTATAGGCTTGCCGTAACAGCTCGGCAAAATCGGCATTTTGATAAACACAATAATGAAAAACCGGCGTCGCCACCGGCCATTCGGCAAACTTGGTAAAATGGTACAAATACGCAACCTTGACTTGTAACTCCCTGGCCGACGCTTCCTCGGCAACGCCGACATTCCACGAACATAGCAAAGCCAATGCCACTAAAATTAAGTTACGACATATCATTGTTACAGACTTAGTTATCCGGTCTAAAAGAAAGCAGACGCGGCCGACTCGAACCGAAATAGTTAGCTGAACTCAAACCGGGGCGGTTACAAATCAAACTTGTATTCCATACCGAAATAAAAACTTCGGCTTGCTCTTTGGGAAAGCGTATTAATCAACGCATTACTGAACTCAGGCAGATAAACTTCATCATCCAATAAGTTATAGGTATAAAAATTCAACACAATCGGCAGTTTGAGCGGAGTGTATTTTTTCAAATCGGCGCTTAATTTTAGTGTCATCAAATTAATAGGTTGCGCCTCCGGGTTAATATTCAACACATTAGGATTAATAGCATCGTTACTATGAGGGCGGCTGGAAAAATTATGGAACAGCCCCATCGACATGCCTAGATCGAAATTATAACTAAGCCCCACTTTGCCTAACCAATCCGGCACCGTCGTCGTATACAGTCGACCATTAAAATTACTGGTTTGATACGTAAGAGACGAGGTGAATAACAAGCGCTCATCGAATAATTTGGTTTTAGCCTCCAACTCCAAGCCTTGAAAAGTCATATGCTTACCATTGGTATTACTTGCCGGTACGGCAGGCGAAACAAGGGCATTACTAAGCGTTCCGATAATTAAACTCTGTTCCAAACTATGATAATAAGTGGCGGCAACTTGATAATTACGTTTTTGGTAAAACACTTGCAGATCGAAGGTTTTAATGGTCTCCGGTTTAAGCAGAGGATTGCCGGTAAATACATTGGGAATATTAATGCCGTTTTCATTAACATAAGCGGCGCGATAAGCTTCGCCATACAAGGCCTTAACTCCCCAGCCTTGTTGGTGGTGATAAGTAACACCGCCGCGCGGTACGAATTGCCAATCTATTTTTCCGGCTTTAACGGCTTGTCCGCCTAGCGTCAACTTTAAGCCTTGCCAAAGTTCATGATCTATTTGCGTGTACAGGGTGTACCAATAATTTTCATACTCGGGAATATCTTGCGATATTACAGCGCCGTTAGTGTTTACGGTTTCGGAGTGGCCCAACATTACATTCGCGGTGCCGCCGATTAAACCTTGCCATTTTTCACCGGTAAAAAAATGCGTTGCCTCAACTAAACTGGAATTTGCAACAGCGGGAGCTAAAAACCGACCGATCACAAGTTCGGCGTTCATCTGATTTAAAGTGGCATTGAATTCAGTCCGCTGGCGTTCATCCCAGGTTTGGGTATAGCCTAAATTAGCATAGATCCATTGATGTTCCGTCGGGTCGATCGGCCAAGTACTGCCGATTGTGTCTTGCTTGGAATCGAGCCAAAAACTATCTAATTTAAATCCTTTATAATGACCCGCGGCAACGACGGAAATATTGTCCTCACTATAGTTTCCTTGTGAATAAACCCGCTTATTATCAAAACTTTTAAAGTTCCATCCGTCTTCCTTGAAAGAATTTGCCGCAATACTCAAATCGGCATCGTCTTTTTTCCAAAACAAGTGCCCTTCTCCGGCTTTCGTATTAAAAGAACCGCCTTTAGCGGCAATACTGCCTTCCGTGCCTTCTTTTGACGGGCGTTTAGGGATGACGTTAATTACACCGACATAAGCGCCGGAGCCGTACAGCACCGAACCGGGATCGCGCACAATCTCGATTCGCTCGACCATGCTCAGCGGAAATGCCAATAAAAAAGGCGAAACCGTGCCTCCGGTTTGGCCTTCTCGAACCGGGCGGCCATCGAATAGCAATAATATATGTCTGGAAAAACTGGCTGGAGAATCGCCGCGCAAGGAAATAGTATTTTGCGCGAAAGTCGGTGCGCCGGTAAAGTATAAACCTGTGGCTCGCTCCAGCACTTCGGTTAGATTATTGCCGCCAAAGCGGGTAATCTCGTCGCAACTAATCACGTTCATCACAGCCGGAGCTTCGGCCATTGATTCTGTTTTTTTAGAAGCCGTGCGGACATCAAGATCCATTAAATCCTTTATATCCAAGTTAAGTAAGGACTCGGTCGAAACTGACGCATCTTTACAAGCCGCTTGCAGCACCGGGCAAAATTGTGCAACGGTAAAAAAAAGTAGAATCTTATTAATAGCTTTCATATGAGAGTGGTATTTAAAAATATTATCCGCGAGCTTATTCAATTCACCTGCCGACTAAGCGACCTCGACAGATCTAATCTAATATTTTTTATTTTTAAAATTAAATGATTGCATCATAAGCTAAAGCTAAAAAATATCTAAGGATTGAGTTTGAACAGCCATTCTTCCCTAAGGCGTTATAAAATATCAATCAAGCAGACCAACCCTTGCAGATAATCTCATTTTGCTTTTATTACAAACTTTTTAAACGTCGAAACGGACAACAATCCTGTGGATAGCGGAAAGATCAGAGTGTAGAGTTGCGACTATGTATCGTCAATAGCTATATGCAAAAGCAGGGCAAACGCATTAAAACGTTTAGCCAAACAAAATCTTAGCGCGGAAGTCATCGTTTAATGCTAGTCTGTAGCGCATTTATTTGATGCTAAGCTTTAACCCATGCTTTTGAAGAAAATTTAGACAAATAGGGCGAATAGTCGTCATGATAGCCAGCGCATTGCCTTTGCGAGTTCGGCTTTCATCCTCACGAAAGGTCACATCCAAGTGCCGGTGCAATCTATTTTCCACACACCAATGTCCACACACCGCCCGCGCAAAGATTCCGGCATAGGCCTTGATAAAGTTAATAAAATAACGTTGCTCAATTATGCCCCTGCCCTGTTGCCAATACTCCCGTTCCGCCATACCTATGCTGCGCAATCCTTTCCATAATTCAGTCTTGGGCACGGTGCGAGAGAGTAATCTTGCAGGCGTTATTCCTTAATCGACAAACAAAAAACAATAAAACACAGATCATTTCTAAAGGCTAAATTGTTGAGCTCAACCCATTTAAACCTTCTCGGCCTAAGCCCTATGCGCAAACACCGCCTCAGTTGCGGATAGGCGTAGAGAACAAAAGACTGCGTGACAGAATTGCCTCTCATCCGTATAATTAACTGGTTTTGCCGTACCGTGGCCCCTGATACCGACATCAGAACAGGTACGCGATGAGGGTTCTTTTAAGTTAGAGGATAACAACCCTTTTGTAATATTTTTCAGAGGTGACAATGAGTCAAAGTACGCTACCGACCAGACAGGGTTTATATGATCCACGCAATGAACATGATGCATGCGGCGTGGGTTTTATCGTTCATATAAAAGGTCAAAAAAGCCATGAAATCGTACGCCAGGGTTTGGAGTTACTTACCAACCTGACCCACCGTGGCGCGGTCGGCGCCGACATCTACGCAGGCGACGGCGCGGGCATTTTGATTCAAATGCCCGATGCCTTTTTGCGCGCCGAATGCGATAAATTAAGCATTTCCCTACCCGCGGCTGGAGATTATGCGGCCGGCATGGTGTTTTTGCCGCGTGACGCCGACAACCGAGCCACTTGCGAAAAACTGTTAAGCGAAATTATCGCGAAGGAAAACGCAGTACTGCTGGGCTGGCGCGACGTACCGGTCGATAACCGATCCTTGGGCGAATCGGTAAAATTGGTTGAACCCTTTATCCGGCAGGTTTTCATCGGACGCGGCGAAGCCTGCGTTAATCAAGACGCTTTCGAGCGCAAGCTGTTTGTAATCCGCAAACAAGTCGAGAACGCTGTCCGCGCTCTAAATATGGATCATGGTCACGCTTTTTACATCCCATCCTTATCGTCACGTACCATCGTTTACAAAGGCATGCTACTGGCCGACCAAGTTGGAGCATTCTATGCCGACTTGAACGATGAGCGCATGGACAGCGCCTTGGCCTTAGTTCATCAGCGCTTTTCGACCAACACCTTCCCAACCTGGGATTTAGCACATCCTTTCCGGCATATTGCCCATAATGGCGAAATCAACACTTTGCGCGGCAACGTCAACGGCATGGCGGCGCGTCGCCATTCCATCGCATCCAAAGTATTGGGCGATGACATACACAAACTGTGGCCTTTGATTGCCGAAGAGCAATCGGACTCAGCCTGTTTCGATAACGCTGTTGAATTATTAGTGGCCGGCGGTTACTCGCTTGCTCATGCAATGATGTTGCTGATTCCCGAAGCCTGGGCCGGCAATGTGTTAATGGATGAAAAATTGCGCGCGTTTTATGAATATAATGCCGCCCTGATGGAACCTTGGGACGGTCCCGCCGCCATCGCGTTTACCGATGGCCGTCAAATCGGCGCAACTTTAGATCGCAATGGCTTGCGTCCGGCGCGTTACTTGGTTACCGATGACGATTTCGTCATTATGGCGTCGGAAATGGGCGTATTGGACGTTCCCCAACACAAAATCATCAAAAAATGGCGCTTGCAACCGGGCAAAATGCTGTTGATCGATACCGAACAAGGCCGCATTATTGACGATGCGGAGTTAAAAGCCAATTTGTCGGCGTGCCACCCTTATTCCGAATGGCTGAGCAAAACGCAAATTCTGCTCTCCGAACTGCCTGCTGAAATTTCCGCTATGGCGCCAGATGCGCATACCCTTCTGAATAGGCAGCAAGCTTTCGGTTATACCCGTGAAGATATCGAATTCATTCTGAAACCGATTGCGCAAACCGGACAGGAACCGATCAGCTCAATGGGCATTGACGCGGCGCTGGCGGTGTTATCGCAACGCTCGCGTATGCTCTACGATTATTTCAAGCAAGGCTTTGCCCAAGTCACCAACCCGGCTATCGACCCTATTCGCGAAGAATTGGTCATGTCGTTGGTTTCACTGATCGGACCGCGCCCCAATTTATTGGGCTTGGATGAAGGCGGCACTCATATGCGTCTGGAAGTGGAACAGCCTATTTTAACCAATCAGGATTTGGAAAAAATTCGTCGCATCGAAACGCGCACCGGCGGCGCCTTCAAGACCAAAACCTTGACCCTTTGCTATCCCTCCGATTTGGGCGCAGGCGGCATGGAAGCGGCACTCGATAATTTGTGTCTGGCGGCCAAGCACGCTGTTGAAGAAGGCAACAATATCTTGGCCCTGTCCGACCGTGACTTGGATATTGCGCATATCGCGATCCCTGCCCTATTAGCAACGTCCACGGTACATCATTACCTGACCCGCGAAGGTCTGCGCACTAAAGTCGGCTTGGTCGTCGAAACCGGTGAAGCCCGCGAAGTTCATCATTTCGCACTGCTGGCCGCTTACGGTGCGGAAGCGGTTAATCCTTACCTGGCCTTCGACACGCTCTCAGGACTGTGCCAAGACATTGGTCTCAGCGAATATGAAGCGCACAAACGTTATATCAAAGCGATCTCCAAAGGCCTGCTTAAAGTCATGTCCAAAATGGGTATTTCGACTTATCAGTCTTATTGCGGCGCACAAATTTTTAATGCGATCGGCTTATCGGAACCCTTTTTAAACCGCTACTTTACCGGCACCACCAGCACTATCGAAGGAGCCGGTCTGGCGGAAATCAGCGAAGAAACCACGCGTCGCCATCGGATTGCTTACGGGAATGCACCGCTCTACCGCGATGCCCTGGATATTGGCGGAGAATACGCCTACCGGCTACGCGGCGAAGCGCACACTTGGACACCGGCAACCATCAGCACCTTGCAACATGCAACGCGCAGCAACAGCTATGAAAAATACGCCGAGTTTTGTCGCCTGATCGATGAGCAAAGCGAAAACCTGCTGACCTTACGCGGCTTGATGTCATTCAACGAAGATGCGACCCCCGTACCACTGGATGAAGTCGAATCGGCCGCCGATATCGTCAAGCGCTTTGCCACCGGCGCGATGTCGTTCGGTTCGATTTCTTACGAAGCCCACACCAATCTGGCTATCGCGATGAACCGCATCGGCGGCAAATCCAACACCGGCGAAGGCGGCGAACTTCCGGAACGCTTCAAACCTTTGCCCAACGGCGATTCGATGCGTTCGGCAATTAAACAAGTCGCTTCCGGCCGTTTCGGCGTGACCACCGAATACTTGGTCAATGCCGACGATATTCAAATTAAAATCAGCCAAGGCGCGAAACCCGGCGAAGGCGGGCAGTTACCCGGCCATAAAGTCGATGCGGTTATTGCCAGAGTACGTCATTCCACGCGCGGCGTCGGCTTGATTTCACCGCCGCCGCATCATGATATTTATTCGATTGAAGATTTGGCGCAGTTGATCCATGACTTGAAAAACGTCAATCCCGAAGCAAGAATCAGCGTCAAGCTGGTTTCGGAAGTTGGCGTTGGCACGGTTGCGGCGGGCGTTTCCAAAGCCCATGCCGATCATGTAACCATTTCCGGCTTTGACGGCGGCACCGGCGCAAGCCCGATGACCTCAATTAAACACGCCGGTTTGCCATGGGAAATCGGCCTCGCCGAAACCCATCAAACACTGGTACTCAACAAACTGCGCGGACGCATCGCGGTCCAAGTCGACGGCGGTTTGCGCACCGGACGCGACGTGATCATCGGCGCCTTATTAGGTGCGGATGAATTCGGTTTCGCCACCGCGCCATTGATTGTTTCGGGTTGTTTAATGATGCGTAAATGCCACTTGAACACCTGCCCTGTCGGCGTGGCAACGCAAGATCCCGAACTACGCAAACGCTTTACCGGACAACCCGAGCATGTGGTCAACTATTTTTTCATGGTCGCAGAAGATGTGCGTCAGTGGATGGCAAAATTAGGCTTCCGCAGCTTCAACGAAATGATCGGGCGTTCGGATAAGTTAAACATGCAACGCTCACTTAACCATTGGAAAACGCAGGGGCTCGACTATAGCCGGGTTTTCTATAAACCCGAGATTGACAGCGACACCGCTGTCTACAACACCGAAAACCAAGACCACGGATTGGATCGAGCTTTGGATCATACCTTAATTGCAGAGGCTCAACCGGCGCTGGAACACGGCAAAGCGGTCATCATCAATACACCTATCCGCAATATTAACCGTACTTTCGGTGCCATGCTGTCCGGCGAAGTCGCCAAGCGCTATGGCCATAAAGGCTTGCCTGACGACACCATTGCAATTCGGGTCAAAGGTACCGCGGGGCAAAGTTTTGGTGCGTTTTTGGCGCAAGGCATCAGCATCGAACTTGAAGGCGAAGGCAACGATTACGTCGGCAAAGGCATGAGCGGCGGACGTATCGCGATTTATCAACCTAAAGATTGCCCTATTAACCCCGCCGAAAATATTATCGTCGGCAACACGGTGTTGTATGGCGCCGTCAGCGGCGAATGCTATTTCAGCGGCGTTGCCGGCGAACGTTTTGCGGTGCGCAATTCGGGCGCGGTCGCGGTCATCGAAGGCGTCGGCGATCATGGCTGCGAATACATGACCGGCGGCGTGGTCATCGTGCTCGGACAAACCGGACGCAATTTCGCGGCGGGCATGTCCGGCGGTATCGCTTATGTGTTGGATGAAGACCGCAGCTTCGAAAAACGTTGCAATATGGCGATGGTCGAAATCGAGCCTATTCCTGCGGAAGACGACATGTTGGAAGCCATCGCCCATCAGGGCGGCGATATGGAAACCCATGGCCGGGTTCATATCATGTCCGACATGACCCGTCATGATGCGCAACGTTTAAAGCATTTCATCGAAAATCACAAACGTTACACCAACAGCGCCAGAGCACAGCATATTTTAGATAACTGGCAGGATTACTTACCGCGCTTTGTTAAGGTCATGCCGGTCGATTACCGCGAAGCACTTAAACAAATTCAGGCGGAACAAGCATCCGCGACTGCGTAATCGTTACCACACTATCGGCTACCGACTTAAAGCAAAAACACCCCAAGGCTTAACCGCTCGCCCCGAACTTATCGAAGGCCGAGCGGTTAAACCGTTCATGGTTCAACAAGACTCACCGCGAACGGCTTAACCTTAGACTGTGCCGTATTTATGTCAGTAGCCGCACTATTTTAAGTAGAAGGTATTAAAAATGGGCAAACCAACCGGGTTTATGGAACTACCACGCACCGAGCGGCATTACGCCTCGCCGAGCGACCGTATCCAGCATTACCGCGAATTTACACTATCCCCCAGCGAAACCGAAGTGTCTGAGCAGGGCTCAAGATGCATGGATTGCGGCATTCCTTTTTGCCATCAAGGCTGCCCTGTCAATAACATTATCCCGGATTGGAATGACGGCGTTTATCAGGGGAACTGGCAACAGGCGCTGGAAATTCTACACAGCACCAACAATTTCCCCGAATTTACCGGCCGTATCTGCCCCGCCCCTTGCGAAGCGGCTTGTACGCTGAATCTGCAAGACCAGCCGGTGACCATTAAATCGATAGAATGTGCAATTATCGACAAAGGCTGGGCAATGGGCTGGGTAAAGCCGCAAATTCCTGAGCAACGTACCGGCAAGCGTGTCGCGGTAATCGGCTCGGGACCGTCAGGATTAGCCTGCGCCCAACAGCTGGCGCGCGCCGGACATGAAGTTGTAGTCTATGAAAAAAATGACCGTATCGGCGGCTTATTGCGCTACGGCATTCCCGATTTCAAGATGGAAAAATCGCATATCGACCGACGCATTGCGCAAATGCAAGCCGAAGGCGTCAGATTCAGACCCAACAGCCACATCGGCACCGATATTCCCGCGCAAAAAATACTCGCCGAATACGACGCCGTGGTTTTAGCGGTAGGCTCCGAAAAACCACGTGACCTCGAAGTTTCGGGACGCAACGACTATCAAGGCGTTTATTTTGCAATGGATTTTTTGCGCCAACAAAACAAGCGCAACGCGGGCGACAGCATAGCTGAAGATGTCGCGATTACCGCGACCGACAAACATGTTGTAGTCATCGGCGGCGGCGATACCGGTTCCGATTGCATCGGCACATCGATTCGCCAGGGTGCGGCATCCGTGGTGCAGCTTGAAATTTTGCCGCAACCGCCTGAAAAAGAAAATAAACTGCTGACTTGGCCGTTGTGGCCCAATAAGTTGCGCACTACCTCTTCGCATGATGAAGGCATTAAAAAACGTTACTTTAGCGTCAATACCCAAAGCGTTACCGGAAAAGACGGCAAAATAACCCATCTGAATGCGGTCGAAGTGGAGTGGAAGCAAGAAGGCGGTCAGTGGAAAATGAGCGAAAAACCGGACAGCGCATTTACTCTGGAAGCCGATATCGTATTTTTAGCGATGGGTTTCGTTCATCCGGTACACGAAGGCTTATTGCAGGAACTGGGCGTTGAACTGGAGCGCAATAACATCAAAGCCACCGACAAACAGTATCGAACTTCGGTCGATAAAGTGTTTGCCGCAGGCGACGCAAGACGTGGACAATCGCTGGTCGTGTGGGCGATACGCGAAGGCAGGCAAGCTGCCAGAGCCGTGGATGAATATCTGATGGGAACATCGGAACTGCCGCGCTAATCAGATTAGCTACTTTAAAGAAGCGGTTTTAGCCGACTCAAGAACCGACTTAATCCGTTCCTGCCGAGCTTGTCGAAGCATGAACGGATTAAGAAATTTTCAGCCTCAAACATGCAGCAAAGTCACGACTCATAACCCGAGATCGCCACTTTAAGCCCGCTTAAAGCGCTTTAGATTTGATTTTCTTACAGCGTTTACACTGATAAACCGTAACCAACTTCCCCTGTTTCACATCAAATTGTCGGTCATTTAAGATTTCCCATTTATGAAAACCGCTACGGCATAAGGTATTGCCCGTATGCACTTGCGAAGGTTTAGGCCGCTTAAATTGAACTACATCACCCATGTTTTTCCTTTCGCTTACCCGCCTGAAAACAGCCCGGAACCGTTCGATAAGTCACTTGCTTCATAGTTGCAAGCATCTTTGCCTTTGCTTAATCAGTGCTGACGGTTAAAAACTATCGGCCTTCGCACGGGCTTCCTTTGCACCGGCAAAATCCTGTTGTATTTCTCTGGCATGAGCTATCAGCAACCAACAGTGCTTTTTCAGGGTATTATCTGTAGAAGCCAGTAACGCGGACTTTTTTGCCAGATCCTCGGCTAGGCGTGGTTTGGATTGATCCAATCTTAATAACGCCAGTTTATAAAACAAAGTCGCATTTCTTGGCTCAATCCTGATCGCTCTTTCGATGGAAACTGCTGCCGAATCAAGATCGCCGGATTTGCTGTTTTGTTTGGCGACGGAAACTAAAGCGCCTACCGCAGGCGACAAACGAACCGTAGCTTCTATAGGTTCAAACGGCGTTAATTCCACAGGCGGAGGGGGCGCCGGTGCCGGTAACGACTCCGCAGGCCTTGCTTCTACAGTGGATGACGGTGCGGGAGGCGACGGTAACGAGGAGGGTTCCGAGGTTTCTAACGGCGTCGATTCTAAAGGCGCCGACTCTAAAGGTACCGGCGCGGGTAACGGCAAAGGTATAGGTTCGGGCTTAACTTCCGAAAACTCCTTCAGCGGCTGAGTTTTAACGACCTGTTTAGACGGCTTACCATAAGGCTTGGCGGTCTTTTGCGGGACGGAAGGACCGGAGCGAACAGTTCCCTGTTCACCGCCATACACGGGAGCTGGCGGCTGCGAACCGTAAAATTCGGAACAGCCCGCGAGAAAAGCGGGTAATGCGCAAACCAGAACTAATCTTTTCAATGACATCGTTGCTTAAAACAACTCTATATTGTCGGACTGGTCTTCTTCTTGATGTATATTTTTTATTGAAAGCGCTTCATCCACGGACTTGCCTTGTACAATCGCATCGAACATCAATTTTTCAGATTCCATCGTGTATCGAGAGCGGATTTCATGCTGAAACTGCCGCCATTCAGCCGGATTATAAAGACGCCCCTGATCTTGAACCAGCTCCGATAAGCCTTTCAGATTTGAAGTGACATGCTGCAAACATTGCTGCATCCGATCATAAAACTGAAAAGCGATTATAGAAGCTTGAATTTTATCGGTTGTTTCCGCACAGCAAGTAAGTGCTTCATTCCTTATTGCACATGAATCAAGCGCGAGTAGATGTTCGTTAATAGACTGCATATGCTCAACAATGGAAGTAAACGACTCCGTCAGCGTATTGACCGATACATCCGATTGATTCAGCATATCTTCTACCTGAATAGCCGATAAAATAAGCATTTTGGATGTTTCCCGTACTTGGGTCCAATCAAGATCAGGGTTAAACGAGTTCGAATTAGACATGCATTAATACCAAGTAAAGATTTATACGAATAAGGACTGATGAGGTTCGCAACGCTATTCACAGTGAGCGCCCCACTCTGCAAACATTAAAATTTGCCGGGATTATAGCAAGTATAATGCCTTGCAGTGTTATTTAAAACAATCCCCCAGCATGCGGCCTAGCATAGCTGCGTTCAGCACTTTTAAAGATGCACCTAGGTTTTAGCTTGGCAGGCATTTACAATAGCTCCACTTTGTAGCAATTTCCTGTTGTGATATGTCCAAAAGATTCCTCCTCTTATTAATGCTGTTAATTCCCGCATTAACCGTTGTTGCCGTTTATTTCGTACCGGCCCCGTTACAAAAAGCCGATATTACGCCACCTGCAACTGTTTTTAAGCACTCTGCGGAAACCGCCTCGGTAGAAAAGCCCTGTTCAAATGAACATCCCGAATGGCGGCAGGCGCAAGTGATCGATGGGGTAAAAATCAATGAATCGTTGTCATGCGAGCCGGATAACCCTTACGATATTGCCGTTGCGGTCAAAGGGGCCAATAACGTATCGATGCAGACTTTGATGCAGACGCATCTGGCTCAAGACGCCTTAACGATGACCGACGATCTGGATAATGATGGCGATCCCGACATCATCCGCATCAAACTGGAAGTTGCGGAGTTGAACGGTGCAAGTCCCGACGGCGACTTCCTGATTAATACTTACGCTATTGCCCCCGGCATCCAGCCGGGACTTTGGGTGTTTACACCGAAATCCAGCGGCATGGCGCTGAAGAATTTCAACTCACTGGTCGCCAATCCACTGCTGCGCGCGCCCTCGCCGGTGATTCGGGTTGAACAGGGCGACAAGGTTTACGTTACGCTGGAAAATACCCATTATTTACCGCACACCATCCATCTTCACGGAGTCGATCATGCTTGGGCCACCGCTTCCGGTGACGATAATGACGGTATGGAAGAGCACTCGGTGTTCCCCGGCAAAACCCACACTTATGAAATCCAGCCCCGGCATGCCGGAACCATGTTTTATCATTGCCACGTCCAAACCGCCCAACATTATATGATGGGCTTGAACGGCATGTTCATTGTCGAAGAAAACCAGCCGAATAACTGGGTGCAAACCTTTAATATCGGTGCGGGCCAAGTGCGTCATCCCGCGGTTGCGGTGCAAAAATCCTACAGTCAGGAATACGACTTGTATTATCAATCGGTCGATAAAAAACTGGCGCAAATCATCCAGAACGCCAATGATCCACGGCTCATCGCACACCGGATGAGCCGCGAATACAACATGACCGAATCGTTTGAAAATTACTTTATGCTGAACGGCCATTCTTTCCCTTACACGTTGAGAGACGCGGTGATTGTCGCCAATGACAATGAAGACATCAAACTGCATGTCGCCAACGCCCAACGGTCTTTGGTCGCGTTGCATATCCACGGCCATAAAGCGACCATTACCGCTTACGACGGCGTTGAACAACCGGCCGGATTGCAAATAACCCGCGATGTGTTCGACATCGCTCCGGCGCAACGGCTTGATTTACGCCTGCGCACCCAAAACAACGGCTTGGACAGTTACGGTCCCGGCCTGTGGATGTTTCATGACCACGTACCGACCGGCACCACCACCGACGGCATGGAACCGGGCGGCAACATCGCAATCCTTGCCTATAAGTCTTTGCTTGACCAACAAGGCATGCCGCTTATGCATGAAACCTTGCTCGATCAGGTCTTTAGCAAAGATTATTACGCAAAAAAACAAGCTGTTTGGAGCGAAGGCGAGTTTGCGCCGCTATTAGGTGAAGCCGGATTAATTGCGCCCGACTATGTTCGCATCATCGTCTTTGGCTTGGCGGCCGGATTAGCCGTAGGGCTGTTTATTTTTGCGGTACTGATCTATAAACGGAAACAAAAGCAATGAACTATTTAGTAACACTCCTGATATTGCTAGGCTTGCATACAGCGGCAGTTGCGGATGAACCCATGACCATGATGCACCACGGCAGCATGATGATGGATGAAAAAGGCATGATCATGAACGCCAACAGCGACAATCTACCCAAAGACTGCCCGAAGATTTCCGGCGACGTCAACATCACCATCCATGCCGGCCAAAAACACGCGCTGAAATTTCCCGGAAAAATGTTTGCGTTCGACAATCAACAATGGGAGGTTAAGCCCTGCTCCCGGATCAACATCACTTTTATTAACGATGACCAAATCCGCCATCAATTAATGATTCACGGCTTGCCGGGCTATTTATACCCTCAAGGCATGTTCCATCTGGAACTTTACGGACAAGGCGAGTTAAAGGCTTCCTTGATTGTACCCAGCCAGAAAAAAACCTATCTCGTGCATTGCGAACTGGCGCAGCACATGGAAAAAGGCATGAAAGCCCAACTAAAAGTCGATGGCGGCGATGGCGATTTGCCCAGCATTCCCGGCATCAGCAAGCCGATTAAAGCCGATGTTTATCCGGTCGATTGGAATCAAACGGCTTGGGCGGTATTGATTATTTGCGCGTTGATCGGCGCTGTTATCCCGTTTTTTGTTATAAGAAATAAATGGTTCACCACGAAGATCACGAAAAAACAATAACTTCATGCTCTTCAGGGTTACATAAAAAGTGTGTAATTATTCACCCACCTTTGAGAAGGGGGGGACTGAATAGCTACAAAAATGTTAAAAGACTTTTGAACGACTTATTAAGCTAATCCGCATGATTTTACTTTAGAGAGTTTCATGAAACAGTTACTGTTATTCCTTGTAGTTTTCATGGCGCCGGCTATATGCCAAAGCGCAACGGCGCGTGAAAAAACAACAAAAGCCGACGCACTGCAATGCGCCGCCTTCAGCCCTTACGTAGGCAAAATCAACCCCGATTACGGCCCCCATCCGTCCAAAGAATTAATCGATGAACTGCTGGACACATTAGTTAAACAGACGTCGTTTCGCTGCATCATGACTTACGGCGTCATGAACGGCCTGGAACATACCTTTGCCGCCGCCGAAGCCCGGCATCTTAAAGTCATTGCGATCATCTGGCTGGATAAAGACATCGCCGTCAATTCGCGCTCCATAAGCGCAGGCATTGTGGCGGCAAAAGCCTATCCCAAAACCATCATAAAATTGAGCTGCGGCTCCGAAGTCAGAACCCGCCACGACTATGCGTTTGACGGCGAAATCAGCCGTTGCATTAACGCTCTGCATGAAGCGGGCGTATCCCAGCCGATCACCACCATAGATACCTGGTGGGAATGGTGCAATCGCACCACGCCTTGTCACCAAACCAATTTCGGCACCCAAGTCGATTGGATAGGCACCAATGTGTTTCCTTGGTGGGAAAATAAACATTCCGGCCTTTTCCCCTGTACTCCGGCCAATAAAGCGGCCGACTTTCATATTGCCCGGCTTGAGGATATTCGCCGAACTTATCCGGGTAAAGAAGTGATCCTGACCGAATTCGGCTGGCCCAACGGCCCCGAAGGCGGCACCGAAGCCAATAAACGCACCCAACAGCAGTGCAGCGTTGCCGGCCCAAAAAACCAAGCGCTCGTGGTCAAATCAACCTTTAAAAAACTGGCTGAAAAAGGTTGGTCCGGGGTCGTTTTCGAAGCCTTTTCAGAGAGCTGGAAGCCCAGCAATGAAGGCGACGTCGGCAGTTTTTGGGGGATTTGCCGGGGACAACCGCCTTACACATGCAGCCACTTTTAACGGCCCGCGAGCAGGATTTTTACTAAAAATAAAAATCCTGTTATTCATTGCAATCGGTGCAGTTTATAATCTGTAGCGTACATCGACAGCCTGACAATCCGTCAGTTACTACTATTAACTCCCTTGAGATACGTGGCGTAACCGTGTTGCGCCGGCAACAAATCCGCACTTGTGTTTTGGTTATCAATTTTTTGAGAATTGTTCTTTAAATGACTAAAGTTAAATTAACGCTGCTTATTTTAAATATCTTGTGGCTGTTCGCGGTATCCGAAACCGGCTACGCTCGCCATGCCGCTATTATTATCGACGCCGATAACGGCAACGTTTTACACGAAGTGGAAGCGAATCAGGCCTGGTATCCCGCCTCGCTGACCAAACTGATGACCCTGTATATGACCTTCGAGGCCTTGCGAGCCGGTCAAATCGGCCTGCACGAGACCTTAACCGCATCCACCCACGCCTCGCAACAACCTAATAGCAAACTGGGTTTAAGACGCGGCGAGCATTTAACCGTCGAAGACGCTATTTTGGCGATTATTACCCGTTCCGCCAATGACGCGTCCGTGGTTCTTGCCGAACATCTGGCTGAAACGGAAGAAAATTTTGCCTCTTACATGACCTCAAGAGCGCATTCATTAGGCATGTACAACAGCCATTTCATGAACGCGACCGGCCTCCCCAACAACTGGCAAGTCACCACGCCCAGAGACATGGCGATTTTGGCCTGGAAAGCACAGCGCAATTTTCCCGAGTACTATCATTATTTTGCCGCGCACAGCTTTAATTACAAAGGCACCGAACTGCGCGGCATCAACAAGTTTACCGCCAGCTATCCCGGCGCCGAAGGCATGAAAACCGGATTCACCTGCGGCTCCGGTTTTAATCTGATCGGTGCGGCGCATCAAAACGGCAGACATCTGATCGGCGTGGTCATGGGCGGCATGACCAGCAAAGAGCGTTACCAATTAATGATGCAAAAAATGGATGCCGGCTTCGCTAATTTAGACAACATCGCCCCCGCCGCAAACATCACCACCATGCTGACCGGCTCGGCAGGCAGCCCGCCCTACCAACTCGATTGCGGCAATGGCGCCGTTACGCATCCAAGCCCACGTTCTAACTACGTAAGCTATACGCCCAAACATAAAAGCAGTAAAGTCATTCACAGGCTTCAACCGAGAACGCACAGCCGGACCAAGAGCAAAATGCCGTCTAAAAGTCCACTTATTCAAGCCAAAGCGAGTAGCAAGTCGTCGGCTAAAAGCAAAAACTTTCATAAACCGAAAGCCGTTATCAAAGCGGGCGGCAAAACCAAAGGCCTACATAAAATAGCGCTTCGTTGAGTTAGGCTATAAGCCGCAAGCGTCTCTGTTTATTCGAAAAAGTTTTGCTCTGCTACCCCCGCTGTGTGCCTTGCGCCTGCGGGCATAAGTATCTACACAATTTTTGTATTATAAATACAAATAGTTACAAAGCGTTCTAGCGCCCTCTCCTGCCGGACGACTTGCATGGGCAGATAGTTTGCTCCATGCAAAATCTGCATAAGCCACATCCCTGAGGCTTATTCAGGAGGTAGTGCAATGCAGGATCAATTGCCGGGAGAGTTGGGGTGAGGGGAATAAAACCAAGCACTTACACTTTACTTATGAAGGGGCTGGACTTGTATCGATACTTATGACCCAAGGGAGAAGGAGAGCGCACAGCCTTAAGTCAACAGTATTGCCCCTGCTCTCTCCGGCAAAAGAGGCAGCTAATTGCCGAAGTTATTTCATGCTCATCCCTAAGCTTATTTATCGTTGCCATGATCCGGCGTAGGAAGATTCCCGCTATTCCAATATTTACTATCCGTCTTACGCATCTCCCGCACAATAAAAGCGTTATTTTTAAATTTAACGTTAATCGCGCCGCTGTCGGCACTTATCAAGTATTTCGCCTGTATCTGCCGATAGCGCGCCAACACCTCTTTATGCGGATGACCGAATTGATTTCGATAACCTGCCGGAATCAGCACGTAGTCGGGTTGTACGGCCTGCAAAAATCCGCTTGTCGATGACGTTTTGCTGCCGTGATGCGGCGCGACCAATACCTCGGCTTTTAAGGCCTCACCGTAAGTTTTAACCAACCAGGATTCTGCCGCGCCTTCTATATCGCCGGTCAATAATACCGTGCCGTGCTTCGCTTGGACTTTTAGTACGCAGGAATTGTCGTTGTCCGAAACAAACGCCTGCTGTGGCGCCAGCATCGTGAAGCGGACCTCATCCCATGTCCACGATTGCCCGGCTACACACGGCATCGGAGCGTACTCGCTTAATTGTTGCGAAACGCCGGTCAGCACCTGTTCAGTCGGTAGGCCGCGCATTAACGATGCAGCGCCGCCGATATGATCGTTGTCGCCATGACTGACGATTAAACGGTCGATTTGAGTTGCGCCTTGCGCACGCAAAAACGGCAACACAACGCTTTGCCCCATATCGCTCTCGGCGGAAAATTTCGCGCCGGTATCGTAAACCAGCCAATGCCGGCGGGTTTGCACGACAACCGCCAAGCCTTGTCCGACATCCAGCAAGGTCATGTCGATGTCGCCGGTTTCGGGTTGTTTTACATCGCTAAACACCAACGGCAAAAACATCGCCAAACTCAAGCAGCGCGCCGGAATACCGGCCGGGGCCAGCAACAGCAATACGCCCGGCAGCGCAAAAAGCAAGGCCCAATACGAAGGCGGCGCATGAGTGATCGACGCCATAGGCATTTCCGCCAGATGCGTGAGCAACCAGCCTAAACCTTGCACTAAATGACTGACCAAATAAAACAACTTGCCAGCCAACATCGGCGAAACAAACATCAGCATAATAGCCGACAACGACAACGGCACCGCCAATAGACTAATAACCGGCACGGCGACCAGATTAGCTAACGGCGCAATCACTGAAACTTGTTGAAAAAACAGCACCAGCAAAGGCGACAAGCCCAGCGATGTGACCCAATGCAGTTTTATCGCGGCCCAAGCGTGACCCAACTTGCCCAAACGTCCGGAAACGGCGTAAACAATCAGGCTCACGGCGATAAACGACAACCAGAATCCCGCCGCCAACACGGCCAATGGATCCCACAGTAATACCGCGAATAAAGCGACAGCCAAGGTATTAAAAGGGCGGCTGTTGCGTTGCAGAATAAGCGCGGCCATCGCGATAACCAGCATGACTACGGAACGCTGGGTAGGCACCGAAAACCCGGCCAATCCCGCGTAAAAAATCGCTGCCGACACCGCCGAAACGGCCGCGACTTTTTGCGGCGACCAAGCCAGTAAGCCGGTCCACGCCCAGGCTTTAAGCACTAAAAAATACACCAGCCCGGCAATAAGCCCGATATGCGAGCCGGAAATCACGACCAAATGCGTGGTGCCGGTTTTACGAAAAATGTCCCATTGCTGTTGGCTGATACTGCTGCCGTCGCCGATAGTCAGCGCCTTTATCAAGGCCGAGGTTGGCGTGTTGCCCAGTGTGCTTGAAAGTCGATCGGCGATGCGCTGACGCCAAACGGCAATGCTGTGCCAAGCAGAATCGCCGCCCAGTAAAACAGGTTTCGGCAATGGGCGAATGTAACCTGTCGCGCCGATGCCTTCGCTAAATAACCGGCGTTCGTAATCGAAGCCGCCGGGGTTTAGATTGCCGTGGACGCGCTTTAGTTTAACGGTAAAAGTCCAATGCTGACCGGCTTTGACGGCTTGATCCGGGTAATACCAGCTTAAACGCAGTTTTGGAGGTAGGTGCAGCTTATGTTCGATGCCGGTTCCCGACCGGCTTGCGGCATACACACAATCCCTGGTGATCGCCGCGCCGGCTCCCGGCCGGCCCGCGGCATACACACCATCCCTGGCGATCGCCGCGCCGGTTCCCGACCGGCTTGCGGCATACACACCATCCCTGGCGATAAAGTCGAAGCGGACTCTTCTTTCATCTTGTTCCGGCAAGTCGGCTATCACGCCGCTCACCTGAATCTCCACGCCTTCCAGCTGTTCGGGCAGTCGCTCGGACAAGCGATGCAGCGCAAACCCTATCGCCCACATCACGCCGAGTACAAAAAATAAACATCGCCAATAACGCAGCCAAGCAATAATGCCGCCGACTACGGTTCCGACTAACAGCCATCCCATATCCGGCAATACCGAAAGCTGCTGAACCAGCATCAATCCGGCTAAAAATGACAGGGCGGAAATGACCATTTAACACCTTAGGGTTTTTTAGGCTAACTAAAACCTGATAAACTGAGTGTAACCTTAGTTTATAACGGAACACCGATAACACGGGTTAAACGGATTTTATTTTCTTTTTTAGTCCAATCCGTGTCGCCAAAAGGCGGCTACTTCCCGTATCCATGTTCCCTTTTTGAATAGTCACATAACCTTAAAATAAGAAATAACGATGCCTAAAGAAATCATACAAAAACTGATCAATAAGTTTATTCCCGATCCCGAAATCATTAAACGCCATAAAAACCTTCAATTTCTTGGCGATAAACTGCACGAACCTAATCTCTGGCATTTAAACCGCCGCTCTATTGCGCTGGCTTTTGCCGTCGGTCTGTTTTGCGCCTGGATTCCAACCCCTACGCAAATGGCTATTGCCGCTGCCGGCGCCATTTACTTCAGGGCTAATCTGCCTATTTCGGTAGCGCTGGTCTGGATAACCAATCCCATCACGATGCCGCCGCTGTTTTATTTTGCTTACGAGGTCGGACTCTGGTTTATGAACCAGCCTGCCGGTACCGATGAGTCGGGGTTTTCAGTAAGCAACATATTCTCCGGACTCAGCAATATCTGGCAACCGTTTCTGGTCGGCTGTTTTATTATGGGTATCGTGTCGTCGGCCGTCGGTTATTTCGGTCTGCAATATTATTGGAAGTACCATATAACCAAGAAATGGGAAGAAAGAAAGGCAAAACGGCTTGCCAAGCACGATTAAAGGCTACTGCCCGGCCAATTTCGCAATCCATGCCAATTGTTTGGGCAAACATACTGTTCTAAGATCATAGTTGGCTACTGCAAAAGCCCGCGCATTCGCACCAAGCCTTACCCTGGCGGCCGGATCGTCCAGCAATGCGCAAACCTCGTCGGTCAACGCCGCCGAATCGAAAAAATCCACCAGCCGTCCGGTATCGTCATGATGAATGGCCTCCTGTAACGGCTGTGTATTACTGGCGACAATCGCGCAGCCTACACTCATCGCTTCCAGCAAACTCCAGCTCAATACGAAAGGATAGGTCAGATAAATATGAACCCTTGACAGTTGTAACAGCGGGATAAAATGCTGGTACGACACTTTACCGAGAAAATGCAGGCGCTGCCAATCGGCATCGCTCATCAGGGGCCGCACTTCGCCGGCAAAAATATCTTTCCATGTTCGACCATCCTTGGGCCGCGCGCCGTAACTGACTTCGTCGCCGCCGACGATTAATACACGGGCATTAGGCCGCCGTTTCAATAACTCCGGCAGCGCCCGCATGAAGATATGGTAGCCTCGATACGGCTCCAGGTTGCGATTGACGAAGGTAATGATTTCATCCGCTTTAGTCAGTTCCAGCTTGCCGTTAGCGGTATTCAACGCCAGACTGACGTTCGGATTGGGCGTAACGGCTTGAGTATCGATGCCGTCATGGACGACGCTGATGCGGCTGCGAAACGGCTCCGGAAAGGTGCTTGCCTGCCAATGAGTCGGCGAGATACCGGCATCGGTTACCTCGAAATGAAGTAAATTGTTCAAGTTTTTAAGGCGTAAGCGACACACCTCGCCTTCATCTTTGGATGGAAATTCAGGGTCAAAGCCAACATCCGCCCCTTGGGCATGATAGAAAAATTCGCAGTAGATTCCGAGTTTGGCCGTCGGCCACACATCTTTTAAAAAAAGGCTTTCTCCCCAACCGGGGTGAGCCACAATAATATCCGGGCTGAAACCGGCGTTCCGCATGTGCAGCGCGGCCCTAAAGCACGCTTCGCCTCGTATGGTTTTAGTCTCGAAGTCACTGACCCAGGGATGCACATTGGCCGAAGTGCCCCTATTAAGGTTATAAGGTACCAGTTCGACGCCTTGCCATTCAGTCATGTTTACCTTTTGCGTGGTCATCGCGACAACGCGATTGACCGGATCGGCGGCTAGAGCCGGAGCCAAATGCTTAAACTGACCGGGGAAGTTTTGGTGAATAAAAAGAATATTCATGGTATCAGTAGTCAATAGTATTACGTGAGCCGAAACCGGCCGGCTTAAATGCGGAAAGCCGTGGTGAAGAAGCGAAAAATAAGCGGCAATGGTCGCTTGTATAAAACTAAAACGCGGGCAATCCGCTTTTTCTAAAGCAAGTCATTCATATCCGGATTAAAAGCTTTAGCTCATATTTCAAGCCGGGCTATTCATGGTTAAGCAACACCGACTTGTTTGGACAAGCCGGTTTGAGCAAGACTACGATATTTCCGCCAAGCCTTAAACCTGCTTTCAGCGGCAACCATCATAATGACACGCTATATAGGCCGTTAAAAATAAACAAATTTTGCCGTCCCGGCCAAAGGAATAACTTTGTAATTATCCAGTTGCCCACTGTTAAAGCCCGGAATAACTGAAAATTTATGTTGGGTAACAATGCCTTGGGTTTTAACAGGCGCTTCCAAGGTTTGATCGAGGTTAACGCGAGGCAGCAGAATAGAGAATGCCGCCGAGTTGCTATCAACCGTCATGGTGGTAGTGACAGTCACTAAAGTACCTATTTCGGTTCCTATCGTTCTGATTTGGTCGCCTTTAAAATTAAGCGTCTTTTTACCGGATCGGTAAGTAAAATGCGCCAAGCCGTCCAGTCCGCCGGTGCTGTAGCTAATGTGTATATTATTGCCGGTCAATTCATATATATTGGGTTGCGTTGTAGTATCCGAGCCTGAAAACGCGACTGTCGGCATCATCAACGCTCCCACTAAAACTGCAATTTTTTTATTAAACATTTCATATCCCCTAAGCTGAAAACAATATCCCGCTCAGCATAGGTCATAGCACGGCTATTTTCAAACACTAATTGTAGCGGCCCAGTCGTTAAAACAAGGGAACACAGCGGATTATGATCAACACAGATAAGCCTAAAACCGCCTACTTTTAGCACCAGTTCGGCATTGTCTTAAGCAGTGATCGTTGACGAAAAGTGCAGTTGTGCGGTTTTGTTGGTGTTTGCTGGGACCCATCCTATAAAATAGACGGATTGACACAAAAATTAACGGGAGATCATGATGCTTTGTTTGTCGGAAGACGACTTGAAAAATTTCATTGGCGGAGTTATCCGAAATGTCGCCAGGGAACTGAAAATAAACCAATCGGAACAGATAACTTATTTCAAGCTTGTTAAGCAGATCAAAATCGAAAATCAGGCCGTCTCAAACAAACTTGAAAAATTCTTTAAGGCTTATAAAAAATGGCATGACTTGCAAGTCAAACTCGGCCTGGAAAGCCAAACCGGGGATATTTCAGCGCAAGACAAGGACAAGCTTCAAAGCTACCTTTCCAATCGAGACCTTGCCAGAGAAGCTCTATTGAAAGAACTTCGCCAACCATAGTATTAAAGGGCCGTTATAAGGTAATTACTCCCTTATTCCCGGCTCTCAAATGAGTAGACCTTGCTGACTAGTGATTTAACACTCATGGCTCCCCTGCCCTATTGCCGCTTAAAGTGTGTACAGGGAGTTTGCCGATGGTGGTTTTTATTTTCTTTTATTGAAAACAATGTTAAAAAACAAAAGGTCTTTTGCTTCAACACCCATTCATTCTTAAACCTGGAGAGCCTTAATGAGCGCACTTGAAATTGTAGCTGTACTTATCATTTTAGCGATAGCTATCCCTATTATCTTAAAAATGCGAAAAAAAGATTCATCCTGCTCGCATTGCTCACCTAAAGAAACACCCGTAAGCAAACCTACCGTTTCGGAGCCGGTAAAGCAAGAACCGAAGCTTGAGTCCGTCGATCAACCTATAACCGATGTTGAGTTTTCTACAGAACCGCAAACGTAACTACTCGCCCCAATTGTTTTCATTACAAAATCAAAAAAAAGCTTGACAGTTTTTTCGCCTTTAAAAAATCATTTTCTTTGGGCAGCAAAAAACTCAGCAAATAAACCCGCTACGACAGTGTTGTTGACGATGA
>JAPLRU010000081.1 GCA_026399025.1 Methylobacter sp.
CTCATTGTCCCGGTGGCTTCAGACCAAGCCGTTGCCAGCTTCGCCTGCACCGGTAGGCTACCGTTGAAGGAACAACGGGTCTCACTACCTCTTGCGAGGTGAGACAATAACAGGTGTGACTTCATGTCGCACGCTTTCAATGTTTGCCACGATTGGGCGCTGAATTTTCCAGTTACAAGATTTGCATATGTCATACTATCAACATGATAGTAGTTAGCTGCTGGAAAATCTAAACGCTCTTTTGTTATAAAAGTGGCAAAATTTAGACGCCGTTTTCCACTCCTTTGACTTTACCGGCCACTGGCCTGCCGTCCATGCTGTCTTATAAATCACCGCAACGGCATTAACAGTGCCGAAAAGCCCCAGACTTTAGATGTGCTACTATACCCGTCCTTAAAACAGTAGCGTCAACCCGCGCTAACTCTTCTCCAAGATAATAAGGACATTTCCGCCCCATGATCGACAAGAAAAGTCTCTCCGAACGCGACATCTGCACCCAATACATCACTCCGGCCATTACTGGCGCCGGGTGGGATCTGCACAGCCAGATTCGGGAGGAAGTGAGCTTCACTAAAGGACGAATCATCGTGCGCGGCAAGCTACATGCCCGAGGTGAACAAAAGCGCGCCGATTACATTTTGTATTACAAGTCGAATATTCCCCTCGCCGTCATCGAAGCCAAGGAAAACGGCCATAGCGTCGGTGCCGGTATGCAACAAGCACTCAACTATGCCGAAACCCTGGGCGTGCCGTTTGTATTCAGCTCCAATGGCGATGCCTTCCTGATGCATGACCGTACCGGACTGGCCGATAAGACCGAGCAGATACTGGCATTGGACGCCTTTCCATCACCCGCAGCGCTGTGGCGGCGTTATTGCCGGTGGAAAGGTTTGGAATCGTTAGAAGCCCTGCACACCGTAGAAATGCCGTACTACGATGACGGTACAGGCCGCGCTCCACGTTACTACCAAGCCAACGCCATCAATAACACCGTGGAAGCGATAGCAAAAGCTCAGCAGCGCATCTTGCTGGTGATGGCGACCGGCACCGGCAAAACCTACACCGCGTTCCAGATCATCTGGCGGCTATGGAAATCAGGCACTAAAAAACGCATCCTGTTTTTGGCCGACCGCAACATTCTGGTGGACCAAACCAAGAACAATGATTTCAAACCCTTGGGCGCGGCGATGACCAAGATCAGCAAGCGCCAGATCGACAAGAGCTACGAAATCTACCTGTCCTTGTATCAGGCCGTCACCGGCAGCGAAGAAGAGCAAAATGTCTACAAACAGTTCTCACCGGATTTCTTTGACCTGATTGTCATCGATGAATGTCATCGCGGCAGTGCAGCCGAAGATTCGGCATGGCGTGAAATTCTGGCGTATTTTTCTTCCGCCACCCATGTGGGTTTAACCGCCACGCCTAAAGAAACCAAAGAGGTGTCCAGCATTTATTACTTTGGCGAACCGGTGTACACCTATACGCTTAAGCAGGGTATCGAAGACGGTTTTCTCGCACCGTACAAAGTTGTGCGTATCGACATTGATAAAGACGTGCAAGGCTGGCGGCCCAGCAAAGGCCAAACGGATAACAACGGTCAGTTGATTGAAGACCGTGTGTACAACCAGATCGATATGGATCGCACTCTGGTGCTGGAAAAGCGCACCGAACTGGTCGCCAGGAAAATCACCGAATTTCTGGTAGCCACAGACCCTTATGCCAAAACCATCGTATTTTGCGACGACATCGACCACGCCGAGCGTATGCGTCAAGCCTTAGTCAACCTGAACCCGGAACGCGTCAAGGAAAACCGCAAATACATCATGCGCATTACCGGCGATGAACTCGAAGGCAAGGCCGAGCTGTATAACTTCATCAACCCCGAACAGCGTTATCCAGTCATAGCGACGACCTCCAAGCTAATGACTACCGGTGTGGATGCGCAAACCTGCAAACTGATCGTACTTGACCAACACATTAAGTCGATGACTGAGTTCAAGCAAATCATCGGCCGCGGTACACGCATCAATGAGGACTATGACAAATTCTGGTTCACCATCATGGATTTCAAAAAGGCGACCGAACTGTTTGCCGACAAGGATTTCGATGGTGAGCCGGTGATGATTTATGTGCCGGAAGCTGGGGAGTCGCCCGTGCCGCCGGAAGAAGTTCCACCATCAACAGCAGAGGACAGTGAAGACGGCGATAACCCTCCCCCCTTTGAAAAAGGGGGGATCGAGGGGGGATTTGACGAACCCGGCATCGGCCGCATGAAATACGTGCTCGGCGATGTGACCGTGTATGTTGTTGCTGAGCGCGTTCAGTATTACGGGCCGGAAGGCAAGCTGATTACCGAATCGCTGAAGGATTACACTCGGTCAACCGTGCGCAAGGATTATTCCTCGCTCGACGATTTCCTGCGCCGTTGGAGTAAAGCCGAACGCAAGGCGGCTATCCTTCATGAGCTGCAAGAACACGGCTTGTTACTGGAACCGCTGGCCGACGAAGTAGGCAAAGACTTCGACGCCTTCGACCTGATTTGCCATGTCGCCTTTGATCAACCACCGCTAACCCGGCGCGAGCGGGCCGACCGGGTTAAAAAGCGCAACTACTTTGCCAAATACGGCGAGCAGGCGCGCAAAGTGCTGGAAACCTTGCTGGAAAAATACGCCGACACCGGCATAGAAAACATCGAAGACATCAAAATCCTCACGCTGGACCCGTTCAAAAACATGGGCACGGCCAGCGAATTGGTGTCAGCTTTTGGCGGCAAACCCGGCTATATGAAAGCCCTTTATGAGCTGGAAGAAAACCTTTACGGATAATCCCCCCTGCCCCCCCTTTTTCAAAGGGGGGAATTAAACTTTTATCGATAAATAATCAGATCAATGAGCATTTCCTCTACCATCAAATCCATCCAAGACATCATGCGCAAAGACGTCGGTGTCGATGGCGACGCCCAACGCCTGAGTCAGTTGGTCTGGATGCTGTTTTTAAAAATATTCGACGACCGCGAAAGCGAATGGGAAATCTTGCAAGACGACTACCAATCGCCGTTGCCGGAGCAATACCGCTGGCGCAACTGGGCCGCCAATGCTGAAGGCATGACCGGCGATGCGCTGAAACAGTTTCTCGACAATGACATGTTCCCCGCCTTGCAGCAACTGGAAGCCAAAGGCGGCGACCAGCGCGCCTATGTGATCCGCTCGGTGTTTGAGGACGCCTACAACTACATGAAATCCGGCCAGCTGATAAGGCAGGTCATCAACAAGATTCAGGAAGGCGTCGATTTCAACAAAGCGCAAGAGCGCCATTTGTTCGGCGACATGTACGAGCAATTGCTGCGCGATTTGCAATCGGCAGGCAATGCAGGCGAGTTTTACACGCCGCGCGCCGTGACCGAATTCATGGTGCGCATGGTCAACCCGCGCCTCGGTGAAAAAGTCATGGACCCGGCCTGCGGCACCGGTGGTTTTCTGTCCTGCTCGATAGAACACATGCGTAAACAGGATGTGAAAACGGTAGACGACGAAGCGCAATTACAGGCCAATATTTTCGGCATCGAAAAAAAACCGATGCCACACTTGCTCTGCACCACTAATATGATCCTGCACGGCATCGATGTGCCGAGCAATATCCGTCACGACAACACCCTGGCGCGCCCGCTGATCAGTTGGACGCCGAAAGAACGCGTCGATGTAGTCGTCACCAACCCGCCGTTCGGCGGCATGGAAGAAGACGGCATAGAAACCAACTTTCCGGCAGCCTTCCGCACCCGCGAAACCGCCGACCTGTTTTTAGTACTGATCATGCAATTGCTCAAAGCCGGTGGCCGTGCCGCGCTGGTTTTGCCGGACGGCTTCCTGTTTGGTGAAGGCATCAAGACCCGTATCAAGGAAAAACTGCTGGAAGAATGCAACCTGCACACCATCGTGCGCCTGCCCAACGGCGTGTTTGCGCCCTACACCGGCATCAAAACCAACCTGCTGTTTTTCAGTAAAGGCGCGCCGACTCAGAACATCTGGTTTTACGAGCACCCATACCCGCCCGGCGTAAAAAGCTACAACAAAACCAAACCGATGAAAATTGCAGAATTCGATGCGGAAACGGCATGGTGGGGCAAGGAAACGGACGGCTTCACACAGCGCGTTGAAAACCAATATGCGTGGAAAGTCAGCCTTGAAGACATCAAGGCGCGCAACTACAACCTCGATTGCAAGAACCCGCATGTCGGCGAGCAGGAAATCCACGATCCCGGAGTGCTGCTGGCGCAATATAACGCTATGCAAAATGACATTGCTGCCTTACGCAACCAACTTAAAAATAGTTTGGCAGAAGCATTGGGGAGAGATGCGTGAGCAAGTTGCCTGAGATTTGCGATGCACTGCGTAGCACTTTGACATGGTCGCTCTATCGCCAGTTTAATTCCAATTATTCAATTCTCTCCACGTCATGGAGAGAATTTTGTTGCTCGCCATTACAACTTATGAAAGCCCCCCTTTGAAAAAGGGGGGCTAGGGGGATTTATGAAACCTTACAATCCAGCTTTAAAGCCCTTTTCCAGAAACCTGCGCAGCAATATGACCGATGCCGAACAATTGTTGTGGTCGAAATTGCGCCGCAAGCAACTATTGGGCTTGCAGTTTTATCGTCAAAAACCATTGGCAAACTACATTGTCGATTTTTATTGCCCAGCAGCTAATCTAGTCATTGAACTGGATGGTTCGCAGCATTTCGAAGCGGAGCACCAAGCCAGGGATGCAGAAAGGGATCGGGTGCTGGAATCATTGGGTATAGTGGTGTTGCGGTTTGATAACCGTCAGGTATTGACAGAATTGGATGCTGTTATGAGTGTTGTTTTTAGTGCAGTTGAAAAGCAAATCCCCCCCGGCCCCCCTTTTACAAAGGGGGGAGTTATAGCGTCAACATCAATATCTGTCTTTGATAAAGGGCAGGATTCCGAAGCAGTGCAGACACAAACAACAACCCTCTTTATAAAAGAGGAGGATTCCACAACTGTACAGACACAGACATCACCACAAACAACAACCCTCTTCATAAAAGAGGAGGATTCCACAACTGTACAGACACAGACATCACCACAAACAACAACCCTCTTCATAAAAGAGGAGGATTCCACAACTGTACAGACACAGACATCACCACAAACAACACCCCCCTTTGAAAAAGGGGGGCTGGGGGGATTTTCAAAAAAGGGCAGTACATGAACGCCATTCACCAATTGCTGACCGATCACATCGACATATGGACGGCAGCCGATACCGAAAAAAAATCAGGCCGTGGCCGCAGCTCAGGTAATGCGGCCGGCGTCTATGGCATCAAGAAACTGCGTGAGCTGATACTGGAACTTGCCGTGCGCGGCAAGCTGGTGCAACAAGACCCGAACGACGAACCGGCTAGTGAATTGCTTAAGCGCATTCAGGCTGAAAAAGCCAAGTTGATTGCGGAAGGCAAAATCAAGAAAGCCAAGCCATTGGCGGAGATTATTGACGATGAAAAACCGTTTGAATTGCCGGATGGCTGGGAGTGGACGAGACTTGGTGAAATCACAAATTTTGGTGTAACTGAAAAGCTAGAATTAATTTTCGATGATACTTGGGTTCTTGATCTTGAAGACATTGAAAAAGACACCTCGAAGCTGATACAGAAATTTAGATTTTCTGAAAGACGCTCATTGAGCAGTAAAAATAGCTTTCAGGCGGGAGATGTTCTCTATGGAAAACTCAGGCCGTATCTGAATAAAGTTGTTGTTGCCGACGAAGCAGGTATTTGTACGACAGAGATATTACCCATTCGATGTTATGGACCATTTAACAGTAATTATTTTAAGTTCGCTCTTAAGAGCCCTTATTTTATAAATTACGTAAATGCTAGAAGTTACGGCATGAAGATGCCTCGTCTTGGTACTGAAGACGGCAGGAGAGCATATTTTCCTCTGCCACCGCTCGCCGATCAACACCGCATCGTCGCCAAAGTCGATGAACTAATGACGCTATGCGACCAACTAGAAACCCAGCACAGCAACGCCGCCGAAGCCCACGAAAAACTCGTCAGCCACCTGCTCGGCACACTCACACAATCGTCAAATACTACAACCTCCCCCCTTTGCAAAAGGGGGGCCGGGGGGGATTTAGATTGGCAACGTGTCGCCGCGCATTTCGACACCCTGTTCACCACCGAAGCCAGCATCGACGCCCTCAAGCAAACTCTGTTACAACTGGCGGTGATGGGCAAACTCGTGCCGCAAGACCCGAACGACGAACCGGCTAGCGAACTGCTTAAGCGCTACGACATTTCTAGCACGCCATCATTTATCGCTGGATGGTCAAAGGTTTCACTTGGTGTATTAGGTGATATTTACGGTGGAGCGACTCCAAGCAAAGCTAAGCCTGAATATTGGGTAGGAAATGTCCCTTGGATTTCACCGAAAGACATGAAACGTTTCTATATTAATAATGCTGAAGACAATGTTAGTGAAGGTGCAATATGTGAAACAGCTCTAAAACTAATTCCGGAGGGAAGCCTTCTTATGGTTGTTCGAGGTATGATTCTCGCACATTCATTTCCTGTCGCCTTAACAACTAGCAAGGTTACAATAAACCAAGACATGAAGGCGCTAGTTGTACCAGAAGAAGTTAAAGAATACATGCTACTTTACATTCGGGCAATGAAAAACTCGTTCGTTGCCTTGGTGGATAGATCAAGCCACGGAACATGTAAACTTGTTTCTTCAAAACTTTGGTCGGTTATGGTGGAGTGTCCTCCAGAGGCTGAACAACACCGCATCGTCGCCAAAGTAGACGAACTAATGGCAATCTGCGACCAACTAAAATCCCGCATCACCAAAGCCAACCAGTTACAGCAAAAACTGGCGGATGTGGTGGTTGAACAAGCAATATCATAATGAACGTTTTTGGTTTCGATAAAGCTTATGACCAATGGAATAGGCTAAATGGAGACATCATTGAAGACGATCCGTTTAAAGGCATGGTCAAAAAGTGGGCGGAAAGTGAGTCCTGTGCTTTTATGTTCCCTATTCCACTAAATCCAGATATTCGGAAACAAGTGATAAAAAATGCGATCAATAAGTTAGCCTACGGTGGTGATTCCAGTTGTGAAATCGAGCATCTGTTTTATGGATAAAACTCCACAACTAAATATTTCCAAGAAGAACCGTGCGTGTGAGGAAGAGGCCGTAAAATAGTTTTCAAATCGGATGGTGATAAAACCCAATTTGCGAAGGAGGTAGTTCCCACTTTGAGAAATGGCTGTTTTGAGGTATTCCGCCCGATGTTTCAGCTTATCCCATCAAAGTGCCCGGATGCTGCTTCCACCACCCAGGCAACCCTATAAACTTAAGCCGGTTATCTCCTTTTTTAGCTGTTTGCTTGCCCTTAGTTAGGACATGCCTGATACTTTGCCTCGCATACGAAAATTAACTACCCCACTGATTCAGGAGAGCTCACTATGTCCAATTTTATGTACGTTGCATCCGTTCCCCCCATGATTCGTAGTTTGACCAATTTAAAGTCAATCCTCGAAAAAGCTGCCGCCCATGCCGAAGCAAAAAAAATTGATCCGTCCATTCTAATAAACGCGCGTCTTTACCCGGATATGTTTCCGCTTTCACGGCAAGTCCAAATCGCAACAGATGTCGCCAAAGGCGCAGTATCACGCCTCGCGGGGTTGGAGCCACCTAAATACGAAGACAATGAGTCGACCTTCTCTGAACTGTTGGCACGACTCGATAAGACGGTTGCACTGCTTGAATCTTGTCAGCCTGAACAGATTGACGGTTCCGAGGATAGAATTATTACACTACCGATGCACGACAGAACGATCAACTTCAAAGGCTTGTCCTACCTGTTCGATTTTGTTCTACCCAACGTCTACTTTCACGTAACCACTGTATACGCGATTCTACGGCATAACGGCGTGGAGATTGGCAAGAAGGATTTCTTGGGAAATATTGACTAACGGATCTTGCCCGGATTTCACGAACACCTCAAGGCAAGCGCATATAAATCTCAAACCGAGAAGATGATGTTTTACCTAAAGTCATCATTCAAAGCGGCTTTAAAACGTTTTTTTCTTTGCTCATCTTAGAGGGTTCTTTTTTAGCAGAATGACGACGCATTATTCGTCTGCTAATTTAGGCAATTTGATTGCTGCGGCAGAAAGTGTCTGCGGAAGCGACTCACGCAAAAGTCACGCAACGATTTTGTAGGCACTAAAAGTGGAACGGTTACGAAAGCCTATGCAGACCATTACCGACTTTATTTTAAAATCGGCTGCATTGAAGGATGCCGCTGGAATTACTCCATTTATGTAAGCAAGAGGTTAACTTTATGAGCATTATCGCTGAAAAAGTCTTTGAAGCCGTTAAAACCCTACCCGAACAGCAAGCGGCGGAAGTTTTAGACTTTGTTGAATTCTTGAAGTGCAAAGCTGAAAGAGAGCGAATCGAGCGCAGGGAAAGAGCGCTGGCAACCTTGGATAAACACATGGGGCTTTATGATGACTCCCCTTTCATTAGGGAAGAGCTACATGAACGCCCTTGAGTTTGCCGATAGCAACATTGTGGTGTATGCGGTCGGACAAGATTCCGGCATCTATATCTGGGTGGTTGGGCTGATTTGACAATGGCTTTAGCTTTACGGTATGCACATTTGTCCAGCGACCACTTACAGGATTATGCAGAAAACACAAAAGCTGTTACAAATTTACTACGAGCAATAAAAAAGGCCTAGGTGAAAAAACACCTAAGCCTTTGATAAACTTGGAGCTGGCGATGGGAATCGAACCCGCGACCGGCTGATTACAAATCAGCTGCTCTACCGACTGAGCTACACCAGCGAAGAAGCCGACATTATACACAATAATATTTCTTTGGCTAGTATTTTTTGGCTTTATTTTTGCTGTGTTTCTTGTTGACCGGATGCTGCTTGTTTTTCCGAGCATCATTCGATCCGGTATATTTAGTTTTAAAGCGCTGAATCTTATCCGGCGTTTCGATCGTACCTTTGGGTTGAAAGCTGGGGATTAAATGCTGTTTGCCGTTACCGATTAAGTCGCTACGCCCCATGTCTTTTAAAGCTTCGCGCAACAACGGCCAATTTTTAGGATCGTGATAGCGCAAAAAGGCTTTGTGCAGACGCCGTTGTTTGACGCTTTTGGGTATCGGAATATCCGCTACGGTGCGGCTAACTTTATGCAAGGTATCTTTGCCGGAATGATACATGGCGGTAGCAATGGACATCGGCGAAGGTAAAAAGGCCTGCACTTGATCGGCCCTGAAACCGTTGTGCTTTAGCCATAACGCCAGGTTGAGCATGTCTTTATCGGTGGTGCCGGGATGGGCGGCGATAAAGTACGGGATCAAATATTGCTCTTTACCCGCGTCTTTGGAAAACTTGTCGAACATGTCCTTGAACCGGTCGTAAGTGCCCATACCCGGCTTCATCATTTTGGATAATACGCTTTGCTCGGTATGTTCCGGGGCGATTTTAAGGTAGCCGCCGACATGATGAGTGACCAGTTCCTTGACGTATTCCGGCGATTCCACGGCCAAATCGTAACGCAAGCCGGAGGCGATAAAGATTTTCTTGATGCCGGGCAAGGCGCGGGCTCTGCGGTAGAGTTTAATCAGCGGGGTATGGTCGGTATTCAGGTTAGGACAGATGCCCGGATAAACGCAGGACGGCTTGCGGCAAGCGGCCTCGATTTTCGGGTCTTTGCAGGCCAAGCGGTACATATTGGCGGTAGGTCCGCCCAGGTCGGAAATATGACCGGTAAACGCGGGCGAAGTGTCGCGGATGGCTTCGATTTCTTTGATGATAGACTCTTCCGAGCGGCTTTGGATAATGCGCCCTTCATGTTCGGTGATTGAGCAAAAGGTGCAGCCGCCAAAACAGCCGCGCATGATGTTGACCGAATGCTGGATCATTTCAAAAGCGGGCACATTGGCGTTGCCGTAAGCTTTATGCGGTACACGTGAATACGGCAAGTCAAACACGCCGTCCATTTCTTTGGTGCTCAACGGAATCGGCGGCGGATTGATCCAGACTTGACGTGCGCCATGCAATTGCACCAAGGGGCGCGCATTACCGGGATTAGTTTCGCCGTGCATGACTCGCGAGGCGTGGGCATACAGTATCGGATCGTCTTTTACCGCTTCATAGGCGGGCAGACGAATAACGGTTTTCGCTCTTTGCTCCTTGATAAGTTGCCTATCGAAACGAAGCACTTTTTCGTCATTAGCGGCATCGGGCTTGTTAGCGCAAGCCGGCTCTTCCTGATAAGGATTTTGCGGCGGCATCACCGCCCCCGGATGATCGATATCGGTAGAATCTTTAACGGCGAAACCTTCCGGTATTTGCTTAACAAAATGCACGGTGCCGCGTATGCCTTTTAGCTCGGAGATAGCTTCGCCATTAGCCAGTCGATGAGCGATTTCGACAACTTGCCGTTCGGCATTGCCGTAAACCAACAAGTCTGCTTTGGAATCCAGCAATACGGATTTTCTGACTTTATCCGACCAGTAATCGTAATGCGCAATGCGCCGTAAGCTGGCCTCGATGCCGCCGATAATAATAGGCACGTCTTTAAAAGCTTCGCGGCAACGGTGCGAGTAAACGTTGACGGCACGGTCAGGGCGTTTGCCGGCTGCGCCGTCCGGCGTGTAGGCATCGTTAGAGCGGATTTTTTTATCCGAGGTGTAACGGTTAACCATCGAATCCATATTGCCGCCGGTCACACCGAAAAACAGCTTGGGCCGACCCAGCTTGGCGAAATCTTCGGCGCTGGTCCAATCCGGTTGGGAGATGATGCCGACCCTGAATCCTTGCGCCTCCAGCAGCCGTCCAATCAGCGCCATGCCGAAGCTGGGATGATCGATATAGGCATCGCCGGTCACCAGAATGACATCGCAGGCATCCCAGCCGAGTTCGTCCATTTCAGCCCGGCTCATCGGCAAGACAGGCGCAATGCCAAAGCGTTGCGCCCAATATAAGCGGTAGCTAAACAGGTTCGGTTCGGTTTGTAAGGCAGTAGACATTATTTTTGTATGGTGTTGTTGATGATGCTGGAATTGTGTTTGGCGATGTCTCTTAAATAAGAGATAAACTCGATCTGGTAAAGCTGTTCGAGAATAATGGCTCGGGTTCTTAGGTCTTTCATGGAATGCAGCGGCGCTTCCTCATTAAAGGCCAGACCGATAATATTGCCCCGGCCTTGAACCGGCAGAAACAAAATTCTCCAATCGAACGTGCGGCCCAGCCACAAGGCGACCATTTTGAACAGGGAGTTGTCGACCCCGCCCCAAAGATTGATGACCAACATGCCGTCTTTTTTCAGTAAGGCTTTACAGGCATCGAAAAACGCATGGTTGCAGATGGATGGCGCCATGCCTTCGTGATCGAAAGCATCGATAAACATCAGGCTGTATTGCTCGCTTTGGCTTTCTGTGCGTTGGCGCACATATTTAGCGCCGTCATCGATAATCACTTTCAGGCGCGGATCGAGCGGCAGGCCGAAATGACTACGCGCGATTTTAACCACGCTTTCCCGGTATTCGACGACTTTTAAACGGCATTCCGGAAAATGGTGCAGCAGATGCTTGGTTAATGAGCCGCCGCCCAAGCCGATAATCAAGGCTTTGTCGTCAAGCGTGGGTTTGAACAACAACCAGCTGGTCATGGCCCGTACATAATTCAGGTACAGTTTGTCCGGCTCGGCCAACAGCATACTGCTCTGCCGGGGAAATGAGCCAAAGTGCAGCGACCTGACGCCATCCTGCTCGACAACTTCTAAAATCCCGTCATCATCATGGCTTTCGTAGATAAGCCGACCTTCATATTTATACATAAAAAGCGCTAAGTTTTAAAAGATTAACCGGCATTATACCGGAGAATAAACATTAACTTATGCGTGATGATAAGGCTGCTGTCGGCGCACCGGCAAACATAGACGTGCTGCAGCCACTTTTACGGACTTCATCAAGCCTAAGCGGCTGACCTCAACCTCCTGCTGCGAAAAGCCCATGTCCGCTAGTGCCGGTGAAATGCCGGGCGCCGCCGTCAGCCTCCCCACTCGAACGTTTTATTGCTCAAAATCACTTTCAGCCACTTGATAAATAAAGCATCGTCCCCATATAAGCGATGCGGTCAAATAATCGTTTTTAACTTTTTTTATTAATTAAAACCTTAATTTTTAGGAGACAGAAAATGGCTATTATACGTTATGAACCTTGGGGTCTACTGAACCAACTGCAAAAAGAACTGGCGCTTTCGCGCGACGATAAAGCAGGCGAAGGTTCGATTGCCACCGCCGAATGGGCGCCTGCGGTGGATATAAAAGAAGAAGCCGATAAATTCGTTATTCATGCCGATATTCCCGGCGTTAAACCGGAAGACATTGAAATCAGCATGGAAGCCGGGGTATTGACGGTCAAAGGCGAAAAAGAAACCGAATCCAAAACCGAAAAAGAAGGCTATAAACGCGTCGAAAGAACAACAGGTTCTTTTTATCGCCGCTTTAGCCTACCCGATTCCGCCGATGGCGATGCCATTAATGCCAAATGCAAACTCGGTGTGCTGGAAATCGTCATTCCCAAACGGGAAGCCATTAAACCGAAACGCATCAATGTAGCGTCAGAGGAATAATTACACGCATCCTTACTGTCATTGGTTCGGGTTTGTCTTTATAGAACACGTTCAATGGCAGTAAGGGATTGTGAAAGTATGATCAAATCCGTTTAAAAACCTATTCACCACGAAGGCGCAAAGCTTTCAATACATTGAGTTTAAAAGTTATTTTTCCTTCGTGGTGAATGCTTTTGTTCTAAAACGAATACCTTCACAGTCTTCCTTCAGGACTCAAAAAACAAGTCATAAGGAGAATAGATGCCAAAAACGACGCTTGCCAAATATTTAGGGCGCTTATTATTGCTTCTAGCCATTCTCCTTATTCATTACCTTGTCATATTTATACCCATCTCGGAATTATTTTTACTTTATATTATTTTCTTCAAGCCGAAATGGTTCGAGGATTTTTAAACGTGAAGAATTGGCGGCAATCGGGCAAAACCTGTTATGTTGGTTGAATGTGTCGAAGCCGCTCGCCCCTTAATCCCATGCTGTTAACTTAGCTGCTCGCTGCGCTTGACCTAACAGAGACCATAATACTAACAAGGTGAGCAAATAAAACAGCAACATCCACCGGCCTGGATTGCCTGGGTCAATTCAATTGCAAGCGGACGGATCATTCAACATGGAATATAAAGATTATTACAAAATCATGGGCTTATCCAGAAACGCCAACGAGGACGAAATCAAGCGCGCCTATCGTAAACTGGCGCGTAAATACCATCCCGATGTCAGCAAGGAAAAAAATGCCGAAGCCAAATTCAAGGAATTGGGCGAAGCTTACGAAGTGCTCAAAGACCCTCAAAAAAGAGCGGCTTACGATAGACTGGGCAACAATTGGAAAGCCGGTGAGGAGTTCAGGCCGCCGCCTAAGTGGGATGAAGGCTTCGAGTTCAAGGGCGGCGATTTTACCGGCGGCGATGCAGGCGTGTTTAGCGATTTTTTTGAACAATTGTTCGGGCGAGCCGGATTCCACCCAAGCGGCGGTGGACCGGGCGGTTCCCATGCACGGGGACAAGACAGCCACGCGAAAATTTATATTAACCTGGAAGACAGCATCCAAGGCGCTACCCGCACTATTTCTTTGAGTACGCCGGAAACGGACGCGCAAGGCTATGTGCAGGTTAAGAGCAGAAGCCTGAATATCAAAATTCCCAAAGGCATAAAACCCGGACAGCATATTCGCTTGGCGGGCCAAGGCGCAACCGGTTCCGGCGGCGGCAAAGCCGGCGATTTACTGCTGGAAATCGCCTTTAACAAGCACCCGCTGTATCGGGTTTCCGATACCGATATTTATTTGGATTTACCGGTCACACCCTGGGAGGCCGCTTTAGGCGCTAAAGTCAAAGTGCCCACGCCGGACGGCAGCATTGAGCTGAAAATACCGCCCAATTCCCGGCAAGGCAGCAAATTGCGTTTAAAAGGCCGTGGCTTGCCGGGCCAAACGCCGGGAGATTTTTTCGTGGTCTTGCAAATAGCCCTGCCCCCTGCCGACACCGAGCGCGCTAAAGCCATTTACCGAACCATGCAGCAGGAACTTGATTTTAACCCACGCCTACCGCTAGGGGGATAGTATCGATGAAATCACATGAATTATTGCCGGTGCATACCGGAACCGTCATCGAAGACGACAACCTGACCTTGGAGCAACTGTGCCAAGCTTGCGGCGTCCATACGGATTGGGTTATCAGCTTGGTTGAAGAAAGCATTATCGAGCCGAAAGGGACTGAAATACAGATGTGGCGTTTTTCCGGAGCCAGTCTGGTGCGGGTGCGTTCCGCGCTCAGATTGCAACGCGATTTGGGCGTTAACTTGGCCGGTATTGCATTGGCGCTGGACTTACTGGAAGAACTTGAAGCGCTGCGCAGCCAACTGGAAGCAAGGCGTCATAGCTGATTTTGCCGATTATTATGAATCTACTTCGGTGTTGTTCCGCTACCCGCCATCCATGGCGTTAAGAAGAATAATCTACACATGTTGATTGAAAGAAGTCACACAACCTCGCCCTTGTTGGGCAAGTAGGACCCTGTTACGCACCTTTTTCTTTATCCGTAATGACCGTATAAACGACATAAACTACAAAGACAACGGTTAGAATATAAATGATTGTTGACATATCTGTTTACCACCTAAAAGTGAGTTGTTGATTATTTTGCCTATAGAGCGCCGCTTTTAACGACTTAGGCAGCTCGTACCGCTTTATTGAGAATATACCAAAAGCGCTCCCGACGCTATACTGCATTCCCAAGCTGAAGCTTGGCAATAAGCGGAGTTTTACCGTTTGCGTTATAGAACCCGAAATTGATAAAGCGACATAAAGCCCTCTCCAGCGGGAGAGGGTTGGGTGAGGGGAATCTAAAATAAGAAAAAAAGCTTATTTGAATCCCCTCATCCCAACCTTCTCCCTTAGGGAGAAGGAGTAAACGTCGCTTTATTAAATGCGGGCTCTATATATTTATCCAACTACCGAAAAATGACCTTATGCCTAGCGATAACCGCCTGAAAATCATTCTGGCGATCATTGTTGCCGCGCTTATCGCGGCCTTCAG
>JAPLRU010000080.1:0-3902 GCA_026399025.1 Methylobacter sp.
TGCGAGACGCCGTCATCCCTGCAGGGATTGCCGGGATCCAGAAGCCATGGATGGCAATGTCCACGCTGGCAATAAGCCTTGCAACGCGAAATTGCCTAGTTATGAGTATTCACATCCATGTGCTCTGGTTTCCGGCAATCCCTGCCGGAATGACGTGCTTTTAAAGGCTTGTGTATAAAGACGAGCGCCGGAGCGTGGGAACGATGTCGCTTTATTCATTTCGGACTCTATAAATGTCCGCGATATATCGTCATCTTGGCAAGCGCGGCCTTCGCGTGCCGTGCGCGCCTTGGGGAGTTCAGAGATCTGCGGAATTTAACTTTAGCCCGGCAGCAGTTGAACGGCTCGACACTCATAATGCTAACGTTTAAAGCCTCTCAACTGATTTTATGCGCGTTATAAAGCGCGCACGGCACGCCCTACAGCTCCAACTATACCGATTTACCGAAATGTGCCGAGCCTGCGGTGACACCACCTGTTAATATCGCCGTTGTGTCCTTGATCGCATTCGACCAAGCTTCCGATATGACGGCGGCATATTGCGGATGACAGGCCATGAACTCTTTCTTATCCGGACTCCGCTCTTTTAGTGTTTGCATCATCGCCCGTACTCCCTCTATCGGCGCAATCGCGGTCAGGTATCTAGCGAATTTTTTAGCGAATACGGCGTGTAACTCCTGACTCGCCAGCGCATCATCAACAGCCTTTATCGACAACAGACTGACCGCCGATGTTATTTTTAAATCCTGTTGCCGTTGTCGAAAGCGTTCGGCTTGTTCGGTTTTACGCAGGAGACTGTCATTGGCATAACGGATTCCGATAGCGCTACGCCCGGACACAAATTTCTGGATCAGCGGCAACAATTCGCAGAACAGCAAGACAAAACTGAACACCGCCCATTTAAACAAAGCGCCGGGATTCGTTTTCAACAAATGCCACATCACAATCGACGAACGCGCATCCAGACTGTCCTTTTCGATCACCTCCGCATCTGCGATTTTTGCCTTGATCGTCGCGGCGGATTCCAGCAGATCGGCTTCAAGCTGCTGTTTTTTGGCTCTTGCCTGACGCAATTGCTCGCGAATATCCGAAAAATAATTGTCACGGCGGGTTTCTGCGGATTTTTCCGAGCCGGTACAAGCCGTAAACTTCTGCGCCAGCGTTACACGGGCATCGGCATGGGTATAGCCGGAATAGATCAAGGCTTTTCTACGCGAGTTATACTCGGTCCAACAACGCTTCGCGGCGAATAACTGTAACTGTATATCTTGAGGCAGGATCGAATCGGCTTTTTCCAGCACTTTAAGCTCATCAATGGCAGCGGCGACAACCATTTCTTTTTCATCAATGCGAAATTGCGCTCTTAACTCCGAACCGCGCTGTTTTTCGCCCTGTTCAATCATGTGCAGGGCGGTCACTTTCAGGTCGTTGCCGATGATGCGCGGCATCACCGCCTGCGCCGTGATCGAGCCGATAGCGATAATGACCAGCACTCGAAAGACAGCGAAAACCAGGTATTTAAAGCCTTTGACTTCGGGCAGCGTATCGAAAAAATAGACGAAACTGCGGTCGAACACCAATACTATCGTCGCCCCCAGCAGGGCCGCCATAACGGCGGATATTAAGCGGATGCCGAGCCCGCCTTCGGCGTAAGTCCAACCCGCAATTGACCAATTGATTATTGCCACCGCAGTGGCGAACAGAACGGTGGCGCCCATTTTGGCCACTTGCTCGCGATCTTCCGGATGATCGCCCGCAACATTTGCCGGTTTGTATCCGGCCGCCCAAATCATGACGGTTTCAATTAGCGCATTCATATCATGTCCTCGGTGCGGACAACGGTGGCTACGCTGTCGATTACCATCGCTTCACAATGGCCGTTATCGGCTTCATCCCGGCGTCGGCTCGCAGCATCGATTGCCGCCAAAGCCTGGAGCGACTCTGCGGCGCCTTGCAGATGTCCAAACATTGCATCCTGCAATAAAGACGCGACCGTTACCGCACCATCGACGCTTTCGGATTGAGGCGGCTTAGGCGACAGTGCGGCAAACTGTTCGATTTGCGCGCCCATAACGGCGCGATTTTTCTCAATGACGGACATAATCTGCTTGGGATTCATAATGACTTTCTCATCGGTAATGGGTTGAAAAGCATGAGCAACGGGTACATTTATGTTTTCACTCTATTCTGCGCATCGGCGATCCCTTTCAGCGCGAAATTATGCAAAACCGCGACCGCCTCTTCCGCGCCATACATGCGTTCGCGGGAACGGGCGATACCTCGGTCGGCATCCTCTACCGCGTTGCGGATGATGGCCGTGGCCTCATCGGTCGTGATGCTGCCCTCTTCGAGTAAATCTTTGGTCAACGAGATCATTTGGGAGCGGTTCTGGTAATGCGAAATAGTTTCAGCCGCTACGCTGCCGGCCAAGGCTTGATCAACCGTGGTGGTAGCCGCGTTAACGCTGACCGCCAGCGCGCCTATTTGCGGCATCGCCCTGGCGACCATTGAAGAGCATAACGCCGCTTCGGCCAATTTTTGCGCGGTTAAGGTGATATTGACTTGAGATTGGATGGTTTGAGTCTGAATCGTTTTTAGCGCTTCGCCCGCTACCTCGCTGACCGCCAGGGCGACATCGAGTTTTTTGATAAAACCGGTCTTATTGCGTAAAGCTTGTTCCTCTCGTTTACCGGAACAGAGCAAATCAGCGTCAAGGTTGTCGATTTTCGGCATAGATGTGTTATTCATAATTGAGATCCCCCCGTGTTTTATATGCAACCCTGTAGACAGAGCAAACTGCATGTTATTGGATTATCGTTTTGCCTGCGACCCGGTCCAGCACGGTAACGATGGTATAAACTCGCCCGCTGATGCGCGAACGCCATGCCATTTGTTCAAACTTGATTAACGGCCCTTCAATGCTGGCTATAGAATCCGGTGTTCCGAGTATCGCAATAACACTGGCACTGGAATTGCCGATGGAAATAGTATCGAACTTTTCGGCATACAGATCGAATGAGTTACAGGCTATCAGCGCAGCAAAGATTGCAACGGCGAACACGCGTTTTAAAAGTGGGGCTTTGTGGTTGGGCGTCATTTTTTTCTTCCTTTTTTTCAACGAATAAAGTTATCACGGCCTGATTTCGGTGGAATCAGGTACGGGTATATTTAACGCCATAATTAAAAACTTAGCTGTTTTGACAAATTTGTCAGCGGAAAAAAGGACGGGATTTTGAGGGTGTGGGAGTTAGAGAACATCCTTGTTTCTGTAACTTTTTTGGGTGAGTGATGAGCTTGCCTCTTTTTAGTGTCTTAATCCCTTCATAGACAGGGCATCGGTCAAACATAATGCATATGTTGTAAAGTCATCGTTAATCTTGTCTTAATCCCTTCATAAACAGGGCATCGGTCAAACCCGGCAAAATTGTCGGTATGTACTGCTGAAAGGTCTTAATCCCTTCATAAACAGGGCATCGGTCAAACTTACGCAGAATGGCGGGATATTATTTTCCAAGCGTCTTAATCCCTTCATAAACAGGGCATCGGTCAAACATGGGGTCGCCACAGTTTGCGCTTCCGTGTTGAGTCTTAATCCCTTCATAAACAGGGCATCGGTCAAACTTTTGGTCAGCGGCAACTTAGGCGGAGTCATATCGTCTTAATCCCTTCATAAACAGGGCATCGGTCAAACCCCTTGACGGACATGCATTACCTTCGTGTACTGCGTCTTAATCCCTTCATAAACAGGGCATCGGTCAAACGGTTAATTCCCCGCGGCTTGCTACATATGCTCCTGTCTTAATCCCTTCATAAACAGGGCATCGGTCAAACAATAATAGTAATCCTAGGAGTAATCCTATGCGTGGTCTTAATCCCTTCATAAACAGGGCATCGGTCAAACA
>JAPLRU010000080.1:3945-28174 GCA_026399025.1 Methylobacter sp.
TCCCTTCATAAACAGGGCATCGGTCAAACCATGAAAGTTTTAGGCCCAGGCGGCTTCTAAGCAGTCTTAATCCCTTCATAAACAGGGCATCGGTCAAACGCAACACTTTCCAACAAAACACCCATGGTTGTGGTCTTAATCCCTTCATAAACAGGGCATCGGTCAAACATAAGAGATTTAGCAGGGAGGGCGGGACATGGAAGTCTTAATCCCTTCATAAACAGGGCATCGGTCAAACGGCACTGTTGCAGGATAATGGGTATTACGCCCCTGGTCTTAATCCCTTCATAAACAGGGCATCGGTCAAACCATGATAGTTATTTCTTGGTTTATGGGATTCAGGTCTTAATCCCTTCATAAACAGGGCATCGGTCAAACGCTGGGCCAACAAGTAGAAACTTGGTGATACATGTCTTAATCCCTTCATAAACAGGGCATCGGTCAAACATGGCTAACTCTCGCAGTGAGTATCGCAGTGAGGTCTTAATCCCTTCATAAACAGGGCATCGGTCAAACTCGCTGGTTATGCGCCATTGGGCCATCGTTGTGAGTCTTAATCCCTTCATAAACAGGGCATCGGTCAAACATATCACTGGGGATATGAGTCATTTGCTGAAGTCTTAATCCCTTCATAAACAGGGCATCGGTCAAACCTCCACCCTAGTGCGGACAGTACACTGGAACATCGTCTTAATCCCTTCATAAACAGGGCATCGGTCAAACAATGCAAAAATTCGTATTGTCGAACTGGCGGCAAAGTCTTAATCCCTTCATAAACAGGGCATCGGTCAAACCCCTGCCACCTCAAAAAACATTTATTTATCAATAAACTATAAGGCAGTTTTGGGAGACCGTTTTTGGCTTTTTCAGTTAGCCCTTTAAAAATCATAAAGCAACTCATTCCAGCCGAAAATAAACTTATTAAAAAGGCAATTTTTTAGCCTATGCCAGTGCAGCCTGAGCGTTTTTTCTGTCGGTAAACAACAAAAATCATCTGTAAAGCGCACGGATGGGATATTAACATAACTTAAAGCCTGATCGAAATCATGCAAAAACAAATTGCACCTTAACGGCAATAAAATCGCCACTTGCGAAATGCCGCGCCATTCCACCAATAAACTTTAACGATCAATATTGGTCATCAATTTTGTATATACAGAGAATAATCGCTAGGTAATTCCTTATAAATAGTATACATTTTCAGGCTAACGCCGATTCTGCCATGAATATAATCTTAGGCTCTACCTTGGCGGTATAGAGAGCTTGCACCTCATTTTCGGTTTTTTAGACAGCCTCTTTCCCCAGCCCGTACCAACAGGGTAAGAAATAAAGGTGCTGAACTTTGATAGGCGATAACCTCTTAAGGAAGAAATATGCAAACAATAGAAGCAAGCTACGACATTGTGACGCCGATGTTTATCGGCGGCGGGGATTCATCCGACCTCCCCGAACTTAGGCCGCCGTCGATCAAAGGCGCGTTGCGTTTTTGGTGGCGGGCTTTGCAATGGGGGGAGTGTTTGAAAAACAACCCTGATCCGCAAACAGCGCTTAGAATCTTGCATCAACAAGAAGGCGAGTTGTTTGGCCTAGCCGCTAAATCAGAAACCAATAATGGGCAAGGTGCGTTTTTTCTTAAGCTTAATAAAAATAGCAGTAATGGAATTGTATCCGATTGGCCTAAAAACAATGATGACGGAGCTGGTTTCTTGGGTTACGGCTTGGATGTTACAAAAAATAATAATTCGCCACATAAAAAAGCGATTCGAAAAGGTGAGTTTTCGCTTTGCTTGGTATTAAAGAAAACTATAACAAAACGGCAAATTGAACAACTAAAACAGGTTTTAAAGCTGTGGGGATTGCTGGGCGGCTTAGGTAGTCGTTCACGGCGCGGATTCGGTTCGGTCGCGTTAAAAAAACTGGATGGCGAATGCTTTGATTTTGCAGATAAGAGCGCCTATTTCAATGCCATTAGAGCATTTTTTGAGCCAGTGGAATTGGCTCCCGCCATGCCTATTTTTACTGCCGTTAATCAGGCAATGGTTATTGCGGTAATGAAACACGACCGGGGTTGTATGGATTATAAACATCTGATGAACTCATTAGGCCAAGAATATAAAAATGCGCGTAGCGATGCAGGTAAAGCTGTGGATAGGTTGCCGTTTGGATTGCCATTGGCTAAAACAGACGAAAAAAACCGTCGAAGCAGCCCTTTGTTGATGCACATTCATCATACCGTTAAGGGTTATGTGGCAATAGTAAGTTTTATTCCGGCAAATTTTCATTTTCACGATAAATATTCAAAAGGTAATGACATAGCTTTTTATACGTCACTGCAAAAATATATGGCAACTATGGAGGCGATTTATCCATGAATGAAATACTTTTTATCGTTCCCACGCTCCGGCGTGGGAATGCATTAGGCAACGCTCCAGCGTTGCTAACCGTGACGCCGGAGCGTCATTACCGCATTCCCGGCGCGTGGGAACGATGCGGTTATTTGGACCGCTTTATTTCAGCTACGCCAAAGGGAGTGCCTATCCTATGAGTGAGAACCTGCAATATTTCCACTTTACCTTGGGCCCTGTGCAAAGCTTTGTTGCGCAAGCGCGGCGAACGCGCGACTTTTGGGCAGGGTCTTTTTTGTTGTCCTGGTTATCCGCCGTCGCTATGGTTGCCGTTAAAAAGCAAGGCGGCGAGATTATTTTTCCTAAAGTAAGCGATGAGTATTTGGTTTGGCTGGAAAAGAAAGGTCTTGGTGACCCGCCTCAACAAGGCTGTATTCCTAACCGTTTTAAAGGCGGCTTAGCTAAAGTTCCTGGTAATTTTGATCCGCAATTAGTGGCCGATAGCATACAGGATGCCTGGAAAGCCTTAGCCGACAAGGTTTGGCTACAGGATTTAGCGGACCTTGATAAAGGCAGTGAGACAGGCAAAATCTGGGATAGACAAGTACGGCACTTTTGGGAAATCAGCTGGGCTTTGACCGATAACGTGGAGGAAAGCAACATCCTGGATCGGCGCAAAAACTGGCGCAGTTATCTTCCCCCAGATGAAGCCGGGGTTAAGTGCATGATGATGGACGGCTGGCAGGAGTTATCGGGGGTTAATTCGCCTAATTCCGATAAATTAGGTGAGTTCTGGAGCGGGGTTATTCAAAAAGGCGGCACAGCAATAAAAACAGATTTTCGGGTGCAAGAAAACGATAAAGATGACGCGGCCGATAATAAGGATAAACACAAATATGAATATCTCTGCGCCATTGCTTTTATTAAACGGCGCTTTGTGCATTGCTTTAAAGGTTTAAAGTCCGAAATGCCCGGCGGATGGTATTTGCAGGGATGGGCTGTTAATTCTTCGGTGCCTTCGGTGGCTTATATGGCGGCGGCCCCTTGGTTGGCGCAGGTATTGGAACATGCGCCTGAACAAGAATTGCAAATATTTCACGATAAAGCGAAAAAATTAACAGGTCGTTATCCCGAATACAGTACCCGCCTGAGTTGCTTTGAAAATATCCGGCAAACAAAATTACAGCGGGACAGCCAAAACTTGGATGGCAACGTCTTTTTCGATGCGGCATTAGGAAACAAAAACATATTCCCAAATCAAAATTTAGCAAAAGAAGTTAAAGATGCCCTAGGAAAGCTTTATAAATCCGTAACAGCATTAAATATTGCCCCGGTCAGCCCGTTCTATGCCGTTTTAATGATGGACGGCGATTCGTTGGGCAAACACATGAGCGATGTGAACAATCAGGAGAATATCAGCAAGGGTTTGGAGGAATTCACTAATGGCGTACAAACAATAGTTGAGCAGCATAGCGGATTTTTAATCTATGCAGGCGGCGACGATGTACTTGCCTTGCTTCCCTTGGAATATGCGCTTAATTGCGCAAAAGCATTAAGAAACCATTACTTGCGTTGTTTTGCCGATTATCCCCGCATCAACACGACTCTTTCCGGCGCCATCGAATACGCCCATATCAATATGCCGCTGGGCAAGGTGCTGGGCGATGCGCATCAATTGCTTGACCATGTAGCAAAAGACTATAGCGGACGCGACTCTATTGCAGTCAGGGTTTGGAAGCCCGGCGGACGGCATTTGCAGTGGGCGATGCCGTGGGAAAAAGCAATAGTCGACGATAAAGTTGCGATCAATGAGTTGGCGAATGCCTTCCAAAAAGCCCAACAAGAAACGCCCTTTTCCAGTAGCTTCTTTTTTAATGTCGAAGAACGCTTGGTCCTATTGGCCGAGAATGCCGAACACGATCAGAAATTTCCTTTTGATCCATCAGTGATGACCCAGCTTATTGCCGCGGAATATTTAAACTCGGGCGTAAACCGGCATAGCGATCAACCTAAAGTCAGTTTACAGGCCGCTATGGATTTACTTAAGCCGTTAGTGGATCAGTGCTTTGAAAAACGGCGCACAAAAGCGGGTGGGATTTATCAAACCTATAAGCTAAACGCCGACGCTCTGCAACTCATTCGTTTCCTGGCCGAAAAAGGAGTGGAACATGGCTAATCAACAAGACCGGAACAGCGAAGGCGTAAAAATGGACGCATTAGCCAAAGGTCAAGTCAACCTGCAAATCCGCCCCATCGATACTTGGTTTTTCCGCGAGTCGAGGCCGCACGATGCCGCAGGCGCTAGCGAACTCAGCAGTTTATTTCCGCCGCCTATTCGCACGCTGGCGGGGGCTTTGCGTTCATTTATCGGTGAAAGATTGGAAATAGATTGGAAAACCTTGCGCTGTGAAAACTGGGATTTCGATTTTAAAAGTATATTAGGCGATGCCAACACATTAGGCCAAATGGAGTTGAACGGCGCTTGGATTTGTTATCAAGGCAAGCGGCTTTATCCCGCCCCGGTTTATTTAATGCTTAAAGACACGGATGTACAACGTTTGTTGCCGGGTAAGCCTGTGCGCTGCGATTTGGGCGAAAAAGTACGCTTACCCGAATTGCCGAGAGACTTTGAAGGTTATAAGGCCCTAGGCAACGCGTGGCTCACCGCCAAAGGCATGGCTAAATGTTTAAGCAACAGCATACCGGATGAACAAGACATCATCGGCCCGGATAAATTGTTCAGCTATGAAACGCGTTTGGGAATCGCTGTCGATAATAAAACCCGCAACGTGATCGATAAACAGCTTTACCAAACCCGGCATTTGCGCTTAAGTCCCGATGTTCATATAGAACTGGATATAAAAACCCTTTCCGATGAAGTGATAGCCTGCTTGCCCACCGATAACGCCGTTATTCGTTTTGGCGGCGAAGGCCGCATGGCGAGTATTCAGGCGCAAACCCAGGCCGAACCGATGCCTTGCTCCTGCGCCGACGCCATTGACACCATTGCTTTGCATTTTATTACCCCGGCCGGTTTTTCCGGCTGCATGTTCCCGAAAGGTTTCGAGCAAACCGAGTTAAACGATAAAACCGTTTGGCAAGGCGTTATCAATGACATCGAACTGTCTATCGAAGCGGCGGTGATCGGCAAAGTTCAGCGCGAAGGCGGCTGGGATATGGAAAAACATGAGCCCAGAGCGGTGCAAAGCTATATTCCCGGCGGCAGCGTTTGGTTTTGCCGACTCAATAAGCACTACGATAAACAAGCCCTGCACAGCCAATTACATGACCGATGCCTAGGAGACGACAGCGCTTACGGGCGAGGCCATATCCTTTTGGGGCATTGGCAAGACACACAAATACAACCAGGAAAATAACATGACGACACACACTGCACTGATCGGTTTATGGGCGGAAACCAGCATACACGCCGGTGCCGGCGGCTCGGTAGACGGTATCGATTTGCCCATTCAACGCGAAAGTCACAGCGGCTACCCTTGCATCTTCGGTTCGGCGGTTAAAGGCGCGTTACGGGCTAAGGCCGAAGATAAACTGGGCGAAAACAATTCGAGCATTAGTTATGTTTTCGGCTTACCCAGTACCAGCGATTCCGGTTCCGATTATGCCGGAGCTTTGTTAGTCAGCGATGCGCGTTTATTGCTATTGCCGGTGCGCTCGTTAACCAGCCATTTTAAATGGGTTACCTGCCCGGCGTTATTGGAGCGCTTACTACGCGACGGCAGCCGTTTAGGCATAGAGCTGAATTTTGCGGTACCCCAAGAGCCGGAAAAACAGCAAGCTTTAGCCATCAAAGAAATCGCTACCGACTTGTTTTTGGAAGAATATCGATTAACAACAAAGCAAGCGGACTTCACGGCGGTAACTCAGGCGCTGCATGAGCTTACCGGCATTGAAAAAGGACATTTGGACGAACAATGCGTGATAGTCAGTAACGACTTGTTCAGCTATTTATCGAAATACTCAACTGCGGTGACCGCGCATATCGCGATAGACAACGAGACTAAAACCGTAAAACCGGGAGCACTTTGGTACGAGGAAACCCTGCCGGCGGAAAGCGTGCTTTATTTCGCGCTGAGCGCATACCCTTCCCGCGCTAAAGACAGCAAAATGTCCGCAGAGGTTGTGTTAAACAGTATGACCACCGACCTGTTAAAACCATCGCCTTATTTGCAACTGGGCGGTAATGAAACTGTCGGCATGGGCTGGTGCAAGGTTAACGTCTTGAAAAAGGAGGCTTAACCATGGAATTGACCGTACAGCAACAGCGGGCCAAATTTGCTTTGGAGCGTATTACCGCGCTTAAAAACCAACTGGCGGATAAAGAAAAAAAAGAATTTGTCAGTTATTCAAGTTCGCTTCCGGCCATGATTCATATGAACGGTTTGGGCCAAGCCATGGCGTTTTGCAAAGTGAAGGGCTGCGAGCGCAAATCTTACACAGCGCTATATCAATTGGTTTCCGATTGGATGTGCGAAACCGGGCAACCCTACTCCGGACAAGACTCTGTTTTAGACGGCATAACCACTTGCGATATGGCTCACTATCAGCTGGCTCAATCCGAAGCTTTAGTGTTAATGAGTTGGGTAAAAAAGTTTGCGAAAGCTTTTTTAGTGGAGGCTAAAGATGGCAGTACAGAATAATCTCAGAGCGCCTTTGTATAGCGATTCAGTCATCCTGCCTACGGAAAAACCGAAAGACGCGCATTCGGGTTTATGGTTCGACCGGTTTTTTAATAAGTTTACAGTGAATAACGGTAATTGGTCGGTCAGTGGCGACGATGCTAAAAAAGACTGGATTAACACCGTTAAAGGGACTGTGGGCTCTAGCGCTCAGCTCGACAGCTTTAAAGCCCGGCAAACAGCCTTGGTTAAGCAGCTAAAAGGTCGAAGTCAACGTTATGGCAGCGATTGGCATTTTGTCACCGGCATGGGCAATCCGCATCCGGTCGAAAACGGCTTAAGTTGGCATCCGACCCTAGCGGTTCCGTATTTAACCGGCGCGGCGGTTAAAGGTTTAATCAGGGCTTGGGTAGAGCTCAATGAACAGGAATTAACCGAGACAGCAAAAAATCAACGCCTGAAAAGCTGGTTCGGAACCGTCGAAAAAGACGAAGTAGCCGAACAAGCGGGTGACTTTATTTTTTTCGATGCATGGCCCGATCAGCCGCCGCAGCTGATTTGCGACATCATGACGCCGCATAGGGGCGATTGGTATGCCAAGGGCGATGAAGCCGACATAAGCAATCCTAAAGTGATTCCGGCCGATTGGCACGAACCTGTGCCCATTCCGTTTTTAGTCGTCAAACAAACCCAGTTAGTGTTCAGCATTGCACCGCGTCAAGGCAAGCCGGTCGGTGAGCTTGAAGAGGTCTTCAAGGCCTTGACCGAAGCCTTGGAATGGCTCGGCGCGGGTGCAAAGACCGGAACGGGATATGGCTATTTTTCTTTAGACGAGTCATTTGCGGAAGAAATCAACGCCATAAATATAGAGGCATTAACTCCCGAACAACAAGCTGTTGAAAAATTGCGTCAGGAATTAGAGGGCAAAATCCGCGCTAAGCAACAAGAAGCCATCGGCGGTCGCCTGTATTCTACTTTGCAAAACCTGATTAAAACGGCAAAGGAAAATAATTGGCTGGATGAAGATAAACGGGCGTTAGAAAGTCTGGGGCATCGGATTATTGAGTTCATGGCGCTTAAAGGAAAAAATAAGCGAAAGGTTGAGGAATTGGTTAATTCTTTATTCGTTTGATTTTTGTATCGTCGGATTTCATCGCCAAACAAGTTTAATCAAAAGAGGGGGGAAGTGTTATGACAACTTGGTTTGTAACCCGCCATGCCGGGGCGAAACAATGGGCGCAAAGCAAAGGGGTTAATGTCGACCGTTTGGTTGATCATCTAGTCATGGATGAAGTGCAATCCGGGGATCAGGTTCTAGGTTCATTGCCGGTTAACTTGGTGGCCGAATTGAATAAAAAAGGCGCGCGCTATTTTCATTTGACCTTGATAGTGTCCGAGGACTTAAGAGGCCAGGAAATATCGGCGGAATTAATGCAGCAATTGGGCGCTAAATTGGAAGAGTTTTTTGTTACTAAAATAGAGGGGTGAATTATGTTTGATGCAGTTCCGTTTGACTGGGCGACATTTGGATTTAGTGTTTGTTATGACATTTTTAAATTTATAGTGAGTATTTTAATTGCCCGATGGCTGTATGAAGGTGTTTATAAAAAAATTAAATATGGCGATTGGGTTATAGAAATGGTTGATGGGAATAAGCCTTTAGCCTCTCGTAAGATGACTGCCAACTGGGCGGAAAGAGTGTTAAACGATGAATATGATTTTTCTGTTTACGTCAAAGGCTTTGCTTCACCCTTTGTTTATCTTAATGCTGATGTGTGTTCGGATGAGGCGCGACAAGAAAAGCTGATTGTTTTAGATAAAGAGGCAAAAAAAATTATTGTGGATAAATCTAAAAACCGGCCTAAACAAGACAGTTAACGGCTGAGTTGGTTCCTAGTCTCCAGCTTTACGAAGCGCGAAGCTGGAGCTTAGTCAGCCGGGCTTCCAAACGGGAGCTTGGGAACCAGTAAGCAAGCCTTTCAGGCGAGACAACATGCTCGCTAAAGCAGGAAGTTAAAATCGCTATGACCTTACCCATACAACGCTATCATTTTAATTTCGCAGTACAAGATCCCTTGCATCTGGATTTTTATTCCGGCTCGATGTTGCGTGGCTGCTTCGGTATCGCGTTAAAACAAATCGTCTGCATGACCCGTATGGAAAACTGCAAGCAATGCCTGTTATACCGAAGCTGCGCTTATCCTCTGCTGTTTGAAACCCCGCCGCCGGAGTCTCATGCGCTACAAAAATTCAGCCAAATCCCTCAGCCATATGTGATCGAACCGCCGCCAATAGGCAGTAAAGATTATAAGCGGGGAGAATCTTTGTCTTTCTCAATGGTGCTGATCGGACAGGCTATTAAACAATTGCCGCTGGTTATACTGGCTTGGCAACGGGCGCTGTCTAATGGCTTAGGCAAAACCCGCAGTAAAGCGAAGCTTATCGAGGTCATGGTAGATACGCCGGAGCAACTCCGAATTATCTATTCCGCCGACAACGGCGGCGCAATTGCTGAGCATTATGCTTTAACGCTTCCCGGCATCGCTGATACCGATTCCTTGACGATCCTGATCGAAACCCCCTTGAGAATACAGAAACAAGGCCAAATCCTGTTTCATGATATGAGCGGACGCGATTTTATTATGTCGCTGGTCAGACGCTATTACCTGCTGGAAGAGTTTCATACTGAACATTATCAAGCGCCCGATTTTTCGGAATTGGCGAAGCTTGCTCGGGCGGTGGCTTGCGAGACGCATTTTGAATGGTGCGACTGGACCCGATACTCCAATCGGCAGCAGCAAGAAATGGTCTTGGGCGGCGTGTTGGGAGAACTTAAATTGACCGGTTATTTGCAGCCTTTTTTACCGGTTATCCAAATTGGGCAATGGTTTCATGCGGGGAATAAAACTACTTTTGGCATGGGGAGGTATGCCATTCAAGCTAAAAACGGCGATTGATACAGTGTTTCACTGATGATTTTGTTGCTTGCCCGGAGACGGTTTTTGTATTTGTGGTTTGGATTCATGGCTCAGGTTTTCTTTAAAATCAGTTCAAGCACCAGTTTGCTGCCGAAGTAAGCCAGCAACAGCAAGCTGAAACCGGTTAAAGTCCATTGCACTGCGGTTTTTCCGCGCCAGCCGTAACGCAACCTGCCAATCAATAAGCTGGAAAAAATGATCCAGGCAATAATAGACAAGACGGTCTTATGCACTAAATGTTGGGCAAATAAATCTTCAATAAAAATAAAGCCGCTGACCAAAGAAATGGTTAGAAAAAAAAGTCCGGCGCCGAGCATTTGAAACAATAAGGTTTCCATGGTTTGCAAGGGAGGTAATGATTGAATGAAACGTTTGGGCGGATGGCTTTTCAGTTGCTGGTCTTGAATGGCGAGCAAAATGGCTTGCAGGGCGGCAATGTTGAGCAGGCTGAAGGCAATAATCGAGGTTAGGATGTGAGCGCTCATCTGCCAAGTGTGAGTGTGCAATATATGGGGTTTGTCGGGCAGGTTTAATTCCAGCGCCAGCATGATGGCGGCAATAGGAAAGACGACCAGCCCCAGTTTTTCGACAGGTTTGTTGAGTGTGGCGATCAGCAGTAGTAAGGCGACAATCATTGAGATCAGGGATGCGGTACCGATAAAGCTAAAGTTAAAGCTGCCGTTTTGCTGGAAAGCTACAGCAATATAGGTCATATGCGCGGATACCGACGCCCATGCCAGATAAAGCGGCGCGCGTTGTCTTTTGTTCCGATGCGTGTCTCGAACAATAAGCAGTGTGCTTGCCAAGTAAGTGCAAATTGACAGGGTAGCGAGGGCGGTGGTGTTCATTAGAGTCGTTTTATCGGTAGGTAATCAATAGTTGGTTTTTATATCGAGGCTTAAGGTTGTTAGCTTCGGCGGAGTGCAAGTTGCCGTATCCTTAGAATGCTACAAATTCCCTTGAGTTAATGCACAGGCCTTAATGGCTATGTTAATATATCAAGTTAAATAGTCCTAACGCATTTGCGGTAGCGAGTGATTTCCTTAGAAATTTAATAAAGATACTGATATGTTTGATAATTTAACCGATCGATTAGCTAGCACGCTTAAAAAAATTAAGGGTCAGGGAAGCTTAACTGAGAGCAACATTAAAGACACTTTGCGCGAAGTGCGGATGGCGTTGCTTGAGGCTGATGTTGCTTTGCCGGTGGTTACGGAGTTTATTGAGCATATTAAAGTCGGTGCTTTGGGCCAAGAGGTTCAAACCAGTCTTTCGCCCGGCCAATCGCTGATTAAGTTGGTTCAAGCCGAGCTGGTTGCGGTGATGGGCGAGGCTAACGAAAAGCTGAATCTTAATGCGGTTCCGCCGGCGGTTATCTTAATGGCCGGTTTGCAGGGTGCCGGCAAAACCACAACGGTGGCTAAATTAGGGCGTTGGCTGAAAGAAAATCAAAAGAAGAAAGTCGGCGTAGTCAGTGCCGACGTTTATCGTCCGGCGGCTATCAAGCAGTTGCAGATGTTGGCTAACGATCTTTCTTTAGAGTTTTTTGAGAGCGATGCGTCGCAAGACCCGGTAGACATCGCTAAAAATGCAATTGAAGCGGCCAAGAAAAAATTTCTTGATGTCATTATTATCGATACCGCGGGTCGTCTGCATATTGACGATGAAATGATGGGTGAGATTAAAGCATTGCATGCGGCGATCAATCCTGTCGAAACTTTATTCGTGGTTGACAGTATGACTGGGCAGGATGCCGCGATTACTGCAAAAGCTTTTAATGATGCTTTGCCGTTAACCGGTGTTATCCTGACCAAAGCGGACGGTGATGCGCGGGGTGGGGCGGCGTTATCTATACGGCATATCACCGGCAAGCCGATCAAGTTTATCGGGATGGGCGAAAAAACCGATGCTTTGGAGCCTTTCTATCCGGATCGTATCGCTTCCCGTATTTTGGGTATGGGCGATGTGCTGGGTTTGATTGAAGAGATTGAACAGAAAGTCGATAAGGAAAAGGCCGAAAAACTTGTTAAAAAATTGCAAAAAGGCAAGTCCTTTGATTTGGAGGATTTCCGTGAGCAGTTGCTGCAAATGTTGAATATGGGCGGGGTCAGTTCCATGTTGGACAAGTTGCCGGGCATGAATAGCATCCCCCAGGAAATGAAGGATAAGGTTAATGACAAGGAGTTATCTCGCCAGATTGCGGTGATTAATTCGATGACCATGAAGGAAAGACGCTATCCTGACCTGATTAAAGGCAATCGGAAAAAGCGTATTGCCGACGGTTGCGGTCAGCAGTTGTCGGATGTCAATCGTATTTTGAAGCAGTTTTTAATGATGCAGAAAATGATGAAGCGCTTTAAAACCGGCAATATGACGAATATGATGCGAGGCATAAAAAATAATGTTCGTGGAATGAGAAGGTAGTTCTGGGTTGCGCGTTGTTCTTTACTTATATAGAAAACCGCGTAAAATAGGCCGATTAAATTTTGACTAAATGTTTTTGAGGATCTTAGATGGTAACCATTCGTCTTTCTAGAGGTGGCGCGAAAAATCGTCCGTTCTATCATGTTGTTGTAACCGATAGCAGAAGCGGTCGTGACGGTCGTTATATTGAACGCCTCGGTTTTTTTAATCCGTTGGCGCGCGGCAATGAAGAAAAATTGCGTTTAGATTGTGAGCGTGTCGATTATTGGAAAGCTAATGGCGCACAGCCTTCCGATCGCGTTATAAAATTGATTAAAGACGCACGTAAAGCGGCGGCATAAACCAAGTTGTCAGAGCAGTATATAAGTGTCGGAAAGATTTCCGGCATTTTCGGTATTAAAGGATGGGTTAAGGTATTTTCCTTCACTGATCCGAGGGAAAATATTTTAACTTATTCTCCTTGGGTGCTAAAAAAAGGCGATAAGACAAAAACGGTTAATGTTGCCGGCGGGCAGCTACAGGGAAAGACAATAGTTGCTCAACTGGCCGGTCTTAATGATAGGGATCATGCAGCGGAATTGATGGGCTGGGATATATTTATAACCCAAGATCAATTGCCGAAAACTGCCAAAGGTGAATATTACTGGTCCGAATTAATTGGCTTGAATGTCGAGACCGTTCAGGGTGTACAGTTAGGCGTTGTTGATAGTCTGCTGGAAACGGGCGCTAATGATGTAATTATTGTTCAGGGAGAGCGAGAGCGGGTTATTCCGTTTTTACAGGGACAAACAATAATCAGCGTCGATGTGGATGCAGGCAGAATGATTGTCGATTGGGATCCTGAGTTTTAATTACCTTCATGCGTTTTGATGTTGTAACATTATTTCCCGAAATGGTTGCAACGGCGGCCGCTTGCGGTGTAACGGGCAGGGCAATCGAGCGTAATATCGTCAGTTTGTCGGTATGGAATCCTAGAGATTATACCCACGACCGGCACAAAACGGTTGATGATCGTCCTTACGGCGGCGGTCCCGGCATGGTCATGAAGTATCAGCCCTTGCACGATGCGGTTAATGCGGCAAAACAGGCCTGTGCCGGAACCCGTAAAGTGGTTTATATGAGTCCGCAAGGCAAACCGATTACGCAAGCCTTGCTGGCGGAAGCTGGTGAACTGTCGCAATTGATTTTAGTGGCGGGTCGTTATGAAGGTATTGACGAGCGTTTTGTCGAGTTGGATTGCGATGAGGAATGGTCTATCGGCGACTACGTGATCAGTGGCGGCGAGCTTGCTGCGCTGGTAGTGATCGATGCGGTGACGCGTTTATTGCCGGGTGTGCTGGGTGATGAAGATTCGGCTCAGCAGGATTCCTACAGCGATGGTTTACTGGACTGTCCTCATTATACCCGGCCTGAACAGATTGACGAACATTCGGTGCCGGACGTTTTAGTCGGCGGCAACCATGCGGATATCAACCGCTGGCGGATGAAGCAGGCGTTGGGTCGAACTTGGCAGAGGCGGCCGGATTTGTTAAAAAAGAAGAATTTGAGCGCAGAGCAGGAACATTTGCTTAAAGAATTTATTGTGGAGTTGGTTTAAATTAAGGTGTGGTAATGAGCAATATTATTGATGAGTTGGAAGCGGAACAACTAAAGCAGATTCCGGACTTTGGGCCGGGTGACACGGTTGTTGTGCAGGTTAAGGTAAAAGAAGGCGAGCGTGAAAGAATTCAGGCTTTTGAAGGTATCGTAATTGCAAAACGTAATCGCGGATTAAATTCGGCTTTCACAGTAAGAAAAATTTCCCACGGTACCGGTGTTGAGCGTGTTTTTCAGACTCACAGTCCACTCATTAGCGAAATCAACGTTAAGCGTCGCGGCGATGTTCGTCGTGCTAAGTTGTATTATTTGCGTGACTTGACCGGTAAAGCGGCTCGTATTAAAGAAAAGCTTTAATTAAGCTTTTTTTGCTTAGCATAAAAAAGGCAGCTTCGAGCTGCCTTTTTTATGTTGGATTATTTAGTAAGATAGACAGAACGTTTGCCCAAATTATAGAGGACCGGTTTAATGCCGTTTATAATTGAATGGATGGAAAATTGCTCGGGAATTGAAGAGCTTGTGAAGCTTCAGACTCCGGCTGGACCGTTTGCTGTATATAGTCGTCAGGGTGTAATCTGCAGGACAGACTGGGAGTCGGATGATTGCCCGAATCAATCCGATGAGCACGAGCTAAACCGGTATTGGCAAAATACCGAAAAGCCCATTCATATTAAATTGTTAAAGCAAGGTAGCGTTTATAGAAACCAAGTCTGGGCAGCGCTTTGCCAAATCCCCTTTGGGGAAACCCTAACTTATTCCGCATTAGCCCAAAAAATAGGCTCATCGGCGCGAGCTGTCGGTAATGCCTGTCGGGACAATCCTTATGCTTTATTTATCCCCTGTCATCGAGTCGTTTCCGTTTCCGGCATGGGCGGCTATTGCGGCCGAACCGAGGGTGATTTTATGGCGATAAAATACAAATTGCTGGCATTCGAAGCAAGTCATAAAAAATGAACGCCACCGTTTTGATAGATCAGTTTCTTGATGCCGCCTGGGTCGAACAGGGTTTGAGCGAGAATACGCTTTCGGCTTACGGCAGTGATTTAAGAATTTTCGCTAAATGGTTGGCGGGAAAACCCATGCTGGAAGTTGATGGCGGGCAGCTGTCGGACTTTCTTGCCAGCCGTTATGAAGACGGCATAGGCAATAGGTCGTCCGCGCGCATCCTGTCCAGTTTGCGCCGGTTCTATGGCTACTACATCAGGGAAAACAGCATAAAAATCGATCCGACCGCATTGATAGCGTCGCCTCATGTCGGCCAACTTTTGCCCGGATCGCTATCCGAACAGGATGTCGAGTTGCTGTTGGGCGCGCCTGAAGTCACGAATGCCTTAGGTTTTAGGGATAGAACCATGCTGGAAATGCTTTACGCGACCGGACTTAGAGTGTCGGAGCTGGTCAATTTAAAGTTTGAACAGATCAGTTTTAGGCAAGGTGTGGTTAGAATTATCGGAAAAGGCAACAAAGAACGCTTGGTCCCGGTCGGCGAAGAAGCCATGAGTTGGCTGGAAAGCTATATGAGCCAAGCCAGAAAGACTATTCTCCATGAGCGGCAATGCGATTATCTGTTTGTTACCAACCGTGGGGGCAGCATGACAAGACAAGCTTTCTGGCATATTATCAAACGCCACGCCAAAAAAGCCGGAATCAACAAAGAGCTGTCGCCGCATACCTTAAGACATGCGTTCGCTACGCATTTGTTAAATCATGGCGCGGATTTGCGTGTGGTGCAATTACTGCTTGGGCATTCGGATTTATCGACCACGCAAATTTATACTCACATCGCCCGTGAAAGACTCAAAGAATTACACTCAAAATATCATCCAAGAGGATAGCTAAGATGGCGCAAAATATTCACCCGACCGCTTACATAGCGCCGGATGTGGCGTTGGGAGACAATGTTACGGTAGGCCCTTTCGCCGTTATTGAAACCGGCGCTGAACTGGGCGCTGACTGCCAAGTAGGCGCTCATGCCGTGGTGCATAGTCATGTGAAAATGGGCAGCGGCAATATTTTACATCCGCATGCGGTATTGGGCGGGTTGCCGCAAGATACAAGCTTTAAAGCGGAAACGGTTTCCTGGCTGATTTGCGGCGATAATAACGTTTTCAGGGAAGGTTTTACCGCGCATCGAGCGTCTAAAGAACAGGCCGAGACCCGCATCGGTTCGGGCTGTTTCTTTATGAATAACAGCCATGTCGCGCATGACTGCATGGTCGGGGACAATACGATATTCGCCAATAATGTCGCTATCGGCGGACATGTTGAAGTCGGCAATAATGTTTTTATCGGCGGCGCGGTGGTTGCGCACCAGTTTTGCCGGATTGGCTCGTATGCGATAGTGCAGGGTACAACCGGGCTGAATATGGATGTTATTCCCTTTATGCTGATTGGCGGACGTCCCGCGCGGCATTATAAATTAAATACCGTAGGTTTAAGGCGAGCGGGCATTACCGGAGAACGCTATAAAGTGCTCTCCGCGGCATTTCGTTTGTTAAAAAACAGGCGGAGCCTGGATGACTTGGAAGAAACGGAAGAGTTAAAACACTTGAAAGACTGGCTGGCGGTTAAATCCAAACGCGGGCTGCATGGTTTTGTTGATGTGTCATAGCTTGGGCGAGTCTCAACGTTTAGTGGATATTTCCGTTTTAAGCAAATAATAAAAAATATGCGGTCATGGTCCTGCGTTTCTTGTTTATCTCAGCATTCAATGTTTAGAGTGGTCAGGTTTGGTTCGAGCGAACAGCGATTTAAAGGCGGATTGGTTTTCTTCCTGTTTAAAGTCTTCGAATTTCGATGCAAAGTTTTTGCGGGCTGTGCGTCTGTGGGCATCAAGGTTCTGAACCAATACGCCCATGGCTAGAAAAGTACCGGCGGGTGTATTCAGCGCCATCATTTCCTCGCTGAACAGTTTCAAGGTGTGTTCTTGCACGGCGTAATCCTGAAAGTCGCCCAAAACATCCTGTAGTTCTTTCAAGTTTTTAATCAGGAGCTTTATTTGTTGTTCCGGATAAAGGCTTTGGAAGAATTCCATCAGATAACGTAATTTCTTACAGGATTTTCTTAAATCATGTAGTGCCTCAGCCGGAGATAGATCGGCAATCGCGTCGCCTTCCTGCAACACCCGAGTGTAAATTTTCCATATTCTGCGATCCGCCAGCTCTTTAATGCTTAATTTGGCGTTTTGCTCAAGCGGTTTTTGGCATGAAGGGTCTTTAAGATACTGTTCCCATTCGGAGAGGGTGGATAGATACTTGGCGGATTGTAATTTTTTTGCCAATTCTTTCTGGGCTTTTTGCTGTTTGGCGAGCAAAAAATCATATAAAGGATTCAGGTCTTCCCTGATGGAAGCTGGCAGACTGCTTTTGTAACGCTCGAAATTTAGCAGATAAACATCCAAGTCCCGTGTAGGGCCGGTGATCGAGCCCAGCCAAGAAAAAAAATCGGCATAATAGTTATTGATGTTGGCGGGCAGTATGCCTTTGATTTGGCTGAGTCCGGCGCGAGTTCTTCTGATTGCAACTCTAAAATCATGTAAAAATTCACTGTCGGTATCGGCGATGGTGCCCTGCTCGTTTACTTTGATGGCTTTTAGCAAGTGACTGTAGATATATTTGCCGGCAATATCGGCGCGCATATCGGGATCCAGGTTGATATTCAATTTTGACGAATAATCTTTAGGCTTACGCCCCTGAAGTTGCAGAGCAGTTAGCAGGGCCGGTTCGTTTGTAACGGTTAAGCCCAAAGTTGAGGTCAATATCTCAGTAAGCTGTTCAGCGATCTTGTCGTAGCCTTTTACCGGTTGCAGCAGAACTCGGCTATTGAGCCGGCCATGCTCTTCGATCAGCAGCCGAAGTATGGTTTTCTCATCCTTATTAATAATATTGAGATGATAAATTTCATAATCCAGTGTGCAAACCGGTAATAAGGCGCGCATTTCCAGCAGTGGCTCCAGAGTGTCGCGGATAATTCCCGGTTCGAACTCCTTGCACAATGACGGCGCATTTTTAAGCTTGGTCTCAGCGATAATATGTCCGGTTTTAATCGATCTTAATATTAAGGAGGACAAGGCTTGTTGAGCAGGAAGCCGAACGGCTTGGGCTTGCTTGAATTCGCAAGTGATGCCGCCTAAGAACAAGCGCCAGTCAAAGCTGTCGAAGTAAATGGTGCGGAAAGATTGTCTTGACGCCAATTGGACATTCGCTTCATGGCTTAATTGGGCGATAAAGTGTTCAACGGTTAAATTCACCGGAAATTCAAATTGTAAGGACATGTTTGTCAGAGAGTGTGAGTTCAGGGGAATCTGAAAGTTAAACCTGTTAAGAATAACTGCCCAGTATTAATCTTTAATGACAAAGGATGTGAATGGATAGCTAAAAGATAAGTTATCATTAGCCGCCGTTTGGCTAAAAAACACTGAATTCGCCGCAGAACGATGAATAATATGTCCGTCTAATGCCGTCGAGGGCAAAAAAAACTATTTTGTAATATTCTCGTCATGTTCTGTTTACATAATACTACCACTTTAAATTATTTTGAGAGTTGATCATGAAACTATCCTTTAAAACCAAATCGTTAGTTACCGCGATGGGTTTTGGCATTGCTGCATTAACCAGCGGTGTTGCCGGTGCCGTACAAACAGTTGATGCGGGCGTTCCCGAGTATCAAAAAGCCAGCGGTATTTCCGGCAACTTGTCCAGCGTCGGTTCCGACACGTTGGCTAATCTGATGACGCTTTGGGCGGAAGAGTTTAATCGTGTTTACCCTAACGTCAATATTCAAATTCAAGCAGCGGGATCTTCCACCGCGCCTCCGGCATTGACTGAAGGCACTTCAAACTTGGGTCCTATGAGTCGCGAAATGAAGGATGACGAGCTTGAAGCCTTCGAAGATAAATACGGCTACAAGCCTACCGCTATTCCCGTGGCTATCGATGCGTTGGCGGTTATGGTCAACAAGGATAACCCAATCAAGGGCTTAACCTTGGAACAGGTTGACGCTATTTTTTCTTCCACTAATAAATGCGGCGGCGACAAGAGCATTGAAACCTGGGGTGACGCCGGTGTTGCGGCTTGGGGAGCAAAAAGCATTCAGTTATACGGACGTAATTCGGTTTCCGGTACCTACGGTTATTTTAAAGAACACGCCTTATGCAAAGGCGACTTCAAAAACAACGTGAACGAGCAACCGGGTTCCGCTTCCGTGGTTCAATCAGTCACTTCATCGGTTAACGGTATCGGCTACTCCGGTATGGGCTATACCACATCAGGCGTCAAAATGGTGGCTTTGGCAAAAAAGGGCAGCACTACTTTTGTTGACGCAACTCCTGAAAACGCGATTGCGGGCACTTATCCTTTGACGCGTTATTTATATGTTTATGTGAACAAAAAACCCAACCAACCGTTGGCGCCGTTAGATAACGAGTTTATCAAAATGGTATTGTCGAAAACCGGCCAGCAAGTGGTTATAAAAGACGGCTATATCCCGTTGCCTGCCAAAGTGGTCGACAAAGTGTTGGCGACGCTTAAATAAGACTAAGGGTTAAATTCAGTTTGCACAAGGGACGTCGGACTGAATGCGTTGTTATCTTCGACTGCCATGGAGGGCGGTCGAGACTGTTCCCGGCAGTCCGAGGTATTTCTCCCGGTTTTGAAGGTCAGAAGTACCTGCGGTCGGTACGGAACCGATGCTATCCCGCTCAGCAAGAAAAAACACAGCGGACACATAATTAAGGCCGAGATTTGCTTTGTGGGTCAGGGTCTTTTTTTTGCCGTTTTTTGTTATCATTGCCACATTTAATTTCCAGTGTCTTTCGTATGTCAGTCATAAACGCTCCCATAAAACAATCTTCTTCCATCACCATCGGTGCGGCTGAATACCACCAGCGCTGGCGGCTCATCAAAGATGCCATGGCGCGCTATGGTGTGGTGGCGGGTGGCCTGAGTGTGATTTTCGCCGTCGTACTGATTTTTTTCTATTTACTGTATGTGGTTTATCCGCTGTTTATATCGGCGAGCGCAGAACCGGTCAGCACATACGCGGTGCCGGACCAAACGCTGGGTAACACGGTGTTGCTCGAAGTGGAAGAGCAAAATGAGATGGGCGCGAGGTTTACCGATAGCGGACAAGTCATCTTTTTTGCGGCAGCTACCGGCAAAACGGTGTTGACGCAGGCCGTGGCACTACCTGAAGGCGCGCGCATCACCAGTTTTGCCCAAGGCAATCCGCTCAATGAGGGCGTGGTCATTTACGGCTTGTCCGATGGACGGGCCGTTGTTGTTAAGCATCAATATAAAGTCACTTATCCTGACAATGTGCGGGTGATTACGCCATCGCTTAAATATCCGTTAGGCGAACAGCCGTTGGTCGTGGACGATTCAGGCGCCGCTTTGGAGAAGATTGCGGTTAAAGCGGGCGACAATGCGACCACAATTGTTGCAAAAACAGCAGATAGTCCGCAGGGCGCCGGTAAAATTCGCCTGGTCAATTTCCAAAAAGAACAATCGTTGTTTGCCGATGAAGCGGCTTTAACGCGTACCGATTCGGTTTTGGAACAGTCGGCGGCAGGCATTGCGGATATATTGATCGATAAGGAAGAGGCCAATCTGTATCTGATAAGCGGCGACGGACAGTTAGGCTTTTATGATATTAATGACAAGAGCAAGCCCACGCTAAAGCAACAGCAAAACGTGGTCGATGCCGGACAAAAAATGACCAGTGTGGCTTTTTTAAATAGCGGGCTTTCATTGATGGTCGGCGACTCCAGCGGCTTGGTGGCGCAGTGGAGTCTGGTTAAAGACAAGTCGAATCATCCCGCCATGCAAAAAATCAGGGCGTTTAAAGTCTCGGACAAAGCGGTGATCGCGATTAGCGCCGAGCAGCGCCGTAAAGGTTTTCTGACCATTGATGCGGATGGGGTCGTGGGTATTTACCATTCAACCGCTGAAAGAGAGATGATTAAAGAAAAGGTCAGTAATGCCCTGCCTTTAGCTGCGGTTTTATCACCGAGAGCGAACGCGTTGTTAGTGCAGTCCACGGACGGCAACATGCATTTTTGGCGCATTGACAATGAGCATCCCGAAGTGTCGATCAGATCGCTTTGGCAGAAAGTCTGGTATGAAAGCTATCCCAAGCCCGCTTATGTCTGGCAATCTTCTTCGGCAAACAGCGATTTTGAGCCTAAATACAGCTTAACTCCCTTGGTTTTCGGCACCTTGAAGGCAGCATTTTATGCGATGCTGGTGGCTATGCCCTTGGCGCTGATGGGGGCGATTTATGCCGCCTATTTTATGGCTCCGCGGATGCGTCAGTACGTGAAACCCACGATTGAAATCATGGGCGCGTTGCCGACGGTTATTTTAGGCTTTCTTGCCGGTCTTTGGCTGGCTCCGTTTATGGAAGAGCATCTGGCGGGTTTTTTTGCGATGCTGATCGTTATACCCATGGGCGTCATGTTGTTTGCTTTTGCTTGGCAGTTTATACCTAAGCGCATTGCCGATAACCTTTCGGAAGGCTGGGATGCCGCCATATTGATCCCTGTGATTTTGTTCAGCGGCTGGTTTGCTTTTAAAGTGAGCGTGCCTTTGGAAGCCTTTTTGTTTCACGGCACCTTGCGCGATTGGTTTAAGGTCGAATTGGGCATCGGTTATGACCAACGCAATGCCTTGGTGGTCGGCGTGGCGATGGGCTTTGCGGTGATTCCGACTATTTTTTCGATCGCCGAGGACGCCATCTTCAGCGTACCGAAACATTTGACCGTGGGCTCTTTGGCCTTAGGCGCTACGCCTTGGCAAACCATGACGCGGGTTGTGCTGTTAACGGCAAGTCCGGGGATATTTTCGGCGGTGATGATCGGTTTCGGCCGAGCTGTCGGAGAAACCATGATTGTATTAATGGCAACAGGCAATACACCGGTGATGGATTTAAGCGTGTTTCAGGGTTTGCGTACCTTGGCCGCCAATATCGCAGTGGAAATGCCGGAATCGGAAGTCGACAGTACGCATTACCGGGTGTTGTTTTTAGCGGCTCTGGTCCTGTTTATGTTTACCTTTGTTTTTAACACGCTGGCTGAAGTCATTCGTCAGCGCCTACGTGAAAAATATAGCTCATTATGATTAAAGCATGGTTTAAAAGCGGTACTCCCTGGGTATGGCTCAACGCGGCGGCGGTCAGTGCCTGTCTTATTATGGTCATCGGTGTACTGGGCTTGATATTGGTACGAGGGGTGGGCCATTTTTGGCCGTCCCAAATTGTCCAGCTCAGCTATCAGGAGCCGGACGGTCAAGTTCAGACAATCATCGGCGAGCATGTCGACACCAGCATTACGCCGGCCGTGATGGCCAAATCAACCGGCTACGCGATGGCCGACGATGAAGATACGTTGGTGCAATACCTGATTAAAGTCGGCAACCGGGATATTACCGGCAGCGATTTTCGTTGGATATTGGAACGCAATATTAAACAGCAACAGTCCCCCGACGATCTGATGGTGGTGGAACGGCGGGAGTGGGGGAATTTTTACGGTCGTTTGGTTGCGCTTAAAGAAAACGGTAAGATTATCGCGGAAGGCGCTACCGCTTGGGCCGCCGCTCAGACCAGAATCAGTCAGGCTTTAGCCGTTTTCAAGGAAATAGCCCATTTGGAAAAAAAGCAAGTGGGCGCGATAAATTACAGCCTGGAGCACTTGAGGCTTGAGCAGAAAAAGTTGCAACTTGAAAATCAATGGACCGCGGCAGACGAACAGCGCTTGGCCGCTGAAAAGGCAGACTTGGAAGTTGACTATAAAAAGTATCAGGCGCAGCTCGGTACCTTATATCAACAGATAAGAAGAGACAGTTTGGTGGCGAAGACCGAGGCCGGTCAAGAGGTTGAAATTCCCTTGGCGAAAATAGTCAGGATTTACCAGCCCAACACTATGAGCCTGTTTGATAAAATAGGTCATTACGGTGTTAAAGTGGTCGAGTTTTTAACCGATGAGCCCCGCGAGGCTAATACCGAAGGCGGGATTTTTCCGGCTATTTTCGGTACGGTCATGATGGTGATCATGATGTCGATTATTGTGACCCCGTTTGGCGTTATTGCAGCGGTTTATTTGCGCGAATACGCCAAACAGGGTTTTATCACCCGCTTAATCAGGATTTCGGTTAACAATCTGGCGGGGGTCCCCTCTATTGTTTACGGGGTATTCGGCTTGGGCTTTTTTGTCTATATCCTGGGCGGCAACATCGATCAGCTGTTTTTTCCGGAAGCGGCCCCGGCGCCGGTCTACGGTACTCCTGGCTTGCTTTGGGCTTCAATCACGTTGGCTTTGCTGACCTTGCCGGTGGTTATCGTTTCAACCGAGGAAGGCTTGGCGCGTATTCCCCGCTCTATACGGGAAGGCAGTCTGGCCTTGGGTGCGACTAAATTGGAAACCTTATGGCTGACGGTATTGCCGATGGCAAGCCCTGCGATGATGACCGGTTTGATTTTGGCGGTAGCCAGAGCGGCCGGCGAAGTGGCTCCGCTGATGCTGGTGGGCGTGGTCAAATTGGCACCTACCTTGCCGCTGGACGGCAATTATCCGTTTTTGCATTTAGATAGAAAATTTATGCACTTAGGCTTTCATATCTATGACGTCGGTTTTCAAAGCCCTAACGTTGAAGCGGCAAGGCCTTTAGTTTATGCAACATCATTACTGTTGGTACTGGTCATTGTAGGGTTGAATTTATCAGCCATTTTAATCAGAAATCATCTGCGAGAAAAATACCGGGCATTGGAAGGTTAAAGAAATGACAACACAACAAGTACGCACACATTCAATAGATATGAGTTCAGTTTTTCTCGGCAAGGAACAATCGCAAGAGCCAAATGAGACCTGTATCAAAGTAGAAAACCTAAACTTGTTTTATGGAGAAAAACAGGCATTGCATGGTATCAACATGGAAATGCACAAGAAAAAAGTGACGGCTTATATCGGGCCTAGCGGCTGCGGAAAATCCACCTTGTTACGCTGCATCAACCGCATGAACGACCTGGTTGACAGCGCCCGGATAGAAGGCCAAATTTTGCTGGATGGCGAAAATATCTACGACAAGTCAGTCAATGTCGCGGCATTGCGTCGTCGGGTAGGCATGGTGTTCCAAAAGCCTAACCCGTTCCCAAAGTCGATATTTGAAAATGTCGCTTACGGCCTACGAATCCAAGGCGTTAATGACAAACGCATTTTGGAGGAAACGGTTGAAAATGCCTTGCGTGGTGCCGCCCT
>JAPLRU010000033.1 GCA_026399025.1 Methylobacter sp.
GCTGTCATGCCGGCGTGATACCGGACAGCCGACGTAGGGCGTGCCGTGCGCGCCTTATAACGCGCATGAAATCAGTTGAGCTACTTTTATAGTTCCCACGCTCCGGCGTGGGAATTCAGTCTGCAACGCTCCAGCGTTGCGGGACGCTGGAGCGTCTACCACTGCATTCCCACGCCGGAGCGTGGGAACGATGCAAGCGGTAGCGCAGGGTGGGCATTTCCGGCAATCGAAGCGCCGGAAAACACCAGTCCTGCGCTTAACGCGCGGACCGGCTTATTCCGGCCTACGCCCGCTGAGAACGAAGAAAAAACAAGCATGAGAACAAAAAATGAGCCATACCTTAAAAGATTATCGAACTTGGTGCCTGCTGTTGGCCGCTTTAGCGATGCTGGTGCTGTTCATCTACCCCAGCAAGCTGCAAAAAGCGCCGACTTACAACTACACCTTTATTATCGACATTACCCGCAGCATGAACGCAACCGACTATCAGCAAGATAATCAGGCCGTCAGTCGCCTGAATTTTGTTAAGCAAACCTTGCGCGAATTGTTGCAAAAACTGCCTTGCGAATCCAAAGTCGGCCTCGGCCTGTTCACCGAAAGACGCTCGACCTTGTTATTCGAGCCGCTGGAGGTTTGTTCGGCTTATACGGAAATAGACACCGCCATCAGTAAAATCGACTGGCGCATGGCCTGGGCCGCGGACAGCAATATCGCCAAAGGTTTGTTAAGCACGCTGGACATGCTGAAAAAAAGCGACAGTTCGGTGATTTTCATTACCGACGGACAGGAAGCACCGCCTGTCAATCCGAATTATCAAACCGATTTTTCATCGCTAAGGGGCCAAGCCAAAGGCATGATTATCGGTGTCGGCGGCTTGCAGGCGGTACCTATCCCGAAGTTCGACAGCCTGGGCAAACAAACCGGGTTTTATAACCGGGACGATGTACCGCACCGCTCTTCGTTCGGGCAATCCAATTTGGACCCGTCGCAAATTAAAGGCTACAACGCGCGTAACGCCCCGTTCGGCAGCGAAGCCGCCGTCGGCAACGAGCATTTATCCGCCTTGCAGGAAAGCTATTTGGAAAAACTGGCCGCTGAATCCGGCTTGGCTTACGCCCGGTTGACCGACCTGCACAACCTCAATCAAGCATTACAAAACCCGAAATTGGCGACTGAAAAAATGGTGCAAACCGATATTCGCCGGCAACCGGCATTATTGGCATTACTGCTGTTAAGCTTGGTTTATCTGCCCAAGATCTATCAATCACGCCGATTTTCCCGATCCTGAATAAACGTCACTATCATCTTGAGAACTCATGAACAAACAAAACCTGCTATCAGCTCATCATCTTTTTACCTTGCGTTTACTTTTGTCGCTACTCGGCACCTACATCGGCTATAGCTATCGACATACCAGCCATGATTATTGGTTTGTAATGATCTTTTTGTTTACCGTAATCGCCATCGCTCCCGACTATTATCAATTCAAGCAACAGGGCGATAACCTCAAAGAGCTTATCAATCGGCTACTGCATTGGGCCGGCGGCTTGGCTGCGGGTATTGTCGTTTATGCCTACCATCATTCCGGCAGAATCTTCCATGAAGAAGCCGGTTTGATCGTGCTGTTAATATTGGCGTTAACAACTTACCTGGACGGCATAAAAAGAGGCTGGCGCTGTATTTTCGCCGGCTTATTCTTGGGCCTGATAACCGTTTGTATCGCTTATTTCGATAGTTACATCTGGCAATTAATTACGCTTGCCGCTGTTGCCATTGTTTACAGTCATTACCGGCAAAATGATTAATAAGACATGCCGGATTGATTTGGGAAAGAAGATTAGCTTTTTTAACAGGATTGTAGTCATGAAATTTAACATCTTACTGTTAAGCCTATTGTTGTCCAGCGGCGGCTTTGCGGCGGAACCAACCTTTATCCGCATCGGCGTTCAATCCGGCGGCACAGTGGAGTGGGAATTGCCCGCGTTGCAGGATGCGTTAAAAGCCGGACATGCCGATGTTCAGCTGGACATCCGGCATGTCGCCAATGCGGAAGCCGGTAAGATCGCATTGCAATCGGGAGCGGTGGACATCATCGTTTCCGACTGGATTTGGGTGTCCGGCTTGCGCGAACAAGGGGCTGATTTCACCTTTTATCCTTATTCCGATATTTCGGGGGCTTTGGTGGTGCCCGGCGATAGCGGCATTCATGCCTTACAGGATCTTAAAGGCAAGCGTCTGGGCATTGCCGGCGGCGAGCTGGATAAAAACTGGCTGTTGCTGCAAACCCTGGCAAAACAACAGCAAGATATCGATCTCGATGCGTCGGTGGAAAAGGTATTCGGCGCGCCTTCGTTGCTTAACGAACAGCTTAAGCAAGGCCGGATTGATGTGGTACTAAATTATTGGCATTTTGCGGCAAGGCTAGAAGCCGAAGGCTATCGGACGCTGATTGACGGCCGCGGCATTTTACAGGGCTTGGGCATTTCAGAATCTGTCGCTAATCTGGGTTACGTATTTAAACAAAGTTGGGCGGACCGGCATCAACAGGCGTTCAGACAATTTTTAGACGCCGCCAAACAAGCCAAGCAAACGCTGTGCAGTTCCGATGCAGCCTGGCAGAAAATCATCCCATTGACCCAAACGGATAATGAAACGACCCGAAAGCACCTGCGTCAAAACTATTGTGCCGGTAACATTGAACACTGGGGTGAAAGCGAACAAAAAGCGGCGGAGAAAGTTTATTTACTGTTGCATAAACAGAGCAAGCAAGCTTTAACAGGTCAATCGGAACAGCTGCAACCGGGTACTTTCTTCCGGTAAAACGCAAAAACCCTTGGCGCGAAAACTAATAGCGTAATACTATCAGCAACATCAGTGTTTATTCCAGTCGATGTCATCAGGTCTATCGAATTCTCACTTTATATCGACATGACGGATAAATTCCGCATGATTGTTTCCCTGTTGGGAGCTATTCTAAGTAGAAAAGGCTATCTGTAGTGCTAAGGCTTGTTTTCTGAATTGAACAACAGAAAATCCACTCCTGAAGTTTGCAAAAATTATGGCCAGCTATTTATCTAGCCGCCTTACTCATCCGCTTGATTCCTGATGTTAACTATAGTTTTTCAGATAAATAATTTCCAGCCGCCTAGGAGGCTGTCGGACTTATGGCCCAACTAATTGATGTTTAATGATTTTACTAAATCACCAAAAATAACTTAATCCATATTTATCAATTGGTTACAGTGCGAAGTCCGACAGGCTCCTAGAAAAACCGTATGCTTCCGGCCCTTCGACTATCATGTCGTGCACTTGTTTTTGCTGCGCTTTAGTCAGCTTTTCTTTGCGTCCCCGTCCGTGGTAATGCTTACCCATCGCCCATTTTATCCCCCCGGACATGAACTTTAAAATCCAATTGATGACGGTTTTGAAGGTTACTCCCAACAGTTTTGCAACCTCATCCACTCGCAACCCTTCTCCGTACAAAATCAGCGCCGTTATTAACCGGAATGCTTGAACATTTTTAACTTTAATGCGATTAACGAACTTGCCCGTAGTTTTTCCAATAGTTCTTTTGAGATGATTATTGCTGCCATTGATATGCTCACTTAAGGATTTGACTTGGCATATTCTAACGGGGTTTTTCAGCATTTTTAGAACGGATGGAAATTTAATTTCTGAAAGCCTATAGTCGAAACCAAGACACTGTGCATAAAAGGAAACTTCACATAATGACCGTTATGCAAAGCTTTGCATAACGGCCAGTTGCTGCCGGTCATGAACCGGATTCATGCACTGACTGAATGTCCGTCTGCACCCCCATTGCCGACGATCCGTGAATCGGCGACCTATCAGAATACCAAGGCAAGCGCATACAAATCTTAATCCTTTAAAATCAATTGGATAAAATCACAAAAAGGTCTAATAAATCGGTTTTTGAATGTAGCCAATTGATTGCAGGGTAATTTGAAAAGTCACATGTGTTTGCTCTGATCAGAATGCAAAAATCATTTAACAAAAAAATCTGTTAAATTATCAATATTTGGACGATGTAATATTTCACGATGTTGTTTTTAAATGCGCTGTTGACTGACGAAAGAGAGGCCCTAGAAAACATGAAACGGTATCATCCCAGCCACGTCCCATGGGTGCGTGCCCAAGCCGTTTTATTAAGCCCTGCCGGATTCACTTTGAAGGAATTGTCGGCCATTTTTTGGGATGTGCAGGTAAACAACGGCAACTTGATTAAAGACATGGGAAAGTCGCGGTATCCCCGCCCTCCTGGATAAGCCTCGCAGTATTCGTCCCAGCAAACTGACCGGTAAAGCCAAGGACTTTTTGCACTACTACTGACACTACAACGAGAGCAATAGGATTTTCAAAATGCGTATTCAAGATCACGGTCTAGTTTCATTACTTCTGCGGTTGCAGGGGTGGCGGCTGTGGGTGCTTATGTCGCTTGGCGTAGTAATGGGGGCAATTGGGGTTGTGTCGGTGATGAGCCTGTTGTTAAACGGTGAAGTTACTTGGGATTATGTGCTTACCGGTTTCGTCACTGCATGCATCGTTGCTCCGCCGAGCCTTGGCTTGCTGAGTTACTTGCTAGGTAAACTGACTCGTATTGAGTCGAGTGCAGCCTTGGAGGAGTCCCGCAATCTATTGCAAACCATCATTGATACCGCGCCGATCCGGGTGTTCTGGAAGGATCGCGAGAGTCGCTATCTCGGTTGCAACCCGGCCTTCGCCCGCGATGCCGGACAGCAGACACCGGCCGATCTCCTTGGCCGAGATGACTTCGCCATGGGCTGGGCTGAGCAGGCCGAGGTTTACCGCGCAGATGACCGGCAGGTAATGGAGTCGGGACAGGCACGCATGAACTACGAGGAACCCCAGACTACGCCGGATGGCCGAACCATCTGGTTGCGCACGTCAAAGGTGCCGTTGCAGAATGCATCGGGACAGGTGATCGGGGTGCTTGGAATCTACGACGACATCACAGAGCTCAAGAACGCTGAACAAACGCTGCAAGAACGCGACCGTTACCAACGCGCGCTGCTCGATAACTTCCCGTTTATGGTTTGGCTCAAGGATATGGAAAGCCGCCTCCTCGCGGCAAACCAGACCTACGCGGATGCCGCCGGCTTTACCCTAACGGAAGAACTGGTTGGTAAGACCGATCTCGATTTGTTCCCGGCTGAATTGGCCCGGCGTTACCGTGCCGATGACTTGGAAGTGCTCAATTCCGGCAAGTCGAAGAGTGTCGAGGAACCTCTTATTTTTGCCGGTAAGGCGATCTGGATCGAAACTTATAAGTCGCCCGTCACGCTGGACGGAAAAATGATCGGTACCGTGGGTTTTGCTCGCGACATCAACGAGCGTAAGCAGGCCGAAATCGGACTACTCCACGAGAAGCAGTTTTCCGAGGACTCCCTGAATGCCCTTCCCGGCGTGTTCTACATGTTTGACGCGACAGGCCGTTTCGTGCGCTGGAACCACCAGTTTAGCAAAATTACCGGCTACACCGATGCCGAGTTGGCAACCATGCGGGGCACGGATTTTTTCGTTGGCGTCGACCAGCAGCGGGTGGGAGAGGCTATGGAGCGGGTGTTCACCGAGGGGCAGGCGGATGTCGAAGCGGATTTTCAGACCGAGGATGGCCGGAAACTGCCCTACCACTTCCAAGGGCAACGCAGCACCATCGGCGATCAAACCTACCTGTTGGGTGTCGGCCTCGACATCAGCGAGCGACGCAGGGCACAGCTGGCGCTGGAAACCGAGCGGACACACCTGCATACCCTGGTGAGCACCATCCCCGATCTGATCTGGCTGAAAAATGTCGACGGCATCTATCTCGCCTGCAATCCGGAGTTCGAACGTTTCTTCGGCTCCGTTGAAAGCGACATCGTCGGCAAAACCGACTATGACTTCGTGTCCAGGGAACTGGCCGACTTCTTTCGCAAGCAGGACCGCGCCGCCATCGCTACCGGCGAAGCATCCCGCAATGAGGAATTGATCACCTATGCCAGCGACGGCCGCCACGTCCTATTGGAGACCACCAGGGTGCCGATGCGGACACCGGACGGACGATTGGTGGGCGTCCTCGGGATCGGCCATGACATCACTGAGCGTGAGGCGCACCAGAAGCAACTCGAACATGTTGCCCATTTCGATACCCTGACCGGCCTGCCGAATCGTGTTTTGCTCGCCGACCGTCTGCAACAGGCCATGGCGCAAACGCAGCGCCACAAGAAAATTCTGGCGCTTGCCTATCTTGATCTTGACGGTTTCAAGGGAATCAACGACCAATATGGTCACCAAGTAGGCGACCATCTGCTGACCGCACTGTCTGGCCACATGAGGCAGGCCTTGCGTGAGGGCGATACGCTGGCACGGCTGGGCGGCGATGAATTCGTCGCGATTCTCCTCGACCTGCCGGATGTCGAATCCTCTATACCCATGCTATCGCGCCTGCTCGCAGCGGCGGGGGAGATGGTCCACGAAGACGGCAATGCATTGAGGGTTTCCGCCAGTCTGGGGGTGACCTTTTACCCGCAGGCAGAGGCGATTGATGCTGACCAGCTGTTGCGCCAAGCCGACCAGGCGATGTATCAGGCCAAGCTAACGGGCAAAAATCGTTATTACATCTTTGATACCGAGCAAGACCGCAGTGTGCGCGGCCATCATGAAAGTTTGGAACGTATCAGGCAGGCACTGAATGAACGCGAATTCGTCCTCTACTACCAGCCAAAGGTGAACATGCGCTCTGGCGTAGTCATCGGTGCCGAGGCTTTGATCCGCTGGCAGCATCCGGAGCGGGGCTTGCTGTCGCCCGCAGACTTCTTGCTCCTGATTGGAAACCATCCGCTCGCGATTGAAATCGGAGAATGGGTGCTGGATACCGCCATGACACAGATTGAGACCTGGAAGCGAGCCGGCTTGAAGCTGCCGGTCAGTGTCAATATCGATGCGATCCAGTTGGAGCAAGCCGACTTTGTCGATCGCTTGCGGCAACTAGTTGCCGCACACCCGGCACTGGCGGCCGATGATCTGGAACTCGAAGTGCTGGAAACCAGCGCGTTAGACGACATTGCCCAAGTGTCCAGTGTGATTCTGGCCTGCCGCGAAATGGGAGTCGGTTTCGCGCTGGATGACTTCGGTACCGGCTATTCGTCACTAACCTACCTGAAACGTCTGCCGGCCGGCACCTTGAAAATTGATCAGAGCTTTGTCCGGGACATGCTGGATGACCCGGATGATTTGGCGATTCTAAGCGGCGTCCTCGGGCTTGCCAGTGCTTTCCGTAGTCAGACGATCGCTGAAGGGGTGGAAACCCTAGCGCATGGCGAAATATTGCTGCAACTTGGTTGTGAACTCGCGCAGGGCTACGCCATCGCTCGTCCCATGCCGGCCAAAGAAATAGCAGTTTGGCAGGCGGCTTGGCGCTCCGATCCTTCATGGCAGAAACAAGAGCCGATCAGCCGTGATGACTTGCCTATTCTGTTTGCCCAGGTCGAGCACCGCGCCTGGATCATAAAGGTCGCGAGGTTTATTCAGGGGGAGAGAGATGCGCCGCCGATGCACCATGAACAGTGCCGTGTCGGACAATGGCTGAAAACCGGGGTTCGCTTACGAAAGGATAATCGCTTGGCTATCCAAGCCTTGGGCCCTTTGCACATCGAAATCCATGAGCTGGCTAGTGAGTTGGCTCGTTTGAAACAGGACGGTCAGATGGATAGAGCTATGGCACGGTTGCCCGAACTTTACCGCTTGCGGGATCGTTTGTTGGCGCAACTTGTGGATATGTTGCGGTAATTTCGGACAGTCACAGCTTGCGGCTGTATCCGCCTCGGGCTTACTGAATGACCGGAGACACTATACTAATTTTTTGGTTGGAAAACTTAACATTCACCGTGCCGATGATGTTATTTGGCGGGTTAAAGTTGATGGTGAGTGGGTATACTTGTCATCCTTATTGAATTCCAGAGCAGCGTCGATGCTTTTATGGCGGTCAGGATGATGGTTTACGTGGGACTTCTTTACCAAGATTTAATCCGGCGTGGTGAAGTCTTAAACAAAAAGCATCTACCTCCCGTGTTACCGATTGTCCTTTACAACGGTGATCAGAAATGGACAGCAGCTACTGACATTGCCGAACTGATCCCCAAAGTGCCGGGACTGGTATCCGATTATCTGCCGCAGCTAAAGTATTTGCTGATCGATGAGAATCAATATACTGAAGCCGACTTAGCCGGATTGAAAAACCTGGTGGCGGCTGTCATCCGTTTCGAGCATCCGGCGAACGGCGCAGCGCTGATAAAACTGATTGAACTATTAAACGAATGGTTGGATGGCAAGCCGGAACTGAAGCGTATCTTTGCAATCTGGATTCGGGCGGTGCTGTTACGGCAAAGCAAACATACCTTGGTGTTACCCAAGGTGAATGATCTGAAGGAGTTGAAAATGTCATTAGCTGAACGATTTGATGAATGGGCGAAAGAATATGAGCAGAAAGGCATAGAGAAGGGTATCGAGAAGGGGGAAGCCTTGTTATTGCAACGGTTGTTAGTGCGACGCTTTGGTGCATTGCCCAACGAAGTAGTCAACCGGATTGCTACGGCTACCTCTGAACAAATTGAGACATGGGGCGACCGTGTATTGGATGCAGTTACCCTTGACGAGATTTTCCGCCCGTAAGATCAATTAACGTCTCCCGGCGCGACTGGATGCCTCTTTGAATCCGGTGATTTTAGCCAATAGTCCTGCATTATCACCCATCGCATTAGGGCTAGGAGTCGCTATTTTTGGATTTTAACAACGGTTAAACCGACGGGAAGACCGGAGATGAACCACATTTATTTGGAGCAACACGACCCGGACAAGAACATGCATCGCTTTTATCAGCTGTATATTACGCCGGGTATCTTTGGTGATTGGTCGCTGGTTAAAGAATGGGGCAGGCAATCTTCGCCAGGAACTGTGCGTAAAGAGTGGTTTGCCACCGAGGCGGAAGCCATCAGCGCAGGTCAAAAGTTGGCGGAAGTCAAACAGAAAAAAGGTTACCAATTAATCCGATCGGATTAGTGCAGCAATGATCGCTCGACCTCTTGTGAGCCGCTTCTATGGCAAACGTATGTTAATGGGGGTTAACGTAAGTAACCTTCACCTGATGCAAGAACAGCAATTCTGGGGCAACCTATAATTGTAGTTCAGAGCTTAATGTAAGGTAATTGCAGTGCCGCAGCATTTTTTGAATTTCAGCCCGCTTCCACAAGGACATGGATCATTGCGCCCGATCTTGGGTTGGTTTTTCTGAACGGTTCTGGCAACCGTGCGCGCCATTACTGCTTGTCGGTAAGGAAGCCAGAACCGGTAAATCCAGGCCAAGCTTTCAGGAATTTGTTGCGCTAGGTTTTCGCACTGCTCGGATGTTTCTGTAAGTAATTCTTCTTCTGGGGTTACATCGTCCGAGCCGAGCAAGTAGATAGGTCGCAGCACTTTGCCGGCTTCAGGTGCATCAAAAAATGGCTGCCAATCTTTTCGGCACAGCTCTATTCCGTCCATAAATCCATACGCCCACATGTCGGCTTCGAGATATTCGCGAGGTTCGTTTGGGTGAAACACGGTAACAAAAATAGGTGAGATGTCATCAGGATCGTCTTCGAATTCAGAGGCAATGTTGTTCATCTGGCGAATGATTAAGTCGATGATATGCTGTGCTTGTTCCATCGACTCAAAATCGGGTGCATCCTCTTTGGTAGGCCCCCAGATACCTGGAAACCACTGATTAAAATCCAGTGTGGCGGGGCCGATTACAATTGCAGTCAAATAACCATCTAACGCATCAATTGACATGGTGTCGTAAGAGGTAGCCTCAGACATGAGAAAACTGTCAAGCTCATTGATCTCTTGTTCTGACAAGGGCAATAATCGGTTGGTAACGGAGTGTTTGGGCATCATCAGCGATCCAATAAGAAAGCAACCATTCTACTGACTTGTTGAAAGGGATAAAAGTACAAGCTGTGATTTTATCCGGCAGCCTATAAAATCGCCTTTTTCTGGCTTTTTGTTAACATGAATTAACATAAGCTATAGGCGACAAACTTGATTTATAAGGCAATAAAAAATATATCAAGCTTTTGAATCCGGCGGCTGAGCAGCTGAAAAGCAACGGTAGATGATCTTAATGCGGAGTATTTATTGAGTAAATCACTAATGTGTCTTAAGCTTACCGGCTTATTAAATCAATAAAGCCGATCATTTGATTGTTGCTATAAAGCAATTCTAAAAAATAGATTGGATTTGAATAACTCCTATTTCGATGGTTAAACTGTGACGACTTACAACGCAGAAATTTCTGCTGGTTCACTCATGCCATTAGAGAGTCGCCGTATAGCCGCTTTTTTATTAACTGATCCCGATGAAAAGACCTGGAGACGAGCGTTAGTCGAAGATAATCTGCTGCAAAAAAAAGCGCCGTCGACTGCTTTGCGTCAAGCCAACTTAATCAGAAAGCGTTTAAATAGCCTTGATGCTATTGCTTGGGATATGATTGCCCATCGTGAACAAGAGGTTGCCATTCAATTGTTACTGGTTGCGGCAGTTAGACATAGTCAGCTATTAGCCGATTTTATTCAGGGTGTTTACATCGATCACCAGCGTCGGCTGAATCTGGCCCTTTGTTCCGGTGATTGGGAAGGATTCTTGACTGAATGTAGCCATAGGGATATATCAGTTAGCCAGTGGTCGACATCAACACTGACTAAACTGTTTGAGGTTGTCCGCCGCATCCTTGTAGAAGCCAAATATCTTGAGAATACACGTAGCATGAAACTCACCCCGCAATCGTTGCACCCTGATGTTCGGCGTTATCTGTCAGCACAGGGAGGCACCACTTTAATCGCCCTTTTGGACCGTGCTTAATGGCAATGACTTTTGAGGAACGGCTGAACCAGATTCTGCCCAAAATGTCGTCTGATGACTTCCTTAATAATAACGGCCTCGGTAACGAAATAGGTTTCTGGATTTTTGATTACCCGCCCGAGCGGGAAATGGAAATGCGGGATTTTCTGACCAGAACGGTCCTTTCCAGTCTGCATAAATCGCAACCGCCTATTCAAGCGGGCATCATCAATTTATTTGATCTGGTTATTCAGCTGCTTGAAGATCGTAAATTGCTCGATAAGGCTATCGACATGCAGCAAGCAAAAGGTGATAAAGCGGTTATGGCGGCTTTACGACAGGTGCTTAAAGAAGATAAATTGGCTCAGAAGATTGTTTCCCTGGTTGATCTCGATAGGGTCGATGTCCTTATCCTTTGGGGAGTCGGTAGTGCTTATCCTATGGTTAGAACCCATACCCTCTTATCTGCGCTGCACCCTTTAATGGGCAGAACACCGTTACTGATGTTTTATCCAGGGCTATATGATGGCTATTCATTACGCCTGTTCAACAAATTATCCGAAGATCACTACTACCGCGCTTTCAGGTTGGTTCCTGAGGTGCAATAACACCACAGTTTAAAGAGAATGCCATGCAAATAAGGGAACTATTTACCAAACCTATTGACCGTCCGATCAATGGCGTCATCAAGGCAGACCAATTAGATGTTGAAAGCATTTGGCAGGAATTGGAAGAGTATGTCGTTACCAAACAGCTCACCGAATACTTTCGGAAGTTCTTCGATGCTTACCTGGCTGCCGCCGAACAACCCAAAGATTCCACCATTACCGCTCGGGTGGGTGTCTGGGTATCCGGCTTTTTCGGTTCAGGAAAATCGCATTACATCAAGATACTGTCTTATCTGCTGGAAAATAGAGAGGCGGTTGACCCCAAAACCGGCAACCATAAAAGAGCCGCTGATTTTTTTGACGAACACAAAATCAAAGATCCGCTGTTGTTGGCAGACATCCACAAGGCCATTAAAGGCACGGCCGATGTTATCTTATTTAATATCGACGCCAAGGCCGATGCTAAATCGGACCGCGATGCCATAGTCCAAGTGTTTCTGCGGGTATTTAACGAAAAACAGGGGCTTTGCGGTGATGCGCCTCATATTGCCGAAATGGAGCGTTACCTGATTGCCAAAGGCGCTTACGAAAAGTTCAAATCACTCTTTCAGGCTCGAAACGGCAATAGCTGGCAACAAGAGCGCGATGCCGTGGACTTTCTACGTGATGAAGTAATTGCCGCTCTAGCCGAGTCACTGAGCATAACCGAGGACTCTGCCGGTCGTTGGTTTGATAAAGCGCGTGATGATTACCGCATCAATATTGAAGGGCTGGCGAAACTGGTGCGTGATTATTTGGGCACCCAACCTGCCGGCCATAGAATCATATTTCTGGCTGATGAGGTCGGGCAGTTTATCGGTGATAACACTCAATTTATGCTGAGCCTGCAAACCATTGTTGAGCAGTTGGGTACACTGTGCCAAGGTCGTGCCTGGGTCATTGTCACCAGCCAGGAAGATATTGACGCGGCCATTGGTGAGGTTAATAAAGCCAGAACGCAGGACTTTTCCAAAATTCAAGCCCGTTTTCATACCCGCTTATCCTTGGCCAGTTCCAATACCGACGAAGTCATTGGTGAACGGCTGTTATCCAAAACCGAACAAGCCCATGTCGAGTTACGGGATATTTATGCTCAAAAAGGCGATGTCATTAACAACCAGCTGTCTTTTCTGGGTAATGCCGTCAATCTACGCGGCTTTAAGGACGCGGCTGAATTCGTCGCCTATTATCCGTTTACCCCGTATCAATTCCAATTGCTGCAAAAGATCTTTGAGTCGATCCGCAAAGTGGGGGCAACCGGCAAACATCTGTCGCGTGGCGAGCGTTCCTTGTTGGATGCGTTTCAGTCTGCGGCGGTGCAAAATGCCGACAAGCCCATTAATGCCTTGATACCGCTTTATGATTTTTATCCGTCTATCGACAGTTTTATTGATAGCGTCGCCAAAAAGTCTATAGATCAAGCGCCCTTCAATGAAGCCTTAGAGCCTTACGACACCCAGTTGCTCAAAGCCTTATTCCTGATCCGCTATATTGCCGAAACCATCAAGCCCACCATCGACAACATTGCCACACTCTGTATTGATGAGGTGGATGCCGATAAACTCAGTCTTAAACGCCGCATCCAGGAATCATTGGCCCGACTGGAACAACAACAATTAGTGAGCCGAAACGGTGACCTGTGGTTCTTCCTGACCAATGAAGAGCGTGATGTTGCCCGAGAACTGGGCCATGTAGAAATCTCATCATCGGAAAGAACCCGCTTGCTGTCCGAATTGATTTATGAAGACATCCTGAAAAGCCAAACCAAAGTCCGGCATCGCGATTCCAAAGGCGACTACGACTTTAACCGCCTACTGGATGGCGCTCCCTGGAAAACGGCCAACCATGCCTTAACCCTGGAAATTATCAGTCCCTTGGGTGATGACTATGACCGGATGCACGAGGCCACTTGTATCCTGCGTAGTACCGAGTCATCAGGTAGAGCCATCATTCGCATGGCGGAAGGCAAGCGGCTTTACGAAGAACTGACGCTATTCCTGCAAATCGAAAAATACATCATCAGTCCCAAAGCCGACCAAGCTACCCCATCATTAAAGCGTATCCTGGCTGACCGCAAAGAAGAAAACCGAGAGCGAAAACTGCGTTTGGTCGAACAACTGGGCACACTGATGGCTACCGGCGATTTTTATGTGTTGGGGCAAAAGCCCGACATCAAAGCCGGACTGCATCCTACTACCCTGTTAGATGAGCTGGTCAATTATTTGATTGCCAACACCTACAGCAAGCTGCCTTATCTTAAGTATCGGACACCAGACCCTATTGCCGAAATCAAAGCCGTACTTTCCGGCGATGATTTTAAACCGCTGTTGCAGAACACCCAGAACGAAGAACTAAACCCTTTGGCAGTCAATGAGCTGCGCCAATACCTGTTATTGGCCGCCTCAGAAAAGCGGGTGTTGCTGTCCGATATAATTGACCGCTTTACCGGCATTCCCTGGGGCTGGAAACCGGAATGGGAAATTGTACTGCTGGTTGCCAGACTCACTATGGCGGGCGAGATTAAATTGATGTTCGAAGGCTCTGATATAGAACCCAAAGCAGCGATAGACCCGTTAACCAAATCGGTCCGTTTTAAACAGATTTCCATCCTCAAACGCAAATCAGCCGATAGCGTTTCGCTCAAACGGGCACGCGAATTACACCGTGACCTCTTTGCCAAACTACCCAGGGAAGAGGAAGACGGCTTGGTCACCGATACCCGAGACAGCTTTACTACTTGGCAAACTGAACTCAAAAACGTCAGCCATGCAGCCGCCGGTAAATATCACCCTGGCAAAACAGTTATAGAGCAAGCCATTAACCGCATCGGCAAGCAACTGGCGATTCGGGACAGTTACGAGTTCATTGAAACCTTCCTGACCAACAAAGACGACTGGCTTGATCTGAGTGATGATATTCACGATGTCATCAGCTTTTATAAAACCCAGATAAGCCTCTGGCAACGGATGTTGGAGGCCATGGCCGCCTTTAACGACAATCATGAGGCCCTGCAACAGGATAGTAACGCCGCCAATGCGCTCAAGCAATTGGCGGCCATTCGCGACAATCCTGCGCCCTACAGTCAAATCAACAGTATCGAGCCTTTATTAAACACGGTTGAAACCATCAACCAACAACTGGCCGCAGCCGAAAGAGAAATCGCGTTATTAGCCATTGCGCAAAAACTGGCCGAAATTGAAACAGCGTTAAATCAGGTTCATGCGAATGATGACTTGCGCAATAAAGCCTTGCATCCGCTGCAACAACTTAAAATCAGTATTGCCGGGCTGATTAGCATTCCACAAATTCGTTACAGAGCCGAGCGGGCTGGAACTCATTTAGATGCGGCAATGGATAGCATTGCTGCCGCACAAAAACAGTCTGCTCCCGGCATCAAAGAACCTGGTGCTGGCAATACGGGTGCGACGCCGCAAAAACCCGTTAAAGTGATTCGTGCCCAAGAGTTAAGCAGCAAAACGTACCTGGAGACAGAAGACGAAGTCGATGCTTATCTGACCATGTTAAGGAAGGCCTTGGTAGCCGTTCTGCAAGAAGGCAAAAAAGCCCGGATTCAATAATCCTACTCTAAACGTTGAACTTGAACATTCTAAAGCGGATAATTTGTTGAAATTTTCAACAACTGAGGAGACAACCATGGCTACTGTCAATTTCAGCGTCCCGGACGATGTTAAAGAAGCGTTCAATATCGCTTACCAAGGACAAAACAAGAGTGCCGTTATTGCCGAACTGATGCGCGAAGCAGTTGAACGTGCCCAGCGTAAACAACGCAGTCACGATGCGATTGCAAGTATACTGGAACGGCGCAAACATGCTCCGGCAATCACCGAAGAAGAATTTCGTGCAGCACGGGAAGAAGGCCGTCCATGATTTTGGTGGTCGATGCAAGCGTCGCAATTAAATGGTTCTTTCAGAGCCGGGATAATGAAACTGATTGCGACTTGGCATTGACCATTTTGGAAAGTGTGGACGCGGGACGAATCCAACTACTGCAACCGCCACATTTTATTGCGGAAGTGGCCGCTGTACTTGCCCGTGAAAAGCCCGATGAAGCCCAAGATGATCTATTTGATTTGTTGTGCGTCGAATGTCACATCACCCAAGGGCCAGAAGTTTATTCAACAGCAATCGATCTCTCCATTCGTTATCGGCATCATTTGTTCGACACCCTCTACCACGCCGTTGCAATACACACACCCGGATCAAAATTCATCACTGCCGACGAAGCTTATTACCGCAAAGCACAAGGCATAGGTCATATTGTGCGTTTACAGGATTATGTTATTTGAACAAAACCAAATTCAAAACCTTTGTCACACAAGCATGTAAAGATTGATTGGATAAATCGCCATGAACCCTGAAAGACTCATATTTATCGATACCCCGGCCTTCATTCCGGTACCGGAAGCGTTTCAACATCGCAAGGTTGAAGTGATTTTTTGGCCATTGGATGATGAACCCGCACCCAAGATAAACTCAGCATCGACATGGTTAGAATTTTTCAACCAATTCAGCCGTCAGGTCGATGATGCAACACCTTGTGCAAGGGATGAGCTGTATGCCGGACAAACAAATTTTAAAGGCGTTACCCAATGAGTGCATTTCGTCAAATCTATGAAGATGCTCCGGAATTTATCCCTATACCTAAATCCATGCAGCATCATCGGCTTGAAGTGGTGCTATTACCACTGGATGAAATATCGCCAACTCAACCCGTTCGCAAACGCACACCACCGCCGCATTTTGTCGGGCGTGTCAAAGAATTGGGTGATGTCATCAATACACTTTCTGCCGAGGACTGGGGATTGACGGAGTGAACAAAGCCAAACTCAAAGCCTACGCCCCACAAGCCCGTAAAGACTTTATTGCCGCCGTCACAGCCCGCGCCCATCAAATCGGGCTCGCCGAAAACAACGGTCAACTGGCAATTGCGCCCGCCGAGAACAGTGGCGATTATGTCATCATTGCCGGACAATCCTGGCCTGCCAAAATCAGCCGGCAACGGGCCAACCTGATTGCCCGCATTGAGAAAGAAGGCTTTACTCAAACCATGGAAGCGGTGGCCTATACCTGGTTTAACCGCTTTGCAGCCCTACGCTACATGGAAATCCACGATTACTTGAGCCACGGTTATCGGGCGCTTTCCAGCCGGGAAGGCGGTTTGCCGGAAATACTTAACGTAGCAACAGAACTGGCGCAAAACGGCGGCTTACCCGGTCTTAATGCCCAACGGGTTATTGATCTTAAACTGGCGGGCGACAAGGACGGCGAACTGTACCGCTTAACGCTGATTGCTCAATGCAACGCGCTATCAAAGGTCATGCCTTTTCTATTTGAGCGCATCGACAATGAAACCGAACTGCTGCTGCCTGACAATTTATTGCTGACCGATTCAGTCATTTCCAAGCTGGTTGAGGCCATTCCCGAACAAGATTGGCAAGAAGTTGAAATCGTCGGCTGGCTGTATCAATTTTATATCAGCGAGAAAAAAGATCAGGTCATCGGCAAGGTCGTTAAAAGCGAAGACATACCCGCCGCCACCCAACTTTTTACGCCGAACTGGATTGTCAAATACCTAGTGCAAAATAGCGTAGGGCGCTTATGGACAATGGCAAACCCTGCGTCTGATTTAAAAAATCAATGGAAATATTACATCGAACCCGCCGAGCAAACGCCCGAAGTTCAAGCGCAGCTGGATTTATTGATAAACAAAAGAATTTCCGAATAGGAGAACATCATGCACACACTAGAATTAGACGATTACACTTACGAAAATCTGATGAAATATGCGGCACAAGCAGGTAAAACGCCCACTCAATGGCTACAAGAACTCATTACTCAATTTCAAAATAAATCACGCCCCGTTGGTTTGGCAAAAGATAAAGGCGTTCCATTGCCAGATGCTTTTTTTGAACCGTTACCCGATGAATTTTTGACGGAATTTTCAGAAATAGACTTTGAAAACCCAAGACCTATAACGGAACTTATTGGCAAAGCAAAAGGCTGTTTTAAAGATGCGGCTGAAATCGATGCTTTTATTCGTGACGGGCGGGATGCCTGGGATGAGTGGCGGCATGCCCGGCATGGGTGGTGGAATGCCGGGAATGCCCGGAATGCCTGGTGCAGGAAGCGGCAATCCCATGGATCGGCAGCGGGGCATGGGAATGCCCGGCGGAGCGATATCGGGGATGCCCGGGATGCCGGGAATGCCAAATTTGCAGAACGTCCGGCAGAAGAATCTTAAGGGCGAAGACCTTCCCCCGCTTCCTGAATTGACTCTGGACCCGAACGGCCTCCCTTCAGGTTTTACTCCGTCACGTGAGCCCCCGGTCTGGATGACGACCGACGACGAGGCACCGGTTCACCGTTTTGAAGAGCTGCCGGCCAAAGAGCAAAAGCAGGTTCTTTCACGTGTCACCGCGATCCGTCAGGCGGGAGCGTTCGCCAACGACGACGAGCGGAAACTGATTGAAGAATACGTCGAGTTCAAACTGTCGCAATTGACCCGTAAGGGGAATCGACTCGGTGGAAAAACGCCGGCCCATGAACTTCAGGACAAATTCTTCCGCGAGATCAACCCTCTGAATCTTGCCAAGACCGACAAGACCGAAGTGCGGGTCTTTATGGCGACGAAAGTGGTCGGCCTCGCTCCCCAGTTTCTGAACAATTACCACTTGGTTCCCCGGGTTCAGACCGCGATCTTGCTCGCGCGGTTGTCCGAGCTGGTGGAAGTTCAAGGGAATGGTCCACAGGCTCCGCCAGTCCAATTCACGAAAGCCCTTCCCGAATTGCTCGCCTTGCTGAAACAAGATAAGGCGAACACTCCCGCCGGCGTTCGTGCCTGGGGGATCGCTGGCGCGGTGAAGCTCTACAATGTGCAGAACCTGAAGATCGGCGAGCGATCGAAGATTGTCGAAACGCTGGTGGAGCAGATCAACAAGAGTGGCGACGAACCGTGGTGGAACCAGTGGCGGATGGTCGAAGCGATGGGGCAGATTCGCGTGACGTCTCTGGCCGACAAAAAGCCGATTGTCGCCCAAGCTTTGGCGCGCGTGCTGATTGATGAATCACGTGACTGGCTGGTTCGTTCGGAGGCGGCAACCGCGTTGGGCCAGCTCAACTACGAGACAGGAACCGACCTGGGACTGATCGCCTACGAAGTCGGACAGATGGCCCGACAAATGACGGACGCCTACCTCAAAGATCCCACCAACCGACGTTGGAAGCTGTGCTACATCAAAGTCTATGGCGCCTTTAAGCCAACAGACGCGAATGGCACGGGAACGGGTCTGTTGAAGCAGGCTCAGGATCGCGCGGCGCTCGCGGCGTATCGAAACCCGATCGGAGCCGTGTTCGACAAGGTTCTGCCGCTTGTGGCTGGCGTCGTCAAGAAAGCTGACACGGTGGCGACCACCCAGGAAGAATTGGCGAAATTCCTGACGGATAATCCACCGAAGGTCGATCGAATTCACTCGGCGGAAGAACCGCTGCACGCGAAGCAGCCGTTGGGGGCGAGCCAGCAGCCCCCCGTCCCCCCCGCCGGCGGTTGATGCGGGCTCGACTTGATTCATTCTGTTCGACGTTGGAAACATCAGGTGGTGTAATGCGTAGCGGTTGGATTGGCGTCGTGACCCTGGGACTGGGGTTGTTGCTTGGCTTGGCCCCGACCGCGTCGGCTCAGGTTCTGATCTGGAATCTTCCCAAAGAGGATGGAGCCTGGATTCGATTTGAGGGAAACTACCGGCAGAATCAGGCCCGCCCCAACGCTGCAACGGGAGATGTTGTTTTGGAATGGCGTCAGGAATTGACGATCAGTTCCGTCGGCACCCAAGAGGCGGAATACCAGGGAAAACAGGTTCCGTGCCGCTGGGTCGAGTTCAAGGCGATCACCAAGCCGGCAGGTGTCGATCAACCCCCCGGTCCGGGCGGAGTCTACCTGTATAAAGTGCTGATTCCGGAACAGTCGGTCATCGGCAAGCCGATCGACGATGAAACAGTGCCCGTAACATTCCTCCCCATTGTGGAAGGGATCCGAAAGGTCGGAGACCGCCCGGTGGAAAAGGTCAACGAAAAGGCGCTCGCCGTATATCCGCACATCTCGCAGTTGACCTACTACCCCAACCTCAAGCCGGCGTCGAATCAGACGGAAGAACTGACGATTGCCGGAGACAGCGTCGCGGCGCGTGTACAAAAGGGTTCGCGACTGCTCGAAGACAAACGGTCTCGCTCGAAAAACACCGCTACACTGTGGCTCTCGGAAAAATTGCCGTTCGGTTTGGCGAAGTTTAAAGTCAACATCGAACGCGACCAGAAACTCCCCACCTCCCCGCCA
>JAPLRU010000093.1:0-114112 GCA_026399025.1 Methylobacter sp.
TTAGCGCAGGACAGACGTTTCCGGCATTCCGAGATTCAAAAGCGCCGGAAACGCCCACCCTGACTATCGCCGGGCGGGCTTATTCCGCCCTGCGTCCTATCGTTCCCACGCTCCGGCGTGGGAACTATTCGGGGCGGTGGGGTGTTTAGTGCGAGATTTCCTTTCCACCTATTTACCGCGCCGGTTATCGTTTCCAAAAAACCAAAAACATTATGACTCACAGCCCCATCGAAATACTCAAAACCGTTTTTGGTTACGATCAATTTAGAGGTCAACAACAGGAAGTTATTGAACAACTGATAGCCGGGCACGATGCCTTGGTGCTGATGCCGACCGGCGGCGGCAAATCGTTGTGCTACCAAATTCCGGCCTTAATCCGACCCGGCGTCGGCATTGTCATTTCGCCGCTGATCGCATTAATGCAGGATCAAGTTAACGCCTTGTTGCAATTGGGCGTCAGAGCCGCGTTCCTGAATTCAACCTTGTCGCTTGAACAATCCCGAAAAATCGAGCAGCAGTTGCTGAACGGCGAACTGGATTTACTGTATATCGCACCGGAGCGCTTAACCTCGGCGCGCACCGGCGCGCTGTTCGAACGCATCAATATTGCGTTGTTCGCGATTGACGAAGCGCATTGCGTTTCCCAATGGGGCCACGACTTTCGGGTCGATTATCTCCAGTTATCGTTGCTGCATGAGCGTTTCCCCAACATTCCCCGCATCGCGCTGACCGCGACCGCCGACGACAAAACCCGCGAAGAAATTAAACTACGCCTGAATCTGGAGCAAGCCCGGCTCTATCTGAGCGGCTTCGACCGGCCCAATATCCGTTACCGAATCGTACAAAAACAAAACTCCCGCGACCAGTTGATCGATTTTATTCGCGCCGAACATGCCGACGATGCCGGAATCGTGTATTGCTTGTCGCGTAAAAAAGTCGATGCGACCGCGGAATGGCTCAGAACCAAAGGCATCAACGCCCTGCCCTATCATGCCGGGATGGATGCCGGTTTGCGCGCCAAACATCAGCACCGGTTTTTAATGGAAGAAGGCGTGGTGATTGTCGCGACCATCGCTTTCGGCATGGGCATCGACAAGCCCAACGTCCGCTTTGTCGCGCATTTGGATTTGCCCAAAAGCGTTGAAGCCTATTACCAGGAAACCGGCCGGGCCGGACGCGACGGTTTGCCCGCTAATGCCTGGATGGCTTACGGTTTGCAGGATGTGATCACCTTACGCAAAATGCTGCAAGATTCCAACGCCGATGAAGCGCATAAGCGCATCGAATACCACAAATTGGATGCGATGCTGGCCTTATGCGAGCAGGTTCATTGCCGACGTCAGTCCTTGCTGGGCTACTTCGGCGACCGTCTTGAGCAGCCCTGCGGCAATTGCGACACTTGTTTGGAGCCGGTTAACACCTGGGACGGCACGTTGGCTGCGCAAAAAGCGCTGTCTTGCATTCATCGCACCCAACAACGCTACGGCGTCGGCTATTTGATCGATGTGCTGCGCGGCAAGTCGACCGAGCGGATTTTAAGAGCCACTCATGATCGACTATCGACCTTCGGCATCGGCAACGATATTGACGAACAACAATGGCATTCGGTGTTCCGGCAGTTGGTCGCGCGAGGACTGGTTGCGGTCGATTTCGACCGTTTCGGCGCGTTGCAATTGACCGAAGCCTGTCGGCCGATTTTACGCGGCGAACAGCAATTGATGCTGCGCAAGGACTTGAAGGCCGAAAAAGTTAAAGGCGGTGCCGAACGAAGCCGAAAAACCGGCCGGGAATTTGCAAAAGCCGACGATACCCTGCTGTGGAATGCGTTGCGCGCCAAACGCAAGATGCTGGCCGATGCCCAAGATGTGCCGCCTTATGTTATTTTTCATGACGCCACCTTGATGGCGATGCTGGAAGCCAAACCAAGCAATCGCCGCGAAATGAGTTTATTGTCCGGCGTCGGCGAACGCAAATTGGAGCTTTACGCCGATGAATTCTTGGCCGTCATTAAAGAGTTTGCCGATCTTAGCAATGGGCCGATTGGTCTGTCGGATACGATGGCCGAATCGGTGGCTTTATTCCGCTTGGGTTACAGCGTAAAGCAGATTGCTCAGCAAAGAGAACTGCAAGAAACCACGATTTACGGCCATTTGGCTCAGTCTCTGGAGCAGGGAATGTTGGTGCTGGCCGATGTGGTTGAATTACCTGAGCGGGAAATCAGCCGGATAGAAGAAGCAATAATGAATCTGCCCGAAGACCAAAAGAACGCGCTTAAACCGGTTTACGAGTTGTTTGACGGGCAATACAGTTACGGCATTTTGCGCTGCGTCAGGGCCGCGTTGCAGCACAAAACGGGGTGATCGTTGCCCCACACTCCGGTCGTAATGATAAAGTTTTTTCACCACGAAGACACGAAGAGCACGAAGGACATGAAGTTTTATTCCTTCGTGCTCTTCGTGCTCTTCGTGTCTTCGTGGTGAGTTTTTTTAATTTTGGTAGCTGAGTAGTTACTAATTTTGTGACTCATGAAATTTTCGATCATCATCCCAACCTTGCATGAAGAAAAAACCATTATCTCGTGCCTGCTTCCCTTGCAGCCGTTACGGGATAAGTGCGAAATCATCATTGTCAACGCCGCCGAACAACCGATGGTTAATGGCCCTCACGCCCATTTGGCCGACCAAATCATAAGCTCGGCCAAAGGCCGCGCCCGGCAAATGAACACCGGCGCCAATCATGCGTCAGGAGATATTTTGATCTTCCTGCACGCCGACACCTATCTGCCCGAACATGCCTTGCAGCTAATCGAGCAACATCTCGGCAACAAGCACTGGGGCCGTTTCGACATTCAATTAAGCGGCGACCATTTCATGTTTAAAATAATCGCAGGGATGATGAACCGGCGTTCCCGTCTGACCGGCATTGCCACCGGCGACCAAGCTATTTTCGTCACCCAGGCGGCCTTTGAAAAAGCCGGACGCTATCCCGACATCGCCTTAATGGAAGACATCGCCTTGAGCAAGGCGCTGCAAAAAATCGGCCCGCCGCTTTGTCTTAACGCCAAAGTCACCAGTTCCGGTCGAAGGTGGCAGCGCTACGGCGTGTACAGGACTATACTGCTGATGTGGAGTTTGCGCCTGCGTTACTTGTGCGGCGCGGACCCGGAACTCTTGTCCGAACTTTATGCCAGGGGGCAATTTTGGAAACCGTAATCCGTTTATCCGCCGCATTAGGCATTTTCTGCATCATGATTGGCTGGGAGTATGTCAGCCCCCGAAGAATTCCACACCTCAGCCGTAAACAACGCTGGCCGGTTAATTTGGGACTGGCCGCATTCAACATCGCAATCATGCGTTTAAGTCTGGGCGGCATCGCCTACCTGAGCGCGGTCAATGCCGCAAACCAAGGTTACGGTTTGTTAAACCAATGGCCCGTCCCCGAATGGCTGTCGATTATCGTGACTTTGCTGATTCTTGACTTTGCCATTTACGGCCAGCATATCGTTTCGCACAAATGGCCGCTGCTGTGGCGTTTACATCAAGTGCATCATACCGATTTGGAATTCGACGCCACCACTGCGCTGCGTTTTCATCCTCTGGAGATCATGATTTCGATGCTGTACAAAGTGCTGTGCGTTGTTTTAATCGGCGCGAATCCGTGGGCGGTCATTATTTTTGAAATTATCCTGAACGGCGCCGCAACCTTTAACCACAGCAATATCAATATCCCGCCGACACTCGATAAAAAGCTGCGTTGGTTGATTATTACGCCGGATATGCACCGCATTCATCACTCGACTTTAACCGCCGAAACCGACAGCAATTACGGCTTTTCCATTTCCTGCTGGGACAGGTTGTGCGGAACCTATACGGCCAACCCCAAACAGCCGCAAACGACGATGGCTATCGGGTTAGAGCCGTTCCGCGAGGCGCATGAACTAGGCTTTTTACGATTATTGCTGCTGCCTTTTCAAGCCTTGCGCAGACGATGACTTACCAATACCCCGACGCTGTGCTGATGATTTTCTGCAAAGCCCCGGTTCCGGGCCAAGTTAAAACCCGTTTGATCCCGGCATTAAGCGCCGAACAAGCCGCCGAACTGCATATCGAACTCAGCATAAAAACCCTGCAACGCGCGACCCGAAGTAATTTATGCCCGGTGCAACTGTGGTGCTCCCCCAGCATCGACCATGCTTTCTTTGCCGAATCGGCCGCAACCTATCCGCTAAGACTAAAGCAACAACAAGGCGCCGATTTAGGCGAACGCATGCATCATGCTTTTTGCTCGGCGCTTGCCGATTACGCTCACGCCTTGTTAATGGGTTGCGATTGCCCGTCACTCACGGAACAGGATTTGGAAGAGGCTTTAACCGTTTTGAATCAACATAATGACATCGTGCTGGCTCCGGCTGAAGACGGCGGTTACGTGTTGATCGGCCTCAATCGACCTCGCCCGGAACTTTTCGATAGCATGACTTGGGGCACGGAGCGCGTGCTGGATGAAACCCGCGGCCGTATCGAACGCTGTAAACTGCGTCATCACGAACTGAACGCGCAGTGGGATTTGGATACGCCGCAGGATTTGCAGCGGTATCGGAGCGCCGTATCGATTCAGATTTGACCCGGCAGGTTTATTGACAGTATCCGGATGATATTTTCCGCTTCGATCAATTTCCGCCGCTCGCGCCTGTCTGCTTTAGGGTCATGAATAAGTTCGTCAATGCGTCGATTTCAGCCGGTCAAATAGGTTTTTTATAGCGGGCTCCTGTATTACATAGCTATCCGGCAACTAAGTTCAATATAATGGGGCTGAGCTTCATACCCGGAAGTATCGAAATTGTATTTAAAAAATCAAACGAGTTGGAAGTATTGACATGAATTTAGATAGCGCATTGCAAAAACACGCCGAATGGAAAACCAAATTCAGGACTGCAATATCAAACAAAGAAATGCTGGATGATTTAACCATAGCCAAAGACAATTGTTGCGAACTTGGAAAATGGCTGTATGGAGAAAGTGAAGCTCTATATGGCATGTTGGAGAGTCATAAAAATTGCAAAGCAAAACACAAAATATTTCATATGGAGGCCGGCAAGATTGCCACAGCTATCAATCTAAAAAAATATACTGAAGCAGAGGCGATGCTCGGTACAAACACACCCTATAACAAAGCGTCCAATGAGACCGGAATTGCAATCGTACAATTAAAAAAAGAAGTCGATACTAATGCCGCGCAACAGCCGAAAAGCGAAGCATTTTTCGATTGGAGCGATGAACTGAGTGTAGGCAATCAATTCATCGACAATGATCATAAAAAACTCATCAAAATGATCAATAATTTCCATAATGCAATGCAGGAAGGAAGAGGAAAAGAAGTGATCAGTAAGGTGCTCAACAACCTTTTTATCTATACAAGCGAACATTTTAAAAGGGAAGAAGACGAAATGTTGCGGATTAAATATGCACTGTTCGAAGACCACCGGAGAAAACACCAACAATTGATAAGCCAAGTAGAAAACTTGCAGACAGATTTAGATAACGGAAAAATAATGCTGACGACAAAAGTGTCGGATTTTCTGAAAGATTGGTTATATAGCCATATTTTGCAGACTGATAAATTATTAGCGGCGGCCATTAGTAAAGCTAAGTCATAGACTTTCTGATCTTACAGCGTTTTCAAGTTAAATGAGTTATAGAGCCTGGAATTAATATAGCTGCGTAAAGTCTGGATGGGCTCGCTATCGTTCCCATGCTCCGGAGACTGTGAAAGTATTATCAAAATCAGTTTAAAAACCTATTCACCACGAAGACACGAAGTTCACGAAGAAAAAATAATTGATTAAACTCAACGCATTAAAAACTTCGTGTCCTTCGTGGTGAAGGCTTTTGCTTTTGTTCTAAAACGAATACTTTCACAGTCTCTCGAATACCGGAATACCGCTCTAGCGGTACGGGACGCAGGAGCGTCCCTCACGGCATTCCCACGCGAAAATCTATAACTGCACGTCACTTAGTCGTTTGAAACTCGCTCAACAACTTCCCATAACCGGCGGCTTCCATTTCTTCTACCGGAATAAAGCGCAATGCAGCCGAGTTAAGGCAATATCGGAGTCCTGTTGGTTTTGGCCCGTCATTGAAGACATGACCCAAATGGGAATCGCTACATTAACAGACCTAAAGCAAATAAGAGCCGCACAACCAAAGGCGATTGCTGAAGCGTAAACAGCAAAGCCATTCAACATTAAGGCAGACTATTCTTCAATGACATTACTCGATTTCTCGCTTTATCAAACGCTGTTTATTGCTCTGGTGTTCGTCTGGACCGGCTTTGTGCGAACCGGGCTTGGTTTTGGCGGCGCCGCGTTAGGCTTACCTCTGCTGTTATTTATCCACAACAATCCACTGTTATGGTTGCCTATCATCGGCGTGCATTTATTGTTTTTCTCCGGCTTAACCTTGCTTAACCGCTTGCATAACGTCGACTGGCAGTATTTGCGGCAGTCTTCGATTTACATTATCCCGGCCGCCATCATAGGTGTTTTCGGCTTGTTGAATTTGCCGGTTTTATGGCTGAACAGCTTTATCTATTCGATCACCTTGTTTTACGGTTTCATCTGGCTACTCAACCGAGGCATAACAAGCCAACATGTCTGGGCGGATAGAGGGCTTTTAATTTTAGGCGGCTACATTGCAGGGATTTCCTTGACCGGCGCACCCTTGATGGTCGCCGTCTATATGCGTAATGTCAGTCACTATAAATTGCGCGACACCTTGTTTGTCTTATGGTTCATCTTGGTCAGCATCAAAATGACCACGTTCATTACCTTATCCGTTGATTTGCATTTTCTAACGGCGCTGACGCTTTTACCCGTTGCCGCGATAGGACACGTGCTGGGTTTGAAGGCCCATAACGCTATGATGCGTAATGATTTGATATTTAAACGCTGGATTGGCGGCGGTCTGGTTGCGGTGAGCCTGTTCGGATTATCGCAGTTATACAGTCAATTTGTTCAGGCCTTTTTATAAACCCGGATGACAAAGCCGACTATCGATTCTTCCGGGTCTGGCGCATTCAGGCCAATGACATTACTATGCCGCACCGCGGTGTTTTTATGCCGCTCGGTTTGATTGTAACCACGCCGTTTTTCTATCACGTCATACGCAGGACATGGCAATAGCCTCCGGCGATAGATAAAACCTAACAATAACATTCAATTAAGGAGCGCCGATCATGGCTTTAGTGTCATTACGACAAGTTTTGGATTACGCCGCGGAGCACGGCTTTGCCGTTCCCGCCTTCAACGTCAGCAACATGGAGCAGGTTCAAGCCATTATGCAGGCGGCGAATGTCTGCGACAGCCCGGTCATTATGCAAGGCTCGGCCGGAGCGAACCGCTATGCCGGCGAAGTATTTTTACGCCACTTGATTCTGGCCGCCGTTGAACAATATCCGCATATTCCGGTGGTCATGCACCGGGATCATGCGCCCACACCCGACATTTGCGCCCAAGCCATTCAATCCGGCTTCAGTTCGGTGATGATGGACGGCTCACTGCTGGAAGATATGAAAACGCCCGCCGGTTTTGACTATAACGTGGCCGTTACCCGCACCGTAGTTAAAATGGCTCATGCCTGCGGCGTCTCGGTTGAAGGCGAAATCGGTTGCCTGGGGTCATTGGAAGATAAACAAGACGACCACAGCCGCTTATTGACCGATCCGGATGAAGCGGTTGAATTCGTCAAGCAAACCCAAATCGATGCCCTAGCGGTCGCCATCGGCACCAGTCACGGCGCTTATAAATTCAGCAAACCGCCCACCGGCGAAGTGTTGGTCATCAGCCGCTTGAAAACCTTGCAGCAACGCCTGCCGAATACCCATTTTGTTATGCACGGCTCCAGTTCGGTGCCGCAAGACTGGCTGGAAATTATCAACGAATACGGCGGCGATATTCCTGAAACCTATGGCGTTCCGGTGGCTGAAATCGTCGAAGGGATTCAATACGGCGTCCGTAAAGTCAATATCGATACCGACTTACGCATGGCTTCTACCGGCGCTATTCGCCGCTATGTGGCCCAACCCGAAAACGCATCGGATTTGGACGCGCGCAAGATTTACCAAGCCGCCAGGGACGCGATGCAAGCGCTGTGTCAGGCGCGCTACGAAGCCTTTGGCTGTGCCGGACACGCCGGTAAAATTAAAGCCGTTCCATTGGGCGAAATGGCTAGGCGTTATCGATAAGATAAGAATCGAGCTGCAATGCCTAGCAGTCCCGCAGACGCTACGCCTATAGCCTTTTCGGATAGGGTCTACAGCCTGAAATAAATACGGATTATCTGCTATTTGTCTAAAATGGCTGAATAATCCGTCATAATATAAATCCGCTTGAGCTTCCCCAAATTCTTTAACGCCATACCGATAGATACGCCGCAAATCCTCCTTGGCATCTGCGGTTAATTTATAGTTCCCCATTACGCTTCAGCTCTTCCTTAAATTCCGCTTTTATTTCTTCAGCGGTTTGAGTTATGAGTCCGCTATTTTCTGACTTAATCAACCTGGCGCGGATCATTTCTATTTCTTTTTGATTTGCCCTTGCCCTGCGTATCAGGTCATTTACGATTTCGCTTTTGCTGCTGTATTCTTGGCTTTCAATCAACGAATTCAACCAATTATCGTTTGGTGCGGTTAAAGAAATACTTTGCCTTGTCATTGTTCTACCCTCGTGATGTAGTTGTGGTGCTTATAGGGTTCATTTTTACACCATAAACGCATCGCAAACAAGAAAAAGACTTTTCTCTCTGTGCCAAAAATCAAGATTTTTGGCACAAAATTTCACTGTCATTCGATAAACCCGGCCAAATTTTGAATGCCTAATTTCGGCCAATTACTGCCCGCCGGTTCAGCTCAATTGACGACAGCATAAAACTTGAAAGCTGTCATTCAGTAATCGATATTAAGTAACTGCCAAGCACCCAAAACCTAAGGCAAAATTAACCCTAGAATGAACAAGTTTTAAATAACTGCGTAAATTAAAATGCATCCCCTTGAATAGCGTGTTAAAGGCCGCCTGAGAATGTTTAAAAAATTTTAATAAACAAGATTAGTTCATAGTTCTTTAGTAATTGCTAATGTAGAATGCCCATTTAAATAATAAGTTTATTTTTAATGGGGTTTTTTATGGGCACCTTGGTTCCTGTTACTCGATTTTTTTTGTTGTTATTTACGATGCTGGTGACCGGCAGCGTATCTGCTGATGAAAACTCACTGACTATCAGCCCAGCATCTATTACTGTTAAGGTTGGAGCCACCGCCAGAGTCACCGTAGCTAGTTACTCGGGGACAATTAAAGTCATTTCGTCTAACACTTCGGTGACCACCGTAAGCTATGCAAAGGGTATTGCAACGGTTAAAGGGATTAAACCCGGAACAGCTAAAATAACAATAAAAGACAGAAAAACAAGCAAAGATGTATCAGTGACCGTGGTTAATACTTCACCGGTCGCATTAACGGTATCTCCTTCTTTCTTATCATTTAATGTAGGTCTTTCGACCAGTATTGCTGTGACTAATGCTTCTGGAACAGTGACGGTTATATCATCTGATAACTCAGTGGCAACAGTTCTCTATAGCAATGGAACTGCAACTGTTAAAGGCATCAAGGCCGGTTCTGCGATATTAACAATAAAAGACAGTAAGACATCAAGGCAAGTTCAGGTGACGGTGTTAAAGACCCCTGTTCCGCCTCCACCAGTAGCAAGCAATTACACCTTGCTCGCCTGGAACGATTTAGGTATGCACTGCATGGATGGTTTGGATTTTTCTATATTTGCCATATTGCCGCCTTACAACACTTTGCATGCTCAATTGAAGGATAAGTCAGGTAAGCTAATCAGTAGTGGTGTCACGCTGACTTATGAAGCGGTGGCCGACAGTACGGGTTCCATTAATACCAATAGTTACACTAAAACCAATTTTTGGGATTGGGTTGGTCCCTTATTTGGCCTTTCTCCGACAATAGACATAGGCCTGAATCTGGATGGCCTTGCTACAGGTGCTCCTGCGCCGGGCAACGAAGCGCCCTCGCTTGCGCCGGCGCCAATGACTTACAATTTGGCCTATCACTGGTTTGAAGCTGAAGGCATCCCCATTACGCCATTTGATGATAAAGGTAATAAAAACTACTACCCAACTGTTAAAGTAGTAGCCAAGGACTCATTAACCGGTAAAGAATTGGCGACTACCAAAACGGTGCTGCCGGTTAGTGATGAAATGACTTGTAAGGCTTGTCATGCGTCTACCACTTCAACCAATCCGGCTGAAATTGCTGCCAAGCCGTTGTCTGGCTGGGTAAACGATGCTAATCCGGATAAAGACTGGAAGAGAAATATTCTGCGTCTGCATGATGAAAAACAATTGTCCACCCCGCTGTATCAATTAGCCTTGGTCAATAGTGGCTACAACACAAATGGTTTACTGGTAACAGCTGATGCGGGAAAACCAGTGCTGTGTGCGGGCTGTCATGCCAGCAACGCTTACTTTGACAAGCAAAACAAAAAAACCGTGATGGGCGGCATCACCGGTATTAGACCGTTTACTCAGGCCTTACATGCCAAACATGCCACTGTCAAAGATCCGAATACCCAGCTGATATTGGATAGCAGCAAAGATCGAACGGCTTGTTATTTGTGCCACCCCGGCTCGGTGACCCAATGTCTGCGCGGTGCGATGAGCAAGGCTGTAGACGCTAATGGTTCACTGATGAGCTGTCAAAGCTGCCATGGCAACTTGGCCGCTGTGGGCAGTTCCGCTCGTCAAGGCTGGTACAATGAACCCACTTGTGAATCTTGTCACAACAGCGCTGCAAACGGTAAACGCGCAAGCACTGCTGTCAATGCAAGTGGTATAGCAATAGTCCCTAGCGACCATACCTTTGCTACCAACGCTAATACGCCTGTACCCGGTTTGAATTTATATCGCTTTAGTACCGGACATGGTGGCTTGCAATGTGAAGCCTGCCATGGTGCGACTCATGCCGAATACCCTTCCAGCCATCGAGATGACAACGTCCAAAGCGAGGCAGTTCAAGGTCACAGTGGAACCATTGCCGAATGTAAGGCTTGCCACACCACAGTACCTACTACCGAAAATGGCGGCCCACATGGGATGCATACTACCGGTGATGCCTGGGTTAAGGGGCATGAGGAGGCCAATAAGAACGGCACTGCAACAACACCCAGTTGCGCGTACTGTCATGGTACAACCCGCGCTGGCACACCGTTAAGTGCAATTAAGGTGGCAAAAACCATCAATGCGGGTGATTTCGGTACTAAAAACTGGCCAGCCGGTTATCAAGTAAGTTGTTTCAGCTGTCACAATGGCCCAAACCCTTGATGATTTAATGTATTAAGATTCAATTCACTAAAAGGCCATCTCTTTAAAGGTGGCCTTGTTTTGTGTGGTCAATCGACGTTCTGAGTTGAGGTGTGGCGGCTTCTCCACGGAAAGCGGTCAGCAAGAAACGAAGGTAATGACCTCATCGACGGTAAAAGGCGCTATCCGGGCTTCGAACCACTTTTCCCGGCCATTTATCGGCAGAGAGTAATTCAATTCCTGCATCGCAGACTGATCAAGCGCATCCGCAAACGCTTTAATGAACCGATCGGCAATCGGTTTGGGCAATATCGCCGCTATATTGCTGTGAAGACTGATTTCCGTGGCGGCAAAAGGCATATTTGAATGAGGTCTATGAATGAACAAGATTTCCCCGGCTCTATGGTTCAGGAAAAAGAGGTAACGTTAGGTACGGAAATAAAAGAATTCGTCAAATTTAAGAAGGTAGATCGCCAAGGCGTTTTGGTGACGGCATTGACGATCTGCACTTCGCCGCCACGCACTTTAGTGAAAATGTCGTCTAGCGATGAGAAACGTCTTTGCTTGAAATCGACGCCAAGTTTGGATTCGAGCAACAGCATGTAATCGTTGGCAAGGCCGGCTGGCCGCCCTGATGCGTCGATAAATACGAATGGCGCGTAAGCTGTCTCGACCGCAAGGACAATGCGCGATTGGTTGTTCGTGAGCCAAAGACGCTCCTCGGCCGATAATATTTCTTTGAAGGTGCTACTGCTATGCGTGGCATAGGTAATGCCGTCAACAAAAAGGCCCAGCAGAACGCAGATTAAAACAAAGTAGCGTATTTTATGGCCTCAATAGCCTGACGGGTTTATTGGTGAGGTTAACTTGATGGGATGTCATCCTCTTATGGATTTTCACTTTACGATGATCCCTAAAAATACACAAGATAAAGTAAACAAGCGTCCTTGTCCGGTTCCCGGTCAAAAACAGTCAGTCTGCGCCTCAAATGGGCGGCTCAAAATGTCAAAAATCATTGAATAATAAACCGCGGCCCCATCGTGGAAAAACCAAACTGAAAAATGAACTCTTTCAACCTATAGTGGATCGTCAGATTGTTTTACATTGATGAGCTTTCTCCCCTACTACGCCTCTATCAGAAATTGAACCTCCATTTGAGCAATGCGGATAGCGTCAATACCCGGACTTTTCAAATCATATCCCCGCTCTTTTTCCAATGTACGAACCACTCGGTCAGCTCACGGCTATCGCCCAAGCCGCAAAGGCGGCGATCAATGACATCCTGGTTGCCCCACACCGCTTCGGCCCAAGCGCCGCCGGCAACGCGCGCCTCGATGTCGTTGCAGTAAAGCCCCAAGTCACGCTGGACGTAGAACCCGTATGTGCGGCAAGCTACCGGGCGATGCGCATAGACTCGGCAAGCCCGCGCCGACCGATCCAACAGAGGACAGACAATAGGGCGCGATGAGTGTTCGAGCAGCGCCGCAATGTTTTGATCGATTTCTTGAAGCTGCTCCGAAGGCAGGGCCGCCAAGCCTTGCCTCAACCAATCCCATTCCGCGGCGGTCAGCAAAGGTATTTCGGCGAGTCGACGGCAACAATTATCGCAGCCCAAGCCGCATAGCCAATCGGAATGGCTGTCGCGGATAGCTTGTACGCGTGCGTCAATGTCGGCATGAAGTTGGGCGAGTGAGTTCATATTGGTAGTTGGCCTTATTGTTTTAATACTGGCTGTATAGCTGCCCTTGCCGGATATTATACGGTTTCTTTTTATCTACGGCTGCCGACTATACGGCAGCCAAGGCAAGCGCATATAAATTACAGCGTTTTCAAATTCAGTTAATAACTCAAATAACAAAACAAGGGTGTGTTTGGAGTTTAAGCCCTATGGTAGAATGGCCCATCTTTCCACATTAACAAATAACAACATGTTTTTAAAAGATTTTTATAGTATTTATGAGGGCAATATCAGTATTGCCGCCGAACAAGCCAGCATGTTCGCCAAAGAAGTCGCACATGACTTCAACCCCTTGCACGATATTGACGCCAAGCGTTTTTGCGTACCCGGCGATTTATTATTTGCGCTGGCGCTGGAGAAATACGGCCTTAGCCAAAACATGCACTTTACCTTTTCCGGCATGGTCGGACATGACGTATTGTTGAACTTTCCCGATACCGACGCCGGGTTAATCAATGTGAGCGACAATCAAGGCAAACCCTATTTGCAGATCGAACGTTCGGGAAACGTTAGCCGGGATTCAGCATTGATTGAAAGCTTTATTCGCGATTATGTGGCTTTTTCAGGGCAAAACTTTCCCTATGTGCTGGTACCCTTATTAGCTCAAGAAAAAGTTATGTTTAACCTCAATCGGCCGCTGGTCATTTACGAAAGCATGACTTTGTCATTCGATCATCTTGATTTTCAACAAGCGTCCGTGGAAATGCTGGAACCGAAGATTGACGTCGACGGTAAACGCGCTTCGGCTTTTTTACACTTTCAGATCAAGGCGGACGGCGATATCGTCGGCGCAGGCTTTAAAAAACTGGCGATCAGTGTGCCGAGCGATTATGAAGCCGAGCCGATGCAGGCGTTTGTCGATGAATATCTCGCCAGGAAAAACAGCTATCTCGGTAACTTGGCGATGGCGGTTAGTCAATCTTCGTTTGCGATGCCTAAATGAACGCTTAGTTTGCATCGCAATATTAACTAATAAACCGAAGTGCTACCCGAACAAACCGTTAAGGGGCGGGGGCTGGCTACTACGACTGACGGTAGCTGACCAATAACGGACGATAAGGTCAATTTGGTTTCATTTGGTTAACGTGATCAAATTAATAAGACCTATTATTTCTTTAACTTAACTGTTTTTCAGTGTCTAATGGGCTACACACATTCCGATTGATTTTAATAAATGCATTCAAAGCAACTTGTCTTTGACTTTCATGTGAACATTATGACCTTAGCACCTTATCAACAAAATCTATATAACTGGTTTATGCGTAAAGCGACAAATAGCGCAGTTCGTCGTGTTGCTGAATTACCTATCGCTATTGCTACTGACATTGGTTTAGTTCGACCTGAAAATCAAGATAGATCAGCAATCCTTCGTATCCAATTAACTGCAAATCGTTCATCAATTGTAGTGGTTTTGTGTGATGGAATGGGCGGCATGAGTGATGGGGCGGAGTGTGCTTGTCTTGCTATTGCAACCTTTCTATCTAGTTGCATTCAAAATGTAAACCTTCCATTGCAGAAAAGACTTGTAAGCGCTGTAACAAATGCTAACGATCTTGTATTTGCAAAATATAACGGCCGCGGAGGGGCAACACTTTCTGCATTCATTGCCGATAGCCAAGACGGAATCTTAGGGATTAACGTAGGAGATAGCCGTATTTATTCAATAGAAAATAACAAGCTATCTCAAATAACGGTTGACGATACTATCTTGGGTCAACTTGGCCAGACTAATGAAAATATTCACGGACAGAATGAATTACTTCAATACGTTGGAATGGGGCAAGGCATCGATCCTCATGTTATAGCCTTCCCCAAAGATTCCCCGTTACCCAACATACTTTTGACCTCTGATGGTATTCATTTTTTAGATAAACAGACCATGGAATTGGTGATCAAACATTCTCCTGATACGGCAATTGCTGTTAGACGTTTAATAGAATTGGCGAAATGGTGCGGTGGTCATGACAATGCAAGTGGAATTATCGCTACTAATCTTTCATCATTACTTATTCCAAGATTGAATGCCAATTTAGGCGACATTGAAGTATGGGATGCTTTTGGTGAAGTTCAACTTGTAAGTTTTCAGCCCCCTTGTCTGACCGGTTTTAAGAATGAAAGAAAAATGGAAATTAAAGCCCCAATTGAAAATAAACCTAAACCAACTAGAAAGCGAACACCACCCAATCAAGATTTATTACATAAAAAAACTATTGCCCTAGAAAAAAAGAATTCCAAAAAAGATGAAAAAAACCAAGCTGAGACCAAGAAATCTATCCCTCAGTTACAAATTGATTTTGATGCTAACTAAGGAGTGAACAAGTGTTAGATTTGCCAAAACGATATGTGCCTAATGGGGCTTCAGATAGTGGTGGATTTGGAAGTGTAATTTATTGCAAAGATGAACATCTTGACCGACCTGTTGCAATAAAATTTATTAGGGAGGATTCTGAAAAACATCGTTTAATGGACGAATTGAATGCTCTTATGCTTTTGAGATCAAAGCATGTTGTTCAGGTCTATGACATAGTAAAAGGTGAAAGCGACTCTATCGGAATTGTAGAGGAGTATATTGATGGTGATGATCTATCGAATAGCCCAATTCCTAAGACTTCATACGAGTATTATCTTAAAACGCTTTGGCAAATAGCCTCTGGCATTGCTGATATTCATGGAGCAGAGGTTATTCACAGAGACATCAAACCTAATAACATGAAGCTTGATAAAGAAGGCATTGTAAAAATATATGATTTTGGTCTTTCAAGAGATGAAGGAGCAAAAGCAGTAACAAAAGGCTTTAAAGGTACATTCGGCTTTGCTGCACCGGAATTAATTGCATCTGGTTTTGTTGCTTTTTCGCGAGCTGTCGATACTTACGCCTTTGGTGCTACAGCTATAGTCCTATCTGGATTGGGGTTACCTGATGCCTTGCAGAAAATCCCTCCTCAACCTCTGCCGGACAATTTTATGTCAACACTTCCCTTTAAATTAACTCCCGATTTAGCATCGCTGATAACAGCTTGTTTAGCCCCTAATCCGAATGATAGGCCATTGATGACTCACGTTCGTGATTTACTATCACGTCATTTATTGCATAATAAGCATCAAGCATTGGCTGTTCATAATAATAAGCCACTTGTTCTAAATTCCTCGAAACGAACTATTTCACTCAGGTTTTCTGATGTTGGTGAAATAGTAATTGAATATGATGGCTTTCGATTTTATGTTTCCGCTGTCAGTGGAGAGGTTCTTATAAATAACCAAGCGGTATCGGTTGGGAAAGAAATCCCCAAATCATGTGTGGTCGCTTTAGGTGGATCGCATAGAAGAGCTAATGAGAGACAATTTATAACTTTTGATGTTTCTAACCCTGAGGTTGTTCTGTGACTGGGCCACTTAATGTAAATGAAGTAATTGATGGACGTTATCAAATTAAAAGTTATATAGATAAAGGTGGGATGCAATATGTGTATAAAGCTAATGATCTTATTCTTAAGAGGCTTATTGCCTTAAAGACGCCTCAAAATCCCTCAGCCGAGAAAAGATTTAATCGCAGTGCGATTGTCGCGGCAAAAGTTAATCACCCGAATGTTGCAAAAACACTTGATTATTTTGAAATAGATAATCGGCAATATTTAATTGAAGAGTTAATTGAAGGCGGTGATCTTGAAAAAATTATTTTACAAAAAGTGAAATATGTAGATCCTTATCTTGTTGCCAAAATATTCCACTACTTAGCTAAAGGTGTTGCCGCCTCTCATCATGTCGGTGTGATACATCGTGATTTAAAACCCACAAATGTTATGGTGCTGAGCGGGCTTCATGTGAATAGTATTAAAATCACGGATTTTGGTATTGCGAAAATGGCTGAAGAGGAATTAGTTGAAGCAATAGAAGATGGTGAGGCAACCATTAGTAAATCGCGGACAGTGGTAGGTGCATTACCTTATATGGCTCCAGAAGTAATTAGCACCCCAAGAGAAGTAAGTTTTCCTGCTGATATTTGGTCGCTTGGCGCAATGATGTTTGAATTGCTCACCGGAAATAAACCTTTTGGTACAGGACTTATAGTAATACATAAAATTATTGAAGCAATCCCACCAGAATTTCCATCGTTTATAACCAATAAGGCTCAATTCTCATATTTGTCAAAAAAATTAATTGAGCTTATTTTGTCCTGCCTTCAAAAAGATGCGGCTACTAGACCAACGGCTGACCAACTAGTTGAGCATTGCGGAACACTTTGCTATCCAACGACCGAGCGGTATGTTGGTACCGTAAAAGAAATAAGATATAACTCGTGGGGCTTTATTTCTAATGACGAACCTGATGTTTTCTTTAATTTAGATAGCGTCTATGGTGAAAATCCAGTCAACGGAAGTAATGTTTGGTTCTCAAAATTTCCTGGTGATCCAAATTGGAGGGCTCACCCAGTTGTTTGTTTGAAGTGATTGCATAAGCGCCTAGGAGGCTGTCGGACTTATAGCCTAACCAATTGATAGTTAATGATTTTTTATTAAATCACTAAAATAACTTAATCTATATTTATCAATTAGTTACAGTGTGAGGTCCGACAGGCTCCTAGCAAAAAGTTAACGTGTACTTTGAGCCAGACTCTACGCTAATTTCATCAATGGCCTATTCAAGTTCATCCTGTGTAAATGTTTTGAAAGGCAGCCATTCAGCGTCCGTGAATATCCCGCCGCCGAAGCGGTATCCGGCATCGACCACTCGGTCAAGCATGCACTCAACTGACAGGGTTTTAGGAGCCAAACACAGATTAATCGTCTAGCTTTAGCTCAGCCAAGGTGGTTATGACCGTATCAATTCGGTAAAATAAAAAATTACTGCGAAAAATGTAAGCTAATTTTTTGCACAATTTTTTTAACAATAACTAATCACGGAATAATTATGTGTTTTAGCGCTAATATGTCTCTTGGCTTAGGTCTGGCCGGGCTGGCCGCATCTACCGTTACTTTGCTTGATAAAAGTGAGCCGCTGTGGGTTCGAGTGGCACGATTTTACGCCATTTTCCATTTCTCCCTGATGGAGTTTATTCAGTATTTCGCCTATCCGGTCGCGGATCAGTGCGGTTACGGCAGCAATCTGTTTTTGAGCGAGCTGTCGGTCTACCATATCAGCTTGCAGGCGCTGGCGATCATGCCCGCCTTGGCGACTTATTCATCCGACAAAACCGCATTAAAAAAAGCCACTGTCACCGGCGTCACGCTCAGTTCGTCATTTTTGTTTTTCAGTTTTTTGCCCAAAGAATGGCAACTGTTCGAGGTTGCACCGAATTTTATCGGCAATATGATCTCGTGCTTGTTTATGGGCAAATACCATATCGGTTACCACATCTCCAGCGCGTTCGGCTTGCTGGTGACCTGGGGCTCGTTGTTTGCCTTGGCGCTCAGCGCTTTTGTCTGGAAGGATAACTGGCGCATCGGTTCGTATCATTTTGGCATGGCCATTATGACGCTGTTTATGCCGCAGTGGGTATTCGGCGTGTCCACCGGCGAAGCCGCGGCGATGTATTGTTTTTATTCGATACCGATCACGGTCAGCTTTATGCCGCAATTTAAAAGATTTTTCACTGCGCCTGACACCATAGAGCAGCAGGAATTTGCTTAATCGGTTGTAGTGTCGCCGTCACAGCCATTAAGTTAAGAAAAAAGCTCCCTCTCCTGCTGGAGAGGGTTGGGGTGAGGAGAATAAAAATAAGGAAAAAAGCCTTATTTGATCCCCTCATCCTAACCTTCTCCCAGAGGGAGAAGGAACTGTCCATCCTTAACTTTAATGACAGTGAGTGTAGCCGTCGCTACGTATCCTCGACAGAAACGGCGGGATACGTAGCGCGCCTTATTGCGCCGGTATTATCCAGTTTTCTTGATAAACTCCTTCACTCCGGCAAAGCCGATTATCAGCACCAGCAATCCGGCAATCATCACCAATATTTTAGTCATCGGAATCCCCACCAGAAACATAAAGCGCTGTTGCCGTAACTCCCCGGAGCTATCCTGTAAGGTAAGAGTCAATCTGTAAATGCCGCGCTGCCGGATGGTTTGAGAAATTGAAACCAACCCTGACCCGATCAATTGCGCGGGCTGCCGTTTAATCACGGTAAAAGCTTGTTCGGGATGCAACCACGCGGTTAATTGCGCCAGCTCCAGAGTAACTTGAGTGTTTTTCCGGTCTTCCGCCAGCGGCTCTACAGCCACGACTATTTGCCCAAGCTCAGGAAAAAAATGGCAAAAATGCTTGCCTTCCAGCTCCGGCTGAAACTGATAACCGCTTAGCCGCAATCGGGTTTCGCCGACGGTCAGAAAACAACTGTTATTGTGGTCCACTCCGTTGTGAGCGAATGCCGGTTGATGCAGCATGACGCTACACAGCGCGCCGCTCAGTACTTGGCTAATCAATCGTTTCAAATTCTGTCCGTCCGTTCAAAAAGTGAGGTTCTATTGAGGTTTGCTTGGGCATCTCCGGATTTTCGGCTAACCCGCTACGCACTCTCATCGAATAATGTCTTTCCGGCCAGTGGATGCGGCGCTTGCGCTTTTTGCGCTCCGTCGTGAGCGTCCATGTGCCCGGTGGTTAAACCCGATTCTTCCAGTTGGTTCTTCAAATAATCGAGATTGTGCTTGATCAGTTCAGTCGTTTGCGGGCTCAAACTTTTGAAATAGGTATTGATGACGTCGTCCCGGTAAGACACGATGCAATGAATCGTGCCCAGTTCCGGCGGCGTAATGGTGATATTAACCGACCAGTTGCCACCGCCCGACGATTGCTGCCGACTTTCCTTATCCTGCTGTATTTCAATCTTGACCGTTTCCGCCTGCTGCCGGTCGATAAACGGAATGTCGATGCTCCACAATTGCTTTGGATTATCATCCTTGGGCAGCGACATTAATTGATCCAGCACGATGCCGGCAACGGTATTTTCGGTTTTGTTTTGCAGGTTCTTGAGCAGGTCAAGATCGGCTTGAACCGGCAGCTGTCCGTCTTGAGCGCCCAATTCCCGCTTTAACGCTTGAATAAATTTGAGCAAGTTGGCTTTAAAATCCTCGGCAGCCACGCCCGGCAAGGCTTTTTCGGCAGTATCCGCTTTAGGTAAGGGATCCATAGCTTTTTCAACTTGCGTATCCTCTGCTTTGGCGGCATCCGTCGGCTTAGCCGGGTTGAGTTCTGAAGGCGGTGCTTCAGCAATCAATTTCGGACTCATCGCTTGTTCAACAACAACAGCACCGTCAGGCAGGGGCTCTTTTTGCGTCAGATTCTGCACTATTTCAGCGGCCATGCGTTGCAACGATTGCGGCACGCTCGGGTTTTTTATCAGTTGGGGCAACTGTTTAATGAATTCGGTTTGGTCCATGGTCGGAGGCAGTTTAGCCTCAAGAAACAGCCCGGAATCGGCGATGGCCTGTTTGAGCCCCAGGCTGCTGACCAGCTGTTCTTTGGGCGGCAAGTTGTTGATGATGTTGGCGGCAATCGTCTTTAGGGCTTGGGAAACGCTTTGATTGTTCAGCAGTTGCGGCAAATCCTTGATCAGTTGATTTAAAAAGATCGGCGCGGCTTCATGGCGCGGCAGAAATTGCTTGATAAACTCGGTGACCGCGGCTTCGGAAATAGGCTTGGCGGCGGCAATCACCTTAAATTCGGGCGCGTTTCCGCTAAGGACGATGTCCAGATTCAAGCTTTGCCCGACTTTTAAATCCGCAGGCGCGTTGCTCAGTTGCGTTCGTTCAATAGTGATAAGCGAATCTGTTTTTACCGAGGCAGGGGGCGTGGTAAACAGTTGCAGTTGGATTTTATTGCCGATGATAGCGGTTATTTTTGCTTCTACCGGCTGTCCGCCGGCACGAGTCTCGGGAAGCACGTTAAACTCGGGCGCGGTCCCGGCTTTGACGATTTCCAGGTTCAGGCTTTGCCCGACTTTTAAATGCGACGGCGCATTGCTCAGTTGCGCTCGGTCGATAGTCATAGCCGAATCCGGGGCATCGGTAAAAACCTGCAATTGGATTTTAGTGCCGGTGATGCCGGTTATTTTGGCTTCGATGGAGGGCCCGCTGTTGTTGGCTGTCGGCATCACTTTAAATTCGGGTGCGGCTCCGGCTTTAACCACTTCCAGATTCAGCTTTTGCCCGACTGTTAAATTCGACGGCGCATTGCCCAGTTGAGTCCGCTCAATAGTCACAGCGGAACCCGTTTTTGCCGGGGCATCGCTTAACACTTGCAATTGGATTTTGTTGCCGCTGATGCCGGTTATTTTAGCTTCGATGGATGACTCGCTGGTGTTGACCGTCTGAATCACTTTAAATTCGGGCGCGGTTCCGGCTTTAACGACTTCCAGGTTCAGATTTTGCCCGACTTTTAAAGTCGACGGCGCATTGCCCAGTTGGTTTTTGTCGATAGTGACCAGAGCGGCCGGTTGTGCGCCGGCGGCTTGGCCCGAAGCATTAAAAATCTGCAATTGGATGTTATTACCGACGATACCGGTTATTTTTGCCGCTACCGCTTGTCCGGCGTTGGCCGCCGGAATCACCTTAAACTCGGGCGCGGCCCCGGTTTTAGCGACTTCCAGATCCAGCTTTTGCCCAACTTTTAAATTCAAAGGCGCATTGCTGAGTTGATGTTTATCGATAGTGATCAGTGCGGCTTGTTTATTGCCGGTTTCCGTTGCGGCTTGAGCCTGAGGGCTAAAAATCTGTAGCTGGATTTTATTGCCGGCAATGCCGACTATTTTCGCGGCCAAGGGCTGCTTGAGTTCTAATGAAGAAGCACCGTCCTCCGCCGTGACGGTCGGCCGTATCGTGCTGCCATCCCTAGCGGTCGGCAGTAGCTTTAAGCGCAAATCAGCCGTTTGATTTTTTAATTCGGGCGCCAGAATTTTAAATTCGACAACCGGGGCGATTTGGGTCACCTGAATTTTTAAATCCTGTCTCGGGTTTAGCGTAATCGGCTGATTGCTTTGGACAGTAATGTCTTTATTGCCCAAGGTTAAGGCGATGGCGGTTTTGGCGGCCTGAATATCCCCGCCGATCACTTTGACGTCCAGCTGTTGCCCGACTTTCAGGTTTAAGGCATTTTCCGACGGCCTGCCGGCCGCAAACAGGGCTTGAGGCGTTATCAGCGAGTTAATGTCCATCGACCAAAAAGCTTAAGCCAACAACTGCCGAATTTGCTCGATTTCATCTTTGGCGGCATCCAATATGTCAATGCTGTCGCTGGCGTCCAAATGAACGGCCAATTTTTTATAGGCGGGCAGATCGTCTATTTTAGGTATTTTTTTTATATCGACTTTACCGATAAAACTGTGCAACTGCGCAATCATCACAATGTCGGCATAATTGGTTGGCGTTTTGTTATTACGAAACCAGTTTTCGGCATTCAGCACCACGTCTTCAAAATCGGCCGGAAAATCCCAGCGACGTATAATTTGCACGCCAATATCGGCGCGCAAGGTCCTGACGGTTTCGACCAAGTCTCTGGGATGCGCAATAATGTCGGGATTGTCATCGGCGTAAGTCAAAATAGGGACGATGCCGATATCATGAATCAATCCGGCCAACATCGCACGGTCCGGGTCGAAGCCCGGAATTTTGTGCGCGAAGACGGCGCTGATCGAAGCGATATAACTGCTGTGCACCCATAACTCGGTCATTTTTTTGCGAATAATCGGGGACTTGGCGTTAAACACCGATTTCATTGCAAACGCGGTGACAATATCCTGAGTGGCTTTCAAACCCAGCCGGGTTAAGGCTTCGGGACAGCTTTCGATTTTTTTTCGGCCGGAATAAATAGAGCTGTTGGCGATTTGCACCAGCCGGGCGGTAATGGACGGATCGATTTGAACGATGCGCGCTATTGAAGAGATATTGGATCTTTCATCGCTGACCGCGCGGCGAATTTTGAAAGACACATCCGGAATCGTCGGCAATATCAGGTCATCGGATTGCATATGCTGATAGCAATCCGTTAACAGCTTGTTTTTAGCTAAACTTGCGGCGGTATTGCTAAGTTTGTTATTGGATTGACTCATAATATGCTTCTTTAATATTCAAACAAGTCCGCAAAGTTTAGTTTAAAATCCCCCCCTTCGTCGAACCCTATTGCATCTATCTTACTTTGCCTGCAATGAAAACAACACCTTCTGAAGTTTTAACCACTTTATCAACGATCCGCGATTACATCCGTTGGGCCGCCAGCCGTTTTACCGAAGCCGAATTATGCTTCGGCCACGGCAGCGCGACAGCTTTGGATGAAGCGGCGGCGCTGGTTTTGCATACCATCCGCCAGCCTTATCATCTGGCCGATGCTTATCTGCAAAGCGTGTTAACGCTGACTGAGCGCCAAGCAGTGATCGATATGATCGACCGGCGCATCAACGAGCGCGTCCCGGCGGCTTATTTAACGCATGAGGCCGTTTTTGCCGGGCTGTCGTTTTATGTCGACCAACGGGTGCTGGTGCCTAGATCGCCGATTGCCGAATTAATCGAGCAACGCTTTTCGCCGTGGGTGGACGAAGAACGGGTCGAACGCATCCTGGATTTATGCACCGGCAGCGCCTGCATCGCCATTGCCTGCGCTTATGCTTTTGCCGATGCTGACGTCGATGCGGTGGAGTTATCGGCCGATGCGCTGGCCGTCGCCAAACTGAATGTGGTTAAACATCAATTGGACGATGCGGTGACGCTTTACCAGTCCGATTTGTTTAAACAACTGCCCGAAGCGTCTCGCTATGACATCATCGTCAGCAATCCGCCTTATGTCTGCCTTGCCGAATGGGAGCAACTGCCCGCGGAATTTCGCGCCGAGCCGGATATGGGCTTTAAAGGCGGCGTCTCGGGATTGGACATCGTTTTGCGCATTCTGGTCGATGCCGATCGCTATTTGACCGAGCAAGGCATTTTAGTCGTGGAAGTGGGCAGCAGCGCGGAAACCTTGCAAAGCGCCTTCCCCGATGTGCCTTTTTACTGGCTGAATTTTGAACGCGGCGGCGACGGCGTGTTTTTGCTGACGGCGGAACAAGTGAGTCACTATCACGAATTATTTTTAGCGGCCTTATAACTATGTCTGGAAACTCAATAGGAAAATTATTTACCGTCACCTCGTTTGGCGAAAGCCACGGCCCTGCGATAGGTTGCATCGTTGACGGCTGTCCTCCGGGCATGGCCTTGAGCGAAGCCGATTTGCAGGAAGATTTGGATCGCAGGAAGCCCGGCACTTCGCGCCACACCACGCAACGCCGTGAAGCCGATGAGGTCAAAATCCTGTCCGGCGTGTTTGAAGGCAAAACCACCGGTACCCCGATTGGCTTATTGATCGAAAATACCGATCAGCGCTCCAAGGATTATTCCAAAATCGCCGACACCTTCAGGCCCGGCCATGCCGATTACACCTATCAGCACAAATACGGCATCCGCGATTATCGCGGCGGCGGGCGCTCGTCGGCGCGCGAAACGGCGATGCGGGTGGCGGCGGGCGGCATCGCCAAGAAATACCTGAAAGAACAAGCCGGCATAGAAATACGCGGCTATTTATCGCAGTTGGGACCGATCAAAATTGAAAAAGTCGACTGGGCGGTTATCGACAGCAATCCTTTTTTCTGCCCGGATGCGGATAAGGTTGCCGAAATGGAAGCTTATATGGATGCGTTGCGCAAAGAAGGCGAATCGATCGGCGCGCGGATTGAAGTGGTCGCAAGCAACGTTCCGCCGGGTTTGGGCGAGCCTATCTTCGACCGGCTCGATGCCGATTTGGCTCATGCCTTGATGAGCATTAATGCGGTCAAAGGCGTCGAAATCGGCGACGGTTTTGCCTGCATCGACAGCAAAGGCACTCAATTTCGCGACGAAATCACCCCGGACGGTTTTTTAAGCAACCATGCCGGCGGCATTCTGGGCGGCATTTCCAGCGGCCAAAATGTGGTTGCGAGTATTGCCTTAAAACCGACCTCCAGCTTGCGCTTGCCGGGCCGGAGCATCAACTTGCAAGGCGAAGCGATTGACGTCGTCACCGAAGGCCGTCACGATCCTTGCGTCGGCATCCGGGCCACGCCGATTGCCGAGGCGATGATGGCGATTGTGCTGATGGATCATTTTTTACGGCATCGGGCGCAAAACATTAACGTTCAATCGGGGTTATCTATTTTGAGATAAAGGGGGGCGTTTGTTATGTGGAAGATAGTCATGCTCATAATAAGCTTGCTGGTATCGGCTAATTGCTTTGGTTTTACGCCGAAAATAGACGCTGTGTTGGTGAAGAAATCCGAAAAGAGATTGTATCTGCTTGCCCAAGGAAAACCGGTAAAGGAATATAAAGTGGTATTCGGCCCTAAACCGACAGGCCATAAGCAGAAAGTCGGCGACGAAAGAACGCCGGAAGGAAAATACATCCTCGATTATAAAAAAGAAAAAAGCGTGTTTTATAAAGCTATCCATATTTCCTATCCCAATGAAAAAGATAAGGCTGCGGCTAAACTCTCGGGCGTAAATCCCGGCAATGCCATCATGATTCATGGCCAAACAAAGGGCTTAGGCTCGCGCTCTTGGTTAAACCAGCGCTTTAACTGGACCGACGGCTGCATTGCAGTGACCAATCAAGAAATGGATGAAATCTGGCGATTGATCCACGTTGGAACACCTATTGAAATACAACCCTAAGACGTGCTTTCGTACCGCTTTTTCATCGGTTAGTTAAGCGATGGCTGTCCCCTACTGGCGCCTGTCAGGCTTTTACTTTTTTTATTTTGCCGCGGTAGGCACCTTCGTCCCTTACTGGGGCCTTTATTTAAAAGAAAGCGGTTTTAATCCCGTTCAAATCGGCGAACTTTCCGCGCTGGTAGCCGGTACGCGGATTATTGCCCCCCTTTTATCGGGCTGGATTGCCGACCGTAGCGGTAAAAACCTCCGGGTTATTCGCATAACCGCTTTTTTTACCGCGCTCTTCTTCGCCGGATTTTTATGGGCTCACGGTTATTTCCTGTTTACCTGGATAAGCATCGGCTTTAGTTTTTTTTGGAATGCGGCTTTACCGCAATTTGAAGCGGTTACTTTATATCATTTAAAAACCGAAGCGCATCGTTACAGCCGGATAAGGCTGTGGGGCTCCATCGGCTTTATTGTGGCGGTGCTGGGCATCGGCCGGTTATTGGATCATCAGTCCCCGAATATTCTCCCGGCTGCGATCACCGCATTAATGGTCCTGATCTGGCTGATCAGTTTAATGACGCCTAACGTTCAAGCCGCTCATCATGATCACGCTGTCGGCATTTTGCACATCCTGAAAAAGCCGGAACTGTGGGCTTTTTTAATGGTTTATATGCTATTGCAACTGGCCCACGCGCCTTATTATGTTTTTTATTCGATCTACCTGAAACACTACCACTACACGGCGACCCTGACCGGTTTTTTATGGGCGCTGGGCGTTTTTGCCGAGATTATTTTATTTATCTACATGCGCCGCGTGTTGAAGCGTTTTTCGCTGCGGGCGATTTTATTGACCAGCATTTTGCTGTCGGTGCTGCGTTGGTTGATGATTGCCTGGTGCGTCGATTATTTTTGGCTGCTGCTTGCCGCCCAGTTGTTACACGCCGCAACCTTTGCCGGCACTCATGTTGCCGCGATTCACCTGGTTCATCATTATTTCGGTAATAAGCATCAAGGCAAAGGCCAAGCGCTTTACACCAGTATGACTTTCGGTTTGGGCGGGATGCTGGGCAGTTATTCCAGCGGTTATTATTGGCAGTCATTCGGCGCCGAGGCGGTTTATTCAATGGCGGCGTTTTGTTGCAGTATTGCTTTTGTGATCGCTTATCTTGGGGTTGGACGGGAAAGCTCTCAACATAAAGCCGTCTTAGGTTAAAATGATGTTGGGTTGCGTTAACCCGACCTGCAATTTTTTGGGAAATAATGTGTTTGAAATCATAAAAAGCGGCGGCTGGATGATGTTGCCGATCATACTGTGTTCCATCACTGCGATGGCCATTATTGCGGAACGTTTTTGGTCTTTACGCAGAAAGAAAATTATACCGCCTGAGCTGGTTGCCCAGGTTTGGCGCTTATCCCGCGACAAAAAGCTGGACGATGTCGCCTTGCGGCATTTGAAAAAAAGCTCGCCGCTCGGTTGCATTTTGGCCGCAGGCCTTGCCAACAGCCATCACGGCAGAAAGTTCATGAAAGAATGCATTGAAGAAACCGGCCGCAAGGTCGTGCATGACTTGGAACGATTTCTCAATACCTTGGGCACGATTGCCGCAGTCAGCCCTTTGCTGGGTTTATTAGGCACCGTATTCGGCATGATCGATATTTTCGCCTCGCTATTGCAGCACGGCGCCGGTAATCCGGCGGTTTTGGCGGGCGGTATTTCGGTGGCGCTGATTACCACGGCCTCGGGCCTGACCGTGGCTATCCCCAGTTTGGTTTTTCATCGTTATTTCGAACGGCTGGTCGATGAATATGTCGTCACCATGGAAGAAGAAGCGTTGAAACTGGTCGATATTTTGCACGAAGACCGGAAATCGTCCTGATGAAATTCCAACGTAAAAAAAGGGAAAATGTCGATATTGCGTTGATTTCGATGATCGACGTGCTTTTTGTGTTATTGCTGTTCTTCATGGTGTCGACCTCTTTTAATCAACATACGGAAGTCAACATCAAACTTCCCGAGGCAGAAGGAACAGAATCCGAGGAACACCCGAAAACAGTGTCCCTGCTGATCGACGCCAACGGCATTTATTCTCTGGTGGGTGATGACGACGTTGCTCATCAGTTAAGCGACCAAAGCCGGGCGGGTTTAAAACAGGAATTAAGCAAACTGGCGGAAAGCTCAAAAGGCGTCCCTTTTATTATCAGCGCCGATGAAAAAACCCCCGGCAAAGCGATTATTAACGCGCTGGATATCGCCAGTAAAGCGGGATTCAGCCATGTCACCCTACCCACCTTGCAACCCACCGACTCGCCATGAAAAAAACCTTATCCCGCCGGCTGCTGGACGTCTGGTACAAAGACCCGTTTATTGGCGTGGTGCTGATGCCGCTGGGTTTTTTATTCAGCGATTTCGTTAAATTCAGAAAATTTTTGTACCGGATCGGCGTGCTTAAAAAACACAGCTTGCCGGTTCCGGTGATCGTGATCGGAAATATTACCGTCGGCGGCACCGGCAAAACACCGTTAATTATCTGGCTGGCCCACTGGCTTAAGGATCAGGGTTTTAAACCCGGCATTATCAGCCGCGGCTACGGCGGACAAACCGAAACCGGGGCGCAGTGGGTCGATGCAAACAGCACGGCGGAAAATGTCGGCGATGAGGCGGTGTTAATCGTCCAACAAACCGCTTGCCCGATGGCGGTCAGTCCGTTGCGGGCCGATGCGGCCAAACTGCTGCTGGAAAAGTCGGATTGCAACATCGTTTTATCCGACGACGGCCTGCAACATTACGCGCTGAACAGAGATATTGAAATTGCGGTGATAGACGGCGAAAGGCGCTTCGGCAACAGCTACTGTCTACCGGCGGGACCGCTGCGCGAACCGATAGAACGATTGCAGAGCGTCGATTTTATTGTCGTGAACGGGGAAAAAAGCGAAGACAACGAGCTTTCGATGCAAATCACCGGCAATACCGCTGTCAACTTGCTTACCGGCGAACAAAAACCGTTACAGGCATTTAGCGCAACCGGCTGTCATGCTTTGGCGGGCATAGGCAATCCCGACCGATTTTTTAAACTGCTGGCATCGGCCGGTCTAAATTGCAAAACCCACAGCTTTCCGGATCATTATAAATTCCAAGCTGCCGACATCGCGTTCCCGGATGCCGAACCGGTCTTAATGACCGAAAAAGACGCGGTAAAGTGCGTGGGCTTTGCAAGCGATCGACATTGGTATGTTCCCGTTAAAGCGCGTCCTGAACCGGCTTTTGCCGAGCAATTACGGGAGCGGCTGCGGGAAAAACGAATTTTGATCGATGTCTAGCTTAATGATGGCAACCGGCGCCGTGAATATGGCCATGTTGGATTTCTTCTTCGGTCGCCGGCCTGACCGCCACCACTTCGACATCAAATGTTAAAGCCTCGCCCGCCAACGGGTGATTGCCGTCGATGGTAATATCATCGCCATCGATCTTAACAATAGTAACCTGACCTGGGCCGGAACTGACATCGGCATGAAATTGCATACCGACTTCAAGCTCATCGATGCCTTCAAACATTGCGCGCGGAATGATTTGGATCATTTCGTCATGCTGTTCGCCATAAGCGTCTTTAGCCGCAATGCGCACGTTAAATTTATCGCCGACGGCTTTGCCGTTCAACGCCTCTTCCAGACCGGGGATGATATTCCCGACGCCGTGCAGATAAGCCAAGGCTTCATCACCTCTTGAACTATCCAGTACTTCGCCGTCATCGTTAGTCAAAGTATAGTGAATTGAGACGGCCATATTGTCAGCGACTTGCATGATAAAACCTTATTGATAATTTAAAAGCCGACTATGATAAAGAGTTGCCGCCGTTTTGTCTGAAAAATTATTCAATCTGTGCGCTTAGCGCGGAGTCCTTAAGTTAAGCTTTACCCAGGAGAAACTGTAAAAATATTCGTTTTGGAACAAAAGCAAAGAACTCACCACGAAGGCACGAAGAGCACGAAGGAAAAATAATTATTTAAACTCAATATATTAAAAACTTCGTGATCTTCGTGCCTTCGTGGTGAATTACTTTTAAACTGATTTTGTTAATAATACTTTCGCAGCCTCTGGAGCTTGAGGATCATCAGCGCTTGCCGGATTTACGATGCTCGCGGTTTTCCAGAAAGCGCAACATCGCAAAAGTCAGCCAACCGACCACAACCAAACCTACGGTAAAAATGCTGTAAGAAATCGGCCACGCGATGCCTTGCGTCATCATCGAGAATTCCGACATGCCGCCGATGCCGGCCAATACGTTCAGCGGCATGAAAACCACGCTGACCACCGTCAAGCGCTTGACCACCTTGTTCTGGTTGATGTTGATGAAACCCACCGCCGCATCCATCAAAAAGTTGATCTTGTCGAACAAAAACGCGGTGTGCCCGTCCAACGATTCAATATCGCGCAAAATCTGTTGCGAATACTCCAGTTGGTTTTTTGCCAGAAACTTGCTGCGCATCAAAAACGAAACCGCGCGCCGCGTATCCATCACATTCCGGCGAATCCGTCCGTTCAGATCTTCTTCGTTAGCGATATCGATCAATATCTTGGCCGCATCCTCATCGCTGATTTGTTTGCTCAGTACATGATTGCCGACGCCTTCCAGGGCCAAATAAACATCTTCCAGCGCATCGGCCGAATACTCCGCGTTGGCCGCGTAAAGATCGAGCAGCATATCTCTGGAGTCGGACACATAATTAGGCTGACTCAGCGCGCGTAAACGCTGAAGCCGGAAAATCGGCAGCTCTTCTTTGCGGATCGAGAACAAAATATCCCGGTACAGAATAAACGCCACCACAACGTTGCGCGACACGTCATCCTTGTCCAACAAAAAATCCGAATGCAGATGGATTTCGCCGTTTTCTTCGACATAGAACCGGGCGCTGGATTCCAAATCGCTTAATTTATCCGGATCGGGAAATTCGATGCCGAAAATATCGCCGACCCAAATCCGATCCTCAAATGTCGGCGCCACCAAATCGATCCAGATCGGTTTGGCTTCAATCAAATCTTGAGGTGTTTTAAGCGAAATCTCGTGCAGGCGGCCTTCTTGTAAATTAAAAGCCTTGACCCTGGATTTTTCCGTTTTGTAATCTTGTTTTCCGAGTATTTGCAGCACCGAAATCGGCGCCTCCAGCAAAATCGGCTGCTTATGGTCATCATCCAGATGGTCCCAGATCAGCAATTGATCTTCCGGCGGCAACTCTTCCAGAATATAGGCGATTTCCGAAGGCGGTAAGTGGTTCAATATCTGTTGCAATTGCGCCATATTCTCTTTGCGGACCAGGGCTTCCACCAAGCCGTGATGCGGCATTGCCTGTTTATGCACCAAATCCGCGACAAGTTTGTGCTTTTGCAATAGATCGAGAACGGCTTGCCGGCTATTCAAATATTTAGCATTAGGCTCTTTTTGCATAGTTAATGATGGCTTAGCGCGCTAGTGAGAGAACGGTAACAATCGGGATCATTGAAGCCCGTACAATTCTATCAAAGCGTTGTTATTTGTCGCGGCTTTTTACGCCGACAGCTTGCGCTCCGGCGTTAACCGATGAGGCGCGGGATTTTATCGTGCTTAACGTATGGCATTGACGCCAAACGGATTGATATACTGGACGCAGGCCAACATTCGGCAGCGAGCGCTTCCCGTCTACTTTTCGCCGAGGTCAACCGAGTTTCCGAACGCAAAGGGTAACGGTTTATGCAAAAAAAACTTTTACAACTTTATCCCGATTACTGTGAAAAAATCTCCACTCAAGGTTTATATCTTGCCCAACAATTACAGCAATTGGGCACAACGGCCGCGCCTTTTGTTTATGCCAACTTCCTGTCGAGTTTGGACGGGCGCATTGCGTTGGAAGACGCCAATCACGGCACCTACATCCCCAAACGGATAAAAACGGCTTCCGACTTCGGTCTGTTCATGGAGTTGCAGGCGCAGGCGGATTGCATCATTACTCACGGCGGCTATATGCGGGCGCTGGCCGAAGGGCTTTTGGGCAATGTCTTGCAGGTTAACGATAAAGACCTTGTTGAATGGCGTCGGAATAATGGCTTAACGCCGCAGCCCGCGGTGATCATTGCCAGCGCCAGCCTGAATTTTCCGATCCACGGCAGCATTCAAGACGCTGCGCAAAGCGTTTATATAGCGACCGGGAAAAATGCCGATCCCGAGCGTATCCGTTACTGGCAAAATTTGGGCTACCGCCTTTTGTTTACCGGCGAAGAGCGCAAAGTTCAGGGAGCGCCTTTGATTCATGCGCTCAGCGGCTTGGGTTATAAAACGATTTATCTGGTTGCCGGACCGCAAATGCTGGACACTATGATCAGGGAAAAACAGTTATCAAGGTTATACCTGAGCATGACTCATCAGCTGATAGCAGGCCAGGATTTCCGGACCTTATTAAACGCGCCGATGCTGGGAACCGAAGGCAATTTAAAACTTGAAGCGCTGTACTACGAACAGGACTCGCCTCCCGGAAGCGGCCAGTTTTTCATGCAATTCGGCTTGCCGCGCTCCGGTGATACCGGCACTTAAATTTGATTCTTACAGGGGGAGCACATGCAACAATGGGTTTGCACAGCCTGCGGCTATAACATGATTGACGATTTCCCCGAGCTTTGTCCTTTTTGCGGGGTCGAGCGCGACAAATTTCTCAGTTGGGATGTCGCCGAAACAAGCTATCGCGTTACCGCGACCCGCGTCAACGACAGCGTTACCCAGCTGGTTTCAGTGCCCAAGTTGGGCTTGGAACACGCCGCCTACCGGATTGAAATGGACAAAGAAGCGGTCTGGATCGATTGCCCTTCCGCATTTAATCGCACCCTGGAACCGGTCGCTAAGATATTCTTTACTCACCCGCATTTTATGGGCGCGTCCAATCAATACCGTGAGCTTTGGCAGGCAAAAGTCCATCTGCACGCTTTGGATGCGGAACTGCCTTTAATCCAAGCCTTCCCGGTCGATGAACGCTTCAGTCATGACTTTGCGCTGGACGGGCTGGAGGCCTACCACATCGGCGGCCATACGCCGGGCTATACGCTTTATATTTATCAGGACGTATTATTTATCTGCGATTATGCGTTTCCGCCCGGTCCGAACATGCATTTAAACCCCTTCGGCCCGAAAACCGAAACCTTGCAAAGAGCCGAGCGGATACTGACCGTCGTTAACAGCCATTCGTTAACAACCGTTTGCGGCTATAACTATGTCTGCGCCTTTAACGACTGGTTGCCTGATTTTGAACGCGCCATTCGCTGTTAATTTTTCAACCCTTATTGCTTAAACTTGTGACCGCTACCCAAAACGCTATGAACCAGACAACCCAAATCGCAGGCGTGATTCTTGCCGGCGGCCGCGCCCGGCGCATGAATAATCAGGATAAAGGCCTGGTGAATCTTAACGGCCGGCCGATGGTCAGCTATGCGATCACAGCGCTGGCTCCCGTCGTCGATCAATTATTCATTAACGCCAATCGGAATATCGAGCAATACCGGCGCTTCGGCCGGCCGGTCATCAGCGACCCAAACGACCGCTTCGACGGCCCTTTGGCCGGCATCTTAAGCGCGATGATTCATGCCGATGCCGACATCTTAGTGGTCATGCCTTGCGATTCGCCGTTAATCAAGACAGAACACCTGCGCAAACTATTATTAAGCCGGGCGCAGCATAATGCCGATGTTGCGGTCGCCTTTGACGGCATAAGACAGCATCCGGTTTTTTTAGCGATAAAGACCTCGTTGCGCAGCGGCTTGCAGGATTATTTAGCCGGAGGCCACCATAAAGTGGCGACTTGGCTGGCGCAGCAGAATGGGGTGCAGGCGGATTTTAGTCATCAGCCGGAAATATTTACCAACATTAATACGCTGACGGAGTTATCTATGCTGGAGGAAACTAATAGTTTAAGTTAGAATCTGAAGCTTATCTTAATCGTGTTTGCAATCGGCATCCGTTTTTTTTACCCCTCTTTTTGTCTCGTTCGACCACAGCACTTAGGAAACAGTAGCGGGATTATTGATCAGGAAGCATACTTATGTTCACAACAGATTTGGCTTTCTGCCGCTAAGTCTCAATTAAGGAATTAAAAAACGATGTATAAGCTGTTTTCTCCCGTTATCGCCCTGACCAACCGACTGAATTACCCGCAAAAATTTATACTGTTGGGATTGATATACCTCATCGCGATGAGCGGTGTCGGATACGGTCTTTATGAAAAGCTTAACCAAGCTGTCGAGACCTCGCAACGGCAACGGGAAGGTCTTGAATTGATCAAGCCTATTTCCGGGGTCATACATCTGCTGCAACAGCAGCGCGGCCTTTCAACAGAAAATCAACGCGAGGCCAAGGCAACGGAATTAACCGCAGCCGTTAATGCGTTAGAGCAACGCTTGCCCGCCGGCTTGGTTTTAAACAAGGATTGGGCGCGGCTTAAAACCGCTTGGCATAGCCTACAAACGGACCGGCCCGAGTGGACAGCGGCAACCAATTTCAGTGCGCCCACCGATCTGATCGAGCAAATGCTGCTATTCGAGGCGCGGGTCGCCAATGCTTACGGACTGGCTTTTGATTCGGATAACAAAACGTCCTACCTGATCGATACCGTTATCGATAAATTGCCGTCGGCACTCGAACTGCTTGGACAGATACGTGCAGTCGGCAGCGGTATTTTGACGCAACGGAACGTTATGGACGATCAAAAAGCCGAGATAATGGCGCTGACGGCCGAACTCCGTCATGCGCTTAAAAGCCTTAGCTTCAATCTTGAAAAATCCGGCCAATTCAATCCTGAACTGCAAAGCGTGTTGCAAACTGAGCATAAAGACATCACCGATGCGGGACACCAGCTCGCCACTCTGATACAGACGGACATTGTGACCGAACATTTCACCACGCCTCCCGAAGACTTTTTTAAACAGGCCACAGCCGCTATCGATAAAAGTTACCGGCTGATGGACCGGACTTTATTGCCCAAGATCGACTCGCTGCTTACCGCGCGCATTCAACAGAGCAAAAATGAATTGCGCGTCAGTATCGGCCTTGCTTTTTTACTTCTGCTGATAGCGCATTATTTCTTGATCGGACTTTATTTCGCGACGACCGGCCCTGTTCAGTCGCTGGCCCGTTCGGCGCGGCTGTTTGCCGGTGGCGATAGGCGCGAACGCATTCATCTGGACGGCTGTGACGAACTTTGCCGGATCGGCGACAGCTTTAACGAAATGGCCGATAGCTTCACCGCCCTAGCGGATGCCCGTGATCAAGACAAAGCCTGCGAAAACCGCTTACGTTCCATCATTGACGCGTCGCCGATTCCGATGGTGCTGAACGATGACCGGCACAACATCATCTATCTGAATCCGGCGTTTATTCAAACTTTCGGTTACACCTTGGACGATATTCCAACCTTGTCCGACTGGTGGACAAAGGCGAGCCTGAGTCAGGAGCACCGTGAATGGATGGCCGCGGCATCGCAAACCACGCCTATCGAAACTCAACTTAGCCCGATAGAGCTGGATTTACGCTGTCATAGCGGCTCGACTAAAACCGTGCTGGCAAACGCGTCTTCGATTGAACAATCATTAGGACGTATTTGCCTAGTGGTCCTATATGACATCAATGAGCGCAAGAAAGCCGAGCAGACCTTGCTGGAGCGCGAAGCGCGTTACCGGGCCGTCACTTATTCCGCCGGCGATGCCATTATTACGACTGATCATACCGGCACCATTGGCGGTTGGAACCGGGGCGCGGAGACCATCTTCGGCTATTCGGAAAGCGAAGTTAACGGTCAGCCGCTGACCTTGCTGATGCCGGAGCGATACCGCGACCGGCACCTTGCCGGTTTGCAGCGTATATTAGCCAAGGGCGTGTCGCATCTTAACGACAACACCATCGAATTAGCCGGATTGCGCAAAGACGGCAGCGAATTCCCGCTGGAACTGTCGTTGGCTAAATGGGAGACCGCCGAAGGCTGGTTCGTTAGCGCCGTCATCCGCGACATTAGCGTGCGTAAACAAGCCGAAGCCGATCTGCGTATCGCCGCTATCGCGTTCGAAACCCAAGATGCGATGATCATCACCGACGCCAAACAAGTTATTCTCAGAGTCAACCGGGCCTTCACCCGCGTCACCGGTTACAGCGCCGAAGAAGCCATCGGCCAGACCCCGGCCATGCTCAAGTCCGGCCATCAGGACGCCAAATTTTACCAAGCCATGTGGGAAGATTTGAGCCGTGACGGCTACTGGCAATCGGAAATCTGGAACCGGCGCAAATGCGGCGACGTCTATCCCGAACGGATCACCATCACCGCCGTGACCAATACCGAAGGCGACGTAGTCAATTATGTAGCGACTTTCGACGATATTTCCCAGCATAAAAAAGCCGAAGAAACCATTCATGACCTGGTTTTTTACGATTCGCTGACCAAATTGCCCAACCGCCGCCTGCTGCTGGAGCGTTTAAAACACAGCATCGAAGTGGAGCGTCGCGACGGCAAACAACTGGCGCTGATGATGCTGGATTTGGATCGCTTCAAAATGATTAACGACAGTCTGGGCTATGTCGCCGGAGACGAGTTACTGCGCCAAGTCGCTACCCGCATCGCGACCCGCTTGCGTAAAGTGGACATCGTCGCCCGGATGCGTAAAGTCGACTTGCTGGCCCGGCTGGGCGGCGACGAATTCATCATGCTGTTGGAAGACATTACCCATACCGAAGATGCGGCACGGGTGGCGGAGCAGATTATCGCCATCTTGAGCAGGCCTTTCCAGTTAAGCCAAGGCGATGAGGTCCGCATTACCGCCAGCATCGGCATCAGCCTGTATCCCCAACACGGCGACAATCCCGAAGCCTTGATCAATTACGCCGATGTCGCATTGCATAAAGCCAAAGATGAAGGGCGCAGTTGTTTTGCCTATTATTCCGAAGAACTGACCCATACCGCGCGCGAACGCATTGCGGTCGAGGCCCGCTTACGAAGAGCCATTGAGCTACAGGAGCTGCGGGTGTTCTATCAACCGCAAGTCAATATTGCCAGCGGCCGCATCATCGGCGCGGAAGCCTTAATACGCTGGCAGGACCCGGTTGAAGGACTGATTATGCCCGCCCAGTTTATCCCTCTGGCCGAAGAAACCGGCCTGATTTTGGAGATTGGCGCCTGGGTATTGCAGGAAACCTGCCGTCAAGGCCGGAAGTGGCTGGATGCGGGCTTGCCGCCGTTAACCTTGGCGGTCAATGTCTCCGCGCACCAATTCCGCCGTGCTGACGTGAGCGCTTTGGTAACGTCGGTATTGAGCGAAACCGGTTTTCCGGCCGAGCAACTGGAATTGGAAATGACCGAAAGCGGCTTGATGGAAAACCAGAACAAAGTAATGGGGCTGGTGGACAACTTGCGCGCGTTGGGCGTGCGTTTTGCGATTGACGATTTCGGCACCGGTTATTCGTCGCTGGCTTATTTGAAGCATTTTCCGTTGGATTTATTGAAAATAGACAAAAGTTTTATCGATGATATTCCCCATCAGCAAGACGACATGGCAATTGCCGCGACCATTATCGCGATGGGACATATGCTGGGTTTTAAGGTCTTGGCCGAAGGCGTGGAGACGGCTGAGCAACTGGCGTTTTTACAGGACAAGGGCTGCGATATTTATCAAGGTTATTTTAAAAGTAAAGCGGTGCCGGCGGAGGAGTTTGAGTTGTTGTTGCGGGGGCAGAACTTGCCACTAGCCGACAGGTAGTGAATCGTTACTCATTGCCTCCGTAGTACAGGCGGTCAGCTTAGGATTGAGCGTGGAATAACTTAGGCAAGTTGCCAATAGCCGGAGCGCAGGCTTTGCCTGCAAAGCTTGCACTCCCACTCCAGCTGCACATAATCGTCCACTTTATATTTTTACGCCCGTTCATTACCTGTTTTTCTTCTAAGCTTAAAAAATTTGCACATTGAGTAACGACTAAACGGTGAACTGAAACTCTAACAAATCGGTCTTGCTGATCACTTGAGCGCAAACTCCGTGAGCATAGGCTTTCAACCAACTTTGTCCCGACTCGGAATGAAGTGCAGTGAGGATTTTTTTCTGAAACTCCGAAGGAGCACGAATACGGTAAACACAGTCAGTGATGAATTCTTGACCGTGGGTTACCATAGCCACTTTACCGATACAACGTTTACCGACACGGGCCAATAAAATATCGCCTTTGGAGGCAATCAAGCCCGCGCCTTCAAGTTTTCCTGATGACAACCGAACTCCCGCTGGAGAATCCGGAAAATGACTGGTATGAAAAAAACTCAGGCTTAAATTTTCGTAATGCTTTTTGGGAAATTGACCTCGCCTAATGTCCGCCCCAATACTTGCCAAGCTAACACCTTGAGCTAAATCCGGTTTATTGAACAGCCAATGCCAAAATTGAAAATCCATCCGTTCGACCAAAGACTCTGCCTTAACGTCAACAGATGAAATAATTTGTCCATTTCCATTGGCGAGATGGACTGGCACTTTGTCAACGGCAACGCCATTGCGCCGTACCAACAAAATATGAGTACGTGCTTCGGTATGTGAAAACACATTTTCAGGTAATTGAATAATACCGAAAATCTGGTGATGATTGAGCAAATCTTCGCGTAACAGTTGAAAACATTTATTCGTCAATAATCCGTCCGGGACAATAATTCCCAATTCGCCACCCTTACGCAATAGGCGTAAATTTTGCGCCAGAAACAACACATCGGTAGTCAGCATTTGCAATTTCGGACAACTGGGCAAACCGGCGGCCATGAATACCGATTGGTATTCCTGTTTGTTTTTAAAATGTAAATAAGGTGGATTACACACCGCCACGTCGATAGCCTCCGGTTCGAGCCCCATCTGTGTGCCTAGTTGTAAATCCAGACCGCACAAGCGCTGGCTATAAATCTCAGGGAAGCGCATTCGTAAAAAAGAATGGCCCTGACCATTCGGTTCAATGGCATGAATAGCCGCTTGCGGCCAACGATTTTTTGCCGCTTTCACCAGAGCGCCATGCCCTGCGCCTAAATCCAATACCCGCTCAGGTTGTTGGTGTTGGATTTGTGCGACTAATAATTCGGAAATTTGTGCTTGCGTGCAATATCAGCCCGGCTCATGTATCGCTTATTAACCCGTTACAGTCATACAAGTAGCCATGCGATATACCCACTGTGCATCCCGGCCGTGGTATTGGAAAATCATACAGTATGCGTATGCGCGCCCGTTCGGCCTCGGACAAACGCAAATAAAACAATAAAAAACCGAGCAGCATGGGCTTAGGGCCTAGCGGGACTATATCCAACAGTTCGTATTGTTGAAATTGCCTATCAAAAAATCGGCTAATGTTGTCCGCCAAATGAGCATCAATACGGTGAATATTCGATTCCGGCAAAGTGACTAACCATGCTCTATTAGCCTGTTTTGCCTTTTCTTCGCCATCAGGCACGTAAGAAGGGTCGCCGATTAACGCATGAATTTGCTGGGCATCCCAATCGTACTGCTCGATAAAATATTTTGCCCGTCCATGATCGGAACCTAACAAAATAAAATGTGCTGTGTTTTGCGAACGGCGACTAATGCCCGGCAAAAAGCTGACATAACCGCGAGGCTGGGCAATCGGCAATAATTTCAAGCGATCATCGGGAACTTTACCGTAAGTTTCGGGAACCAGATAAAGGCCGAACAAACTGGCCGGTTTTTTTTCCACTAATGAAGGCAACAAATTTAAAATAATATCCAACTCCAGACTGGTCAGATCCAACAGAATATGCAAATCATCATTAGGCAATGATGAATCCAGAGCCTGCTTAAATTCAATCGTGCCTTCATAGTTCTCTATCAATCCCTCTGTGTGCAATTGATAGGCATAGTGTCGCTTGTCTTGCCGGTTAACGCCAATGACAGCAATTTCTGAATTAGAAAAATACTTAAGAGCCGCTCGGCAACGCTCTTCTTTACTGCTTTGCTCCCCACCATAAATAAATACATTCCATGAGCATTGCCGTAAAAGTGCCTGCCAATCTTCAGACTGCGCAAGAAATTCAGTCATTATCTTCATCGAACAAACTTTGCTGATTCATGGATTTAGAATGTAATTGGCAATATTGTTGATCAACGCGTTTTACAACGGCTTTCCACTCTTCTTCATCGCCGCTAAACAAAACCGCCAGCTCTCTAGCGGTCAGTTTCAACATTTTTTTGCGCCGCCAGGAAATATTAAAGTGCGGCGTATAGCGGGGATGTAACTGCCAAGCATCCCGCTGCAAATCGGCTTTGTCCTTTTGTTTATTGCCGGGCAACCAGCGCAACACAGCTTCGTTCCGGCAAAGCTTCAGCGACTTCTCACTGTCTTCGTTCAACTCCCCTTCAATTACAAAATGGTTAATTTCCGGTTCGCCTTGGCGCGGCCCTTTATGGATAATTTCAAACAAGCGCCCTAAACGTTCGACAAAACGATGATAATCTTCATTGTCATTGCGGCGTTCGCGCAAGGCTCTGAAATAAGTCTCCGATTGTTCGTGGATAGCGGCATCCTGAATTTCAGCATCAATTGGCAAAGATTTCTTTTCATCATCCATTGCCACCCATTTTCCAATAATCGCATAACATAAATCCAAAGCCACGCGGGTATTGTTTCCGGCAATACCGACGATTTGCTCAAACCCGGCATAACGCTTATTTTTCTTATATAGGCTGCATAGCCAATGCAGGGCGCCGCGATGATAATTGTGGTACCAATCTTTTGCGGTTTTGCTGTCGCTGCCGAACTCCCCAACTATTTTTTCTATAGTCTTACCCTGATTTAGCAGCACCACCGCAACAGCTTGCCGCAAAATATTACTTTCTTGCTCCATCCACTCCAGCAACGGCGCGGTATTTTTATCCTTATGATATTTTTTCAACCATTCGCATAAAGGTTGATTACCACGCTTTTCCGTAATGCTTAAAGCCTCATCTTCTGCGCTCAACGAGGCAAACAAACTATTTGCGTTTACACAATCGCGCTCCCGGAAATAGCTTGAATCCGCCAAATGTTTTTCGATAATTTTGGCGACATGGTCTTTAAATTGATTGAATTCAACGCCTTCATCAAGCTTATAGGAACGAAAATCATGGGTTTCTTCAATCGATTGATTACCGGCCAGCGTTTCATAAGTATGCATTCCACCATTACGCGCCAATAATTTATATGTGACCCGGTCGGAGTTTTTAACTTGTTTTAAGCGGGTGTTGACGATGCGTTGCTGGTATTTATGAAAGTTCTCATATTCATCAATAAATACAATAAAATAACAATCTACTGGAAAGGTCTTTGCATCTAGTAATTGTTCAATCAATAGCTTCATTAATACATTATCCTGAATTAAATAAGGCTGTTGAACACGTTCCGGGTTATTAATAAAAGCCCGCAATTCTACCAAGCATTGCTCAACACTAGCCACCATCTGATCGTAATTTTTAGGATATTCCGTTTTGCCCATTTCCCTGGCCAAGACCTTAAAGAGAACTTCCGGGTTGCACCAAGCTTTTATCCCTCCCAGTGTTTCCAAAGCCTCCAGAGCTTTACGCAATACCAGCAAATCAAAAAACTGGCCGAATAAACGGCTGAATTTAGTCCGTAACCTGAAATCATTGATATTAAAGATATTGAGCAAATCGACATCCAAACGAAACCACAGGCCGATAGGCGAGTTGATCATGCTAGGTTTGGGATCTTTTAGCTGATAGGCCAAGGTTTCATATGACAGCCAACGCGCCAACATGGTCTTACCGGTACCCCTGGAACCATATAGCACGGTAGGCATAAATTGCCTCATCGCATGATTGATGTTGTTACCGGGATCGACAAAATAAGCGACGACTTGCCTTTCATTCCAATATTCGACGCGAATAGCCGGAAAAGGATTAATAATTTTAAATCCTAATGATGATTCTTCTTCAAACGCAGAAATTGACGAATCGGCGTTTTTATCAAGCAATAACCGGTGCAGTTTTTTTATTTCGTTACTGTATTCTCCTGCATATCTTCGGTCACTAAACAAATCCTCACGAACTAAAATTTTTTCTGATAACGCCAACTCAATCTGATAGGGAATATGGGCATCAATCCGTTTTAATCCTATCCAAGCAGACTGAATATCTTGAATTCGCTTATTAACATCGGGAACACTTTGAGGAATCGGCGATAAAACAAAATGCAGTTTTTTTTTGCCATAACGCTGCACTTGCTCTGCATTAGTTTTAGATAGCGTTGCCGCAGCCAATGCCGTACCTTCAATATTTTGCCGGTTTAAGCTACTGACTAAAACTACCGTATCCGCCAGCGAAAAAGTGCTGACAAAAAACACTTCGCTCATGCCGGTGCGCGAGTCGATTAATACCGTGTCATAACCCGCCTCGCTAATTTCATCCTTGAGATCTTGCAGAAAATTTTCCCCGTTATATTTCGTGTAAAAAAGCTCCCAATCCCATTCCGCCAATTTCACCTGAAAATCGCCATCGACCCGTTGCGACACCGGCAACAGGTCGATGCAGCCGTCGCCTTGAATGATGGCGTGTTCACTGTCGGGATCGGCGTGTTGAGAAATATCACGGTCGAAAACGCTGCTGCGGCGGATATAATCTTTGATTTCTATAGAAAACGGCTGATCCGCATCAAAATTTTTCTTCCGCTGCAACAGCATTTCCAATAAACCGGGCTTGCTGATAGGCAGCTCTTCATGAAACAAATCGGTCTTATGTTGCCCCGGCGCTTCCATGTCCATGTCCATAATCAACACTTTTTGCCCTTCGGAAGCTAACAAATAGGCAATATTCGCCAGCGTCAAGCTGCGGCCGGTTCCGCCTTTGTAGGAATAAAAACAGATGAAAGAAGTTTTTTTTATCATGCTGCCTCACGAATACGCTTATTACTTTCCTCCGGAGAAATACGCTCCCCATTGAGCGATTGCCTCAAGTTTGCCAACTTATCTCGGACGGGTTGTACCCACCAAGGAAACTCAGTCCAGGCATTTATAATTTTTACTGTTTCTTCGTTAATACCTTTGGGAACGCGCGAATAGATCTTTCTAACCGCCGACAAAACACAGTCAATCAAATCAAGTTCCTTCCGGTCATCGTCTTCGCATAGCTCAAAATGGATGGTTAGATAATGCCGCAACCAATCGCGTAATTTCTTCGACTTCTGGCAGCTAATAAACAATTGTCCCCATTGTTCGCCACTGAGCCGGTCAAGTGCATCAAACACATGGCTTAACGGGCTCAGCAAGTTTTCATTTCCCGCAAGCAAATCAACAATGGCGAAAAACTGATCCTGCCAAAATGCAGAATTATTGGCTTCTAGCTGCCACGCAAAAATCAAGTTTAATGCGGATGAATAAAGGCTGATAAGTTTCTCGTCAATGTCTTTATCCCACTGGATTTCTTCAGGCGTAAAACAATTCCGCCACTCGAACTGCAAAGCTTCGTCATACCCTAAACGCAAATACAGATAAACAGCGCGCTCAAAAATATCCGCTTGTTTATTGTGCCATGCTGTTTTTGCAATTTCGTTTAAAGCGTCCCAAAACCATTGTTTTTGTTCATTACTAAATCCATCCTCGTAATAAATAGTAAACAACACATCTTCCAAACGCTCGGACACATGATAATTGGCAACCAGCGATGCAGCTTGAACCTTATCGACACTTAAACGCCCGGCCATATATGCAGCTACCGATGTTTGATCAATAAAATGTTTTGCAATCAATTGTTCGGGATTCATTTTCTCGACCTATGAATACGTTTAGCATGAATAGTTTTAAATTTTTTCGACAACGCATCAAGCTTGCTATCTTTATCTAATTTCAACACTATCACATCCCATAGTTTGACATGCTTTACCAAACTTACCCATTCTTTATGGCCTCTTGTTCCTGTACGTAAATCTCGGGTGTAGCCGTGGTTATTAAAATCACAAGCCGCATCAAAATAAAAAGCTAAATCGGCATCTAACCAACTAGGCTTAAAACAGCGGTCTATTTTGAATTGAATCAATAAAAATTCTTCGCCTTTTTTTCTCATGCCAAGATGAAAAAGTCCTAATCCAAACAACAACTCTTGCAAATCAAAGTCCTTTTCCAGCGGTCTTTTAAACAGCCAGAATAAATGATTATCCCGCGTTTGGGCATATTCATCCCAGATTTGATTAAATACATTTATTCGGCGAAGACGTTTTTGCGGCTCATTAGCCAGTCCTCTAAGAGAGGTTAGAGCACGGTCAATACCTTTAATCTCACCAATACCGTCCTTCTTTTTAATAGGTACTAAGTGATTAAGTAGATTAGGCTTTTTTGCCGGTGATTTAAGTATTTTCCGGCATTCTTCAACCAGTGCAAGTCCGGCTGCGCTTTTATAAAACATACCGCCGGGCGCCTTATCATTTTTATCAATTAGATTACGGTCCGGATACGCTTCCAACTTGTCGCAAATCGGCAGGTAAACGCTACGCGTACCCAGTTTATTTTCATATTGCAAAGCCAACTTAAGTTTCGCCTCATTACTGAGGTCTCCGGTCTCATATGCCTGTTGAATGTAATTAATAAAATTCCAAACCATTTTGTTAAGCTTTCCGTTGTGTAAATGAATATTGGTTTTTTGAGGCGTTTGTACCATTAAGATATGCAAAGAAGCTCAAATTTTGCGAATATCAAATTGACGCCTAAGCGTTGCGTACTTTATTGCGGCGATTTTATGGTTTTTGCGTTTTTTTCATTAAAACCTAAAAAATATAGAGCAGAAAGAGTCGTGGCTAAGACTAAGATTAACCCGGTAGCGATTTTGTAAATCGAATCGGAATTGTCTTTGAGTGTGGCAAAAATGGCGGTGTTAATGATTGCCGACAATGCCATAACAGGAATGCCCAGCCAATTGTTATAGCGTTGATAAGCTGCTGCGGTTAAATGATGTGCTCGCGATGCAATTTGATAGGTGTTGCGATAAGCATTCAGTTTTTTCAGTATCTCTTCCATTATTTAGCGCCTTAATTATTTTAGTTTATTGTTTTTATTATAGAATTAGGCAATCGCAGATAAATTTGCGAAAACAGACACTTTGATTAATCGTTTAATAACCCTACGTTCCAGTAACGGGCAATTGTAATAAAAGCAGCTACGGGCAATATAAGCTGACACATGCTAGGTGTCAATCGTCCTTCAAATCTTCGATATGCTTAGCGAGCTTAATGCTGTCATGTTGATGAGCCATTAATGTCGATATACAGCACTGAACAGCAAAACACAGAGAACATACAATGACAAAACACGAGCTTACTATTTCTTCGCTGGAAACCGGCGAGTTGGGTGTACTGCACTTGCGCCGCTATTGGTCTAAACGGCTGCTGGAAGTCGAAGGTCGGCTTGATCAAGACAGTGTGCGCCATGAATACGGCTTGGATTTTACGTTGATGCAAGGCTTGGGGCTGGGTATTGTCGAACCGCCGGAATACTTGTTCAATCGGCGTCCGAGCTATGCCGAATTCGAACACTGGATTGTGCAAAAACGCGGTGGCGCGCCTGAGCCCGCGTTGCTGCAACGCCTCAATCGAATGGTCCGGCACTATTTGGAACAGCCGCCGCGGACTTATCCCGTTGACGATGCAATCGTTCAGGAGCCGGTCTTGTCGGCTGAGGACTTGGCATTTTGGCAAAAAAACGGCTACGTAGTGCTGCGCAATGCGGTTTGCGCAGAGGATTGCCGGGAGGCCGAAGCGGCGATATGGGATTTTCTCGGCATGGACCCGCAAAATCCCGAGAGTTGGTACAACGGCAACCATACGTTTTGGGTATCGCTGTTTCAGCATCCGATTCTGAATAAAAACCGCGCGGCGTTGCGTATCCGTAAGGCCTTCGAGCAACTCTGGGGAACCGGCGACTTATGGGCGACAGTGGACCGCTCCAGTTTAAACCGGCCTGAGCGCGACGGCATCGATATATCCGGCCCCAGCCGTCTGCATTGGGATGTCAGTCTGGCCTTGCCGATCCCTTTCGGCGTTCAAGGCCTGCTGTATTTGAGCGATACCCGCGCCGAACAGGGCGCCTTTCGCTGTGTGCCGGGATTTCATCATCGCATAGATCAATGGTTGGCGGAACTCGCAGCGGAGCAACATCCGCGCGAACAGGATTTGGAAAGCCTGGGGCCGGTCGCGGTCACCGGTTCAGCCGGGGATTTCGTGCTTTGGCATCACGCCTTACCGCACGGCAGCGGCCGCAATTTGGCGGATTATCCTCGGGTGGTGCAATACATTAAGCTGTTTCCCCATGACTACGGCATTCATCCGGTCTGGAGATAAGGCTGGATTGCAAACAGTCCGGCCTCGCATTAACAATAAAATGCAGACGACATTTAGAACGGGCGCGAAATAACTTGAGCATTTGATTCTCCTCACCCCAACCCTCTCGGCAACTGCTCCTGCGTTGCCCTACCTCCTGCATCCATGCAAGTCGTCCAGCAGGAGAGGGAGCCAGTTGCAGAAGTTATTTCATGCTCGTTCCTTATCCTTTCGCAACGGTCCGATTTTTATTCCTGATCCATTCGCTCCACGAGCCCGCATAAAGCTTGGAACCCTCAAGTCCCGCATACTCCATCGCCAGCACGTTATGACAAGCGGTAACGCCTGAGCCGCAATAATGAACGACCTGTTCGGGCGCACGAGTGCCGATCAGCCGTTTGAACTGTTCGCGCAAGTGCTCCGGCGGCAAAAACAAAGCGTTGCTGTCCAGGTTTAATTGAAAAGCGCGGTTTAATGCGCAGGGAATATGTCCGGCCACCGGATCGATGGGTTCTTGCTCGCCGCGATAACGTTCAGGCGTTCTGGCATCGATCAGGCAAACGGCTTTTCGGGCCAGACTGTCTTGCAGCTGCAAGGCATTCAGCCATGCGCTATCGTTCAGGTAGGGCCTGAAGGCGGCGGGTTTCACTTTGGGCAAGGTCGTGGTGACGGGCAGCCCTTGTTTTTGCCAATGCTTGATGCCGCCGTCCACTACCGCCACTTTGTCATGGCCCATACAACGCAACAGCCACCATAATCGGCCCGCGAAAGCGCCGCCGGCATCGTCATAAGCCACCACTTGGCTGGTGTTGCTTATGCCCCAAGCGCCCAGTTTTTTTGCCAATAACGTAAAGTCAGGCAAAGGGTGGCGGCCGGTAAAATCGGTAATCGCCGAAGACAAATCCCGGTCCAAATGGGCGTAGCGGGCGTTAGGGATGTGTCCGTGCCGGTAGGCTTTCGCGCCCGCTTCGGTGTCCGCTAATGAAAACCGGCAGTCAACGATGACCCAGTCCGGATGATTCAAGTGTCGATGCAGCGTGTCGGTGGCGATGAGCGTGGTGTAGGTCATAGTTTTATACCGTTAAGATGATTTTGCCGATGTGTTGGCTGCTTTCCATCAGTTGATGGGCTAAAGCGGCTTCGGTCAGCGCAAAAGTTGAATGGATAACCGGCTTGATTCGGCCGGAGCTTAATAACGGCCAGACTTTTTCAAGCAACCGACCGGCGATGGCCGCTTTAAAGGCATCGTCTCGGGCTCTTAAGGTGGAGCCGGTGATAGTCAGGCGTTTAAGCATCACCGGCAACAGGTTAAGTTCGGTTTTCGGACCGTTTTGAACCGCGATTTGCACCAAGCGGCCCTCGTCGGCCAAGCATTTTAAATGACGCGGGAAATAGTCGCCACCGATCATGTCCAGGATGACGTCGACGCCTTTGCTGTCGTTAAGGCGTTTGATTTCTTCGACAAAATCCTGTTCTTTGTAATTGATCGCAGCATCGGCTCCGAGTTGCAGGCAGAACTCGCATTTAGCCTTTGAGCCTGCGGTGACGATGATCTTGGCGTTGAAGGCTTTGGCCAGTTGTATGGCGGTTGTGCCGATGCCGCTGGTTCCGCCATGGACCAGCAAGGTTTCGCCGGCTTGCAGATGGCCGCGGTCGAAGACATTGCTCCACACCGTAAAAAAGGTTTCCGGCAATGCCGCCGCCTGGATAAAAGAAAAACCTTCCGGTACCGGTAAGCATAACGCCGCCGAGGCGAGGCAATATTCGGCATAAGCGCCGCCGGTTACCAGTGCGCACACTTTTTCGCCCGGTTTTAAAAAACTGACGCTGTCGCCCACTGCCTGAACGGTGCCGGCAACTTCCAATCCCGGAATATCGGATGCGCCGGGTGGCGGCGGATACAGACCTTGGCGTTGCATGAGGTCGGGCCGATTGACGCCGGCCGCGGCGACTTTAATTAACACTTGCTTAGCGGCCGGAGTGGGCACGGCGCGTTGGCCCGGTTTTAACGCGCCGTTGTCAATTTCAATGGCAATCATGGTTCGCTCCTCATCGACAGAAAATTATTTTCACTCCCGCAGAAATCGCCGGAAGCATTCGCTCCAATCAGCTGTACGCTCAAGTCGCAGCCTCCGGCTTGAACGCAATAGGCAAGGAAATGACTTTCCCCCAAACGGCGGGTATTGAACTGCCAGCTTTCCCCGTCATCCTGAAAACCGGGGGCGTAATGAAGTTGCCAGCACCGGTCAGTGTCTTGGACAAAGGAAAACTGGTGCAAGGGCAAGCTTAAACCCATCCCGCGCGCTTTAATATAAGCTTCCTTAAGCGTCCAATAGCTGAAAAAACGTTGTTCTTGCTCGCTCGGAAGCGGTGTTGACAGCACATGCTCCGCTTCCGGCGGGGAAAAGGTATGACGGCAGAGTGCGGACAAGTCATTCAGAGATTTGTGTTGCTCGACGTCCACGCCCACCGCCCGGTTTCGGGCAACGGCACAAGCCACCCGGCCTTGGGTATGGGAAAGATTGAACTGTAGCCAATCATAGCCGGGATTGGCAATGGCAGGTTTGCCATAGGCATTGGTGCTAAAGCGCCAGTCCTGTTCGGGAACGACGGCGTAACGGCTTAACACCTGCCGCAGAAACAGGTGAGCCGCGATATATAAATCCCGGTCTTTATCGAATTTGAAGGACTGCGCTCGTTGACGCTCTGCCGCATCAAGGCTGTCGGCATCGATAGGCTTGACCGGTTCAGGCCGCAGCACATGAATGTGAACGTCATCCGCGCCTAAGAGTCGGTCGGGTTTGCAATGCAACATAATGATTTTATTTAATGTTAAAAAATAGTATTACCGGGATGACACGAAGCGAGCGATGCCATAAAAAATTTCCGCGCCCTTTTCCCGCTACTTATTGTTGGGGCCGTTTTAACGCTGGAATTATAGGGCTTTTATTCGTTACGGCATCTATTGGATTGCTTTGAAATACCGCCGGAATCTAGTGTTTGCTAATTTTTGAATTAAAAAGTTTAATAGTGCGTGATGAATATCCGCTGGGGATGCAGTAGTCAAGGTCAAACAGGATACCGCTGAACAAAATGCTGTTGACTTAAGAGTGCGGGCTCCTTCTGTTGGGATGAGGGGAATAAAATAAACTTTTTCCTTATTTTATTTACCCCTCACCCAATCCTCTCCCTCTGGAGAGGGCTTTGTACCGCTTAAGTCAGCAACATTGACCGTTGAACGCCGTTAACGCGCCGGCCCCAGCCAGTCCATGATCAATTCATTTAAAAAACGGCCATATCCTGTATGGCCGGTTTGAGTCCTTACTCATTTTGAAGAAAAACTCAGGTACGCATATGTTATTAAAATTTAGAAAAAATCTACTGTTGATCAATACCCTTTTTTTCCTGGCTTACAGCGCTGTTTTGCAGGCCGACGAATGCGGCGTGTTGCGCTATATGGCCAACAAAAGCACTGGCGTGACGGTTAAGAACAATAGCTGCAAACTAACCGGCGATATTGCCGTCGGCAGCGAGTTTAATTTAACGCCGGGCGCGCGTTTGTGGTTTAAGTCGCAGGACGCGGCCGATGCGCAAAAAATGCAGGGGATTTGTCAAAATCGCTCGTCAAAACCGATCCGCATTAGCGTCGACACTGACAAACTGCCCTGGATAAACCCTACCGGCCTGGCCAATTGCAGCCCGTGGACCCATAATAAAATAAATTGCGACGATAGTACCGGCGCTCAAAAAACGTTCACTTGCGTTATTGCGGCGATCAATTCCGAAGCGCCAACCAATGAGATCGAAGAAAGAACGACTTCGGTCAGACTGCGTTCGCTACCGGCAACAGACGACGCCGATGACGCGGCAACCGGGCAGGAGCGCATTATTTCGGCCATGCAAGCGGACGTCGATTTATGCAAAGCGATTGACCGCGCCAACACCACAATCAATATCACTTGGCTGGTGGAAAGCAATGGCCGCGTGAAAACGGTCACTCCCGATCCATCCGGTCCGGCCGAGCGGCCGTTGGTCGATTGCCTGACCGCGGTGATCAACGATTTTCCTTACCCCAAATCAGCCCAAGCTGTTCGGTTAAGCCATCAATTTTAGCAGCCGATGCTCGAACCGCGACTCATCAAGACCAAGCTGCTGCTGAATTTTATTTTGGTCGCCGCTTTAACCGGCATAGGCTTGGATTTCATCTTCGACAACAGTATCGATTACTGGGTTCACGATTCGGCTGTGGTCAGCCGGGCGCGTAATCAATGGAAATATGTCGCGGTGGTGCCGTTGGATGAAAAAGTACCGATCGATGTCTCGCGCGTTCAAGCCTTGCCGCTGATTGCGCTGGCGACCGAACGTCTGGTGGCGGCCGGAGCTAAGGGCCTTTTTCTGGACGCCAGGGTGTCGAAGGAGCAAGAAGGCCGCATGCCTTACGCGTCCTGCATCGAACCGAACGGCGAAGCCCGCTGGTCTATGCCGGAGTGCTCGGTCACCTCGGCCAAGCAATGCGAAGTTTTGAACAGCGCCGCCGGCAATGCGCCGTTAAAAATGACCGAACAGGCGATTTCGCAATTCAGCATGGCGCCTTTTCCGGCCGGACAGGGCGATTTGCCGGATTTTTTGCTGTTTGATTTAGATACCTCCGCGCTTAATTCAGGCGCCGGGATCGAGGCCTCGGATCGTTTGCTGACACGCAACAGCTCGGTCGCGCGCTGGATCAATTTAAGCGACAATCATGCCGTTTTAAGGCTTGCGGCATCGGTCGATGCGGATGCGTTGCGCGCCTCCTTGGCGGATAAAATCCAAAACGAACGTTGCGGTAACGGCTTCCCCTGCCGGCGCATTCGTTTAAGCAAACCGCTTTATGAAGTGCAAAGCAGCGGCGAGCGGCTGTTTTTGCCGTTAAGCGCATTGGCGTCCTGCGACCCGGACACGGCCCTTAGAACAGCCGCCTTGGCCAAAGACAAAGCCATTATCTTTCAAGTCACCACCCCTACCGAAACCACCGACACCGTCATCACGCCGATGACCACGGCCTTTGCCGGGCCCAAACTGCTAACGCCCGGCGCCCAGTATCTCGCCGACGCGGTGGAAACATTACTAAACCGCGACTATCCGCGCAGGCCCGGCAAGATCGTCAGCACCCTGCTTTTTTTCCTGGTTGCGAGTATCAGCGTTCTGGCCGGCGCTTATTTAACGCAGCCGATGCTATGGCTGGTGGCGGGCTTAGTCTTTAGCCTGATGATTGCGCTGTGCTTTATTAATCCGCTATGGCAGCTTTGGCCGGTTAGCGCCGCCATGGGAGCATTTGTCGCCGGGGCTTTGCAAACAACCGGAGCCCGTTTGATCATCGGCTTTCGGCAAGGAAAACTGGTCAGTCAATATATGCCGCAGCAAGTCCATGACATGCTGCTTAAATTAAAAGCCAACGAAAGCTTTAAAAATACCGGTAGCCAAGTCGTGGTGCTGATGAGCGATCTCGAAGGCTACACCACGATAACCGGCATTTTGAAAGAACCCGAAAACCTGCTGAACCTGATGAACGACTACCTGAATGAAACCTCGTTGATCATGCAGGACAAATACCAAGGCTGGCTCGAAAGTTATATCGGCGATATGGTCTGCTATTACTGGCCTTTTCTCGAAACCGAGCAAGAGCGAAGCTACCAAAACGCGCTGCATGCGGCATTGGAATTGAGTCTATTGCAACAAAGCTTTTTCGCCTCGGTGCCGGTGCGCTACGCCGATAAGCTTGAGCCCAAAGCCTTGGAAGAGATCAGTAAAACCATCAATGCCGGCATCGCCTTGACCTCCGGCTATGTGGTCATGGGCGATTTGGGCCCCAAGCGCGGCGTCAGGAAATTCGGCATACTCGGCGATCCGTTGAATCTGGTGTCAAGAATAGAAGGCTTGACCCGGATGTTCAACACCGAGATTATCGTCACCGAGGAACTGGCAAAAACCGCAAAAAAACTCGACATCCCGGTCAGGCGCTTAGGCCTGATTTGCGTTAAAGGCCGAAACATTCCGGCCATGCTGTATGCCGTAGGCAATCGCGGGGATCGGCGGTTTAGCACCGACAATATAACCGCATGGGAGAATTGGCTGACGTCGATTGAACGGCAACGGGAAACGGTTTTGCCCTGCCCTGATATTTATCGGCAAGACAGAGCAACGCTGGAAAGTTGGCTTAAGCGGGGATTGTTGGACGAGCGGGGCGTATGGGGTTTGCAGGAAAAGTAAGCCAGGCTTGCCGTAAGCCCTTATTCAATTTTTGCTGCGCTCGGGGTGTTGAAGGCCATTTCAGTCCTTACGGTAACTAATATCGACGACGATATAGCGAGTCTGTTTAAACGCGTTGTTAAGGATAACTTCATCGTCAAAGGTTTTTTTAAGCAACGCTTTCGCCAACGGCGAATCCAGGCTGATGTAGTGTTTTTTAGGATCGAGTTCATCGGCGCCGACGATGCGGTAGGTTAATTCCTCGCCGGTCTCATCTTCCAAAGTCACCCAAGCGCTGAAAAAAATCCGCTCCTGATCGTCAGGCGGTTGGGACACGACGTTAAGGGCGGGCAGCCGTTTTTGCAAATAATGGATGCGCCGGTCTATGCCGCGCAGCTCTTTTTTACGGTAGATATACTCGGCATTTTCCGAGCGGTCGCCTTCCGCGGCGGCGGCCGATAAAGCTTGGGTCACGTCCTTGCGTTTATCCCAGAGTTCCCTTAATTCATGCTCCAGCGTTTGATAACCTTGTTGCGTAATGTAAGGGGATGACTTGGGGCTCGGCGGTCTCCAGCGCGACATGACTGATTTCCTGTAGAGAGTGTTGGGTTAATATTTCGTTTTATTTTTCGTTAAAGGCGTGTTGATTAGCCTAATGTTACCGGCAAGCGATTTTCGAAAAGTTGGGTAGGGCAGCGCGAAACCCATAGCGTTGAGGCCGGTCATGATGGGCTTCGGCTACAGCCGCTACCATCCTATACAGTTAGCAAACCGCCAATGAATATTCAGAAGCCGGTGAATAGAAAATCAAGAGCGGCAATAATGTCATGGCGCCGGTCTCTTAGCGAACCGACTTTTTCACCGATAGATCGGACCGGAACGCCGGCCAGTTCTGCTGTAGACATAAACACAGTGGTATTGCTTATTGTGAACTCAGGATTAAGATGCTTGATTGCTTTACCCATAGCCGAAGCGGCTAGGAGCGGTACGACTACGCGTGTTGAAAGGCTATCGAGCAAGTCGGCCTGTACATCAAGCAGATAAGGAATTGCTTGGTTCGTGGCCTTATTTGGATTTTCAAAGACATCGAACTGCGCCATCAAAACTTCCTTAAACCGTCGCTGAACACGCCGTCTGTTTCAATGCGTCGATTGTAAGTTTCAATGGCTTCGCGATTTTCCTCGCGCCATTCCCTACGTTTTTCTTCCAGCAACATTTCGACAAGACCTTGTTCTAACACTTTGGAAAGATTGATGTGATGATCTTTTGCCTGTTGAAGCAGGTCGCTGTTGATACTGAGATTTGTAGATTTTTTCGAGGCATGAGTGTCATAGAAACTTTCTTGCATGATGCTTACCCTATACGGATTTACGAGGCTCATATAGTGACAACCGGAATGCGCATTAGCAAGAGGTTTTAACACTCTGTCTCCGGACTTTGGCTATTTAATATCGCTATAAACGGCGGAGGACGATTGGCAGCCAACTTAATTCATTTCCCAGCCACCGGGTGCGCACCTACTTGGCTCAAGGAAGAAATTAAAGGTAATTTAAACGCCCGTCGATTCCAACCAATCCCTGCACTCGGCCAAGGTCATAATCGGCGGCGTATGAAAATTTGATTTAATCTCAAGAATATCGGCATCGCCCGTCACCAATGCTTCAGCCCGGCCAACGACAGCAAGAATTAAAAACATCCGATCCGCTGTGTCGCGAATTATCGGTAAGCCCTCGGGAACTTGCTCAATCACTACCGTTTCCGCATAAGGCAAAAAATCCGCAAGCAACAAGCGCTGCTCAGCCTCACTGAGTTTGAATTTGGGATAGGCCAACACGCGAATCAACTCGTTTACCGTGTCTTTACTTGCCAACGGAATAATCTGTGCATTTTGCCAACTATGCCGCAGCCACGCCATTTTTTGCTGAGAAAATAACAACGCCGAAATCACGCAATTAGTATCCAACACAACCCGTCGACTCATTCGCGCCTTGCCCAGGCAATCGCATCATTCACATCCCGCTCATCAATACCCAAGGCTTCCAACTTAGCCCGAACGGCATCCGCTTGCTGAATTCGAACGGGCGTCAGAACAATTCGCCCAGATTCCACCGCTACATCATAATATTCAGCCTTGCCTACCGACTGCACCACCGATTTAGGCAAGGTTAATTGGTTTTTACTGGTTAATTTCGCTAACATGCAAACCTCCAAAGTAAGGAAGTAAGATTATATGCCGACAAGGAGAGTGCGTGTTGCTTTTTGATAGGTCATTTCAGGCAATGCTTTTGAACTCATTCCCCACCCGCCAATCGATAGCCCACGCCCGCTTCGGTCAGCAAATAACGCGGCTGAGCCGGATCGGCTTCAAGCTTCCGGCGCAACTGCCCCATATAAATCCGCACATAATGGGCATGTTCCACGTAAGCGGGCCCCCACACATCCAGCAATAATTGCCGATGCGTCAGCACTTTTCCGGCATGATGAATTAACACAGTCAGCAGCCGATATTCAATAGGCGTCAAATGAATTTCCCGGTCGCCGATATGCACGCTACGCCGGGATAAATCGACCTGCAAATCACCGACGCTAAACAGCGTTTCAACGCCGTCCCCGGCCAGCCGGGCGGCGTGGCGCAGCGATACGCGGATGCGCGCCAGCAGCTCGCCGATGCTGAACGGTTTGGTCAGATAATCGTCCGCTCCGGCATCCAGCGCGGCAATCTTGTTGCTTTCCTGGCTTCGGGCCGACAGCACGATAATCGGCACCGCCGACCATTGACGAACCTTTTCGATCACCGTGATACCGTCCATACCCGGCAAGCCTAGGTCGAGAATGACCAATTCCGGTTTGCGCGTGCCGATTTCCACCACGCCCCGTTCGCCGCTCAGCGCTTCAATCACCTGAAAGCCATGCACAGTCAAGCTGGTGCGCAAAAAGCGTTGGATTTGCGGGTCATCTTCGATAACCACAATGACGGCTTTGGCGCTATTCATTCGGCAATGGCTCCGCGACCAGTTGCGGCGGCGTTTCGTCTACCGGCAGCAGAAAAAAGAATTGCGCGCCGCCGCCTTGCCGATTGGCGACGCCGATAACACCACCATGCGCGATAATGATCGCCTTGCAAATAGCCAGGCCCAGACCGACGCCGCTTTGCGTGCCTTCCCGGTGCAAGCGGTAAAACTTGTCGAACAGTTTTTCCTCTTCTCCGGTCGGTATGCCGGGGCCGCGATCGGCCACCGTTATTTTGAGCATATGGTCGGAGAGTTCGGCGATGATGTCGATGGGACTGCCCGGCGGCGTATATTTGCAGGCATTTTCCAACAAATTAACCAGCACCTGTTCGATCAGCACCGCATCAATCCGCAGCCAACAAAGCTCATCCGGCAGCTTGGCGTTAATAGTACGACCTTTCAGCCGCTTCTGCATTCTGGTCAAAGTTCCGCCGATAATTTCGTCGAGCAGATACCATTGCCGGTTCAGCGAAGCCTGTCCCGCATCCAGACGCGCCATGTCCAGAATATTATTGGTCAGGTTCGACATCCGTAATGCTTCGTCATAAATGGTCAGACTCAACTCTTGCCGATCTTGAGCGGCGAGTTGCGCGTCTTCTTCGACCAAGGCGCTGGCCGCGCCGACAATGGAGGCCAATGGCGTGCGCAAATCATGGGAAATCGCGCTGAGCAAGGAATTGCGCAAGCTCTCGGACTCCATGCGCAACTGGGTTTGCTGCGCTTCATCGGCGAAACGCACCCGTTCAAGGGTTTGGGCAATCTGGCTGATAAAGGTGTCCAACAATCGACGCTGTTCGGGTAAAAACACCCGGCGCAGATTGGCGGCGCGCAACACCAGTACACCGATCGCGCCACGAAAACCGGATATAGGAAAAAACACCGCGTCGGCACCGGGCAAGGTGTCGGTGCCTTGTCCGGCTATCTGGGCGTGATCGAAAACCCATTGCGCCACGCTAAGGTCGCAATTGCGCAAGGATGCCGGAACCGGCGGATCTAAAGGGTAGACTATCCGGCCGTCATCATCGGGAAACAGCAAGACGTTGGCGCCGCCGAACTCATCCTGAATATGCCGTGCGGCGACTCTGGCGGTTTCCGCCACGGTGCGGCTGGTCGCCAGATTTTCACTCAGCGCATACAGCACATTGGCGCGCCGTTCCCGGTGCGAGGCAACTTTCGCCTGAGAGCGCATATTGCTGGTCAGATGGCTGATGATCAATCCCACCAGCAGCATAATAATAAAGGTCACCAAATACTGGGCATCCGCAACCGCAAAGGTATGCACCGGATTGACAAACAAAAAATCGAACGCGGCAACGCTCAGAACAGAAGTTAAAACCGAGGCTTCGCGGCCGAAGCGGGCGGCCATAAAAACCACGCCCAATAAATAAACCATGACCAGATTAGCCAATTCGAATTTTCCGGACATAATCCAGGCAAGCAAACTGGTGCCTCCGGTCATGCCCACCGCCCAGCCCCAATTTAACCAACGCCGCTTGGCGCGTCCCCAGGGATAATTGGCGCGCAATACCTTTGCGCCCGGCATTTCTTTAGCGGCTTTTTGCTCCGCGAGACCTTCGCCGCGCGGACTACCCAGCAAATAGACATTAATATTATGCGCTTCGGTGATCAAGGTATCGACGACCGAACCCAGCATCCAGCGTCGCCAACCCCGGCGACGAGGTTTGCCCAATACGATTTTGGTAACGTTACGGCTTTTGGCGAAACTCAGGATTTCCTTGCTCATGTCCGGACCCGACAAAGTCACCGTTTCGGCGCCCAGCTGTTCGGCAAAACGCAGCACCCGCAGCACCTCGTCGCGACGCTCAGCAGGCAGGCGTTGCAACTCCGGCGTTTCCACGTAGGTCACAATCCAGTGTGCATGAAGGCTGGTCGCGAGGCGCTTGGCCGCGCGCACCAGCCGCTCGGCAATCGCATTAGGCCCGATGCAAACCAATATCCGGTCGCCGACCTGCCAAACGTCACGTATCGAATGATCGTCCCGGTAGTTTTGCATTTGCGCATCGACCCGGTCGGCGGTCAGACGTAAGGATAATTCGCGCAACGCAATCAGATTGCCTTTGCGGAAGAAATTGCCCATTGCCCGTTCCGCCTGTTGCGGCACATACACTTTGCCTTCCTTGAGCCGCAGCAATAATTCATCGGGCGGTAAATCGATCAGTTCGACTTCATCCGCCAGCTCGAATACCGTATCCGGCACCGTTTCCCTAACCTGCACCCCGGTCACTTGACTGACATCGTCGTTGAGACTTTCCAAATGCTGAACGTTCAACGTGCTGTAAACATCGATACCGGCATTCAATAATTCCTCTACATCCTGCCAGCGTTTGGGGTGACGGCAACCGACCGCGTTGCTGTGCGCCAACTCGTCGACCAAAACCAGGGACGGGCGGCGTTTCAGCGTACCGTCCAGATCGAACTCGCGCTGCACCGTACCCCGATGTTTCACCAGCTTGGGCGGCAGCACATCGAGGCCTTGCAATACCGCGACGGTTTCTTTACGGTCATGGGTTTCCACCAAGCCGACCACCACATCGACGCCCTCAGCCCGTTTGGCTTTGGCGGCAAGCAACATCGCGTAAGTTTTGCCGACACCGGCGGCCGCGCCGAAAAAGACTTTGAGTCGTCCGCGTCGTCGCTGGTTTTCTTCGCGTTCGACGCGGGCAAGCAGTGCGTCGGGGTCGGGTCTGGTATCGGTCATGCGTGAATCCGGTTGTTGCTAAAATTTTATCGTTCCCGCGCGCCGCGTGGGAATGCGGTGGTAGACGCTCCGGCGTCCCGCAACGCTGGAGCGTTGCAAACTGAATTCCCACGCCGGAGCGTGGGAACTATAAAAACCTGGAAACGCCTGCCCTGCCTAGCGTCTCGTTGCCTGAAGGCTTCTCTATCGGGTCGCTTTAAACTGCCGGGTTTGCACTGTCTCCTGAAGAGTGGCGAGGTTCTCCCGGCATTGTGAAGAGATTAACTCTTTTTTTCCCAATGACAATTCGGCTGATTTGATATTGGTATTCATCAGGGAAAGCCTTAACACCTCATCAGTCAGCTTCATGAATTGTTCGTATGCTGTCCCGGCATTGTTCAGATCCTCACTGTCCTTTAAATCAGTCATATTACGAAGCGCTCCTAGAGCCTCTCGGACTGATTGGTCATAAGACTTGATGCTTAGCTCGATTTTATCCATTTCTTGATCGTTCACTTCTTCAATATGAAGCGGATGAAGAGCAAATATTTTCAGAGCGGAAGTGAGCGCCTGATACGAGAGCATAACGCTGGTGTTGCACCGGTTGTTGCCTGTATTTCGATGAATAAGACGATTCAAGCTCTGTTCAAAACGCTCCATTTCCTGCGCGCCTTGAGTGGCGGAGAGCTTTTGCGCTTTAAGATTAGTGTTCTGGGTTGCAAGAGCCAGAATGGTGTCGTCTAATTTTCTAAATTGTGACCAGCAAACAGTAAAGTTATTCAGAACCTCCAGCTCCCGCGGAAATTTCTCCTGTTGGATGATGGACTCGACTTCCTTTCGCCGGTTTTCTACCTCATCGGCAGCATGACGGGCCCGGACTGCAAAGTTTTCCGATGCCTCATCCGTAGTGGCGAGCACCGCGTTCTTCTCTGCCTCAATGGCTTCAAGAAGGTGAATCCTCATCGTTGTAAGCAAATCCATTTTTTTAAACTCCGACTCGATCGGATTGGTGCTCCCTCTATAGTCGCCAAACAGGGTGACGGTTCCCATGAAAGTTAAAGTCAAAACCCATGCCAACAGAGCAAAAGTCAGTACCCATGGCAAGAAAATATACAATCTTCCCGTTGTTTTTTGTTCCATACTTCAGCCTCTCGTCTTTGTTAGGTATAGAGCCCGGAATCATATAGCCACGTAATTAGGGATAAGGGATGTCGCCGGAAATCAGTTATTTGAGAAGCTGATCCAATGCCAGATTCAATTCCAGCACATTGACCCGAGGCTCACCCAATATTCCCCATTGCCGGCCTTGTGTATAACGCTCAACCAACTCAGTCACGCTGTCCGGCGACATCTGTCTGGCCTTGGCGACACGGCTGACTTGATAAGCGGCGGCGGCAGGGCTGATATGAGGATCGAGCCCGCTGGCCGAGGCGGTCACCAAATCCACCGGTACCGCTTCCGAGTGAGTAGGATCGGCATCACGTAAGGCTTTGATCCGCGCTTGAACTGCGTCGATCAAAGCAGGATTGGTCGGCCCTTGATTGGAACCGCTGGAGGCTCCGCCGTTATAAGCAGCGGGCGAAGTTGCCGAAGGCCGTCCCCAAAAATATTCGGGGCGGCTGAATGTTTGACCGATTAATTCGGAACCGAGCGGTTGCTCGTTACTGCCGAGCAAACTGCCGTTTGCCTGAGTGGGGAATGCGATTTGCGCGATCAACGTGACCGCTAAGGGATAAGCAATACCGGTCAATGCAGTTAAGCACAAGAGTAGGATGAATGCGGGTTTGACTGTAGTTTGCATAAATAATTCCTGTAGTTTTAGTTTGATAGGATCTGCCAATGTTTTGTTTCCAGACTCCGGCAGTTGGAAAAGTTTGAGTATTTCCGAACACATTTTCACGCGAAGCGATTATTTTGCGCCGGTCGCCAAACTCAGCTTTCGCTGTCTCGGAAAGCTAGAGCTTGGAAGCAAGCAGAACCTACTTCAAAATATTGCTGCGTAGCGATTGCCAAACGCTGCTATCGATTTCCCGCGCCAAATCGTCGGCTTGTTCTTGGGTTAACCGGCTGCTTTGATTCAGCGCCGTCGACTCGATGTAATCCAGAACATTAGTCAATGCGGTTTGCGTCATTGAATGCTTGGGGATACGGATTACAATATCCTGGTCATCTAAGGTCATCTTCATAGATTTAACCAATCCTCAAGCAGTAAATCCGGGACTCGGATAAATTCTTTGGTGTTATGGCTCACTAAAGTCACGCGATTGGCTCTGGCGGTTGCGGCAATCAAAAGGTCATTAGCCCCAATCGGTTTGCCTGTTTTCGTTAGCAAAGCCCGGATTTCACCGTAATGTGTTACCGCATTGTCATCAAAAGGCGCGCTTGGCAGCTCGGCGAAAAATTCTTTTAATAAGGCCTGATTGGCCGTTATCCGTTCGCTTTTGCATGCGCCAAACCAGAGTTCCGCTTTTACTATCGAGCAGAGCATTAACTTTTCCATGCCTACCGTTCTTATTTTGGCGATAACCGCTGGATTATTTTTCAGGAAAGCAATGCAAGTGTTGGTGTCTAATAAATACATTATTGCCACTCTTCCCGAATTTCCGGCAACAGTGTGTCTAACTCCGGAAAATCGGGAATCGCTCCGGCGAAACGTTGGATAAACGCTTCGGTATCGGGTTTCTTAAAACTGTCTTCCACAGGCAGAACGATGATTTCAGCTTGTTGGTAATGTTTAAATTCGGACGGTAATTTGACGGTCATCACATCACCCTCTATAGATTGGATTTGTCTTAATGCGATCATTTTTATTTCCTATGAACCTAGAGCTTGGGGAACGGGCCGGACAGGGCAATATGCTCTGCCCGGCTTCGGCTTTCATATGTTGATATTTATATCTATATGATTGTTTTTTAGCCATAAATTCAGGGCATTGTTGAATTCTTTGTAAACTATAATTGCATCTGACAATTTAAGATGGCTACTTCCGTAAGGAACTCTAAGTGGCTTCTTATCTAGACTCTCTTTTTTGGAACCCTTCTCCAAAACAAACTGCTTTTCCAGTGCAATAGAGTCATCATTAAACCAATTCTTAGAATAATCGCTTGCCACAAAGTAACTTGCCGTGTCCAGTTTATTTAGTATTTGAAATAGCTCTTTTGGAAAAAAGGGGTTATGGATAATTTCATTGTTCAACTCATTGAAGAAATGAGGGTGTTCATAGTCGGGAGGAAAATGTTTCACTATATAGCGATCTTCCTTTGCGATATCCTCAAGAGATTTATAATTTCTGGCTGAAAAGCAAATAAGACTTCCCATTAGCACTTTCCCATCTCGCGAAATAACGGTGAAGCCAGCGTTAGGATTTTTTTGAATATGTTCCAATAAGCTAGTAATTAGCTTAAATTGTTCCTTTAGTACCTCATTCTCTAACCGGCTTTTCTGCCATTGAGTGGATGATATATATAGTCCTATTAATGTGATAATTATTGCTAAGAAACCAACAATTGGCATTAATAGCTTGTCTGGAATATGGCAAGACAAATACAAATATATAACGAATGAAGCAATGGCAATAGTTAGAGCTAGTAATAGCAATATAAAATTATTTATTTTCATTTTTTCTCAGCTTGAAACGCCATTGCGCTCTTAACGTTACGGACATCTAAATTAGTACATTGTAAATTTCACAAAGTATGTGATTCATGCTTCTCACACTCCCCCCCCCAACCCCAGATCAATCAACTTAATCCCAATAAACGGCACAATAACCCGACCGCCACCGTAAACCAACAGATTATTGCGCAGCAATGTCTCTGCATTCGCTCGTTCCCAAGCTCCAGCTTGGGAATGCAGTCTTGGAAGCTCCAGCTTCCCGGCTCGCGAAGCTGGAGCTTCGCTAACTGGGTTCCCAAGCCGGAGCTTGGGAACCAGCGCAATTTATAGTTCACAACACCCCCAACCCCATATCAATCAACTTAATCCCTATAAACGGCACAATAACCCCGCCGCCACCGTAAACCAACAAGTTATTGCGCAGCAATGTCTCCGCATTTTGCGGCCGGTAAGTCACGCCTTTCAAAGCCAACGGAATCAACGCGACGATAATCAAGGCATTAAAAATAACCGCCGCAAGTATCGCGTTGTCCGGGCTGCTCAGTCCCATGATATTAAGCACGCCGAGTTCGGGATAAGTACTGGCGAACGCGGCCGGAATAATCGCGAAATACTTGGCTAAGTCATTCGCTAAGCTAAACGTGGTCAGCGCGCCGCGCGTCATCAGCATTTGTTTGCCGGTTTCAACAATTTCGATCAGCTTGGTCGGGTTGGAATCCAGATCGACCATGTTCCCGGCTTCCTTGGCCGCCTGCGTGCCCGAATTCATTGCCACCGCGACATCGGCTTGAGCCAAAGCGGGAGCATCGTTGGTGCCGTCGCCGGTCATCGCGACCAAACGGCCTTCGGCTTGTTGTTCACGGATCAATTTAAGTTTGGCTTCCGGCGTCGCCTCGGCCAAAAAGTCGTCGACGCCCGCTTCCGCCGCAATCGCCGCTGCGGTCAAACGGTTATCACCGGTAATCATGATGGTTTTAATGCCCATATTGCGCAATTCGACAAAGCGCTCCTTAATGCCGCCCTTGACCGTATCTTTCAGTTCGATAACGCCCAACACCTGCCCATTGTCGACCACCAACAAAGGTGTGCTGCCCCGGCGCGCGACAATATCGGCAATGCGCATCGCTTCCTCGGGAAATTTTGCACCCAGGCTTTCCACATAGCCGCGTATCGCATCGACAGCGCCTTTACGAATTTGGCGTTCGCCGATATTGACGCCGCTCATCCGGGTTTGCGCGCTAAAAGCGACAAAGGTGGCATCCAAGTCATGAATATTACGTTCCCGGATCGCAAACTTCTGTTTGGCTAGAATAATGATGCTGCGACCTTCCGGCGTTTCGTCAGCCAACGTCGCCAGTTGCGCGGCATCGGCCAATTCTTTTTCGCTGATCAAACCGATCGGGAAAAAATCCGAGGCTTGACGGTTACCCAAGGTAATCGTGCCGGTTTTGTCCAGCAGCAACACATCCACATCGCCCGCCGCTTCAATGGCTTTACCCGAGGTGGCAATCACGTTTTTCTGCATCATCCGGCCGATACCGGCAACACCGATAGCGGACAGCAAAGCGCCGATGGTGGTAGGAATCAGGCAGACCAGCAACGCCACCAGCACGGTAATCGACACCGGCGTACCGGCTTTGGCGACTTCCACGCCGTAGATGGAAAACGGCAACAAGGTCACGGTAGTCAACAGAAAAATCAGCGTCAATGCGACCAGTAAAATAGTCAGCGCGATTTCATTAGGCGTTTTTTGCCGCGTTGCGCTTTCGACCATCGCAATCATCCGATCCAGGAAAGCTTCGCCGGGATTGACCACAACCCGCGCCACCAGCCAGTGGGACAGGACCCGCGTACCGCCGGTGATCGGCCGGTGATCGAACTGAAATCGCCGCCCGATTCGCGAATGACCGGCGCGCTTTCGCCGGTAATCGCGCTTTCATCGACGCTGGCGGCGCCTTCGATGACTTCACCGTCGGCGGGCACAAAGTCGCCCGCTTCAATCAGCACGATGTCGCCACGCCGTAACGAGGTGCTGGCGACTTTAGCGTAATCGGTGCTGTAACGCGGTTCATCCAGCTTCTTCGCCATGATGTCGCGCTTGGCGCTACGCAATGATGCCGCTTGCGCCTTGCTGCGGCCTTCGGCAACACTTTCGGCGAAGTTGGCAAACAACACCGTGAACCACAGCCAAAAAGTCACCGCGAACATAAAGCCTGTTGAGGTCGAGTCACCGGATAGCAGCGCCGAAACCCACAGTCCGGTGGTCAGCAAACTGCCGATATAGACCACGAACATCACCGGGTTTTTCCATTGTTGTTGAGGCGCCAGTTTACGTAAGGCATCGCCCGATGCATCCCATAGGATCCGGCGGCTAAATAGCTGTTGTGTATGACTTTGTGTGTTCATTGATTATTTCTCACTTTGCTTTAATTTGTATTCATCGCGAGCGTAGGGCGTGCCGTGCGCGCCTTCAGCACCCCAAAGGCGCGCACGGCACGCCCTACCATGACCCCGTTTATGTCCCATTAGTCCCGTAGGCCGGAATAAGCCGGTTCGAGCGGCAGCGAGAACTGGCGTTTCCGGCAAACACTTTCCAAATTCGCCGGAAACGCCACCTCGCGCTACGCGCTTGGGTGGCCTTATTCCGGCCTACGGAGCTGCATTCATGATTAAATGCTCGACCACCGGACCTAAAGCCAAGGCGGGCACGAAGGTCAATGCGCCGACCAAAATCACAGTGCCGATCAGCAGCATCACAAACAACGGCGTATGCGTCGGTAAAGTGCCGACGGTGGTTGGCACCGTCTTTTTTGCCGCAAAGGAACCGGCAATCGCGAGTACCGGAATAATGATGCCATAGCGCCCGAACAGCATCGTGAAACCCAAAATCGTGTTATAAAACGGAGCATTGGCGCTAAGCCCGCCAAACGCGCTGCCGTTGTTGCCCGCAGCCGATGAAAATGCGTAAAGAATTTCGCTAAAACCGTGCGCGCCGGGATTGGCGACCGCCGACTTGCCGACATCGACCATGACCGCCAACGCCGTTCCAGCCAAAATTAAGAAAGCCGGAATTAAAATAACGATAGCCGACATTTTCATCTCGAAGGCTTCAATTTTTTTGCCGAGATACTCCGGCGTGCGGCCTATCATCAGACCGGCGATAAACACCGCGATCAGCGCAAAAATCAGCATCCCGTAAAGACCGGAACCGACGCCGCCGAAAATAACTTCGCCTAACTGAATCAACCACATCGGGATCATGCCGCCCAGCGGCGTATAAGAATCGTGCATCGAATTGACCGAACCGTTCGATGCCGCGGTCGTCGCCGTCGCCCAAATCACCGAATTGACGATGCCGAAACGCGTTTCCTTGCCTTCCATGTTGCCGCCGGACTGATCGATACTAATGCTTTGCTGAGCCCCAAGCGCGGACAGGGCCGGATTGCCGTTTTGCTCATAACCCACGGTAACGAATAACAAGCTGACCAATACCAGCGTCATCGTCGACAAAATAGCCCAGCCCTGGCGGGTATCGCCGACCATGGTGCCGAAAGTGTGGCACAGCGCCGCCGGGATCAGTATCAGTAACAGCATTTCCAGGAAGTTGGCTACCGGTGTCGGGTTTTCGTAGGGATGCGCCGAGTTGGCGTTAAAAAAACCGCCGCCGTTGGTGCCCACTTGCTTAATCGCGATTTGCGAAGCCGCGGGTCCAACGGCCAAGGTTTGCGTCGCCGTTTCCGTTGCAGTGCTCGTTTGCTCAACTAACGGTACGGTATGGTAAGGTTTGAAGGTCTGCACCACGCCTTGCCCAACCAGCGCCACAGCTACCAGAAACGACAGCGGCAGCAGGATATACAAAGTGCCGCGGGTCAAATCCGCCCAGAAATTACCGATGCCGTCCGCATGAGTGCGCTGAAAACCGCGTATCAGCGCAACCAAAACCGCCATGCCGGTAGCGGCCGATAAGAAGTTTTGCACGCCGAGTCCCAGCATTTGAGTCAAATAACTCATCGTCGCTTCGCCGCTATAACCTTGCCAATTAGTGTTAGTCATAAAGCTGATCGCCGTGTTGAATGACGAATCGAGAGTGACATTGGCCATTTGTTGCGGATTTAAAGGCAGATAGGCTTGCAGCATTTGCAAGGCGAATACCGCCAGCCCGCCGAACAGATTAAACCAGAGCAGAGCGGCCGCGTAATTTTTCCAGCCCATTTCTTGTTCCGGGTTAACCCCGCTCAAACGATAAAACCCCGCTTCCAAGGGCCCCAGTATGCGCTTAAGCAATAACGGGCGATTTTCATACACCGCCGCCATATAAACGCCCAATGGCTTTGCCAGCACCAACAGGACGACAAAATATAAAATGATTTGCAATAAGCCGTTCGTAGTCATTAAAACTTCTCCGGATAAAATAACGCCACCAGCAAATAAATGAATAAAGCGCCTGCGAGCAAGCCGCTCAAGCTGTAGATAAAGGTCATGGTTACCTCTTTTTTATGAATGTATCGAATGGTTAATGTAACGCTGTCGTTATAAAAAAACTGTAAAAATCGCTGGGAATGTTACCGCCTCTTAGGTTATCGAAACTATTGTCAAATTCGGCTGCTTGCTTTCGCTACGAGGCAGGAGTCGAGTATTCCCAGAAGCGATAGTCATGTGTTTTCAGGCGGTTTGCGGACTAAAAAATGCAGGCTTTCCGACATCGCGTTGCCTACAGGATCTAGGTACTTAGGAACGCGCATGAAATAACTTGAGCATTTGATTCTCCTCAGCCCTCTCCAGCAGGAGAGGGAGCCGGTTGCCGAAGTTATTTCACGCACGCTCCTTAGCGTGAGCGGGAAGCGGAAGCTGCGAGTCATTGCGAGAAAAGATCGGTTAGGCTCGGGAAGTCTTATAGAATAATCGAAGCCCCAAAGTATCGCCTGTTTGCAAGCCAACACGATGAATTTTTCGTGCCCCTATCAAAACACCCAATCCGCTCCTATTGTGACGCTGTACGAGTCCTTATAACCGCAATTATTGCGCTAAAGCCATAAATAACTTAAGTGTGCGCCATTTCGAGGTCGCGATCTATCGGTCTGCGTCCGATAATAACCGCTTCTCCAACGCTTCCATACGCCTATGCAGCCGGGCCAACTCGTCGAGAATCTTAGCTTCTCCCGTTTGAACGCGACCGTCTTCCTGTTCGCTTTGGCTTATATCCCTCCCTAAAGCATGAATATTTCTGCCGATCAGGGCCACCGAAACCACGGCGGTGAATAAGGAGAACAATACCAGCCCAAACAAAATCAATCCCGTTGCCAGCAAACGCCCGAAAAAGGAGACCGGGACCACATCGCCAAAACCCACATGAGTCATCGTCACCCAAGCGGACCAAATACCGTCGAAGGGCGATTTGATATTGGGATCAATCAGGAAAAGCAGCAGTCCGACAACCAAGGTTACCAAGGCCGCAAGCAAGACCAGATAGGTCAGATGCTTGGACCTGAAGAGATCACCCCTGAGGCTGTTTCCCCATTGAAGCGCATTATGACATTCGGTTAACCAATACATATATTTTGTCCTTCTCTAATTTGTTACTCGATTAATTGCAATATCAAATCATCCGCTCGGCATCGGCAGAGACCGATCCCAGCCAATCTGTTGAAGCACATCAGAATGACTCAATGACTTTTCCGGTTGCCAAGTCGCACAACATAAACCACTCCAAACCGTCATGTCCTTGTATCTGGAATCGCACCATAAAATCTCCGTGCCGATGCTGCATTCGTTGTTTCTCAATCAGCCCCGGATGCAAACGCAACGTCTCCCGTTTACACGGTTCGATATTGACCTTGCTGGGCGGCAATGCGTAACGGTCGTTAATATTCGTATCCGCACTATCGGCCGTTGCGGACTTCACCCCGGATAGAGCATCTGCTGAATGAGCTAGGTTTGAAAATGCAGCTTGAATCATAAGACTTAACATTAAGATCAAAACTTTTTTAATAAACTTGTTATTCATGAAAGCGTCTCACAAAAACTTGTAGGAAATTCGCTTGAATTAATCCCGGCCCGATTGATGTTTTATATCGTTTAAGCAGAACCGGTCATCAACCAATTGGTTACAAGATACAAAAAACGCTATAAAAAAGTCGTAAAAATTATTAACTTTTCCGGCTAATACGCTGTACGTCTGATTCGATCGATAATTAATCCAATAATCACCGGCCTGATTTCAAATCATAGCCATCGATTGTGCTAATAAACGAAACGATCTATTTCTTATTAGTAAACGCGCCTTTACGAAATCTTTATTTTGAAAAACTTACGATAAGTCGTCGTTGATACCCTATTGAAGGATTTACCGATGGACAATTCCTACCTTGCTTTATACCCGTTACTTCCTGTTTTGATCTTGCTTCGCTGAAAGGCTGGGAAGTTTTGAAGTTTCGTCCATGAACGCATTGAATAGTGGATTGCGCTATTTGATGGTGTTGAGAGGTTATCCATCTCCGCGTTGATTAATCCAGAGGATTTCAAAAGACATTCCAATATTTAGTTTCCAGGCGAGTTCAAAATGAAAAAATCTCCCCACCTCATCAATATTCGTTATTTCTTTGTTTTGCTACTTCTGTTGCCTTCACTCGCTGTTGCAGAAGACGCGACGCAACAATTGGATTTAAAAGCCCATTTTGTCGGTTATTTTGCTGTTGCAATAACAGTCCTTGCCTATGCCGTCGCAATGACCGAAGACCTGCACCAATTGAGTAAAGCAAAACCGATGGTATTAGGTTCGGCATTAATCTGGCTTGCCATATTTGTCTTTTATAAAGTGGAATATGGGGCAGCAAAAAATGTCGCCGTCGCTTTCCAAAGTAATTTAACGGCTTATGCGGAGTTATTTCTATTTATTACCGTGTCGATGACTTTTTTAAATGCGATGACCGAGCGGGGCATCTTTGACGCTTTGCGCATCGTACTAGCCAACAGGCAATACAGTTACCGGCAATTATTTTGGATTACCGGGGTGTTAGCTTTTTTACTGTCCTTGGTCATCAGCAGTTTGACTGTCGGCTTGTTGATGGGATACATCATATTGGTGATAGGGAAAGGCCGGCCTAAATTTGTCGGCCTGGCGGGCTTAAATACCGTTGTCGCCGCCAATGCCGGCGGTACCATGAGTCCTTTAGGCGGTATTTCCACCTTCTTCGTTTGGCAACAAAATGCATTGCATTTCACTGAATTTTTTACCTTAACACTTCCCTGTATAGTGAACTTTTTAGTACCTGCGGCCATTATGTATTTTTCGGTTAATAAGGAAACGCCCGCCTTTGCCAAAGAAACGCCGGTTTTAAAGCGCGGCAGCAAGCGGGTTATTTTTATATTTATGCTCACTTTCAGCATGACCGTTTTATCGAATGTATTTCTTGATATGCCCGCGATAGCAGGCATGATGCTGGGTTTGGCGCTATTGCAATTCTTTGCTTACTATTTAACTAAATCTGAAAAATTGAGTCATTTTTTAATACCGGAAACCCAAGAAACTATTGATTCGAAAAAAGGTTTCGATGTTTTCAAGTGTATTGCCGGTGTTGATTGGGATACCTTGCTGTTTTTCTACGGCGCGATGATGATTGTCGGCGCACTGAGCTTTTTAGGTTATTTGGATGCGATGGCACATTATTTATTTACCGAAATCAGTCCCACGATAGCCAATATTTTGATTGGTTTGTCATCCTCGTCGATTGACAACGGCACCTTGATGTTTGCAGTGTTAAACATGCACCCCAACCTTCCCATCGGACAATGGTTGTTGTTAACCCTGACCTTGGGTGTCGGCGGTAGTCTGTTGGCTATTGGTTCGGCGCCCGCTCTGCATGTCTTGGGCTTAATGAAAGGCAATATGAAAGAAGGCGAAGGCTATACCTTTACCCTGCATTTACGCTGGATGCCTGCCATTTTGTTAGGTTTTTTTGCCAGTATTGCAACGCTGTTTTTAATCAATGGCGGACAGTTTTAATGTTTACACTGGCGTAGGCCGGAATAAGGCCATCCAAGCGCTGGCGCGAGGTGGCGTTTCCGGCGAATTTGGAAGGTGTTTTGCCGGAAACACCTGTTCTCGCTACCGCTCGAACCGGCTTATTCCGGCCTACAGGAGAAGCTTTTTGGGGAGAAAATACGATGAAAATAAGATGCTTTGCTCTATTGCTGATTGTCTTTGCCCTGCCAGGGTGCCGGAAGACGGCTCGCGAATCCGAGTTGTCAGGAGAGGCGCAGGGGACGACTTATCACATCAAGCTGGTTCCCGACAGTTCCTCAACATCGGTGGAGGAAATTCGCCGCCAAGTCTCGACGGCGCTGGCCGAGATCGACGCCCAACTATCCAATTACCGCGAGGACTCCGAGATTTCGCGCATTAACCGGCAGGAGAGAATCACTTGGTTACTGGTATCTAAAGAGATCGCCGAATTGCTGGACATCGCCCGGACGGTTTATGAGCACTCGGACGGCTGTTATGACCTGACCGTGAAGCCTTTGTTCGATCTGTGGGGGTTTTCCCGTCATCAAAACCGGGTTCCTGCCCAGCACGAAATCGATGCGCTGTTACCCCATGTCGGTATGCGGCTTCTGGAAGTGGATGCGGTCAATCAACGCATCAGAAAGAAAGATCCCAAACTCAAGATCGACCTCTCGTCTATCGCGCAAGGTTACAGTGTGGGCGTGGTCGCCAAGCTTCTGGAAGCGTTGGGCGTCAACAATTATCTGGTCGAAATAGGCGGAGAAATGATGGTCAAAGGCCGCAAAGCCAACGGCGATGACTGGCGGGTTGCCGTCGAAACGCCGACGCCCTTCAGCCGAGCGGTTCAAAAAATCATTGATGTCCGGGAACAACAGGGTATTGCCATTATGACCGCAGGAACCTACCGGAATTTCTTCGAGGAAAACGGGCAAAGCTATTCCCATATCCTGAACCCCAAGACCGGGCGACCGGTGACTCATCGTCTGCACTCAGTCACAGTAATGCACGATGATCCGGCTTGGGCGGACGCTTGGGACACCGCCCTGCTTTGTGTGGGCGAACAGGAAGCGGCCCGCATCGCGGAGGCGGAACAGCTCAAAGTGCTGCTAATCTACGATGATGACAGTAAGCTCACTGAACACATGAGCAAAGCCTTTGCGGCTATGCAGTGATTTTATGAATATCGCAAAACTAGAAAAATCTTTCGACCGTCAGCGAAGCGAATTTCCCAAAATCTATTGGCTTTGGGGAATCGCATTTCCCTTGCTGTTAACGTTAATCGACTGGCCGTTTCGAGATATGCTGACGCCCAGCAATATCCTGCTGGTATATTTGCTGGGCGTGTTTATCGTAGCCATCCGGCTCGGTCTTTGGCCGTCCATTCTGGCATCGCTGACCAGTGCCGCTGCCTTCGCGTATTTTTTCGCGCCGCCGATTTTTTCTTTCGCCATTGCCGATCAGGAAAATTTGGTCGGGCTGGCGGTCATGCTGGTGGTCGGTGTGGTCACCAGCAATTTGGCGGAAGATGTCCGCCATCAAGCCCGGATTGCCGAACATCGGGAACGGCGGGTATCGGCTCTGTACCGGTTAAGCAAGGAATTGACCGAAGCCTGCTCGGAAAAGGACATCATCGACATTGGCGTGCGCCATCTTCATATTGAATTTGGCGCACGCGCTATTTTGTTATTTCCCGACGGTAACGGCACATTGCATTATCCCGGCGACGCCCCTTTGGAGATCGTCGATTTAACAATGGCTCAGCACGTCTTTGATCAGGGACAGATAGAGTATGACAGCACCGGCCCGGCTCTTTACCTGCCGCTCAACGATTCAACCGGAATCATGGGCGTGCTGGCACTTGAGTCGGTCAACGCCCAGCGAATTCTCATTCCCGAACAACGCGAACTTTTAGGCGCTTTTATCAATCAAATCAGCCACGCTTTAAAAAGAGCCCGCTTAGCGGAACAGGCCAATGATGCAACCGTGAAAATGCAAGCTGAAACCCTGCGTAACTCCCTGCTCAGCAGTATTTCCCATGACCTTAGAACCCCGCTGGCGACCATTGTCGGGGCTGCCGGCAGCTTGGAAACCGACGATGAGCGCTTGAGCAAAGACAGCAGAAGAAAGCTGGTCGGCGCGATCAGTCAAGAAGCCCAGCGCATGTCGGACCTGACCGTCAAAATTCTGGAAATGGCGCGCTTGGAAGCCGGCGAAGTGATACTCAACCGGCAGTGGTACGCGGCGGAGGAGATTATCGGCAGCGCCTTGCATAGGCTCGACAAAACGCTGAAAAACCGGCAGGTCAATGTGCAGATGGCGGACAATCTCAAGTTGATTCATGTCGACGCCGTACTGTTGCAACAAGTCATGGTGAACTTGCTGGACAACGCCGACAAATACTCCCCGGCAGAACTGCCCATTGATATTTCCGTCGCAACCACGCCGTTCAGCCTGTCGATTACCGTCGCCGATCGGGGGCCGGGAATCCCCGAGAATTTTCAGCAACAGATTTTCGATAAGTTTTTCCGCATTCACGCGGAAAGCACGCAAAGCGGGGTTGGCCTGGGGCTGTCGATCTGCCGCGCCATCGTCGAAGCCCACGGCGGCGACCTTCAGGCAAGTAATCGCAACGGCGGCGGCACACTGTTCCAGCTGCACCTTCCTATACTGGAATGCCCGCCCACCATAGCCCCCGAAGAAAAGGACCGATGCGATGGAAACGATTAAACCTTTGCTGTTGCTTATTGAAGACGATCCGCAATTTAGGCTGCTGCTGAGCACTACGCTGGAAAGCCGGGATTATCGCGTGCTTACCGCCGCGAGCGGCCGAGACGGCTTAGACGCAGCCCGCCACCGACAACCCAGTCTGCTGATTCTCGATTTGGGATTGCCCGATATTGACGGTCAACAAGTCATCCGCCACCTGCGGAGTTGCTCTGAATTGCCTATCATCGTGCTCTCGGCACGTGACCGGGAAAGCGATATTACCCAAGCGCTGGACAACGGCGCCGACGATTACCTAACCAAACCGTTCAGCACCGCAGAACTGATGTCCCGCATTAAAGCCTTGCTCAGGCGCGTCGCCAAATTACCCGGCGGCGGTGCTCAGGAGTCTTTCCAGGTCGATGAGCTGAAAATAGAATTAACCCGGCGGCGGGTTTTTGTCGGCGAGCGGGAAGTTCATTTGACGCCTATCGAATTCCGCTTGCTCAGCGTATTGGTGCGTAATGCCGGCTTTGTGGTGACGCACCGGCAATTGCTGAAAAAAGTCTGGGGAGCTTCTTATGTCGAACACAGCCACTACCTGCGAATTTACATGGGCCAGCTGCGGCATAAGATTGAAGCCGATCCGGCCCGTCCTCGTTATTTGCTGACAGAAGCGGGGGTTGGGTATCGGTTGAATACGGGAGAAAATTAGCTGCTTTGCCTCGTTTCCATGCTCCGCTCGAAACGTTGTCTGCATAAAATCACGCCGATTATCCCAGCATAGGAAAAACAGCCGCCAAGCCTTTAGTAATAAATTCCACCGCGATAGATAAAATAATCAGACCGAATACGCGGGTAATCACGTTCATGCCGGTAGTCCCGAGCCAATCGGCGATTTTTTCCGCCATCAGCAAACAGATCAGCACCAGCGCCGCCACCGTAGTAATAACGCAGCCGGCCAGAAAATCATGGTTCCAGGACGGGTTCAGGTTATGGTAGACAATCACGCTACTCATCGCGCCGGGACCGCTGAGCAGCGGAATTGCCATCGGCACCACCGCGATAGAGGCTTTATCGACCGACTCGGCCCGTTCTTCCGGGGTGTTTCGGGAACGGTCATGCGACGCTTTGAGCATCGAAATGCCCATTAACAAAATGACAATACCGCCCGCAATTTGGAATGAGGGAATTCCAATACCGAATAACTCCAGCATCGACTTGCCGCCTACCAATGAAAACAGCAGCACGGCACCTACCGACATCGCGCACACCCAGGCGATATGCTGCCGCTCCTCGGAACTTCGATGCTCGGTCAGGCTGATAAACAATGGAATAGCGCCGATAGGGTCCACCACAGACAGCAGCCCGGCCAGCAATTTGATGAATTCGTCTAACTCCGTCATCGTTATGCAGCGGCCGTGTCAACCATTTTGCTGAGGACTTCATCGTAACGGATATGATGTTCGGCAAGCTTGGCAAGCATCACCCGCAACGCGTGAACAAGCCTTGCCGCTTCGTCCTCCGATAAATCCACCAAGGGTTTCCGGCATGAGCCTACTTTCATACCGGCACGGTTCATCACCGATTTAATGGGCACCGGATTTGAGCCCGATTTCAGCAAGGCGCGGCAAAAACCATGAATAGCCTGCATGATAGTCCTGGACCGATTCAAATCCGAGTTCATGAAAGCGGCGACCAGTTCGTCCATCACTCGCGGCATAATGTTCGCCGCCACCGAAATCACACCGACACCGCCCACCGAAAGAACGGGCAAGGTCAGCGAATCATCGCCGGAAAACACCGAGAAAGGCCGGTCAAATTGGGCAGTCCGGTAAATAACCTCGGTAATTTGATCAAGGTCGCCGTTCGATGCTTTTAGCCCGACTATTGACGGACATTTTTCGCACAGCTCGATAATCAGGTCGGCGCCAAGATCGATGCCGGTGCGGCTGGGTATGTTATACAGAATCAGCGGTATGCCCACTTTATCCAGTTCCTGAAAATGCGCGAGTATGCCTTCGGGGCTGGGCCGGTTGTAATAAGGCGTTACCACCAGGCAGGCATCGGCGCCCAGTTCGGCCGCGCGCTCGGTCAATCTAAGCGCTTCCCGCGTGCTGTTCGATCCGGTTCCGGGGATAATTTTGAGCGATGAATCACGGGCCGCCTCAATCGTTGTCGACAAGACCGCCTCCCATTCCTCTTTTAGCAGGGTCGGCGATTCGCCGGTTGTGCCGCAGGGTACAACTGCCGCGGTTTTGCTGTCGGTGTGCAGCTTGACCAGCTCGGCGAGTTTTTCCCGGTCGACGGATTGGTCGGCAGCGTCGGTAAAGGGGGTAATCAACGCTGCAATAGAACCTTTCAATAATGTCATGGTATTTTCCATTCCGGATAAACGGAGAACACTACCGCTTAAATCATGCGTTCAGCGCAATCGGCAAGTATCTCCGCTTCACAGGAAGTCGCTTTAGAATCTCTGCTGATGTTTTTTGAAAAACAGGTTTGGTATTGGTTAAATCCCGCCTCCGAAATAAATACGACCTCAATGCCGGGAATGCCGCAGAGATATTTCAAAAGACCCAGTGCAACACAGCCGGTCGATTTAATATAAATTCTCGGCTTGTTGCACCGGCTTTTTATGAACCTGGCAAGCTCATTAAGTCCATTTACCGTATTGTTGAATTGCTGTAAAAATACGGTTTTTCCCCCGCTGCGTTGTACCAGTCGCCATACGTTTTCATTATTATCAAGACCAAAATAGGATTGAACTGTCATTGAAGTTTTTTCACCTTGTTGTTAAGACCAGGTCTATCTTATTTAACTGCCCGTAAAATTGATGTAAAGCGTTACGCTAAAGGTATAAAAATTTTATAAAAACACATCGGGCAAAGTAAGAGGTCCACATAAATCAACGGGATATTCCGAACAGCCCCGTTCATGGCGACGGTCTAACTCAGCTGTATGTATTTTTGAATTACAGCCAGCCTCTTCTTTTCAGGCGAAAATACAACAATACACTGCATAAGATCACACCGCCCACCACCGCCGGATAGCTGTATTCCCAATCCAATTCCGGCATGTGTTTGAAGTTCATGCCGTACCAACTGAACACCATGGTCGGTATCGCCAGGATAGCTCCCCAACCGGCCAAGCCTTTGACGATTTCGTTCTGCCGCACCGATTCAAAGGTCAGATGCACCTGCATCGCCGCCACCAGCATTTCGCGCATACCCTGCATCGCCTGATCAATGCGTTTAATATGATCGGCAATATCGCGAAAATACACGCCGACATCTTTCGGAATGATTCCGCTATGAAAACGCATCAGCTCGTTGCAAATATCGATGACCGGGTTAATCGCGCTCTCCAGTTGCAACAACTCGCGCTTTAGCTGGTAAAGGCCTTCTATGGTTTTCCGGCTGGGACGGTATTCGAATATCGCCGACTCCAATACATCGAAGCGCTGCTGCAAGCCGTCGATAACCGGCACATAGTTATCGACGATAAAATCCATGATCGAGTACAACGCAAAGCCCGGACCTTTGGCTAATTGCTGCGGCATGGCTTCGCAACGCCCTCTGATTCTGCTGTGGCTGCGCGAAGCCCCGTGTCTGACCGTAACCAGAAAACGCGGACCCAGGAAAATATGGGTTTCGCCGAATTCAACTTGATCCTCCGCAAGATGGGCGGTATGCAACACCATGAACAGCGAGTCGCCGTATTCCTCGATCTTCGGGCGTTGATGGGCGGCGCAGGCGTCCTCGATCGCCAAATCATGCAGCCCGAATTCCTCCTGGATTTTGGCTAACAGCGTGTCATCGGCTTCGCGCAAACCCAGCCAGACAAAGGTATGCTCCTGTTTCAGCACTTCGCTGATGTCTTCGACGCTCACATCGCCGATACTGACGCCGTTTTGGTAGGCCACGCATCTCATGACCCTACTGTTGTTAATTTGCTCAGTCAAAAGCCTCTCCTGTTATTTGGCAATGGTAATGGTCGGCGCGCCTTGCTGCGCCAGATCGGTCATGGTCATTTGGAAAATTTGGCATAACAGCCGAAAGCCTTCGCGGTTCCATTGATAACCGGGTTCAGCTTTGAGCGCGTAGTACCAATCGCCAAACTGTATACTCATATCGGCCGTTGCGGGCTCGTCATCGCTAACCGACAAAGCCAGGGTGTTCACCGGATTTTCATTGACATTAGGTGTGCGCGGGTGCTTGGCAACCGTATATTCCGGATCGTCACTGATGGATTGGCCGATAAAATTCAGTACATTATGAAAGCTGCGCAAGCGAAAAACCCCGTGTATCGGCCATTCGCCGCCCGGATGACCGGGCCGGATGTCGACACTGACATCATTAGCCGCGCCTTTATCCGCTTCCTCATGCAATTGAATGCGTTCCTCATTGCTTAGCGTTGTCGGATCGTAATTGGTCAACAGGATATGACCGCTCACCCGTTTAGTTAATGTCACCTGTTTACGCTCGGCGTGATATTCGACCTTGAATTCTTTTTGCAGCGTCGCTATTTGTTCCACCGTCAAGGCTTCGGACGGCACCGTCCAATGCCGGTCGAACAGCAACGGTTCGACAAACAATTTGCGTCCATCCTGGATTGACGACAAATGCAGCACGGCTTGCCGAAACAAGCGGTAGCCTTCGGTATCGCCGGGCTTGTTCAGATAAATGCCGCTCCGGCCGTTATCGTAAATGCGCAACTCACCGGCCAGCAGGCGGAGCAGCAAGTCCACATCGACGCCCTGCCGCAACAACATAGTCAGCTTGTTTTCCTGAAACGGTGTTAACAAACGGCGGGTAAATTCCTCGCCTTCGATCGGCACGATGCTGATGGTCGGGTTTTCCGAAATCGTGCCGCCAAACACCGGCGTCAATAACGAACCGGTTTCGCCGGTAAAGGCCGGCGTCGCTCCGGCATTAAATTGAAAGTTAAAGGTCGCGGCAATATTGGAAACGCCGGTGAAATGCATGGGTTGATGCTGATGGGAGCGGGCAATATTTAACAGCAACTGTTTGGACAGAATATCCGTGGTTGCCTTGTCGTACTCGATGACTGCGCGATCCAAAGCTATCGGCGAAAAGCAACCCTGCAAGCCGCATAAAATCAGTATCGTCAAGCCTCTTGCGTTGGCTTTAGTTATCGCTATCGAGAGAGTGAACATCGTGCTGTTCCGGAATGGGCCGAAAAAAATTAAGTGTGCATTCTACAGGCAACGTGCATCGGAATCTTTAAAGAACTTGATTGATAATGATGTTATAGCCAATGGCAAAACCCGGCATCGGCGGCGAAAAATTCTTGTGCGGCGGCGGGCTGATGACGAAAAACGGATGAGCCATAGGCGTTTTTCGGTTTTACCCGATCCCCTCTTTTTAAGTTAAAATGACTGCCGATCAACATTGTTAACCCGTCCACACGTTTAAGTGCTCAATACAACCCATTGATAAAAAATGTTAAACGTTACGGTCGGGGCGAATGCCCCGACCGGCACCTGTTAACTTTCAATAGCATGGTTCTTAAGTTGGCGCGTATGCCCTTTGTAACCGGGCTCCGTTGCAAAATGTTCATGAATATCGATTTCACCCGGCTTATCCTGAGTCTTAACCGCAAACTTCGAGGCGCATTTGACTAACTCAATGAAAATATACCTTGTCGGCGGTGCGGTGCGCGATCAATTACTGGGGCTTCCGGTCAAAGAACGCGACTGGGTGGTCATCGGCGAAACCCCGGAATCGATGGTTAAACAGGGCTTCAGGCCGGTGGGCAAGGATTTTCCGGTATTTTTGCATCCGCAAAGCCAAGAAGAATATGCGCTGGCCAGAACCGAAAGAAAAACCGCGCCGGGTTATAAGGGCTTTATCGTACACGCATCGCCCGATGTCAGCCTGGAACAGGACTTGATCCGCCGCGACCTGACCATTAACGCGATGGCAATGACGCCGCAAGGGCAGTTGATTGATCCTTACGGCGGTCAAAACGATCTCGAAAAGCGTATTTTTCGGCATATTTCTCCGGCATTTGCCGAAGATCCTGTGCGGATATTGCGTATCGCCCGCTTTGCCGCCCGCTATGCTCATCTCGGTTTTACCCTGGCCGAAGAAACGTTGGCATTGATGCGCTCGATGGTAACAGCGGGCGAAGTGGATTACCTGGTTCCCGAGCGCGTCTGGGCGGAACTGGTTAAGGCGCTGTCGGAAAAATCGCCCACTGCTTTTTTCTATGTCTTAAAAGAGTGCGCCGCGTTAGCTAAAATTTTCCCGGAAATCGATTGTCTATTCGGCGTGCCGCAGCCGGAAAAACATCATCCGGAAATCGATACCGGGATTCATGCGCTGCTCTGTTTGGAGCAAGCGGCTTTGTTGTCGCCGAATCCCGAAGTCAGGTTTGCGGCCTTGGTTCATGATTTGGGCAAAGGTGTGTCGCCGAAGCAATATTGGCCGCATCATCACGGCCACGAAACTCAGGGATTACCTATTCTGGAACGGATGTGCACGCGTTTGCGCGTACCTAATTCGTTTAAAGCATTGGCTTTACAGGTCATGCGCTACCATACCCATTGCCACCGGGCTTTTGAATTACGCGCGTCAACCTTAACCGATATGCTGGCGGCATTGGGCGTCTACAAACCCACTCATAAACTATCGGAATTTTTACTGGCTTGCGAAGCGGACGCCAGAGGCCGAACCGGCTTTGAAAATATCCCCTATCCCCAGGCCGAACGGATAAGCGGGGCAGCCAAGGCGGCTGCGTCCATTGATACCTCGCCTGTGCTGAATAGCGAACTTAAAGGTGCGCAAATCGGCGAAGCGATACGCCGCCTACGCATTCAGGCTGTTTCGGAGTTTATTAAGGGTAATTGTTCAGCAAATGCCGAGGGATGATACGGATTGGATAAGGCTCTCAAGGTTGTTAGATACGACAGTCTCGGAGCGCTTGCTCGTTCCCAAGCTGGAGAGACTGTGAAAGTATTATCAAAATGAGTTTAAAAACCTATTCACCACGAAGGCACGAAGATCACGAAGGAAAAATAATTGTTTAAACTCAATACATTGAAAACTTCGTGTCCTTCGTGCCTTCGTGGTGAATGCTTTTGATTTTATTTAAAAACGAATACTTTCACAGTCTCTGGAGCCTGGGAACGAGCAAGACGTTGTCCTTCGCGGTGAAAATTTTGACGTCGATAAAACTCAAAAACTACAGCGCATCGCCAATATATTTTTTATAAAAAGGCCATGTCTTAACATGCAGATATTTTCTGATCGGGGTTTTAATAACCGATACGCACAGCGCGATAGAGAACAAGCACCAAACCGCTGAATATTCGTTGGGGTCGGTCGTGGTAATGTCCGAAATAAACGGCCCGATTAAATAATGGAAAGCCACGAAACGCCAGGAACCGTATATTACCGGCAAATAAAATGCGACCAGGATATAAGTAAACGCATGTAAACCCCAGTTAAAGCCGAACAACCAGCCGACAGGGTCCGACATCAGGCCGTTCAACGGCATTTGCCAGGCGATATGCCAAGAACCGGAAGTGGAACAGACACTCGGCCCGCAGAAACCTTCGATGCCGATGTTGCAAGAACCCGCCCAACCGAAAGGGTACATTTTCATCAGCATGAACACCGTGCCGACTGCACACAGCGTATAAACCGTGGTGCGTATTTTGAGCTTGACGCTTTCGGGAATGAAATACATCGCCACCATGTTGACGAAAAACGGCTGGAACGAAACATGCAAATAGCCCAGCATCGTGAGTATCTGGTTGCTTGGATTGTCACACATATCGATATAGACATAAGTGACCGCCTGCAACAATTCCATTAAGGCAAAATAAGTTAACGGAATCCAGAGTTCTTTCGATTCCCCTTGTTTAAGCGCAACATAAGCTGCGGTACTAAGACCTGCGACGGCTAAAACACCGGACGCTTCACCACTCCAACACATATAACTGACCTTTTCTAAATTATTAAATACCGCTTTCCCACGATCCTACCCGGTGAGACAGCAGCAATGTTTTATTTGGCTATGCGGATGATTGGAAGGGTATATTTCTATTGAAAACTCAAAGGTAATATCGACAGCCAACACAGTTATAGCCTTGTTTTTATAAGCCGCCGACAGGAACATCAGGTGATCAAGACAAACGGTTGCAACCCTCCTATTGTATTACAATTAAGCGGAAATTGAGAAAGGCTAATCCATCCACTGAAACCGTTTGGTAAAGCTTCACCGCAGCGCTGAATATTTAAACAGAACCGACTCCGTGGTTTATAAAATCGAAAAACAGCCAAAGCAAACGTCGGCTTTTTCCGGAACCGAAGCATTGGAACAAGAGTAAAGAAGGACGGATAGACCCCATATGCCCATACCGACGCTTTCCGACTGGAAACTATCGGTAAAGCCAAGTATCCTGCCTCCTTTAATCTTTTGTCATACCGACGTCACAATGAGACGGTTTAATACCAAAAGTTAATTTCCCCTATAAAACCAACCTGAATATATAAGTTATGACGACCCAACCGACTCAATTATCCCAACAAGAAATCGGCAAAATTGATGCCTACTGGCGCGCCTGCAACTACCTTGCCGCGGGCATGATTTATCTGCGCGATAATCCGCTACTGCGCGAGCCGCTGAAGTTGGAACATGTAAAAAACCGTTTGCTGGGCCACTGGGGTGCAAGTCCCGGCCTCTCTTTTACTTATATTCACCTGAACCGCTTAATTAACAAATACGATCTGGACGCCATCTTTCTGGCCGGTCCGGGACATGGCGCGCCCGGCGTACTCGGTCCGGTCTACTTGGAAAGCACTTACAGCGAAATTTACCCGAATAAGAGCGAAGACGAACAAGGCATGCGCCAGTTCTTCAAAGAATTCTCCTTCCCCGGCGGTATCGGCAGCCACTGTACGCCGGAAACGCCGGGCTCGATCCATGAAGGCGGCGAACTCGGCTACAGCGTTTCGCATGCGTTCGGCGCCGCTTACGATAATCCCGATTTGATTGTTGCGGTGATGGTCGGCGACGGCGAATCCGAAACCGCCCCGCTGGCGACGTCCTGGCATTCCAACAAATTCCTGAACCCGATCCGCGACGGCGCGGTATTGCCGATCCTGCATCTGAACGGCTACAAAATCAACAACCCGACCATCCTGTCGCGGATCTCGCATGAAGAATTGGAAAACCTGTTCAAAGGCTACGGCTGGACGCCTCATTTTGTCGAAGGCAGCGACCCGGACACGATGCATCAAGCCATGGCGGCGACCATGGAACACTGCGTACTGGAAATCCGCCGCATTCAACAGGAAGCGCGCAGCAGCGGCCGACCGGTTCGTCCTTACTGGCCGATGATCGTGTTGCGCAGCCCCAAAGGTTGGACCGGACCGAAACAAGTCGACGGTAAAAAAGTGGAAGGTTTCTGGCGCGCCCACCAAGTGCCGCTGGGCAATGTACGCGATACTCCGGCGCATTTCGAGCAGTTGGAACAATGGCTGCGCAGTTACAGGCCGGAAGAACTGTTCAACCACAACGGCCGTTTGATGCCCGATCTCAAAATTCTTGCACCGCAGGGTGCGCGGCGTATGAGCGCCAACCCTCACGCCAACGGCGGCCTGTTGCGCAAAGCCTTGCATATGCCGGATTGTCGCGACTATGCGGTTGCCGTAACCAAACCGGGCACTACCAGCGCGGAAAACACCCGTCCGCTGGGTAAATTCCTGCGCGACATTATGAGTTTGAACATGAACAATTTCCGCGTGTTCGGCCCCGATGAAAACAGCTCGAACAAGCTGGACGATATTTATGAAGTCAGCAAGAAAACCTGGCTGGCCGATTACCTGCCGGAAGATGAGGGCGGCGGCGAACTGTCGCCGGACGGCCGGGTCATGGAAATGCTGTCCGAACACACGCTGGAAGGCTGGTTGGAAGGTTATTTACTGACCGGCCGCCACGGTTTCTTTTCCACTTACGAAGCGTTCGTGCATGTCATCGATTCGATGTTCAACCAACATGCCAAATGGCTGGCGATGTCCAAAGAAGTTCCTTGGCGCGCGCCGGTATCGTCGCTGAACCTGCTGATTACCTCGACGGTATGGCGTCAGGATCACAACGGTTTTACCCATCAAGACCCCGGCTTTCTCGACGTCGTGGTCAACAAAAGCCCGGAAGTGACGCGCATTTATCTGCCGCCCGATGTGAATTGTTTGCTGTCGGTGGCCGATCATTGTTTAAAGAGCACCAATTACATTAATGTGATCGTTTGCGACAAACAAAAGCATCTGCAATTTTTGGACATGGACGCCGCGATTAAACATTGCACCAAGGGTATCGGTATCTGGAGCTGGGCGAGTAACGATCAAGGCGTCGAGCCGGATTTGGTCATCGCCAGTGCGGGCGACATTCCGACCAAGGAAGCGTTGGCCGCTGTCGTATTGCTGCGCGAGAATTTCCCCGAACTCAAGATTCGTTTCATCAACGTGGTTGACCTGTACAAGCTGACGCCGGACAGCGAACATCCGCACGGTTTATCGGACAAGGATTTCGACAGCCTGTTCACATTGGACAAACCGGTTCTGTTTAACTTCCACGGCTATCCCTGGTTGATCCATCGCTTGGCTTATCGCCGCAACAATCATAAAAACCTGCATGTGCGCGGCTATAAAGAAAAAGGCAGCATCAATACGCCGTTGGAATTGGCGATCCAGAACGAGATCGACCGTTTTAGTTTGGTGATCGATGCGATTAACCGTATTCCGGCGTTGAGCGTGGCAGGTGCGCATGTGAAAGAAAGTATGCGCGACCGCCAAATCGATTGCCGCAATTACGCTTACGAGCACGGTACCGATTTGCCCGAAGTCGATAACTGGGTATGGCCGTATTGAAGCGCTCGGTTTTAACGATCAACAGCGGCTCGTCTTCGCTCAAGGCGAGCCTGTTTTCCGCCGAGGGCACGCGGCGTAATTTTCGTTATGAGCATGTGCGCGACCAACAGCAAGCCTTCGATCAACTGCTGCACGATTTGGCCGGTGAAATGCCGGAACGGGTCGGCCATCGCTTTGTTCATGGCGGCGATATCAGCGACCCGGCAAGACCAATTGATGACGCCGAGCATTCCCGGCTGAAACAGCTGGTGCATCTTGCCCCGCTGCATTTGCCCGGTAATCTGCTGGGGCTGGATTTATGCCTGCAACACTTCGATGCGCCGCAAGTCGCCTGCTTCGACACCGCTTTTCATGCGACCATGCCCGAGCTGGCTAAACGGCTGCCGATTCCGAATGAACTGGGTTTTCGCCGTTTCGGCTTTCATGGGCTTAATTACGCTTATATCGCCGGAATGCTGGAAGGGATTTTAGGCGAGACGGCTTATCGAAAAGTGGTCGTCGCCCACTTGGGCAGCGGCGCCAGTCTTTGCCTGATGGAAAAGCTGAAATCGGTGGACACCACGATGGGTTATACCCCGGCGGGCGGCATCCCGATGGGCACCCGAAGCGGCGACCTCGATCCCGGCGTAATGCTGGAGTTGGCGAAGCGCTACACCCCCGAAAAATTGAGCGACGTGGTGTTTCATCAAATGGGGCTGATGGCCTTGTCCGCCGGTGAAAGCTCGGAAATGGATGAGCTTGTTTGCAGCCGGAGCGAACAGGCCGAATTCGCGGTCGACTATTTTTGCCGTCAAGTGCGAGCGGCCATTGGCGGCTTTGCGGCCAAGGCGGGCGGTATCGATGCACTGGTTTTTACCGGCGGCATCGGTGAGCATTCAGCCGAAGTCCGGGAAAAAATCTGCGCTCCTCTGGGGTTTCTTGGCTTTGCGTTGGATCGGCTTGCCAACGATGCGGGCAATAGTGAAATCGGCCTTGTTGGTCATAAGCCGGTGCTGATTGTTCCGGCTGACGAGGAAGTGATGATTCGCAATCTTTGCCTGAGTGTTTGTCGGTAAATTCCGCCTACCAATCCCCGTCTTACAGCGTTTTCATTCGGATCTAATCCTGAACCTTACAGCACAAGGTTCAGGGAGCGATTACCGTAGATCGCCTAACATAAAACCTCAACATGTCCTGAGTAACGCCATAGCGCAGTAGATGCACTGAACCGCATCAATCGAAGACGGCGCGAGCGGTGCGGTTCGTTCCTCACCGCACCGGCCCTAATTTGATATTCGCAAATCGGGCGCTTACATCCTGCATCGAAATCGAATCATATTCACGGTAAATTCCAGCCTTAAACCGCATATATTCCCATTCGCTATGCCAAATGTCGATATTTGGGTTTGCGTAATATTTAATTATTTTTCCATCGGCATGTCTTTTCAGGGTAAATTTTAAAGCGCCTTGGTCTGACCATCTGGCTTTTAAAATAACTTGAACCCAGCGCCCTATTAATTTGGAGGCTTTAACCGATACCAGGGGAACGTTGTCGAAATTGCCGTCATCATCTGCGCTATTGAGTTCGACAGTAGGAACACCCTGTCTGTAATAAAGACTTAAGCGAATTCTGGGTTGCTTTTCTTTTTCTCCGCTTAAATTTTCAGCTTTGGCTTGAAAAAGATGGGTAAAACTATCCGTAGGCTGAAAACCGTCATCAAGCTTTAACAAAAAGCTCCATGTTGTTTCTTGTCCGGCGATTTTTACGGCTAATGGCGATGCTTTATCGACTTTTATCTCAGTGCGAGCTCTTTGCGCTGTGTCGGTAACGCAATCTTTATCGTCCCCATGCGAGACGATTTCGAACACCTGTTTTCTTAGGTCGTTATCATAAACGCTGGTAATGTGTTTTTCAGGTGATTCAAGATGGGAACAACTATCCGCTACATCCTTAGTGGCCGTCGCGCCGAAAACCGAGTTAATCGTGGTGTACGGGTCTTCATGGGTGGCATTTAATATCTTCGATACGGGGGCTGAATCCGCATTTGATGCTAAGCAGGCAAAAACTAAAACGCTTGGATAAATCAGGAGCTTTTTGATGTTTAGCATGGGTCAGTACCGTTGTTTATGTCAAAAGGGCGTCGGAAACAGCTTAGTAATGAGCAAAATGCGCTTATCAAAAACGTTTGCTGATTTGAATTTTCATTACGACAAGCTAAGACGGCGCGAACGGTGCGGTTTCTAAAAATCGTCTCATCGACATGACAGCACCTTTGTCTGTTTCTTTTTGCGGACGTGGTCTGTGAAAGACAACTTTGCACTGGTTGCCAAGCTGGAGCTCTCATCGTTATACACATCTCGCTGTAGCTGTAGGCCGGAATAAGCCTGTACGCGCTTTAGCGCAGGACAGGCGTTGCCTACAGGGATGTAGGCAAGGGGCGTGAGCAGGAGCGGAAGCTTTTCCGGCATTCCGAGACTCAAAAGCGCCGGAAACGCCCACGCCGGCTATCGCCGGGCGGGCTTACTTGTGCCCTGTGGGTATTCCGGTCTACATCAGGTCTTGAACAGACTTGTGTATAAAGACGAGAGCTGGAGCTTGAAAACGAGCGCCCCCACCGTCGCGCGTTCGATTCATAAATAGTATGCGGTGTGCCCCTGCCCGGCTATCGCGTTACCGTATTTTGTAAGCCTTAATTTCATCAATTAAGGCTTTTTCGACAAAGGAATCAACCGACAATTTTAACTTTTTCGCCATCACTGCAACTTCTCGATGAAGGCTTGGCGATAAGTTCAAGTTAAACTTTCCTGAATAAGGTGTTTCAGGAGCAACACCGTCTTCTGCACACCACGCCAGATAGTCATCAATTGAGTCACAAAATGCCTGTTCAATTTCATCAACCGATTTCCCTTGAAAAGTGATGACGGTTTTTATATTGATGACATCGCCATGAAATAATTTTGCCTGGTCATCATATTCAACCATGCCAATATAGCCTTTATATTCCATCTTTATTGACTCCTGCGTTTTCTAAAAATCGTCTCATTGACATGACAGCACCTTTGTCTGTTTCTTTTTGCGGATGTGGTCTGTGAAAGACAGCTTTTTCTGTATTGAGTTTAATTCTAACCCGTGAGCCGTTTCCTTCCGAAATTTCTGCACCCAATGCAATGAGCAAGCTTTCAATTTCTGTCCAAGCAATATTTGAGGACGCGGGACTTTTGAATATTTCGGCGAATGTTTTGCGCTGCTTTGAGTTCATGATTTTCCAATTCTTTGTTTCAAGTTCGGGAAACATGACTGACAGTCCTTCAATGGACTGGCAGTTATTGGTTTAGTGTTTAAAAAAGCGATTGCCGTAAAGCGTTATTTTTTGCTATCGCGCCATTAATGATTTCAAGTATTCGTACCGTTAAATAATCATCACCGCCAAACCAGCTCGAACATAAAACCTCAACATGTCCCGAGTAACGCCATAGCGCAGTAGATGTGGTGAACGCAGTGAACCGGATCAATTGAGGATAGCGCGAACGGTGCGATTTGTTCCTCACCGCCCCTTGCATCTTTAAAGCACTTTAATAGTGTGGATTGTACGAGATGATTTTCGTAAACGATATTAAATCTGGATTGGAGAATATGCGAATTTTCAATTCGTTGACCAATACCTCTACTCTGTTTGAAGTATGGTTGTAATTTACTGCTTCCATAGTGATTTTTGATATTTTTCAACGATCAAAATTCGCATAACCTCTATTAAATCTCGATTGTGAGGAAATGTATTTTTCAATTCGTTTGCCAAGGAACCTAGTCCGCCTTCCAACTTACCATTTTGGGCTAAGTTGGCAGCTGCCTGCCAGCGACTTGCTGGTGTACCTTCGGCCTTTAAATCCTTACGTTTTCCACCAGCACGCTCCCAAATCTCATCCAGTTCATCAGGAGCGAGATCAGCACCTAGTTCAGCAACTCGCTGTACAAGACTTTCTGTTATGTTTGGGACATAACTATTATTTCCAGCTTTAAACGATAATTTAATACGTTGCCACATAGTAAGTAGTTCCTGGCAGGCAGTCGCTGCTGGTAGTAGTTCGGGTATTGATTCTGACAGATCATAGATTTTTTCTGCCGCCTTCTTCCATCCTCTATCGGACACGGTTTTTCCGATTGTTGTCACAACAGTTGATTGCCAGTCTATTCGCGTTGAAGAGGAGAGACAGCGAATTAAATCTTGCTCATTTAACGATGCTTTCGCTGACAACAGAACTGCAAAAACTTTAATCGACGGATGTGTTTCGCGTAATCGCTTGAGCAGCTCCTCAGCCAGTTGAGGTTCAAGGTTTGCAATCATCAGTCCTGCATTACACTTTCCTATTAAAACATCGGCAACCAAGGGAAGTAATGCGGCGCAACTGCCAGATTTCAATACAGTCCACAACTGCGCCCTGCCAGAATGATTGAAAGCAATATTCGCCAAGTCTTTTGCCAACGAAGCGATAAGTCCCGGCGGCTCTTGTTCTCCAGCCAGTACGGTATCCAAGAGTTTAGAACCCAGTATTTCAGGTTTGGCTTTCGTCGGCCAATAATCTCCACCTGCGGCGATATGTGCTGCCCATAATTCCCGCCAAGCGGCATGGCTAACATCCAAATCTTGCAATAACTGCGGCTCTCGCACTGTACGTTGTGCGACCAATTGAATCAATTGATTATCAGGCGTTGAAATGACTTCGTCGATGACATCGCGGCCTGATAAATGCTCAACTAAGTATTTCAGCCCAGCGAGCATGTTGCCTGCAAATTGCCGCTGTAAACGAAAAGCCTCTGCTGGCGAAAATGCTTTCATTACCGTCCATGCGTGCAAACGCGGCCATTGACGCACCAGAGTTTGCGCTTGAAGCTGTCTTAGCGCAGTTTCAGATAATGATGTTTCAGTAGAAACATCAAGCAGGCTGTCTTCAACTATTTCACTAAAAGGAAGAATGCCGTTGAGTATCTCAGCGCAGTTAGGCAAGCCCAGCCAGTTGAGCGCAGACTTGGCCCACTGTTTATCAGGGTTAGCTAATCCGTCAGATAGTGCTTTTCGCACTGATCGTTGCCACCATGTTTGGGCTTGATTTTCTCCTAAGCCTGTGAGTAGTTGCTGTGCTTCATTCACTGATAAACAAGTAGCTTGGCAACTCACCCACATTATAAGCGCTGCTTCGGGAAGACTTTCAATGGGTAAAGATCTGGGATCCAGATTCTTAAGCAAGAACACGAAATTAGGTTGCGCCTCACTGAAACCATCATTCAGCGTCTGTAGCGCTTCAGTTTTTAAAATCGTTGCAACATCTGGAGTGGATGCTAGAACGGTCAAAGTTCGCAATAACTCAAGGGCGTTTTGCGCCTTGGAACACTCGCGCAACTTATCCAAACGATCCGCAGCACGAGCCACAGTGCTAAGCTTTTTCAAATCACTGGAAATGGAATTGCAGGCTTTTAAAACCTCATTAAAAGTCGCATCGTCAGCACCCATCAGCCCAAGGGCGGCCCGGCTTATTGGCTTTACACCCGAATTAACGTGAACCACCGAAAAACCCGACCATTCAGGCAAGCGTTGCGCGGGTACGCAAAAAAGCAAAGGCGGCGCGACCGACTCGCCACTTTGAGGCGGACTTACTGCCACCCGCGCAGAAAAATCGCACCGTGCCTCAGGCCACAGCCGCGGCCAAAGGTCGGCGATAATGCCCGCCCAGGAAGCCAAATCCGCGACAACCGGAGGCCGTTTAGATTCCGACGACACCAAGGCTTCCGCCACCGCACCTAATAATTCGGGAGAGGTAGCGGCAATGCTTTCCAGACCGGATAGCGATGACAGCACAGGACGCAAGTCAGTCACAGCGCCAATCTTATCCAAGCGCCACAAAGCAACCTCACTGCGTACCATGCCGGCCCGGCTAACCGTATCATCGGGGACTGTCCACCAAAGCGCCCACCAATCTCCTACCGCGCCACAGCCCAACGAAGGCCACCAGCGTTCTCCCGGCGAATGATAGCCCGGCGGCTTGTCGGTTAAGCTCAATAACTCAGGTGGTAAAGAACCCGGTTGACCGGCCCATTCCAGCAAGCCATGACTGTTATCCTTGGCGCCGTACCGCGCTCTTAGCGGCGGAGTCACTCTGCCCCCAACAGCCAAGCCAGCGGACGGCTTAAGTCGGAATCTTTTTGTCCGTCGGGCGTGACGATCCAACCCTGATGTTCAGGCCCTTGATTGATGAAATTTTCATCATCGCTGCTTGCTTCCAAAAGACGGCCTAATGCGGACAGCCCCCAGATGCTCCTGGCATCAGGCGTCCAAAGGCTGTCAATAAAAGCGGCGACCAACGGCAGGTGTTTAGCCAGCACTTGATCGGGCAGCAGATCATCTGCGGTCACTTCATCGTAGCAGGACAAAAGCACAGCAAGGCGCGGCTGTTCACGGCGCGACACCGTACCCACGCCAGCCACATGCAGCAAAATCTGCAACAACTCTACCCAGCGGGCATTAGCATCCCAAGCACCTGCCCGTGCCGTCGTGCCATTGCCATCGTCTGAACGCTTCGCAAGTTCAGCCAGCGCATCGGGATAAGTCGTTTCTTTCCTGAGTCGAATTAGCAGCAGCCAACCTTCAGCCTGACGCAGTTGTGTTCGCCAGTTTTCTGCCACTTGACGCTCTGTAAATACCGTTTGCAATTGTTCGCCGCCGTAATCGGGCCAGCGCAAATCCAGCATATGGCCGCGTTTATCCTTAAGCGGTAATAACACATCAGTCCATGTACCCACTGAGGTATGGCTGGCGGCATTACCGTTTTCCAAGCAATGCAGTACTTCTTCCAAGGCGCTGAGGTCGGCGGGCGTGTCGCGCAGTTCCAGTAAGCCGGGATTTCGCAGCAAGCGTCCGTAAAGCTGCCCGGCATAGTGGGTTTTTCCGCTGTACGATCCGCCGAGCAAAACAATTTCAGGCGTGTGCATGATGACCTCGGAATGCGGCAAAAGGGTGTTGATGGAGAATAGGTTCGACGATGCGGCAGGCTTGCGGCGCTGTCCATGCAGGGCAAAGCACAGCCTCCAATGCCTTGGTCAAGGAATCCGGTTGATTGGTGCTGGAACTGACCTCGAACGCATGAGGTATTTGTTTTGCCAATCCTTGCACAATGGCGGCACGGATGTCCGCGTTAGGTTCAACATCGTCTTTCGCCCACACAAATGCCGTTGGACGGTTAGCCACATGGTTGCTTAAACGTTCCAAAAGTTGGCGCAACTCGTTTCGGGCCGTGCCGCGTTTCGGATTGGAGTCGGCAAGCCGCTTACAATCGGCAAAGACCAAAAATGCATCCGCGTTGCGTACCAGCCAGCGCGCGCCTTCCGCCTCGGGCGCATCTTCCTTGACTGCCCAGCGGGTAAACCATTCTCCCGGCGCATCGGTCAGCAGCACATCCCTAAATTCGCCTGCGGTATTACGTAAGGCAAAATGCAGCAAGCCCGGTACTCGGCTGGTGCCGCGCGGCGTGTGCGGCGGGAATGACGGCGGACGAGCGGCATCGTCAAAACGTGTCCATGCAGCTAAAGATTCCCATGCGCCCAGGGTTCGGGAACCGGCAAAACGCGCATTGGCAAGCGACTCGCCCTGCAACAGCTGCAAATAGTTGCCGGTTAACAGCGTGGTTTTGCCTGTATCGTGCGCGCCCAGTACACCGATCAAAATAGTTCGTCCGCGTGGGCTTAAATTGGCAATGTCGGCCAGGCCTAACGCGCTGCCCGACCACGGCACACGGGCTGATGTTGAAGCAGGGATTACGGTGTCGGCTTCCGTTTTGGGCGTTGTTGCCGACCACGAGGCGCATTGCGTATGTTCCATTTCGCCCAAGTGGCAGGTCTCGCCTTCATGAACGAAACAGTTTTGATTTGTACAACGTTCACTCATGAAGCTCTCCAGCCAGTTGCACCGCTTGTTCTTGGCGGAATAAAGCCTGGGCAAACTGGGGCAAACTCATTTCAAACTCGCCGCTTGCGCCGACGCGGTTGAGTGCATCTGCAAAATCTTGCGTCTTGCCGGTCAAGACTAAAACCGCCGCATCGCGCAAACTCAAACGGCCTGTGTCGGGTGGCGCGGTGAGTGTCTCCAACCAGTCTTTGGAAAGTTGCTGACGCGCTTGGTCGAGTTCTTCGAGTAAGGTTTGTAAGCTGATTTTTTGATTAAAACTTGCTTCAGACAGTCGGTTCACTGCTTCGGCAAGCAAATAGCCAACGCTGGCGGGGGTCGGCTTGGCCACCTCGTTGAGCAGGTCAACTGTCATCACCATAGAGGCAATGGCAGGGGTGAGTTCACGATAACTGCAACGTAACGAAGACGAGTAAAGCGCTTCCGACCACCACAGGGCATTTAGGCGGATTTGCTCGGCTTGCTGGGTTCGTTGTACCCAGTCTTGTTGAAGAGCTAATGTTTCATTCAGTAATCCGGTAAAGTCAGTTAGACAGGCTTGTACCTGCTGGTTTACATCTGACTGGGATTTACCTAATTTAATGGCTAAAGCATCCAGTTCATCGGCAAGCAATTGTTGCATTCTTGGCGCAAACTGGTAAGACCACTGATGGCCTACGTTCGGCCAATGAGGATTTGGATCGTCCATCGTTTGGCTCTGTGCGTTATGCGGCCCAGCCGCTCTTTCCACCTTTTGTAATAACGCAGCCCTATTAACTTTGGGTGATTCAAGTTTTGTGATTTTTGGCAACTGTAATTCCCCAACAGTTGTTTGCTCGGCCTCATCAGCAGTCAACGCAAGACCCGCCAGCGCCTTCTCTTCCGCGCGCCCTGCCCACGCCTCCAACATACTCCGTACCACCGCCTCTTCCCTGCCCAACTTTAACAACGGCAAAGTATCCGCCGCCGTCAGCCACAAAATAGCCGCGTTGTTGTCCTCTTCCGCCACTTGATTACAAGCATCCAACAAAATAGCCCTGAGCAAATTGACCGGCATATCGGGAAACACCGAACGCACCGCTTTCCATTCCGCCACCAAGGCTTGTTCGGCTTGGACAATAATGGGATCGTCCTCAGCTATATCCGCAGCCAGCCCCACCAGAATAGCCCGAATCAATAGCAACGGCTGTTCGCGGAGTTGTTGAGCGACGGTTTTAGCGGCTTGCTCGATTTTTGAAAAACGCTCGTCATCACCGTTAAGGTTTTCGATAAGGCCAGCGTTTAACAGCCCGGTTAGTAATTCAGTCATGCAAATCTCCAAAAAACAATTGTCATCGTTCCCACGCTCCGGCGTGGGAATGCAGGCAGCAACGCTCCAGCGTTGCGGGGCTACAGCCGCAGCTGAAGCATTTGTATACGGGACGCTGGAGCGTCCATGACGGCATTCCCACGCCGGAGCGTGGGAACGATGACGGTCAGTCAAGTCGGCCTTATTTATTCAAAAGGCCGAGGTAGCGTAAAAGCACATCATTATTAGGAAAGTCGTCCAATGCGGCTTGCACTATCATTTCGGGACGCGCCAGAGCCCCTTGCATATTCCGTTGCCAAAGTCGTTGCCAGAGATCAAAAGGTCTTGAATTATTTTCAACATCACGGGCTTTGCCGCCTGCACGTTGCCATAAAGCGCGGGCATCCCGTACATCGGGATATTCTTCTGCGAGAACTGCAAGTAGATCGCGTGGCAGATTCAAATCTATTGCTTCGGTTGAGGTGCTTGTATAGGGCGCGGGGCTGGTCATGGCATTATCGGCACAATCAGACAACAAGTCGGCGGATTTTCTGAGTAACGCAAGCAAACATTCTGCCGCCGCTCTGGCGGCAAACTCCCTGTAACGATTATCTTTAAATGAGTCGCCATAGTCCGATACACCTTTTGCGACTAAAACAGGTATGTTATGAATTTCTCCTAACGCGCCCAACGCGCTTGCTTCCATTTCGATGCCAAGGACTTTACGCATAGACTCTGCAAGATGAGGAAAGATACTTTCATTTTCGCTAACAGCTGCTCCCGTCGCCATAGGTGCGACATGAATATTGAAATCAGGTGGCGAGGAAGGATTGCCGTGATAGAGCAAGTTTAATTCTTCAGCTCGTTGTTGTCCCGCAGCCGTTAACGTTAAAGGTTTTTCCAACCATTTACGCTGCCAAAGACGCGGCAGGACATCGCTCCAGTTCGGGCAAGCGGTATCACAATCGGCGTGTTGACTTGGATCTTCCCCAGCAAGAGCCCTAAGCAAAACCCAGTCTTCTTGCTGTTCTAACGATAATGCCGGACGTAAACTTAACCATGATGTGTTTAGCGCAGGGACAGACACATGCTGCATCCGTTGCACCCAAGTTGACGACGGACGATATTGAAGTTGGTCGCCTTGAAATCGTTCTTGACCATCTTCTACCGTCAACTTGCCCGCATCATAAGACCAGAGCCGTTCGGCGAAAATTACATCGCCTAAAGCCACTTTACCTCGACGCCCTGCGCAAATGCCGCTCATTGCGATACAACGCGCCGGTTGATCATGGATGAGTTTACTTGCAGTAGCTTGAGCCTGCTCTCGCCCCATATAACTGGCGTGTGTTGCCCGAATACTTAACGTACTTCCCGACGAGGTGGTGAAACGAGCATCGGCTATCATCCAGCCGCTGTCTAGCGGATGTTCTTGCCAATCTGTCTGAAGGCCATCGGCGACTTTAAGGACTTGGTCGTACTCATCTTTTAATGCGCAAATCAGTAATATATCGACATTAGCCATAGCGTTTTAGTTCTGTGTTATCAAAGGTGAGTAGTTACCATTTTCTAAGATCATTAGCTTTTTCAAGCCGATTTGTAGATCAAGCTCTTACTCGCCACTTCATAAACATCTTTAGAAATTGCCTCAGTGTTCATAATCCGTTCCAGCTGAGTTTTCATCAAGGCCTGTCTACCTTCATCATATCTGCGCCATCCTGTTAATGCACCGACCATGCGTGAGGCAATCTGCGGATTCAAGGTGTTCAGTTCGATAATTCGGTCGGCAAGAAATCGATAACCTTGCCCGTTGGCGGCATGGAAATGCAACGGGTTTGACTGGCTGAACGCGCCTATCAATGACCTGACGCGGTTTGGATTTTTTAAGTCAAACGCAGGATGATTCATTAACGCTTGCACGGTCGCAAAGGTATCGGGCATGCTGCTGGAAGCCTGCAACGCAAACCATTTGTCGATAACCAAGGCTTCCGCTTGCCATTGGCGATAAAAACTGTCCAGACATTGCTGTTTGGCGGGATGCGGATTGTTGACGATAACCGTTAACGCGGCCATTTGATCGGTCATGTTTTTGGCGCTGTTAAATTGCAGTTGCGTCAGTTGGTGAATGTCTCTGTTTTCAAGTTTGCCTAGGTAACTTAAGCAGGTGTTTTTAATGCGTCTGCGGCCAATCGCGCCGGCATCGAATTTTCCGGATTCATCGCGATGATTGTTCCGGTATAAAGTCTGGAAGTGGTTTTGCAGTTGTTCGGCCAAGGTCAGCATTACAAATTCACGGGCCGTATGGATGGCTTCGACATCGACAAGCTGCATTTGTTCGGCCAGATAGGTTTCCGAGGGCAGGTTTAACAATAAAGAAAAATACGACAGGTCGTCCCACGGCTGTTCCAGAACTTGCTTAAAGGCGTTAATCATGATCGGATTGACCTGCATGTCCCGGCCGTTTTGCAGGTCGGCAACTAATCCCATAATAATCTGCCCGGCCAGTTGCTGCCCGGCTTCCCAGCGATTAAACGTATCTTTGTCGTAACTTAATAAAAACGCCAGTTCATCCGGACTGCGCTCCATCACCAGTTTAACCGGCGCGGAGAAGCCTCTTAAGATCGAAACGACCGGCTGTTCCGCTAGGTTTTCAAAGGTAAATAATTGCTCGGCCTCAGTCAGTTGCAGAATGACTTCGTCGCGGGCTTGATTGCTGCCCTGCAATTGACATGGCGCGACAGCACCGGTTTTATCGATTAAACCGACCGTTACAGGGATGTGCAAGGGTTCTTTATGCGCTTGTCCCGGCGTTGGCGGGCAGCTTTGGCTTAGGCTTAAGGATAGGGTTTGCGCCGCTGGATTGTAGTGTTGCTTAACGGTTATTACCGGTGTTCCGGCCTGCGCATACCAGCGGCGGAATTGAGTCAAGTCAATGTCATTAGCCGCTTCCATCGCGTTGACGAAATCCTCGCAAGTCACCGCTTGACCGTCATGACGCTCAAAATATAAATCGCTGCCTTTGCGGAAACCTTCCGCACCCACCAAGGTATGAATCATGCGCACCACTTCCGCGCCTTTTTCATACACGGTCAAGGTGTAAAAGTTGTTGATTTCGATGTAGGCTTCGGGGCGTACCGGATGCGCCAACGGACCGGCGTCTTCGGCAAACTGGCGGGTGCGCAACATATTGACGTCTTCGATACGCTTAACCGCTTTGGAAGTGCGGTCGCCGGTAAATTCCTGATCGCGGAATACGGTAAAGCCTTCTTTTAAACTGAGCTGGAACCAATCCCGGCAGGTGATACGATTGCCGGTCCAGTTATGGAAATATTCATGGCCGATAACGGCTTCAATCGATTCATAATCGGAATCGGTTGCGGTATCGGGCCGCGCCAATACGAATTTGGTATTAAAGACATTAAGACCTTTGTTTTCCATTGCGCCCATGTTGAAGTGGCCTACCGCGACGATCATGTACAGATCCAGGTCGTATTCTCGGCCGTAGACGTGTTCATCCCAGCGCATCGCGTTTTTTAACGATTCCATGGCGTGCTCGCATTTGTCCCTATCGTGTTTTTCGACAAAAATTTGCAGGTCGATGTCTCGGCCGGATTGCGTAGTAAAGCGGTCTGCGATGCATTCGAGTTGCCCTGCAACCAATGCGAACAGATAACACGGCTTGTTGAACGGATCTTCCCAGGTCACCCAGTGGCGGTTGTCGGGCAATTCGCCTTCAGCGATTTTATTGCCGTTGGATAATAAAACCGGGTAACGGTCTTTGTCCCCGACCAAGGTTGTGGTGAACAGAGTCATCACATCGGGGCGGTCCAGGAAATAGGTGATTTTCCTGAAGCCTTCCGCCTCGCATTGGGTACACAACATACCGTTGGATAAATACAGCCCTTCCAGCGCGGTATTGGCTTTCGGGTTAATGATGTTTTCGATGGTCAGCACAAAGCGTTGCTGCTGAGGAACCGTGTTAATGATCAAGGCATCATGGGTTTGCAGGTATTGATCTTTGGTTAAGTCGTTGCCGTCATCCAGATTAAGGCGGATCAGCTGTAGGCTTTCGCCCGATAGGATCAGTGTGCTGTCTGTTGACAGGCTGGCGGGGTTACGGCTCAGGGTGAGTCGCGAAATCACCCGTGTGTTTTCGTCATCCAGCGCAAAATTCAAGGCGACACTGTGAATCAGGTATTCAGGTACCGTGTAATCTTTGAGATAAATGGTTTGTGGATTAGGGTCGCGCATTATTTGTACCTGCTGTAGTGGTCGGAAGACCGGGTGTTTGAAACGGCGAACACAGCGATTAATAACCAAGCTGTTAAAAAACAAACGCCGCCGATAGGGGTGATCATGCCTAGCCAGGTATGATTGAGTAGCGCCAAAGCATATAAGCTGCCGGAAAACAGCAGGATGCCTGCGAACATCAAGCATCCGGCCCAGTGCAGTAATTTGGAGTTGGAGGCTTGCCGGTGGATCAGCGCGACGCCGACTAAGCCCAGCGCATGCCACATCTGATAAGTGACGCCGGTTTGGTAGACGGCCAGCATCTCCGGGCTGATGACGGTTTTTAAGCCGTGAGCGCCGAATGCGCCCATGCCGACGCCGGTTAATGCGCTTAATGAGCCCAGCAGTAAAAAATTCGGCTTCATCATTTTTCCATCAGTCTGGGCATTAGCTGCACCAGATTACAGGGACGGGTACGATGATCCAATTGATCTTTGATCAGTGCGTCCCAAGCGGTGCGGCAGGCTCCCGATGAGCCGGGCAGGCAAAAAATATAGGTCGCATTGGCAACGCCGGCAATCGCTCTGGATTGGATGGTTGAGGTTTTAATATCTTCATAGGACAGCATTCTGAATATTTCGCCGAAACCGTCCAGCATTTTATCCAGCAGCGGGGCAACCGCTTCGGGTGTGCCGTCCCGGCCGGTTACGCCGGTGCCGCCGGTGCAGATGACGACATTAACGGTGTCCGCGGCAATCCAACTGGAAACGGCGGCCCTGATTTGATAAATATTATCAGGCACTATTTTCTTTTCGATGACGTAATGCCCCGCGTCGCTTGCACGTTCCATCAGCGTTTTGCCCGATACGTCATCGGCATCGCTGCGGCTGTCGGAAACGACCAGAATGGCGATATTTAAAGGAATGAAGTCTCTATCTGTAGTCATGTTTTAAGAAAGATTCAAGGTTCAAGGTTCAAGGTTCAAGGTCAAAGGTCAAAGGTCAAAGGTCAAAGGTTCAAAAGCATACTCCTTGTGCCTTGAACCTTTGGTCTTTCGCCTAATTACTTTAACACAACAAAGAAGCCTTCTTGTCCCCGCTGAATATTAATCAGCAAAGGGCTATTCGGATCGACGACCTGCTTTAATTCCTCGATATTACGAACGCGATAGCGGTTTGCCGACACAATAACGTCGCCGGGACGCAGGCCGGCGCGCCATGCGTCGGATGTTGTGTCGATTTTTTCAATTAAAACGCCCTCAATTTGGACTTTTAGCGATGTGCTTAATAACGCACCCTGTAGGCCGTGGTGCAGTTGACTCCCTGATAGTTGCGGCAGCTCCTGTTTACCGATCGTGGCGGTAACCTGTCTTTTTTCAGTGCCTCGGAAATATTCAAGCTCAACATTCTCGCCGATTTGCATCATGCCGACGATATTACGGATGTCATGGCTGTTTTTAATGGATCGCCCATTGGCGGAAACAATAATGTCGCCCGGCTCCAGCCCTGCTTTCGCGGCGGGTGAATTGCTTTCAATCCGGCTGATCGCCGCACCTTGTATATTTTTTAAATTAAACGCTTTGACCAGTTCGGGCGTCAGATCCTGTGTCGTTATGCCCAACAAGCCGCGCCGAACCTCGCCGTGTTTGACCAGTGACTCTTTGATCGTCATCACCATATTGGAGGGGATCGCAAAACCGATACCGACATTGCCGCCGGTGGGTGCGAGAATCGCGGTATTCATGCCGACTAGCTCGCCGTTCAGATTAACCAACGCGCCGCCTGAATTACCGGGATTAATCGACGCATCGGTCTGGATAAAATCCTCGTAGCCTTCTATGCCAAGACCGGAACGGCCCAAGGCGCTGACGATGCCCGATGTTACGGTTTGTCCTAAGCCGAACGGATTGCCGATAGCGACCACAAAATCGCCGACTTTCAGTTGGCTGGAATCGGCAATCGGCAACATGGTTAAGTTATCGGCCGGAATCCGGATAATAGCGACATCCGCTTCGGGGTCGGTACCGATTAATTTAGCGGCAAGCTGGCGGCCGTCATTCAAGGTCACCGTGATGGTGTCGGCTTTATCGATAACATGGTTGTTGGTCAGAACCAAACCTTGCTTGCTGTCAATAATAACGCCGGAACCCAGGCTGTTTCTTTGTTGCCGCCGCAGTTGCCGGTCGGGGATATTAAAAAATTGGCGAAAAACCGGATCCTGCATCAGCGGGTTGTCGTTAACGGTGATATTGGTCGAGGTTGAGATGTTGACCACCGCCGGCATGCTGCGCTCAAGCATCGGAGCCAGGGAGGGTAACGCCCGCCCTTCCGCATAAGCCGGCAAACCGGCTTGCGCAGCCGTTGTTAGGCAAAAATTAAGGGATAACAGAGATATCAATAACAGCTGTTTTACAGATTCAGTATTTACCATGGTTTTTTCCAGTGAGTGTGAAACAAGCAATAGCTGACAATATATGTGTAAAAATGTTTAATACAAGGTGTGTTAAAGTAGTTTTTTTAAAAAATCAACACTGTCATTTAACCGTTATCTTGCTTAGAATATTCAAATGGCTATAGACGTCAATTCCGAAGACGGGCTGATTATTCGAAAGCTCATCCCGCTCGCAACATTGCCGGGGACTCGTTTTAATGCGCTATGCGCAGAAATGACCGTTGAAGAAGTTCAAGACGGTTTTTTGTTTAAAAAGGGCGATGTCACTGCCCAGCTGATTTACCTGATAAATGGCGAGGTGACTCTTCAAGCCGCCGGACTGGTGGTTGAGGTGATTGCCGCGAACAGTGATTCCGCCCGGTTTGCGCTGGCGCACCAGATCCCCAGAAAAATCGATGCAGTCGCGAACGGAAGGGTGCGTTTTTTGCGGCTGAATAATGATAGTGTTAATAATCCCCCCTCCCTTGCTTATAAAGAGGACAGCAGCCACATGGTCATTGACGAGACTGAAGGCGATCCGAATGACTGGATGACAGCGTTATTAAGGTCGCCTATTTTTCAACGTCTCCCCCCCGCGAACTTACAAAAAATCTTAATGAGCCTGGAATCCGTTCATTATAAAAAAGGTGAAATCATTTTAGAGCAAGGCGGCACCGGGGATTATTACTATCTGATTAAAAATGGGCAATGCGTGTTAACGCGTAAACCTTCACCGAATGCCAAAGAAATTAAATTAGCCCAGTTGGCAAACGGCGATACTTTTGGCGAAGACGCTTTGCTTTCGGGCGCGCCCAGAAATGTAACCATTACCGCGCTGACGGACATTGTGTTATTGCGCCTGGACAAAAAACAATTTATCTCTTTAATCAAAGAGCCTTCCTTAAAGTTTGTCGATTATGCAGGGATGCAAGAGGCGGTAAAAAAGGGAGCGATTCTGCTGGATGTCCGCTCGCAGGATGACTATGAGGACCAGCATCTTGACGGCAGTATCAATACGCCTTTTTTCTATTTAAGAATGCAGCTTAAAACATTCAGTCATGACAAGCCGGTCGTTGTCGTGTGTCAGGATGGCAAGACCAGCGAAGCCGCCGCGTTTTTATTGCTCAGAAATAAGATTGGGGCAATGATTTTAAAAGGCGGCATGGACAGCATTGCGCCCAAGCCGGAGGTAAAGCCCGATCAGGAGAATACCGCGCCTTTTGCCGACAATGCGAGCCTGCAAAGCCTTCATCGGGAAAATGAGCAAATGCATCCGGTCGGCGTTTCCACCGGGCTTTTAGAAGAGCAAATAAAAGCGCTTAAATTGGAAAATGCAACGCTCAACAATACTAACAAACAGCTTCATGATAAATGCATGAAACTGGAATTCGATAAGCAACATGCTGAAAAGCAATGCCGGATATTGCACAAACAAATGGAAAAGTTAACCCAGGTGCTGGATAAACTAAAAGGCGGGGGCGTCGGCTGAATATAGTAGCGGCAACGTGACCCGACAGCTCGGGTTACGTTGCGCTCGGCTTGCGCTCAGAGCGCGCAAACCGAAAATAAGCTTTAAATTATTTAATTTTGGCTTCTTTGTAAATCACATGTTTACGGACCACGGGATCAAATTTTTTGATCTCCATTTTTTCGGGCATAGTCCGTTTGTTTTTTGTGGTGGTATAAAAGTGCCCGGTGCCTTCGGTTGAAATCAATTTAATTTTATCGCGCATTTTTCTATCCTCTTAAGAGATGTCGCCGGCTTTACGCAGATCGGCAAGAACGGCATCAATGCCTCTCTTGTCGATAATACGCATGGCTTTAGTGGAAATTCTGAGGCGAACCCAGCGGTTTTCGCTTTCTACCCAGAATCTGTGGTGTTGCAAATTCGGACAAAAGCGTCTTTTAGTTCTGTTGTTAGCGTGTGAAACGTTGTTACCTGTAACGGGACGCTTTCCTGTTACTTGACATACTCTGGACATGATTAACCCCTAATGCGTGTCTAAATTCAAAAGTTAGCCGAGCTTTATACCAAAAAATCTTTTCAAGGTAAATAACAATCTATAAAATAAGACGAAAGGTGAAGAGCGAAAGGCAAAGGGCGCAACGGTTTTTTAACCTTTAGCCCGTTGCCTTTCGCCTTTTGTCCACCGTAATCATCAGGAAAAAATAATGCCTATTAAACTCGGCGTGGTCATGGATTCCATCGCCCATATCAACATCAAAAAAGACACCAGTTTCGCCATGTTACTCGAAGCTCAGGCCAGAGGCTGGGAGTTGCATTATATGGAACTCAACGATCTGTTCCTGAGAAACGGCAGGGCTTATGCCAGAACGCGGACAATTAAAGTTCAGCGGGATGAAAAAAGCTGGTACGCATTTACGGCGGAGCAGGATATTTCGCTGGACGAACTGGATGTGATCATGATGCGTAAGGACCCGCCGTTCGACCAAGAATACATTTATGCAACTTATTTGTTGGAACGTGCCGAAAGCATGGGCGTTTATGTCATCAACAAACCGCAGTCGCTACGAGATGCCAATGAAAAACTTTTTACCGCATGGTTTCCGCAATGTTGCGCGGAAACCTTGGTTGCCAGAGAGCCCGCCAGAATCAGGGAGTTCTTGCTGGAACAGGGCGAAATTATTTTAAAGCCGCTGGACGGCATGGGCGGCACTTCTATTTTCCATTTGCGTCAAGGCGATCCGAACCTTAGCGTCATCCTGGAAACCATGACTCAATACAACAGCCGCTATGTGATGGCGCAAAAGTATCTGCCGCAAATTATAGACGGCGATAAACGTATTTTGCTGGTTAATGGCGAAGTCATTCCGTATGCTTTAGCGCGCATTCCCGCCCAAGGCGAAACTCGCGGTAATCTGGCGGCGGGCGGGCGCGCCGAAGGCCGACCATTAACCGAACGCGACCGCTGGATTGCCAATCAAGTCGGCCCAACCTTGCGGGAAAAAGGCCTGGTTTTTGTCGGTATCGATGTGATCGGCGATACGCTGACCGAAATCAATGTCACCAGCCCTACCTGCGTTCAGGAGCTGGATCGCCAGTTTGGACTGAATATTTGCGCCCAACTCATGGATCATATTGAAACCACTCTGACTGCACGGCTTGCGGCGCGCACCGTCGATGGCGATTAATGAGAACAGATCGGCTAATGTTTGATCCGCCTGCACCGCTATCAAGTAACGACTCATTACTGATAGCCTTATTTCTGGCTGCGGTTATTCATGTTGCGGTGGGTTTGGGGATTAATTTTACCCTGCCGCAACATGAGCACATCAGCCGGTCAATCGACATTACTTTGGTTAATGCCCCGGTAAAAAAAGCGCCGGAAAAGACAACAGCATTGGCTCAGGAAGACCAGTTAGCTTCGGGCGAACACAACAAAAAACCGGAACCGCCGCCGCAAAAACAGCCTAGCCCAGGTAATAGCCCAACTAAACAGATAAAAAAGAGCGCGCCGGAGCATAGCGAAGCCAAACCGGCCAAAAAATTGATTACCCAGAATACAGCGGAAAAAAAGATTGTGACTACCGACAAAACGGGGTCGGGGTATCATACTGAAAAGCCGCATCCTCAATTATCGGCGGAAATGCTCCAGCAACAAATTACGCAATTGGGCACCGAAATCAGGCTCAACCAGCAAAGCGCCGAACAAGCCAAGATAAAATTTGTCGACTCGGTCAGCGCCCATAAATATGTCGCCGCCCAATACATGAAAGACTGGGAAGATAAGGTGGAGCGCACCGGCAATCTTAATTACCCGGAAGTGGCGGCCAAGAAAAATTTTTCCGGCACGTTAACCATGGATGTCGGCATTAAAGCGGACGGCAGCATTTACAGCATACGCATCAACCAGTCCTCGGGAAATCCGGCCTTGGATGAAGCGGCTAAACATATTGTCCGCATGAGTGCGCCTTTTGCTCCCTTACCCGGCGATTTGCTGAAAGAACTCGATGTTCTGGTGATTACCCGGGTTTGGAAATTCTCCGATGAATCAGGCATGACCTCGCGATAAACAGTTGCTTAAGCCGCCATAACCTTTGATACTAAGACCTATGAACCAAGCTACTTACTTAAATAACCAGTTTATTATCGCCATGCCCACTCTGGCCGATCCTAACTTTTTTCACACCGTTGCCTATTTGTGCCAGCATAATGAAGACGGCGCTTTAGGCATTGTCATTAACAGGCCGATGGACATGAAGCTGGGCGAAATTTTCAAGCAAATGGAAATCAACGTGACTTCGCTCGCTTCAACTGAAGTCCCTGTTTTCGCCGGCGGTCCGGTGCAACAAGAGCGCGGCTTCGTGGTGCATACGGCGGGTGGCGATTGGCATGCGACCATGGCGATTTCAGAGACGCTGTCACTGACCACGTCCCGCGATGTGCTTGAAGCCATTGCCGTCGGCGAAGGCCCCGAGCAGTATCTGATCGCTTTGGGCTATGCCGGCTGGGGCGCGGGACAATTGGAAAAAGAAATCATGGATAATGCTTGGCTCAATACCCCCTGCGGTGAGCAGGTTTTGTTCGACACCCCCGTTAATTTGCGCTGGAGCGCGGCGGCCAACCAGATCGGTATTGATATTAACCAGCTGACCGCTCCGGCAGGACATGGTTAAGCACGATCCGTTACAAGCTAAAGCCACTACCGATACCTACTTGGGTTTTGACTTCGGCAACAAAAAAATAGGCGTGGCCGTCGGTCAATCGACCACCACCAGCGCAAGTCCGCTACAAACCATCCGTTCGATCAATCAAAATCCCAACTGGGAAATCATCGGCAAGCTGATACAAGAATGGCGCCCGGCCGGTTTAGTCGTCGGTATATCCAAACAGGCCGATGGCTCGGACAACCCTATAACACCTCGCATGTTAAAATTTTGCAGGCAGTTGGAAGGGCGTTATCAACTGCCTGTTTTTCAACAAGACGAAACTTTGTCGACCTTTGAGGCCAAGCAAATGTTGTTCGATGAAGTCAGCGTCAGTGCAAGCAAGCTTTGGCAAGTGCAAGACCAACTCGCCGCCCAACTTATCTTGCAAACCTGGCTCAACGACCGTATCAAAAGGACTATTTAAGTGTTAGAAATTTCCGAATTACTCAATAACCTGGAAGCCGAGTTAAAGCGTGTTATCGATCAGAGGCAATTGGTTAATCCGATCATGATCGGTATTCGCACCGGCGGCGTCTGGATCGCCGAGCACATGCATCGGCGTTTAAATATCGGCGAGCCCTTGGGGCTGCTGGACATTTCTTTTTATCGGGATGATTTTTCGCAAATCGGGGTCAGTCCCAATGTCAAACCCAGCCAGCTGCCGACCCACATTGACGGCCGTAATATCATCTTGATTGACGATGTTTTTTACACAGGCCGCACAACGCGCGCCGCGCTGAATGAAATTTTCGATTACGGTCGGCCGAATCAGGTGGTTCTGGCGGTATTGATAGAACGCGACGGCCGGCAAATTCCGCTGCGACCCGATTGCGTCGGCGCCGCTATTACCTTAACCGCGGGGCAGCGAATCAATTTGACCGGACCGGAACCTTTGGCTATTTCTTTGCAAACTGTTGATGTGCCGCATAAGCCATGATTGATGAGAGAGGCTTCAAGGCTTGCTCCGGAAGCGGTCTGTAATACAGTTCTATTGACTGAACAACCACACCGGCGGGCGATTGTTCAGTCAGCGCAGCCAATAATCCACCGCCAAGCCTGCAAAGACGGCCAAGCCGAACCAGTTACTGTTTAAAAAGGCCTTGAAACAAAGCGCTTTTTCCCGGTGAAAAATCAATTTTTGTTGATAAACCGACAAGCCCGCCGCGATTAAAACACCGCCGTAATAAGGCCAACCGGCATGAGCCATCTGCCCTACGACCATCAGCAGGCCGATGATGACGAGCTGCAAACCGGCCATAATGTGACGGTCGTAAGCACCGAACAGTATAGCGGTTGATTTAACGCCTATTTTTAAATCGTCATCCTTATCAACCATCGCATACATGGTGTCATAAACCAATGCCCATAGCACCACGGCTAAGTACATCACCCAGGCTACCGGCGGGATGGCGTTTATCTGCGCGGAAAAAGCCATCGGCACCGCCCAGCCGAAAGCAATGCCCAAATAGGCTTGCGGCAACTGGGTGTAACGCTTCATAAACGGGTAACTGGCCGCCAGGAATGCGGCTATAAACGACAGCATGATGGTGTAGATATTCAGCAACAGCACCAAGCAAAAAGCGCATAAACACAGAACTGCAAAAAGGATCAGCGCTTCCTTGGGCTTAACCTTGCCGGCGGCGATAGGCCGTTGTTTGGTGCGTTGCACATGAGGGTCGAAATCACGGTCGGCATAATCGTTAATTACGCAACCGGCCGCCCTCATCAAAACGACGCCCAGACAAAACACAGTCAAAATCAGCCCGTCCGGTTTGCCGTCGCCGGCGACCCACAGCGCCCATAATGCCGGCCATAATAAAATCAGGATGCCGATAGGCTTATCGAAGCGCGCCAACAACCAATATTGCTTAATTCGATCCTTTGCATTGTCTATAACCATGGCCGCTACCGTTTCCAAAGCGTAATTTATTAAAAACGCCATTATAGAGCCCAAAGTGAATAAAGCGACATCGTTCCCACGCTCCGGCGTGGGAATGCCGAAGTACCGCTCTAGCGGTACGGGACGCAGGAGCGTCCCTCACTGCATTCCCACGCCGGAGCGCGGGAACGATAGCAGACCCTCTCCAGACTTTGCGTCGCTATATTAATTCTGGGCTCTATATAGCTTTTTGGTTGCTGCCCGGTATTTAGAAAATAGAGCGCGGATGGTTATGATTAATGCGGATTTTTGATGGCTTATCCGTGTTTATCACGATCATCTGTGGAATAGCCGAGTCGCTACGAAAAAACCAAAGTGCGCGCCGTTAACAAGAAATACACTGAGGCATCGACAAGCCGCAGCACCGATTTTAGTTAAGCAAGCCGGTACAAACTGTAATAAGATAGCCGCAGTTTTTATTTTAATAAGAGTTACTTTATGCGACGTTTTCTCCTACTGAGTTTACTGGCCTTTCCGGTCTATGCCGTCGATGAGCAACCGCCAGAGCTTGAAGCCGTGCCGGAGGCGCCGGAACCGCCTTTGCCGATACAAAACGGCGAAACCATGGAGCCCGACATTACCATTATCCGTAAAGGTAAAGACACCATTCAGGAATATCGCCGCAGCGGCAGGCTTTATATGATCAAAGTCATACCGGCGGTCGGTCCGCCTTATTATTTTATCGACACCAATGGCGACGGCAAAATGGATGTGCGCCGCAGCGATCTGGACAGGGATTCCGATATTAATATGTGGAAATTGCTGGAATGGTAAACGCTTAAACTTCCGTGTCGGTATTTACTCGCATCACACGCCCGCAACTCGATCAATTCTTTAGCGCTTACAACCTCGGTGAAGTCGTCGGTTTTGAAGGCATAACGGACGGCATAGACAACACCAATTATTCGGTCAGCACGACGCAAGGCGGTTTTATTCTGACCTTGTTCGAGTCGCTGACGACCGATGAGTTGCCGCATTTTGTAAAACTGTTGTCGCATCTGGATAAAAACAAGCTGCCTTGCCCCTCTCCTCAAAGCGACCGGCAAGGAAAATCGTTGCGTCAGCTGAACGGCAAACCGGCTGCGGTGTTCGCGCGGTTATCCGGGGCATCGACGACAACGCCATCGGTTTTGCAGTGCCGGGAAATCGGTTTGCAACTGGCCGCTTTGCATCGCTGCACGCAAGGCTATGTTTTTCCGATAAAAAACGGCAATGATTTAAGCTGGTGCGGAACGGTACTTAATAAAATCAGCGACTATTTATCAGCAACAGACCGCCGCTTGATTGATGACGAGCTGGCTTTTCAAGCGGAAAACGGCCAGGCTAATTTGCCGTCAGGCGTTATTCATGCCGACCTGTTTCGGGATAATGTGTTATTTGTCGATGGGCGGCTCAGCGGTTTGCTGGATTTTTACAGCGCCTGCACCGATGTTTTGCTGTTTGACATTGCGGTAACGGCTAATGATTGGTGCTGCGATAACGGGGTGGTTAACACTGAAAAACTTACCGCGTTGTTAGCCGCTTATGAAAGCCTGAGACCCTTGGAGCCGCAGGAAAAACGCCAGTGGCCGATTATGCTCAGGGCGGCGGCGTTGCGTTTTTGGCTGTCGCGCTTGGAGCATCAGTGCTATCCCCGTCCCGGCGAAATAACGCAGCAAAAGGATCCTCTGTTTTTTCGGCGGATATTACTGCAACACCGGCAACAGACTTATCTATCGGGTAACGAAAATATTTTTAACCTTAGGAGCATCGCATGATTAAGTTTTTTCACCTCATCTTTATTTTATTGTCCATCTCCAGTTTTGTCGGCCGGGTTTATCTGGCCGAAAAGCGTCCGGAAATGCTGGAGCAAAAATGGATCAAAATCGGCCCGCATATCATCAACAGCTTGTTGTTGCTGACCGGCTTTGCCTTGGTTTTTCAAGGTTCCTGGTTGTCAGGCGAATACGGCTGGATTGTCGCTAAACTCATCGCTTTGCTGGGATATGTCGGCTTGGGCATTGTGGCGATCAAGCGTCAGGGCGAACTGCGCTGGAAAGCTTTTGCGGGCGCTATAGCTTGCTTTGTTTACATCATAACCGTAGCGGTCAGCAAAAATATATTCATCTTCTTTTAGCCGCCAAAAAGCGCGCTTACAAAACAAACTCAATGCCACTGATGTGTTGATCCAGCCAATATAAAACGTCCTTGCCTTGATGAAACTCGGTTTCATCGAAGTCAAGGGCTTGGTTGTGACTTAAGATTGCCCAGCGGGACAGTCGGCTTTTTAACTGTCCCTGTTCGCTGACCGTAAAATGATAGCGTTGTGTCAGTTGTTTAATCAGTTGGAGTTCAGGCGCCGTTATCGTTCTCGCCAAACGGCTTAATTCCGCCAACACTATTTCAATCGTTGCAACATGAGCGCCCATCAATAAAGCCACCTGCTTGGCTTCTATATTTTCGGCAGACGATGATTCATTATCCGAAATAACTTTCAGGCATTGGATTAATTCACCTGACGAAAACCGTGCCGCAGTTTCATAAAAGGCAGACGCTTCCATGTCGTAAACGCAGTCCGGAGCGTAGTTAAGTTGCGGCTTCGATACGGTGTGAAGACTTGCGGTGGGACAAGGCGGTTTGAAAACCAGCGGCGGATAATAGCTTTTGCCGACATCAACGTCGGTGATTTTGTCGATTAAAAACAACGTGCCCAAATCGTGATTTTGATGACCGGCAATACCGATATTGATCAGCACCGGATGTTCAACCGAAGCAAACAGCGCCTGAGAGTAAGCGACTCCGGCAGCCATCGCGTTTTTCCCCAGTCCGGTTACCGTCAGGCATAGTTCCTGATTAAAATACAACGCAAACGGCTGAATCGTCGTGGCTTTTTTTAAACGGAAATACTCGACCAACGGCTTGGCCTCGCAAGGCAGGGCGGCGTAGATAAAAATCCGGCAAGGGCTTTGTCGATTCATAAAACGAAATGCCGCGTAGGCTAAAACGGCACTGTTTTTGTAGCGATAGTGTTTATTTCTTGTCCTGCATCACATGAAAAGCGTCGGCATAAATATCGGCTATTGAGGCGCCTTTCATAAACGCCATTCTTTTGCTCTGATTGACCATTTCAGGATGTCCGCACAGAAAAACCCGCCATCCCTTTAAAGTCTCTATCGACGATAAAGCAATATCATGGGCGCGGCCTTTAACATGATCCGATTCACTAGCGTCTCCTGAAACACAGGACGTGTAGTGAAAATTATCGAACTCTGCGGCGAGTTCGCGCATTTCCTCAACAAAATACAGGCCGTTAAGGTCGCGGCTACCGTGATATAAATGGATAGGACCTGAATGGTCCTGGGCCAAAGCGTCGGCAAGAATACCGTAAAGCGGGGCCAGACCGCTGCCGGTTCCAATCAACATTAAAGGTTGCTCGGCGCGTCCGGACAGATAATGACACGATCCCTGCGCTTCCGAGAGCGTTAACTGAGCGCCCGGCTCCAATTCATCATGCACCCAGCTGCTGAATTGACCGTTCGGTAAGCGGCGAATATGAAATTCCAGAATGTTGTCATTCTTGGGAATATTCGCAATCGAATAACTGCGGGTTAAGCCGTCGGCTCGTTTTAAATTAACAAACTGACCGGCGAAAAAATTAAACGGCGTTTGGTATTCTAAAACCAAGCGGATGATGTCGGGCGTCAACCGCTGTTTTTTGATAACACCGGCTTCAATCGAAGCGCCTTGTTGATTGGGCAAGGCGACGGTCATATTCCGCTCGGGACGGCAAACGCAAGCCAGAAAGTATTTCTGCTTTTGCAGCGTATCTTTAAGGCCGACTTGGGCCGAAGCAGGTGGAGAATTATCAAGACTGCGCATTAAGCAGGCTTGGCAAAGGCCTTGACGGCAACCGTTAGGCACCTTTACATTTTCCCTTAACAAAGTTTCCAACACCGTCTCATCGGGTTGACAGGAAAATGTTGATTCGCCGATAGTTATGCTTCGCATGGTCTCCACCTGGTATTTCAGTTATTTGCCGAGTACGTCGTTGCGGGTGCTTTCCGCAATGGCTGCCGCTTGGCCGATCAGTTCCGCCGGTACATTGAGTTCGGTTAATGTTGCGCCCAGATGCTCCATGACCGCATCAAAGTGGCTTGCATTCAAACCCATTTTCACTAAACGCGCATGAGCATTGCGCATATCTTGGCCGTTGTAATTATTTGGACCGCCAAATGCCATGGTCAAAAAGGCCTTTTGCTTGGCGGCTTGTTTTTCCATATCGGAATTGTCGAAAAAACGGTTAATACGGTAATCCCCCAGGACTTTGCGGTAGAAAATGTCTACCGCAGCATTAACAGCCGCTTCGCCGCCTAATTTTTCATAGAGTGTTTGATCCGGGCTTGCAGTTGTTTCTTGTGATTCGCTCATCGTTGTCTCCAGTATGTAGAATAATTATTCTTATTTTAAGCATAATTTGCTCGGCGCGAAGTGTATAACAACAGACGGATTTATGCTATATAAAACTTTTACAAGTTATAAGTGTCATAATAAAGTATTATGACCTTTGCGTCGTTAACAAAAAGTCATAAGGAACAGGATGAACCCGTTAATACTTCAAAAAATAAGCCCTCGCCAACATCAGATACTTGAACATTTGTTGGCGAACCGGAATGGCTTGAGTGTTGATGAACTGGCGAAAGCGCTGGATATTTCAAGAACCGGCGTGCAACAGCACTTCGTTGTTCTGGAACGGGACGGCTACATTAAAAAAAGCACCTTCAATAAAACGGCCGGGCGTCCGGTGACCATTTACGTTATCACCGACCAAGGCCATAACTATTTCCCGAAACAATACGCCTGGTTTTCAGAATTAATTGTTAACGACTTGCTGCAGGAAATCGGCCCCGAACGCTTTAAAGCCTATCTGCAAAAGTTGGCCGGCAAGCTGGCGGCACAGCTGCGTGACAAAGTCGATGGAAAGAATTTAAATCAACGCGTTAAGGCCTTGGCCTCGATCATGACCGATCTGGGCTTTCAAATAAAAGTAGAGTGGGAGCCGGGCACTGAAAATGTGAATATTCAGGCTTGTAATTGCATTTATCACGATTTGGCGCAGAAACATCACGAGATCTGCGAGTTCGATTTGGCGCTGATGTCGTCATTGCTGGACAAAGAGGTTGAACAATTAAGCTGCATGGCTAAGGGCGATTGCAACTGTCGCTTTAATATCAAATAGTCTCTACTGCATAGCGCTTGATGAGCTGCCGGTAATAGTCGGCTTCGTCGATTTTACCCCGTTTAGTCAAACCGTTAAGGTAGATGCCGGCCTTTTTTACCAGCATAGTGACCGCCGCCTGCCGGTTGTGCTCGGACAATCGACCGGCATCAATGATTTTTTGCAAGGCGCCGATCCGAAACCGGTCCATGCCCCAAAATGCCGAAGATAACTGGTCTTCATGACCGCCGTATTTGTTTATCTGCGCTTGTGCAAGCAATAGAACCGGATAATCGGCGGTGATCCTGAGCCACAAATCATAGTCCTCGCAAGCAGGCAGCCGAGGATCGAACACGCCTACGGCTGTCAATACCGACCGATGAATCAACACCGTGGACGGCGACATCGCGCATAACGGCAAACAATCGGCGAATATCCAGCCGCCGGTTTTAGCGTATTTTTTGGGAACATTAACTTGGGTTCCGTGGCGTATCCAGTTTTCTTCGGTGTGACAAACCTTGTATTGAGGCCTGGCCGTCAACGCCGCCTTCTGCTTAGCCAGTTTTTCGGGCAGCCACTCATCGTCGGAATCCAGAAACGCCAGCCACTCGCCGGATGTTTGCGCTATGCCCAGATTGCGCGCCGCACTGACGCCGAGGTTTTGTTGATAGCAATAATTTACCTGAGGAAATTCACGGCGGATCATGCTGCCGGTGCCGTCGGTCGAACCGTCATCGACGACCACAATTTCAGCGGCCGATAAGGTTTGCGCATCGACCGACAACAGCGCCCGTTTTAACAGCTCGCGGCGATTGTAACTGGGGATAACAACGGAAATATTTATAAAATAACCTCGCTAAAATAAAACTGAACATAATCCACCAGGATTGGGCGAATGCAAAAAATGCGTAAACCCTATAAACCCGGTATTTCGTGATCGAATGAAAACAAAAAAACCAGTGATTGGTGACCGCTTCTAAGCTAAACTCGACCGTTTTTTTAATAATTACCCCTTTTATTAAGCGGGATCATCCCTAAAACCAACGGTCTGATCGGCATTCAGACTTTACCAACTCACGGAAAAATCATGTGCTGGAGCGGAGAAGCATCAACTGTATTAGCGACTATCGGATTATCGAGCACCGCTTATTTTTATTATAAAAAAGAACCGGCTCCGCTTTGTTATGCGTTGGGCTTTTTTTCGTTAATGGAAGCCTTGCAGGCCTACACCTACACGGTAATCGACGACTGTTCCAATCCCGGCAATCAGGTGGCGACTTTGTTGGGCTATATCCATATCGCCTTTCAGCCGTTTTTTGTCAACGCGGTGTCGATGTATTTTATCCCCGAAAAAGTCAGGGACAAGATTGCCGCATCGGTTTATTTTATTTGCCTGGTGACGACGGTTTGCTTATTGATACGCCTGTATCCGTTTGAATGGGCGCCGTTCTGTTACGAAGTTAAAACCCGGTTTATCCTGTATGCCGAATCGTTCAACGTGCCGTTTTGCGGCAGGCGGATTTGCTCTACGTCCGGCGATTGGCATATTGCCTGGGAGATCCCGGCGACCGCAAACTTGGTGTTGTTCAATATGTATGTTGTCGCGGCATTCATCATGCCTATTTTCTACGGTTCCTGGAAAATGACCACTTATCATATTATTACCGGACCGCTGCCGGCTTGGCTGAGCACCACCAATCCCAACGAATGGGCCGCGGTTTGGTGCTTGTATTCAATCGGTTTATTGCTGTTGCTGGTCAAAACGCCGATACGCAATTATTTGCATGTGCGCAGCTGGTTTTGGTGGAAGTACCTGAAAGCCTAATAAAGGCAACATGCGTAATTTAGAAGATGATCACCACGAAGAAATAAAAAACTCGTGTTTCTTCGTGGTGAATAAAAAACGTTAACCATCCAAAATGTCGCCAACGGATAACGACAAACTCATAGCCGATAGCAAAACAGTTTTGTCCTGCGCCGGTCTTCAATCTGTACTACTGATTCCGGCTCCCACTCCGGTACCGGAAAAGATGAAGAAATAAATAAACTTCCGGGCCGCATTTCATTCCTGACTTTCTCGCCCAACTCCGCCATGACCGCCGGAGACAGAAAGGCGAATACCACATCATAACGACCCAGCTCACAGCCCCATAAACTGACGCGTTTTACCTTTGTATTGGACAATTTGCGGCAGCGCCAAGCCGTGACCAACCACGGCAGCGGTGCATATTCCCAAGCATCCACCACCAAGGAGCGTTGCCGCGCCAGCGGCACTGCGACCGAGCCGACGCCCGCCCCCAAATCGGCGAATACCTCGGCATTTTCCTGATCGACAATGGCTTTTACCGTATCGGCTACCGCCGAAGAAGATAAAAACAGCGGCACATCGCCTTTAACCGTGCCCCAAAACACCAGCGCCAGTAGCAGCACGGCCGATAAATACAACCAGGAAGGCAAGTGCAACGTCAACATGGCGATTGCGGCGGGCAGAAACAGTAAATGAATCGGAAGCCACCAGTACGGCTGGCGTAAAAGGCCGGAGCACAAAGCCGCCGCCATGCCTTGCACCAGCACTAAACGCCAGGCGCCATGAAATAACGCAGGCATCATCCGAGCGAAGGCGAAGGTGAGGGTTAAGCCCAGCGCTTGTGCGGCAAGCGCTTTGAGTAATGTTCTCGGGCCGGGAATTTTCAGTTTAATTTTTAGGCGGGTTCGGCTTGGCCGTAGACGTATCGGGCACCGGAACAGGAACTGGCGCGGTAGAAGGGTCCATGATTTTGGATACGGTTTCTTTAGACGCCTTTTCTTCTAAAACTCTTTGCCGGTTGCCTTCGCCGTAAAGCGTCGCGGACACCATAAACAAAACGGTCGATATAATCAAAACTAAAAAGCGGTCCGGTTTTTTTAAAAAGAATAAAGGCCATTTGGGCTTAATCATTCCGACGATAAAAAAAAGCAGGGTCCAGATCCCTGTGTGAAAAGCGGCGTTTATCATGACTATAATTACTCGTTAACTTACATTTAGATAGATTTATATTATTATGAGTTGCGCGGCTGTTTGCAACACGCCACACTGCTATTTTAACGGGTTTACTTTCATTGTTGGCATTGCTTTTTTTCAGACGACCGGTAAAACAGGCGTTATAAGCCGTTGAAGGTCGCCCCATCCATACCGAAAAGCGCTCATCTATAGCGTTTTTTGCATAAAAATTAGGAGGT
>JAPLRU010000093.1:114147-129005 GCA_026399025.1 Methylobacter sp.
CATGGATAGTTTTGCTTTAGCATTATTAATTTTCGCGGTTTTGATGGTGTTTCTGAGCGTCAAGTCGGTTCCCCAAGGCATGGAATACACCGTCGAACGCTTCGGCAGATATACCAACACACTGACGCCGGGCTTGAATATTATCGTGCCGATCATTGATCGCGTCGGCAAAAAAATGGTGATGATGGAACAAGTAATGGACGTACCGTCGCAGGAAGTCATTACCAAGGATAACGCGATGGTGACCGTGGACGGCGTGATTTTCTACCAAGTCATGGATGCCGCCAAAGCCGCTTATGAAGTCAGCCAACTGGGCTGGGCCATTCTGAATCTGGTGATGACCAATATCCGTACCGTCATGGGTTCGATGGATCTGGACGAATTGTTGTCGCGCCGGGATGACATCAACGCAAGATTGTTGTCCGTTGTCGACGATGCCACCACCCCGTGGGGCATTAAAGTCACCCGCATCGAAATCAAAGACATCGCCCCGCCCAAAGATTTAGTCGAAGCCATGGGCCGACAAATGAAAGCCGAGCGTTTAAAACGCGCATCCATACTCGAAGCCGAAGGTTTAAGACAGTCCGAGATTTTACGCGCGGAAGGCGCGCAACAGGCCGCCATTCTGGAAGCGGAAGGCCGCAAAGAAGCGTCTTACCGCGACGCCGACGCCCGCGAACGCTTGGCTCAAGCCGAAGCCAGAGCCACATTGATGGTCTCGGAAGCCATCGGCAAAGGCGACGTCCAAGCCATCAACTATTTTGTCGCGCAAAAATATATCGAGGCCTTAAAAGACATCGGCACGGCCAACAACAGCAAACTCATCTTTATGCCGCTGGATTCGTCCAGCGTGATTGGCGCGCTGGGCGGCATCAGCGAACTGGCGAAAGAAGCCATGAGCAAAAAAGGCTGATATGACTGACTTGGCGATTGTATTCTGGAATTGGTGGGTATTGGCCCTGATTCTGTTGGTGGTCGAACTGCTCGCGCCCGGCTTTTTTTTCCTATGGATGGCCGCCTCGGGCTTTGTCACCGGTTGCTTAGTGTTGCTGATACCGGCCATCGGCATCAATTTGCAGATTTCGGTTTTTTCGGTGCTGTCCGTTGTTTTTATTACCGTTTGGAAGCTTTACGGTAAAAAACATCCGATTACGACTGATCACCCCTTGTTGAACAAACGCGGTCAGCAATACATAGGCAGAGTCTTCAGCCTATACAAACCGATAGAAAACGGCGAAGGTAAAATAAAAGTCGACGATTCGATTTGGAAAGTTCACGGTGAAGACTGCGATGTTAGCGCCAAGGTAAAAGTCGTTGCGGTTCGCGGTACCGTGTTTGATGTGGAACGGGTTGAGTAGCGGCGAATAATGACTATGCGTTTTAAATTAACCGTGCGGAGTACGTTTATGCCGGCTGTAAGCACAGATTTGGTGGCGTATTGGCGTTTTGATGATAGCGATAGGAGAACATGCCATAAAAAGCCTTCCGCCTTACTCGCCGGAACTGAGTCCGATTGAGGAAACCTTTTCTAAAATAAAGCAATTTAAAGCACGAACGCTGGACGATATTTTAACTGTTCTGAAAAAAGCTTTTTCCATTATTACCGGTAATGACACAAAGGGTTATTTCGAGCATGCGGCTGAGTGTTAAATATAACTATCAATTATTGAATATGCTGTAATTGGCGATTTGCTACGCGAAACCGCCCACACCTATTTCTCCTAGCTATCAATGGCATTTATGAAAGTTAGCAATCTATTTAGAAATGATATTTTCGCGTATATCTTATTAATAACTGCTTGTATTGTTCTTGCTGCATTATTTTATTTTCAGCCAAGAATATCGGATGATTGGGATGATCTTTGGAAATATCAAAATTCTAAAGGAATCGTTGATTACTGGATTATTCAATATAATGGCTTGACCGGACGCCTGCCGTTAATTTTACTTTCATCCTTGATTTTCCCACACCCGACAGTTGAACTTTTATATCGTATTTTTATTCTGGCGGAAGTACTCCTATTAATAATGCTGGCTTGGTATTGTGCATTAGGTAAAAACGGCTATCGCTTTAGTAACGGAATACTGCAGGCATTGCTTATATTCGGGATGCTTTTCTGGCTCGCATTACCCGTTCGTTCCGAAACCGTATCATGGCTTTCCGGTAATTTTGTTTATTTGGTTCCGGCAATTTTGTGCTTGTCTTTTATCGCGTGGTCTAAGTATTTCTTTTCGGAAGAATATACTAAGACCGATTTAAGTTTCATATCAATCATATTAAAGTCACCTATGTGGTTTTTAATCGGTTTTCTCGCCGGATCATCGCAAGAGCAAGTTATTTCTGCGTGCGCAACTTTTACCGCGGTAAATGTTTACAGTAAAATTGTGACTAAAAATATTAAAAACGTTCCGATTGGATATTGGACTTCTATAGCAGGTCTTTTTTTGGGAGCGTTGTTTATGATAGCCGCTCCCGGCAATTATCTACGGCTTAGATCAATACCGGATGGCGGTTTTGTTGAAGCTGTCGAACGAATGTTATTATTTATTCCAGGGGCCTTCTTCGAAATAGGCACTGAAAATACCGGCAAGTCAATTTGGTTTGGAATTATTGTGCTCGTTACTTTATTTTATAAAGAACGATCCCTAACGCATGAAAATATAAAATCTTCTGTAATATGGATTTTAGTCGGATTGGCAACTTTACTTACATTGCTTCCGGCAACGAATCAAATTTCACCGAGAACAACATTTTTTGTTATTATTTTTTTATACATTGCAGTTGCATCTTTATTATTCCAAAGCAATAACTTTTCCAGGAAGCCATTAATTTCCGGTGTTTTAATTATTATTAGCCTCTTGGTTTTAGTGGAAGCACTATCCGGATTGGTTTCTAATATTTCTGTATCCACTGAAGTCAATAGACGTTGGGCCATTATTAACGCCAATCGCTCTGACCTAGTCGCTGTTCCCTTTATTGCGACCAAAATTGAAGCCTCATTGACTTATATAGAGACACCGGAACACGACAGGCTATTTCTTGACGACTTAAGTCATCAAGTCGGATTCAAGGTTATTCATGATGTGACTAAAAACGCTCCGCTTCCAGCTTCTTTTAAACCTTTAAAAGCAATAAAATATCATCAAAGATAAGGCTGTCGATTATCCTAGACGTGATTATTCAGACCTTACAGCAAAACATTACCCGCAGGCCATTTCTCTTGACAAACGGTTGCTCAGGCCCTATTCGGCGCAATTTTACCGGTCCGGCAAGGCTTTATAAGCGATTGATATTCGGCATTGCAAAATAGCCAGACTGATTCAAGCCACGACTTTTATGTTGACAGAAAATGACCGCTCGCGAACCGATTCATCTGATCATCAATGCTGACGACTACGGTTATTTTCCCTGTATCAGCCGAGGCATAGTGGATGCGGCGAGTTCGGGAGTCCTGACCGCCACCGGTATTTTAGCGAATAGCCCGGACCTAGAAACTCAGCTCGAATGGCTGAATACTGTTGAGGGCTTGGATTTAGGTGTGCATCTGAACCTGACTTTCAGGCAACCGTTGACCTCTGCACTGTCGGAAAAACTGTCTCATTGGGAAGGCTGTTTCCCTGGGGTTTATGAGATCAGCCTGATGATCTTAGCAGGTAAAATCAGTCCCCAGGAAATTCGCATCGAATGGCGCGCACAGATCGAAGCTTGCCGACAGAAAAAATTGCTGTTTTTAAACTCCCATGAACATATTCATATGTTGCCGGTTTTGTTTCCGCTGGCGCTGGAACTGGCTCAAGAATATGAAATCCCCCATGTACGGCTCACGCAAAGCGAATGGCTTGCGCCTTTTGGCGTTTCGGCGCTGTTTCGCAACACCCTGATGCAAGCCATGCACGCCCTCAATAAACCCCGGCTTAAGGTAAAAACGCCGATATTTTTAGGCTTAAGCCGAAGCGGAAAACTTGATTACGCCTATTTAGAAACCATTTTTTCAACGCTGAAACCGGGGCAAAGCTATGAGCTGATGTGCCATCCCGGACGCTTCGAGTCCAATGAAATCGGTGATTCCAAGCTCAAGTCGTACCACGATTGGGAGGGGGAACTCGCGTTATTGCAAAGCCCAAAAACTCACGCCTTATATGAAAAATTCGGCATCCGTTTGAGCCATTATCAAAATTAGATTAACGAAAACCATGAATTTAACCGCCCAAGCAAGCCCCGTGATCAGCGCAGTTATTCCGGCTTATAACGAAAGCCAAGGCATAGCGGAAACTATAAAACAAATTGCCGGATGCCTGAACGCCTGCGAAAGCGCTTGGGAAATCATTGTCGTCGATGACGGCAGTTGCGACCCAACTTACCAGCAGATATGCCGTATTTCCGAAGGCGAACCCAGAGTCAAAGGCATTACCCTAAGCCGCAATTTCGGCAAGGAAGCGGCGATTCTTGCCGGACTTGAACATGCCTCGGGACAGGCCGTAATCATCATCGATGCCGATCTTCAACATCCGCCGAGCCTGATCCCTGAGATGATAGGCAAATGGCGCTCCGGCGCGCAAATCGTTCATACGGTGAAACGCAACCGCACCGCCGACTCAGCCGGCAAAAAAGCCGCCGCTTATTGCATCAATCAGCTGATCTCAAATCTTGGCGGAATCAATGTAAACAATTCTTCCGACTTCAAATTATTGGATAGAGAGATCGTCGATATCATCGTTCGCTTGCTTCCCGAAAGGGAGCGTTTTTTTCGCGGACTGACCAGTTGGCTGGGATTCTCGGAAGCGTACATTTATTTCGACGTAGCCGACCGTCAAGGCGATCAGAGCAAATGGTCGTTTTGGGCGTTGTTGGAATTGTCGATTACGGCGCTGACCTCTTTTACCTGCGCGCCGTTAAGAATTATCACTTTTCTGGGCATTGCGACTTTGTTACTGGGTTTTTTAGTCGCCGGCGACGCCATTTGGTCTTTAATTATCGGCCAAAGCGTTTCAGGCTACGCCACTATCGTAATCAGCGTGCTGCTGATAGGTAGCTTTATTATGATCAGCTTGGGCATTATCGGCGAATACATCGCCAAGATTTATGAAGAGGTTAAGGCCAGACCTCATTATCTGATCAAAGCCAGCATCGGCATCGGAAATAAAAAACCTTAATCGCCTATTCATCAGCATTCAGCGGACGCTAACAGGCTAAGCCAATACCTCAGCACCGGCTTTGAATAAATAGTCTTTTTTTAAACAGTGATCCAGCCATTTTTGCAGGAAATAATTGAGTCGCCATTTGTAGTTCATAATTTCACGGCTTAAGCCGGGGTCTTTAAAAACTTGCGCGACACCGGCACGGGCATGGTCGCTTAATACTTCGGCCAGTTGCGCGTCCAGATAAAGCCTTATTTTTACCGCAGGCTCCATCAGTTCATCGTTATCACGTTGAAAACAATGGCTAAGTTCCAAGGTCAATGTGTACGGCGTGCGCTCAATAATTTCAAGATGCAGGGTGGTGTGATGGGGCGCAAGGCCGGTAGCCGTTGCTTTAAACCTCATTAAGTCCGGAATTAACTTAAAAAGTTTTTGATAATTTGATTCGCAGATTTGTTCAAGACAGATTGATTTGTTGACCGGATTGACAAAGCTCATGACCGTCGTCAGTTTTCCCGATAGCAGGCGTAGGCGCTGGCCGTTTCCCATAACACAACCTGGGAGACATTAAAGCCGGACTGTTTAAGATGCTGATAAATCATTTTACTCAGGACTTCCGCAGTAGGATGTTCGTCAAGGGCAAGAAAGCGCTCTTGGTTTGCAGTCAGCATAGGGATAATCGGGTCGTCTTTATGCAGCAGGAAATTATGATCGAGATGAAGGTCGATGTAGGCCTCAACGCAGTCTTTTATATCGGAAAAATCGCAGACCATCGCTTGCTCGTTGAGCTGTTCCTGTTCTATCGAAATCGAGGCTTTAACGCTGTGTCCATGTAAGTTGCGGCATTTACCGGGGTGATTCATGAGTCGGTGTCCGTAACAAAAATACACCTCTTTGGTAATCGTATACATAATAAAAATAAAACAATGCGGGGTTTAAATTAAGGTGCGTTACTTGCCTGGGCGCGGTTTTCAGTCCCCTTTGATGCTTTTTATGGTTGCGGCAATCTCGTAGTTGCCGTCATCTTGCCGAGTGCTTCTGATCACTTCGATAAAAGCGGTCATTGAAGGGGTTACGGTATTTTTGGGAATAACATTGATTTCCATCGCTTTGCCGGGGTCGAACAAACGATCGGCAATAAACGAAACGCCGGCACCGCTGATCGATGAGCAGCGGCCCTGGTGTAATTCCTCCGAATCCGCGAGTCTGTAAGTGACGTCACAGTCTATTTCCATTCGAATATAATTGCGTTTTTCATCATATTCCAACATGTTTATGTCTCCGGTCAAGTTTACAGGTATCGCACTCACTGTGAGCGGCAGGCTTTCGGCTGCAAAGTTTACTATAAAAAGCACAATAATAGGGCATGATTTACAACACGGCCGCCATTCATGCCAAGCCCTTTGCGTTGGATTAACAGAGCTGTTGAGCTATTCCGCTGGATATTCGCTTGGCAATGTAATATCGTGCCCACTTTTTGCAACTTAAACGAGACTTCCGAGTATTTTCTGATGAATAAAGCGATCGTTTTAACGGGAATCACCACCACGGGTACGCCGCATCTGGGCAATTATGTCGGCGCCATTCGACCTGCCATCGCGGCGAGTAAAGATGCTAACGTGGCGCCTTTTTATTTTTTGGCCGATTATCACGCCTTAATTAAATGCCAGGAGCCGGACAGAGTTCGGCAGTCCAGCCTTGAAATTGCGGCAACTTGGCTGGCTTTGGGGCTGGATACTTCGAATGCGGTTTTCTATCGGCAATCGGACGTGCCGGAAATTTTGGAGCTGTCCTGGATGTTGACCTGTGTTGCGGCAAAAGGTTTGATGAACCGCGCTCATGCCTATAAAGCGGCGGTGACCGAAAATGAACAGAGCGGCGAAAACGATGCCGACAAAGGCATTACCATGGGCTTATTCAGCTATCCGATATTAATGGCGGCCGATATATTGATGTTTAACGCCAACAAGGTGCCGGTCGGCAAGGATCAGATTCAGCACATTGAAATGGCCAGGGATATTGGCGGACGTTTTAACCATATTTACGGCGAACATTTTGTGCTGCCGGAGGCGGTTATTGAAGAACATGCGTCAACCTTGGCCGGTTTGGACGGGCGCAAAATGAGCAAGAGTTATAACAACACCATCCCGTTATTCGAGCCTGAAAAAAAACTGAGAAAGCTCATTAACAAGATTAAAACCAATTCATTGGAACCCGGCGAGCCGAAAGATCCCGAAGGCTGCACGTTATTCAGCATTTATCAGGCCTTCGCTACTCAAGCGCAGGTGGCTGAAATACGGCAACGCTATGCGGACGGCATCGCTTGGGGCGAAATGAAGCAAGTCTTGTTTGAACATATTAATGAACATCTGATTCCGGCAAGAGAGCGTTATGAAGCGTTGATACAAGCGCCGGAGCATATCGAAGAGCAATTGCAGGAAGGCGCGGAAAAAGCGCGCGCGGTCAGTGTGCCGTTTATGAAGGAACTGCGCAAAGCGGTCGGGATTTCGCGGATTTCTTTGTGAGGTTTGGGCAATAACGGACTGTAAATCTATCGGCTTAATGGAGACTGGCGAGGGCGCTCATCATGTTCTGAAGCAATGGATTTACAGTTGCAACAAAATCCGAGATTAACCGTCTGGAGCGTGGACTGCTCGTTGTTATCCTGTTTAGATAATGCGGCGGACAGGAAGCACAACGTTTCACGATTAATTAACGACAAAGAACACAAAGCAAAAACTTCGTGTTCTTCGTGGCGAATATTGATACCGTTTTAATCAAGTAATGACATCGGGTGCGGTTCTGCCGGTGCGTTTTTTAATTTCGCAAAGCTGTTCGGCAAGATCGATTAGCTCGGCCAGGACCACTTGAGCGTCCTGATCATGTTTAGCTGCGTCCGCTTCGAAGCGTTCCAGATAGATTCTTAAGGTTGCGCCGACGGTTCCGGTCCCCGATAAGCGGAAAATAATCCGCGAACCATTGGTAAAACCGATGCGTATACCTTGGCGACTGCTGATGCTTTGGTCTATCGAATCCTCATAACTGAATTCATCCGCGTATTTAACGATATATTCGCCGAAAGTTTGTCCCGGTAAAGTGAGTAATTGGCTTCTCAAGTGTTCAACAATGCCGTTCGCAATATCCATCGCGACGGCTTCATAGTCGTGCCTGCAATAAATATCCCGGCCGAATTTTTGCCAGTGTTCATGCACAATGTCGGCAACCGATTGGCGTCTTTTGGCGATTAAGTTCAGCCAGAATAACACCGCCCATAAACCGTCTTTTTCCCTTACATGATCCGATCCGGTGCCGAAGCTTTCTTCGCCGCATAAGGTGATCTTTCCGGCATCCAGAAGATTACCGAAAAATTTCCAGCCGGTCGGGGTTTCATAGCAAGGAATATTGTAATCGGCGGCAACGCGATCAACCGCTTGACTGGTCGGCATGGAACGGGCCACGCCGCGCAATCCTTGGGCATAAGCCGGAATTAAATGGGCATTGGCCGCCATGATAGCTAAGCTGTCGCTGGGCGTTACAAAAATCCGGCTGCCGGTAATCATATTGCGGTCGCCGTCGCCGTCGGAGGCGGCCCCGAACACGGGGGCCGTCGGGCCGAACATGCGTTCGGCCAGTTCCTGGGCATGTGCCAAATTGGGATCGGGATGATGACCGCCGAAATCTTCCAGTGGTTCGGCGTTAATGACTGAATCCGGCGTCGCGCCCAGCATGTCTACCAATATTCTTTTGGCATAAGGACCGGTAATGGCATGCATCGCATCGAACAGCAAGGTGATATAGCCGGAGCTGATGCTTTGCTTGAGTAAGCCGAAATCGAAAATGGATTGCATCAGTTCGGCATAATCGGCCACCGGATCGATGATACTGATGCTTAAGCTGTCTATTTTCTGAGTGCCGATATGGTCCAAATCGATGTCTTCGATATGCGCTATTTTATAACTGTCGATACTCAGGCTACGCTGATAAAACGCATTGGTATCTTTTTCCGGGGCGGGGCCGCCATTACCGGCATTGTATTTAATGCCGAAATCTTCGTTGGGTCCGCCGGGATTATGACTGGCGGAAAGAATCAGGCCGCCGAAAGCGTTGTTTTTTCTGATTAGATGCGATGCCGCCGGGGTAGACAGCAGCCCGCCTTGACCTATAATAAGCCCACCGAAACCGTTGGCTGCCGCCATCTTGATGATGGTCTGTATGGCCGGCCTGTTAAAATACCGCCCGTCACCACCCAGCACCAGCGTTTTTCCGGTAAAGTCATGTAACGAATCGAAAATCGATTGAACAAAATTTTCCAGATAGCCGGGTTGCTGAAAGACTTTGACTTTTTTTCTAAGCCCCGATGTGCCTGGATTTTGATCATTATAGGGATGTGTTGTAATCGTTTCTATTTGCATGCTGTATCCTTAACTCAACAATTAACGTGGTGGACTAAAGTACACCAAAATTCTTATCTAGTGTAGATCATTTATGTTACGGACCTATTTATTGCTGTGCTGTAGTTTTTTTTCTGTCGCTGCAATCGCGGACGATGATGTTTGGCTTTTGGTGGATACAAAAGCGCTCACTATCGAGGTGAAGAAAGGCCGGCAGACGCTTGAAACCATAAATGACATTGCCATCGGTCGCGGCGGGGCCGGGTTTAAAAGTCATCGGGGCGATAACGTCACACCTTTCGGCAGTTACAGAATAGGCTGGGTTGGCGAAAAAAGCACTTTCCGACGCTTTTTCGGTTTGACCTACCCCTCCGCAGAAGATGCTCAAAAAGCCCTGGAGCAAGGCGTGATTAATCAAGTGGCCTATAACAACATTATAAGCGCGCATCGATCTCATCAAATACCGCCGCAAGATACGCCGTTAGGCGGCCGAATCGGCATTCATGGTTTGGGGCGCGCGGATGAAAAAATTCATAAATCAATGAATTGGACTCACGGGTGTATTGCATTAACTAACGGCCAAATTGATCACTTAAGCCAATGGCTAGACAAAGGAACGGTCGTAAAAATAAAATAAAACTGGAAAATAAACTCAAAACAGTGCAGAATTAAAACTAAATTAATCGTTTTTTTGTAGTAATAACTTTGAGAAAGGAAAATAAGATGAAAAAAGTAATGAAATTGTCAATGGTTGCTTTGGTTGCTAGCTTGGCTGTCGGTTGCGCAAGCACTTCAGATATCGACAACTTACAATCACAAGTTGATGGCTTGAAATCTTCAGTTGCTCAAGCATCTGCTGATGCAGCAAGCGCAAGAAGCGCTGCTGATTCCGCTTCTTCACAAGCTGCGGCTGCTGAAGCTGCTGCTAACCGTGCAGCTCAATATGCTCAAGACACAAACAGCAAATTGGACAGCATGTTCAAAAAATCAATGATGAAATAAATCATTACTGATTTAAAAATAAAAAGCCCGGTGGGTTTCCACCGGGCTTTTTTTTTGAGTACTTGATTAGGCGCGGTTGATTTGAGTCCAAGCCCTGCGCAGCCATGGTAGAATAAAACCTTTTTGAATTCATCATATTCATGCGTTTGATTAGAGGATTATCCCATTTAGAGCCGTTAAAAAACGGTTGCGTCCTGACCATTGGAAATTTTGACGGCCTGCATTTAGGGCACGGAGCCGTGATAAAAAAGTTGGCCGAGCGTGGCAAGGCGCTGGCTTTACCGGTTATCGCGATGACCTTTGAACCGCAACCCTTGGAGTATTTCCTGGGGCCAAACGCACCGTCACGGTTGATGCGTTTGCGCGAAAAAGTGATCCGCTTTGCTAAGTTGCCGGTTGATGATTTATTGATAGTGCGGTTTAATCAGTACTTTGCCAATTGTGACGCGGAACAGTTTATTGAAGATGTTTTAGTCAAAAAACTGAATGTAAAGCATCTGGTGGTCGGGGATGACTTCCATTTTGGCAAAGCCCGACGCGGCAATTTTGCGATGCTCAAGGACAAGGGCAGGCTATTCGGTTTTGACGTCGAGGATACCGGTTCTTATCAAGTATCGGGACTTCGCGTCAGCAGCACCTTAATCAGGGATGCGTTGGGCCAGGGCGATTTGGCTCTGGCTGAAAAAATGCTCGGTTGCCGCTATTCCGTTTGCGGACGCGTGGCGCATGGCGACAAACGAGGCAGAACCATCGGCTATCCCACCGCTAACATACTGATGTTTAGAAAAAATACTCCGGTTAACGGCGTGTTTGCCGTGACCATGAGCGGTATTGACGGTTGCGAATTTGAAGGCGTTGCCAATGTAGGCACCCGGCCTACGGTTGACGGCGATTCGACAGTGATACTGGAAGCGCATTTGTTTGATTTTGACAAAGAAATTTACGGGCGTTATGTGGAAGTGCATTTTAAACAAAAGATCAGGGATGAAATGCGTTTCCAATCATTGGATGAACTTAAGGCCCAAATTATAAAAGATGTGGCTGAGGCTAAAGCCGCGCTTAGTTCCCGACACGCTTGCAACATACATCCCTTCCCCGGTGATCGCCGCACCGATTCCATACCCACCATCCCTGATGATAAAGATTTTTGCTGAGTTAAATGGCTATGACAATGGATTATAAAAAAACACTGAATTTACCCAACACTGCGTTCCCAATGAAAGGCAATTTGGCTCAGCGCGAGCCTGAGCGTTTGAAAAAATGGAACGAAGCGGATTTATATAACAAAATCAGGCGGGAGTTTGCCGGAAGGCCCAAGTTCATTCTGCATGACGGCCCTCCTTACGCCAACGGCGAAATTCACATCGGCCATGCGGTCAATAAAGTGTTAAAAGATATCATCGTTAAATCGAAATCGTTAAGCGGGTTCGATGCGCCTTATGTGCCGGGTTGGGATTGCCACGGTTTACCGATTGAATTACAAGTGGAAAAAAAAATCGGTAAAGCGGGCGTCAAAGTCTCCCCCGCTATTTTTCGCAAAGCCTGCCGCGAATATGCCGGAAAACAGGTCAACCTACAGAAAGAAGCCTTTATCCGCCTAGGCATCTTGGGCGATTGGGAACATCCGTATTTAACCATGGATTTCGCCTTTGAAGCCGACATCGTGCGCTCGCTGGGCAAAATCAGCCAAAACGGCCACATCGCAAAAGGCGCCAAGCCCGTACATTGGTGTACCGATTGCGGTTCCGCTTTGGCGGAAGCGGAAGTCGAGTACGAAGACAAACATTCGCCGGCGATTGACGTGCGCTTTCAAGTCGTCGATGAAGAAGCTTTTTTAAATCAATGTCATCATGTGCCCGAGCATGAAGGTTCCGGCCCCTTATCGGTCGTCATCTGGACTACCACGCCGTGGACATTGCCGGCAAACCAAGGCGTTGCGCTAAATCCCGAACTGGAATATTCGGTCGTACAATGCGAAAAAGACGGTAAAAAAGAACGTTTGCTCGTTGCCGAAGCCCTGCTAAAAGACGCCATGCTGCGTTACGACATTGAAAACTACCATGTCATTGCCTACTGCAAAGGCGCGGCGCTGGAACATCAGTTATTGCAACATCCTTTTTACGATCGGCAAGTGCCTATCGTTTTGGGCGATCATGTTACCACCGAGGCCGGGACCGGCGCCGTGCATACCGCGCCGGGACACGGTCAGGACGATTATGTGGTCGGCTTGAAATACGGCCTGCCGGTTGACAATCCGGTCGGCAACGACGGCGTTTTCCTGCCGAGCACGGAAATTTTCGCCGGCGAACATGTCTTCAACGCCAATGCCCATGTTTTGGAAGTACTTGAGCAAAAAGGCAAACTAGTGCATCACATCGCGATACTGCACAGTTATCCGCATTGCTGGCGACACAAAACCCCAATTATTTTCCGGGCGACACCGCAGTGGTTTATCTCGATGAACAAAAACAAGCTGCGCGAACAGGCCCTTAATGAAGTCAAGAAAGTCGCCTGGATTCCGGAATGGGGGCAAGCGCGTATCGAAAGCATGATGGAAGGCCGGCCGGACTGGTGCATTTCCCGTCAGCGCACGTGGGGCGTGCCGATCACGTTTTTTGTCCATAAAGAAACCGGCGACTTGCATCCGCGTACAGCTGAATTGATTGATCAGGTCGCGCAACGCATCGAACAACAAGGCATAGAAGCTTGGTTCGAACTTGACGCCGCCGAATTATTAGGCGACGAAGCCGCGCATTATGAAAAAATGACCGACACCCTGGATGTCTGGTTCGACTCCGGCGTTACTCACGCCTGCGTGTTGGAAAAACGCGAGCAGTTGCGCTTTCCGGCCGATTTATATTTGGAAGGTTCCGACCAGCACCGCGGCTGGTTCCAATCGTCACTGCTGGCTTCGGTCGCGATGAATGAAGTTGCGCCTTACAAGGCCGTATTGACGCACGGTTTTACCGTCGACGCCGACGGCAAGAAAATGTCCAAATCCAAGGGCAATGTGGTCGCCCCGCAATCGGTGATGAAAGACTTGGGCGCGGATGTGTTGCGGTTATGGGTTGCATCGACCGATTATCGCGGCGAGATGAGCGTGTCGGATGAGATTCTTAGAAGAACTTCGGACGGCTACCGACGCCTTAGAAATACCGCGCGATTCCTGTTGTCCAATCTGGACGATTTCGACCCGGCGCAAGATTCGGTCGAAGCTAAAGACTTGTTGGCGCTGGATTGCTGGGTTGTGGACAGGGCGTATGCGTTGCAGGAAGACGTTAAAACCGCCTACGAAACTTATCAATTCCAGCACATCTACCAAAAAGTGCATCATTTTTGCGTGATCGATCTGGGCGGGTTTTACCTGGATATTATCAAAGACCGTCAATACACCGCAAAAGCCGACGGTTTGGCGCGGCGTTCGGCGCAAACGGCGATGTACCATGTGCTTGAAGCCCTGACCCGCTGGCTGGCGCCGATTATCAGTTATACCGCCGATGAAATTTGGCAATACTTGCCGGGTGAGCGCAGTGAGTCGGTGTTTTTGGAAACGTGGTATCAAGGCTTGGTCGAGCTGGATAATGATGCCGCTTTAAATCGCGAGTTCTGGCAACACGTCATGACGGTTCGGGGCGCGGTCGGTAAGGAGCTGGAAAAAAGCCGGGCCAAAGGCGAGATAGGCTCTTCGCTGAACGCGGAAGTCGAACTGTACTGCAACGCCGAGTTTTTTGACGCATTAAGCCAATTGTCCGATGAATTGCGTTTTATCTTCATAACCTCCAATGCCAGTGTTATGAAGGCGGACGATGCTCCCGAAGACGCCATTCAGACTGAAATTGAAGGAATCAAATTAAAACTCTCCGTCTCCGAACATGAAAAATGCATACGTTGCTGGCACCAACGGCCTGACGTGGGTAAAACGGCTGAACACCCCGAGCTGTGCGGTCGTTGCGTGGAAAACATCGTAGGCGATGGCGAACACAGACACTATGCGTGATAAGGTTATGTTGAAATGGTTATGGCTGTCGTTGCTGGCGGTCATTCTCGATCAAGCGAGCAAGCTTACGATAGCGGGCTCAATGCAGCTTTATGAATCCATCCAGATCATGCCGTTTTTCAGACTGACCTATGTGCACAATACCGGTGCGGCGTTCAGTTTTCTGAGCGAAGCCGGCGGCTGGCAGCGCTGGTTTTTTGCCGGATTGGCGTTGACCATCAGCGTGGTCATCGCGGTTTGGCTGAGTCGGTTGAAAAAACACGAAACCTTATTGGCCGTGGCTTTGGCGCTGGTTCTGGGCGGCGCCGTCGGCAATTTGATTGATCGGC
>JAPLRU010000086.1 GCA_026399025.1 Methylobacter sp.
AGGGAGAAGGAGTAAACGTCGCTTTATTAAATGCGGGCTCTATATATTTATCCAACTACCGAAAAATGACCTTATGCCTAGCGATAACCGCCTGAAAATCATTCTGGCGATCATTGTTGCCGCGCTTATCGCGGCCTTCAGCATCGACCCCATTGCCCAGGATCCGGCTTATCATCAGTTCGCCGATCAGCGCCGCCTGTTCAACATCGACCACTTTTTTAATGTGCTGTCCAATTTACCGTTTGTCATTATCGGCATCATGGGCATACGACTGCTCGCGTCGGGTCGGGCAAACCGCGGACTGGCCGAATTGCGGGCTATGTATTTGGCGTTTTTTATCGGGGTGTTTTTAACCGGCTTCGGCTCTGCGTATTATCACCATCGGCCCGACAACCACACCCTGCTTTGGGATCGTTTGCCGATGACCATAGCCTTCATGGCCTTATTCAGCGCGATTATCGGCGAATATATTTCAACTCGGTTAGCGCTAAAACTCTTTACCCCCTTGCTGATATTGGGTATGACGTCCGTGGTTTACTGGCAGGTGACCGAACTGAACGGTCATGGCGATTTACGCCCTTATGCGCTGGTGCAGTTTTTACCGATTGTGTTGATACCGCTGATACTATGGTGGTTTGAATCGAAGTTGAATAACGACAAATATATCTGGGGTGTCATCGCCGCTTATGCCGCATCGAAACCGATGGAATTGTTCGATGCCCCGCTTTACAGCATGATAGGTTTGATTAGCGGACATTCGCTAAAACATTTAGCGGCCGCGTTCGGGGCATTGATTTTTTATCGGTCATTGCGGCGGGATTAAGCTCAAGCCGACTCTTTCATATTTCCCGCATGCAAGCCGCATTCTTTTTTCGCTTCCGACTCCCACCACCAGCGCCCCGCTCTTTCCGGCTGATTCGGCAGCACCGCGCGAGTGCAAGGCTCGCAGCCTATGCTGATAAAGCCCTTTTCGTGTAATTCGTTATAAGGCACCTGATAGGCTTCAATATAGTCCCACACTTGCGCCGAACTCCAGTTAAGCAAAGGGTTAAATTTAACCAATTGCCGCTCCGCGCCGGAAAACGTCGTATCTATCTGCACTTCAGGAATGCTTTGCCGGGTATCCAGGCTTTGATCTTTACGCTGGCCGGTAATCCAGGCGTCCAAATGAGCCAGCTTGCGTTTTAACGGCTCAACCTTACGAATACTGCAACATTCCAGATGACCGTCTTCATAAAAGCTGAACAGGCCTTTGCTTTTAACAAAGCTGTCCAGCACGTCCCGGTCCGGCGTCAGCACCTCAATCTCGATCTGGTAATGCTTTCTGACTTTTTCTATAAAGCGATACGTTTCAGGATGCAAGCGCCCGGTATCCAAGGTAAAAACCCGGATGTCCTTTCTGATCGACAAGGCCATATCAATCAGCACCACGTCTTCCGCGCCGCTAAAAGAAATAGCGATATTATCGAACAGTTCCAGCGCTTTTCTCAGAATGATGCGCGGATTTTTATGATCCAATTCGGTTTGTAGTTGTTCTATATCAAAGGTGGTCATGATGTGTTTTTCCTTGTTGTTATACCGGTTTTATAACCCGGCCTGCGCACTCATTCAATTAAGCTTGCGAAAAATACTGCTTCAAGTAATCGTCAAAAGGCATTTGCTTGTTGCGCTCGATTTCTTCTTGTTTGGCATGGGATAGTGCAGCCATTTCATTAAACTGCCGGGTTTTGTCCTCATCCAGTTTATTACGCTTAAAATACTGTTCGTGCTCGGCCGAAATAGTTAAGGCAAAACGGGAAAACGGCTGCCGAAGTTGTGTCATTTGCTCCAGTATTCGCGCCGATGCGGTCAAATCCGGGTTTTCAACCAACAGGCGCTGTTTTTCCAAAGCCGCACTGTAGCGGTTTTGCGCACAACTCTGGTCGAGAATCGCACACACCGGTTGCATCGCATCGAGAATTTCAGTCGCCCAATCGTGCAATAGCATTTTTTGATTATTTTTATTCAACTCCAAGCCCGGTTTTCGGCCGAAGTTGGCGACAGCCAATTGATTGTCGTTGTTAATTTGTTGTTCCTGATCCGAGGTTTTCGGACTGTCCTGCAACAAGCAGGTCAACAACAGCGCCTCAATAAAACGGGCTTTATCTTCATCGATACCGATAGGCGTAAACAAATCCAGGTCCAAGGAGCGCATTTCTATGTAACGGACGCCGCGAAGTTTAAGCGCCGAGGTCGGCTTTTCGCCGGATCGGGCGATTTGTTTAGGCCGGATGGTGCTGTAGAACTCGTTTTCAATCTGCAAAATATTGCTGTTCAATTGCCGGTATTCGCCGTCAACCAAAGTGCCGATTTTTTCGTACTCCGGATAAGGCGTGCTGATAGCCGCGCTTAAGCTGCTGACATAGCCATCTAAAGAGTTGTAATCGATTTTCAGCTTAGCCTGATTTTTGCTCTTGTAGCCGATGTCGCTCATGCGCAAAGACGTCGCATAAGGATGATAAAGCGTACCGTTGTCAAATTCTGAAAACTGCGCCATTAATTCGGGACGGCTGTTGAAGAAGTTTTTGCAGATGGCCGGCGATGCGCCGAACAAATACAAAATCAGCCATCCCATGCGTTGAAAATTTCGAATTAAACCAAAATAAGCGTCGGCAATGAATTCTTCTTGACTCAGTTGACTGTTTTTTTCCCGGTGCAAAACCGGCCACAGCGCTTCCGGCACCGAATAATTAAAATGAATGCCGGCAATGGACTGCATGGTTCTGCCGTAACGATGCCACAAGCCGTGCCGGTAAACATGCTTCATCCGGCCGATGTTGGACGAGCCGTATTCGGCAATCGGAATGCTGTGGTCGCCGTCAATGCCGCAAGGCATACTTGCGCCCAGCAATATTTCATTATCCAAATACTGATAAACAAAGCGGTGTATGTCATGCAAATAATCCAGCGAGTCTTTGACATCGGCAAACGGCGGAGTAATCAATTCGGTCAGGGCTTCGGAATAATCCGTCGTGATATAAGGATGCGTCAGTGCGGCGCCTAAGGCTTTGGGATGCGGAGTTTGGGCGATAAATCCGTCTCTGGCTATACGCAGGCTTTCTTTTTCTATCCCTTTAAGTCCCCCGCAAAGCAGTTGCTGGTTGCCGTTTGCAATAAGGTGGTCCAAACGTGTTAAAAGCGCGCTATTCAAGTTAGTCATAAAATGGGGTACGTCCCTATAGTCCTTGTATGCAAGCCATTATAAAGGGTTTGACCGATTGAAGAAATATTATCGCGGATATGGAAATGAACACGGAAGCTTTCTATGCCGATACCGAAACGCCGAGACTCGAAGTTTTGAACATCAATAATAAGCGACAGCTATGCGGATAAAACCGGCTCCGAACCCTTAGCAGCAGTGATGAGCTGCGTTTTTTTAAGGTTACATATGTCGATTGACTCATGCTATATTCGACATCAGCTGAAAAACCGCCTGATGAATAGGAGATTATATGGATTGGTTTCGGAACCTTAAACTGTGGCATCGTTTTACATTGCTGGTCGGGCTGTTTGCCTTAGGCTTCATCGTCTATGGTGTGTGGTCCTTCAAAACGCTGAATGAGATTATGGTCAACGGCCCGATTTATCAGCGCATCGTTCAGGGCAAGGACCTGATCGCGGATATTTTGCCGCCGCCGGAATATATTATTGAATCCTATCTTGTTACCCTGCAATTGTCCGAAACCGACGACAGTAGCGCGCAGGACCGTTTGATAGAACGGTTTAACAAATTAAAAGGCGAATATGACGAGCGGCACACGTTCTGGCTCAAAGAGGAGCTAAGCAAGAATTTATCCGAAATTTTCCTCAATCAGGCGCATCCCCAGGCTGTTGATTTTTATAATATTGCCTTCAACGAATATATCCCCGCCGTAAAAAAACCGGACAAAAATGCGGCAACGCAAGCGATGGCCCGGATGAAAACCGCTTACGAAATGCATCGTTCGGCTATTGATAAAGTGGTGGAGCTTGTCGGCAAACGCAACCAAGCCGACGAGGCCGACGCGAAGGCGCGGATTAAATCCGCCGGTCGTCTGTTGCTGGCAATCTTTATCGTTTCCCTAGGCGCCGCCGTAGCGCTTGCGACGATGATTCTGCACGGATTACTTGCCCGTCTCGGCGGCGAACCGGAATACGCGGTGAAAATCGCCCATGACATCGCGGCCTGCAATCTCAACATCAACATCGAAACCCGCCCCGGCGACGAATCCAGCCTTCTTGCCTCAATGAAAGCCATGCAAGGCAGTCTTGCTTTGATTATCGGCAATGTCAACAGCAGCGTGTTCAAGTTGGAACAGGCCGCCGCCCAGCTTACTCAGACCTCGGAGCTGGCGGGAAACAACGACCTTCATCAGCAGAATGTGAGTCATTCGATGGCTGCCGCCGTAGAGGAAATGTCCGCCACGGTGGTCGAAATTACTGCGACGATGGAAGAGCTGTCGGCCTCCTCGACCCAAATTGCCGACCATTCCACATCGGTGGTGGAGATTGCCAACCAGACTTTGGACAACAGTAAAAAAGGCTCCGATTCGATGCAGCAATTGCTGACGAAAATGGCCGATATTCGTAGCGGCAATCAAAACAGCCTGAAGGAAATCGTCGAACTCGGAGCCCGCTCGAAAGAAATCAGTAAAGTCATGGAAATCATCAACACCATCGCCGACCAGACCAAACTGATTGCCTTCAATGCCGCACTCGAAGCCGCCGGCGCGGGCGAGTCGGGCCGCCGTTTCGGCGTAGTGGCGGCGGAAATTCGCCGGCTTGCCGACAGCGTGACCGATTCCACCAACGAAATCGAACATAAAATTCAAGAGATTCAGGGAGCTATCAGCCGCTTGGTAATTACCTCCGAAAAGGGAACCGGCACCATAGACGCCGGCATGGCCGCCAGCGCCGATACCGCGCACTATCTTGATGATCTGGTCGATGCGGCCGGCCGAACCAGCAGCGCGGCGCAGCAAATATCGCTGTCCACGCAACAGCAGAAGACCGCCGGCAGCCAAGTGGTAGCGGCGTTGCGCGAAATCGTCACGGCCAGCGCCCATACTGCGCAATCCATCCGCAGCATTACCGAGATCGGCAATGAAATGAATGAGATGTCGCACCGTTTAAGCGAACTGGTGCATCAGTTCAAGCTGGCCGACACGCCTGCTTCGGCCAACCGGAACCCGGTCAGTTAGCGCATATGGCGAAAATAAGAGTCGTATTGGCCGATGACAGCAGCTTTGCGCGCAGTCTACTGCGCAGTTTACTGGAAAACGACGGCGGCATTGAAGTGGTCGGCGAAGCAAAGAATGGCGCGGAGGCGGTGCGCCTCGCCGTCGAACTCAAGCCCGACCTGATAACCATGGACCTGGAAATGCCGGTGATGGGTGGAATGGCCGCCATCGCCGAAATTATGGCAACCCGTGCCGTGCCTATTTTAGTGGTCAGCAGTATGGCGGATGCGCAACAGGCCTGCGCCGCAGTGGCTCACGGAGCGCTGGAAGCGATCAATAAACCTGAGCTTGATCCGGCGGTCGGGGCGGCTTTCATCGCCAAGGTAAAAATGCTGGCCACTATTCGAGTCATTACCCATATCCGTTCCCGATTTTCCGAAAAACCGCAGGCGACGCCCTCCCCTTCTCTTTCAGCGGCTATGCCGTGTTCAAACAACGACAATCTGTTCCGTGTTTTTGCGATTGCCGCTTCGACCGGTGGCCCACAGGCTTTAGCGACGATATTAGGGCAATTGCCCGCAAATTTTCCGTGTCCCCTGCTGATTTCCCAACATATTGCGGACGGCTTCGCGCCGGGCATGGCGGAATGGTTGGCGAGTATCTGCAAATTGCCGGTGCATCTCGCCAGGGAAGGCGAACAGCTGATGCCGGGCAGCGTTTACGTTTCACCCTCGGAGGTTAATCTGGCGGTGACGCGCTCGCACCGCATTACCTTGGCGCAACGCCTGTCCGGGGAAATTCACCACCCCACCTGCGACGTGCTGCTGGCGTCGGTTGCCGCAGTCTACGGCCGCCAGGGCGTCGGCATCATTCTGACCGGCATGGGCAGCGATGGCGCGATGGGGATCGCGAAAATCCGTCATGCCGGCGGCGCTACGCTGGCGCAAGACGAAGCCAGTTCGGTCATCTTCGGCATGAACAAGATTGCCATTGAGCGCGGCGCTGTGCAGCAAGTGTTGCCCGCGGATGAAATTCCGCAGGCCATGTGCCGCCTCGCCGGTCAGGTAGAATAAGATGAGTACCATGAATCTCGCCGCGTTCAAAGAGCTGATCAAACAGCGTTGCGGATTGAGCTTTGAGGGGATTAGCGAAGCGCCGTTGGTGTCGGGCTTGCAAAAGCGTATCGCCCTAACCGGCGCGAAAAGCGCATCGGCGTATTACGCCGCGCTATTGGCCGACGAGCACGAGTTTAACGAGCTGGCCGGGCTGCTGACCATCAACGAAACCTATTTTTATCGCGAGCCCGAACAATTGCAACTGCTGGTGGATTGCTTGGTCCCGCGCCTCCTCTCGCGCAAACAGCATGACTCTCCGCTACGTATCCTCTGCGCCGGTTGTTCCAGCGGAGAAGAGCCCTATTCGATTGCGATTGCGCTACGCGAAAAATACGGCGAGAGCGCGACACGCCTGTTTACGCTGGTCGGCGGCGATATCGACAAAGGCGCACTGGCAAAAGCGCGCATAGGGCGCTATGCGGAGTTTTCATTCCGCAGTCTGGCGCCGGAATTGCGCGCGCGCTATTTCAAGCGCTATGACCAGTGGAATTGGAGCCTCAATGACGAAGTCCGTGCTCAAGTGCGGTTTCATCATCTCAATTTACTGGATGCGCACTATGCCCATGAATTGCAAAATTTCGACATCATTTTCTTTCGCAATGTCTCGATCTACTTCGACAGACCGACCCGCCGCATCATTCAGCAGCATCTGGCAACGCTGTTAAATGACGACGGCTATTTGATTATCGGCGCCGCCGAAACCTTGGCCAATGATCTGGGCGTACTCAGTCTGGTCAAAGAAAGCGGATTGTTTTATTTTGCCAAGCAAACTCCGGAGCCTGCTAAGGCGGCGTTGAAACCGCCCGCTCTCGGGATGACGTCCGGAAAACCCGCGCCCGCTGTCGGCCCGCTTGCCGCGCAACCACCGGCACCGCCATATCAACATAGGCCGCCGGCGCTCAGCACAGACGATGCTTTACGGCTGACCCTCGAAAAGCAGTACGACGAAGCCTTGGCTATCCTCGCTTTGCTGCTTAAACAGCAGCCCGACACAAGCGCTGCATTATTGCTCAAGGCGCACATCCAACTGCATCGTAAAGACTATGCCGCCGCCGAGGAAAATGCACAACTGGCGCTAACGATCGAACCTTGGTCAACCGACGCTTTCGTGCTGCTTGGACTGGCCGCAAAATGGCGCAACCAGTCCGATGCTGCACTGAAATGGTTCAAACAGGCGGTTTACGCACGCAACGAATGCTGGCCTGCCCACTATTATCTGGGCGAGTTGTATCGTAGCGACAACAAGATGGACAACGCGCGCCGGGCTTATCGCGTCGTTCTGCAATTGCTGTCGGCGCAGCAAGCGCCGACTGACGGCCTGTCGATTATTCCGCTGGGCTTGCCGGTATCCGAGGTGCGCTTTCTGTGCCTGCACCAGCTTGCCAAGTTGGGCGATAACCCCAGCATGGTGTCGAACTAAGACAATATGGCTCTCGACATTAAAAAATTCCAAGCCCGTTTCGTCGAAGAAGCGCGCGACCATGTCACCCGCCTCGGAGCCGGTCTGGATGCGCTGGAGCGCGACGCCTCCGACCGCGAAAACATCAACACCCTGTTCCGTTCGGCGCACACCATCAAGGGTTCCTCGCGGATGCTCAAGCTAATTCCCATCACCGACACCGCGCACCAACTGGAAGAGGTGCTGGGCGCATTGCGCGAAGGCAGTCTGACCTACACTTCGGAAGTAGGGCGTTTACTCTATCGCGGAGTCGATGGGCTGTCCGCGCTGGTGCAGAGGCTGGCCGAAGGCGGCGAATTGCCCGCCGCCGACGCAGCGCTATGCAACGCGCTGGCGCTGGCGGCCAAGGCTGAAAGCGTCCCTATAGCGGTCGCGCCGACATCGCCGCCCGAAAGCGGCGCTGAACAAGAAATTTCATCGCCTAAAACCGTTGCGCCTGCCCCGTCGCCCCTCCCTCTCAGCGCGACTGAACTGAAACTGAAAGCGTCCGATACCGTGCGGGTAAAGATGAACAAGCTTGATGAACTGATCAAGCTGATGGGCGAAGTGATTTCCAGCCACGCCCGCTCGCATCAACGTCTGCTCGACATCCGCGAAATCGAGCGGATGGATTTTAAGGCAGCCGATGCCGCCGAAACAGACAAAATCCCGCTGAAAACTCATCTGCATCGCTTTGCGCTGACCTTGCGCGACGACGTGCTCGCTCAGGAATTACTGATGAACGAGCTGCACAGCAAAGCGCTGATCATGCGCATGTTGCCGCTGTCCATCGTGTTCGATCCGGTCGGGCGCATGGTGCGGGAACTGGCGGATTCGATCGGTAAGGATGTGGAATGCATCGTCAGCGGTTCGGACATCGAGCTTGACCGGCAGTTGATCGATAAACTCAGCGACCCGGTGCTGCATCTGCTACGCAATGCCGTGGACCATGGCATTGAAACGCCCGCCGCACGCCAAGCCGCAGGCAAGTTCGAGCGCGGCCGCATCACCCTCACCGCGCGCCAGGACGGCGGCTGGGTGGTCATCGAAATTGCCGACAATGGCGGCGGCATCCCAATTGAGACGATTCGTGAAAAAGCGCTGCGCAAGGGCTTTATTGCCGAAGAAAAAGCCGAAGCGCTGAGTGAACAGGAGATCATCGACCTGATTTTCCTGCCCGGCTTTAGCACCAGCCCGATCATTACCGACATTTCCGGCCGTGGCGTAGGCATGGACGTGGTTAAACGCTGTATCGTGGACGACCTGCAAGGAACGATAAGCGTCGAAACTCGTCCCGGAGCCGGCACAGCTTTTGCTTTACGTTTACCGTTATCGTTGGCCCTGATGCGGGTGTTGCTGGTGGAAGTCGGCGGTATTGCTTTCGGTTTTTCCGCCCAGTATGTCGCAGAACTGCTGCGGGTGCAGCAAAGCGAGATATTGAATGTCGCCGAGCGGCGGGCGGTCATTATCCGCAACGAATTTGTTACCGTGATGGCGCTGGAAGATATGCTGCGCATTCCTCCGCAGCATATCCGCAGCAGCCCGCAAAGTTATAAACACAAGGGCTTGCTGTTGCTGGTGGTGAGCGTAAGCAACGAGAAACTGGCGTTGATCATCGATAATCTGCTGGATGAGTGCGATAAGGTGATTAAGCCGTTGCCGGAGCATATGCGCCATCTCACCCTGGTGTCGGGCATGGTGACCACCGGCAAAAACGAACTGGTCGATATACTGCATGCACCGGCATTACTCGAAATGGCGCACCATGCGCGCGGCGAAACGCTTGTGCACCGGGACATCGACGCCGGAACGGAAAGCGCGCCCTTACGCGTACTGGTGGTCGACGACTCGATCAATACCCGGGAAATAGAGAAAGACGTGCTGGAAGCGCACGGTTACCGGGTCACGTTGGCGGAGGATGGTCTGGACGGCCTGCGTAAAGCGCAATTGGGCGAATTCGACGCGGTGCTGACCGACGTGGAAATGCCGCATATGGACGGCTTCACCCTGACTGAACGTCTGCGCCGGGAAGACAAATACCGCGACAAACCGATCATTATCATTACCTCGCGCAATAAGGAAGAGGACCGACGGCGCGGTATCCTGGTCGGCGCCGATGCCTATATCGTCAAAGGCGATTTCGATCAAAGCAACTTAGTCGACATCCTGCGTAATCTGTTGGGATAGTAAACAAAACAATAGGAGACTTGCTATGCATATTTTAGTGGTGGATGACGACTCGCTTGCCTGTGAAATGACGGCTGCGGTCGTCGAATCGGTTGGACACCAGACGCTGCTGGCCGAAAACGCTATCGAGGCGATGGAAAAACTTGATGCCGCGCCGGATATCGCCCTGGTGATTTCCGATATGAATATGCCGCTGGTCAGCGGCATCGAGTTTTTTCGCGAGCTGCGCAGCCAAGGGCTCACGCTGCCGTTCATTCTTTTAACCGGCGATAATCCCGATGGCTTATTGCAGCAAGAGCCGGCGCTCGACGGCTGCATGATCAAGGATTTTTCCATGGAAGAAACCCTGCCCCGGATGATAGCCGAGGTCATGGCGCGTTACCCACGTTAATTCAATACACATAGCCATGAGCGAAACAACCATTTCTTTAAGCGACAAAATTGCCGGTCTGCGCCGCGCCTTCATTGAACAATTACCGGGACGAATGGCTGAGGCGCGCCGGCTTTTTGATATGTTGTGCGCCGATCCCGGCGTCGGCGAAGCGGCCGACTCGCTGCATCGCTACTTGCATAACACCAAGGGCACCGCGGCATCGTTCGGCTTTCTCGAGCTGAGCGCGCTATCCGGTAAAGGCGAAGCTGTTACCAAGGCAATGATGGAAAAATCCGGCTCGTTGTCCGGCGAAAGCTTGCAACAGCTAAGCGAGTGCCTCAGCGGCCTGGAGCGCATGCTTGAGCAATTGCCGCTCCAGGCCGGTAACACGCTCGGTCAACGCGAACAGAAGGTGGTTTTCGAACTGCCCTCGACGGAAAACGCGGAAGATGAAACAAGCAACGAAAGGCTGATTTACATTTGCGATGATGAAACCTTGATGGCTGAACAATTAAGCGCGCAGCTGCAATGTTTCGGCTATAAAACCGCACTGTTCCACACGACTGCGGACTTGCGCGAAGCGGTGCTGAGGAAACACCCGGATGCGGTGATCATGGACATCATCTTCCCGGAAGGCAATAGCGAGGGCACCAAAGTACTCAAGGACTTGCGCGGCATTCACGGCATCCGCTTTCCCGCGATTTTCGTCTCCGCCCGGCGCGACTTCGACGCCCGCCTGAGCGCGATCCAAGCGGGCGGCGAAGCTTACTTTCCCAAGCCTGTTTCGGCGCTGGAACTGGTCGCTTCTCTCGACCTGCTGACGCGGCACACTCAGCCTGAATCGTTCCGGGTGCTGGTGATCGATGACGAGCCCGAAATCGCTCAATACCACGCGTTGATTCTGGAAAATGCCGGAATGGTTACCCGCACCACAGCGGTACTGGAAACCGTGCTCGATGTCGTCGGCGAATTCAAACCCGATCTGGTGTTGATGGATATGTACATGCCCCGATGCTCCGGTCACGACATGGCCAAGCTGATCCGTCAGGTGCCGGATTATGTCGGCCTGCCGATTGTATTTCTGTCCAGCGAGACCGACCCCAAAAAACAATTCTCGGCCATGCGGGTCGGCGTGGAGGATTTTCTCACCAAACCGATAGATCCCGTTTATCTGGTAACCTCGGTCGCGCTCAGGGCCGAGCGCATGCGCGTATTGCGTTCTCTGATGATGCGCGACAGCTTGACCGGACTTTTCAACCATACGGCCATCACTCAATTTCTGGACAGTGCTATCGTTCGCGCTCGACGCCAAAATCACAGCGTTTGTTTCGCCATGATCGATGTGGATCGTTTCAAATCCGTTAACGACAACTACGGCCATCCGGTCGGCGATCAAGTGCTGTTGGCGCTGGCGCGGGTTTTGCAGCAGCGCTTACGCGATACCGATCTGGTGGGACGCTACGGAGGTGAGGAATTCGCCGTAATCATGCATGACGTTATGCTGGAAAAAGCCGAGCAGCTCATGCAGCAACTGCGCGAAGATTTCAGCAAGGTATTGTTTCATGCGGGAGATGTCGATTTTTTCTGTACTTTCAGTTGCGGCGTCGCCGCTTTTCCGCAGTTAAAATGCGCGGAAACCCTGATCGAAGCCGCGGACAAAGCCATGTATCAGGCTAAACATTCGGGACGTAACCGCGTCGTCATCCACGCGGCATAAATTCGGAGACAGTGATGGATCAGGAACAAAGCAGCCTGGATAAAATTCTCGATTTACGGCAAACGGCATCTTCGGAGATCGTCAATGTTGACGAACCGACGGTCAAACTGGTGATTTTTGAACTGAGCGGCGAGTGCTTCGCTTTTCCCGGCGAAGCGATTCGTGAAATTATGCCGGCGGTGAACGTGTATTTTGTGCCGGGTTGCCCGCCGTCGCTGGAAGGGGTGATTAACGTGCGCGGCAACATCGAGTCGGTTATCCGGCTTGCCGAATTGCTGGGAAAGCCGGCGGCCGACCCGGCGCCAAACTCATCCATCCTGCGCGGCCAAGGCGGCGGTATGCGGAGTGGAATTCGCGTCGACCGGGTAGTGGACGTGCTGGATGTCGTGCAAAGCGCGATTCAAGCGCCGCCCACTACCTTGCCGGAACACATGCGGCCTATCGTATCCGGCTTGCTTTGGCATCAAGATACGCCGGTCGTGATGCTCGACCTGAACCGCATATTCGAAGATTATCAGCGCGGCCGGGGATGACAAAAACAGCCGCCCATTTCGAGTCCGTCACCCTGGAAGTCGTCTCATTTATGGCCGGCGGTTACCGCTTCGCCGTCGAAGCGGCGCAAGTGCGAACGCAATTGTGTGCCGACCAAGCCGATACGGTAGCGATGGTCGAGCGGCTTCTGGGATTGTCTTGCGAGGAGACGCAAAATACGGCCTCGCGCCGTATTCTCCTAATAAAACACGCGACAGAAGACTATGCCGTATCGGTTTCCAACCCCGTGGAGTTACATTGCTTGGAGATCGATACTATCTATCCTCTGCCGGCCCTGATCGTTGCCCGCACTACCTTAACCGGCATACGCGGGTTGGCCTTGGGACCGGAAGGAGTAACGCTGCTGGTCGATTTTAGGCGGATGCTGCCGCAAAATTTATTCAATTGAGTTAAGTGGACTGCCAAAAGTTTTTTTACAAAATGCGAAAAAGCAATTCACCACGAAGGCACGAAGGACTGCGGGCAGATATTTGCTCCATGAAAGATTCGCATTACCTACAGTGATGTAGGTAAGGAGCGTGAGCAGGAGCGGAAGCTTTCGCCACCTCCTTGTGACTTATGCAGAAGGTAGAATCGCATTTGGAACAGCCGTTCGCGCCTTCAGGCTGAGTTTTTTAACCCCGCTACCCATTATCACCATAAGAATCTGGGGTGAGGAGAATAAAATCAACTACTTACACTTTACTTACCTCAACCTTTTTTCTCAAAGGAGGTAGGGCCTGGACTTGTGTAGATAGTTATGCTGGAAGGGGTGGGGAGAGGAGAATAAAAACAACCATTATATTCCCCTCACCCAACCCTCTCCCGCTGGAGAGGGCTTTACGTCGCTTTATCAACTGAGGTATCCATATCACTGAGAACTTGCCAAAAGCCAAGGCTTTAGTAACACGTCGCGACAGCATCCGCATTACTAGCTCTTAGACAACAGTTTTTGATAAAACCCTTTAAGTTGATCGGGAAAATGTTTAGCGGCGTCCGTTATTTCGTCTATTTTTTGTTTTGCGGGATTAAACAACTCTAACGGTTTTTCTTGAGTTTTTTCCAACGTGTTTTGCGCTGTTTTCTGTTGAGGCTTAAGCGCCCGCTCTAACTCGGCAATCCGCGCCTGATCCTCTTCCTGCCTAGCCACAATAGCAGCCGGTATGCCTTCCAGCGGACTGTCATGGTCTCTGATAATGGCGTTTTTCACTTCTAAATCATATTCCAAACGGAAAAGATGATTGGCTTGCCCGGTCACCGTCTCATTCAGCTCGGCAATTGCCGCTTCCTGGTCGGCAATCTTTTTTATCAAATCCGAAGCTGTCGCCACCGGTTCTGTTGGAACCGCCGCCAATGCGCTTTGCAATTCTTGAATAAGGGCTTCACTGTCCGCCAGTTTTTTCTCTAAAGCCTGATAATTTTCCTGAAGCTCTATGCCGGGTTGTTGCCGCGCCAATGCATTCTCAGTTTGGGACTCTTGTTCGGCCAGTTGCCGCTTTAATTCCTGCACTTGCAAAACAGCATTATCTAATTGTTGTTGCCGATCTTGATTAAAGGGGATGTGTTGTTCTTGCAGGCTCTGTTCCAATTGCCCGATACGTTCCGCTTGCTCGTTTATGGTCGTGTTTAAGGCAGTGATAGCGGCGTCTTTTTCCGCCAAACTACTGTGTAGATTTTGTTGCTGCTCAGTAAGTTGGGTGTGTTCTTGCAGGCTTTGTTCTAATTGTCCAGCACGTTCCGCTTGTTCGTTGACACTGGCGGTTAATGCGCCAATAGCGGCGTCTTTTTCAGCTAAACGGCTTTGCCACTGTTGCTGTTCTTGAGTAATCTGTATTTGTTGCGCTTGCAGCGTTTGTTCTAACTGCCCGGCACGTTCGGCACGTTCGTCCGCGATGACGGTTAAGGTGCTTAAAGCGGCGTCTTTTTCATTCAGGCTGTTTTGCCACTGTTGTTGCTGCTGAGTAAATTGTATTTGTTGTTCTTGTAGAGCTTGTTCTAATTGTCCGGCGCGCTCGGCCTGTTCATTTGCGGCGGCGGTTAAGGCGCTGACCGAGGCCTCTTGTTCAGCCCAACTGCCTTGCCGACTTTGCTGCTCTTGCTGTAATTCCGTTCGGGCTTGTTCGGCTTCCTGCAATCGTCGGCTTAATTGGCTAATTATGTGATAGTGCTTTTGCCATGCCAATTCGCTTGGCGTCGAATTGGCCTCGGCCTGTACGTCAACCGCATCAAGCTGAAACTCTTGTTCCAAAGCCTTATTTAATTCTTCAAGTTTATTATTTTGCTGACTAATCGAGGATTTCAGCGCCACGGCCTGTTCCGCTTCGGTTTCCGCGGCTTGCTTGGCGTGTTCCAAGTGGGTGATTTGCGCACTTTGTTCGGCGCTATTCAGTTCTGTTTGTTGTAGTTTTTGTTGCAAATGGTTTAAATCGGTCGCCAATTGCGTTCGCTGTTGTTCGGAAGCGGTCATTTCTTGTTCTAAGGTCTGGCGTAATTGAGTTAATCGCGATCGACATACCATCTTCATCATTAGCCAGATTAAACCGGCAGCCAGTACAAAGCTTATTGCAGCGGCTAGCAGAGTGGTTTCCAAGGTGTAATTTAGATCGAGTAAAAAACTAGGCATCGGTATACTCCCTATAAAAATCAACAAGTAAGAGGAAGATGAGTTATAAACCGCTGAGCTGTTAAAGTAAAGAAATTCAGCGTAGGCTTTTTACTCTATTTTTGGGAGGCCTTTAATCCTGTCTGTTGCGCCGCTTAAATCATGGAACGCTAAAAGTCATCCGATGCTTTTATTCACCACGAGGCTGCGAAATTTTATGTTTTTCCCGATGATCTTCGTATCTTCGTTATTTTATGCTTTAATTCGTCGCCTATCGGTAGCCATACAACCGGCATTCCTCGAATATTATTAATAAGAAACCTTCCAACAGATGAATTTAAGCCAAATTGAACTGCTGCGCATTCTTCAAGAGAATGATTTCAGTCTTTCCAAAGCCGCGGAAAAAATGCATATCGTGCAATCGGCAGTCAGTCGGCAATTGCAGCTTTTCGAGGCTGAATTGGGTTCCCCTTTATATGAGCGGCAAGGCAAGAAATTAATCGGCTTGACGCCGTTGGGCAGCCGCATCATGGAAGAAGTCGCGGCCATTAACCTGGCTAAGAAAAACATCCAAACCCTGGCCGCCGACTATATCGACAGCAGTCAAGGGGTGTTGCACATTGCGACGACGCACACTCAAGCCAAATATTTTTTACCGAAACCTATTCTGCGGTTTAGACAAAAATATCCCGGCGTCAGGATTTATATGGTTGAAGCGTCGCCCGAACAACTGATTAACAAATTGCATACCCGAAAAGCGGACATCGCGATCTGCACCGAGAAAGTCGGCGAAGATCGCGATTTAGTGGTTAAGCCCTGCTACGCATGGCATCATGCGGTGATGGTGCCGAAAGGTCATCCCTTGAGCGAGGGTGAAATTTCGCTTAAACGGCTCGCTTCTTATCCGATACTCACCTACAGCTTCGGTTTTACCGGCCGCTCGAACATCGAGACCGCCTTTAAAAACACCGAGATGGCGCTGGATATTATCCTGGCCGCAGCCGATACCGACGTGATCAAAACCTATGTTCGCCTGGGCATGGGCGTCGGCATTATTGCCGGTATGGCTTATGATCCGGCGATGGATCATGATCTGGTGGCGCGGGATTTGTCGCATCTGATTCCCAGCTCAAACACCAAAATCGCTTATTTAAAAAACAACTACCTGCCCTTGTATACGCAACACTTTATCGACGAGCTGCTGGTTGCGGCAAAAGAGCTTAATCTTCATTAATGAGTCAAATTAGATAGAGCACTGAATTGATGGCTACCCATTTAAGCCGGGACAGTTAAATGGGTGGGTTTGGCGTTCCAGATTATTTGTAGTTTGTCCCTGCTTAAATCGCTAGCCGAATCGATTGAGCAACATATAGATGCCATCGTTGATCAAGCGACATTAATTCAGGCATCCGGAGTGCAGGCTTCGCCTGCTTGCAGGCGAAGCCTGCACTCCAACTTGCCTCGGATTGAATTTGTAGTTGTCATGTTGCTCAATCAATTCAGTGCTCTATAACAGCTCAAAATTCAATCCGAGACAAGTTGGAGTGCGGCCTGCAAGCCGGAACTCCACGGCCAGCTCCTACACTTACAGCTCGACTTCCGGCTCTATATTTTTATTACCCTTGATGCCACTCCAAAGCCGGTTAACCGGCAGCAAGAAGGAAGGCTTGGCAGGCGGCCAGCATTTCATCTTGCGCGGTGGCGAAGCTGAAATCGCGTTGCGCTTGATTTTCCGGCCAATCACGTAGCGCGGCGGCGACAAAGGCTTGAGGTGACCAAGGCTGGGTTTTGAGCACAGCAAGATCGTCGCGGAGCACGGCTTCATCTTCGTTGCCGAGTCCTTCGGGGAAGAAAAACCCCAGCACCGCGTCATCGTCAAGCAACCACGCTTGCAATTGCAGCCAGTGGTGCCTTTGTTGCTGGGCCAAAGGCATGCCGCGTTGATCGAACAAGCCCAGCTCGGGGGGCAAAGGTTGGGCCGGGCGCAAGCCGCGCCGGGTCATCAGATCGGGGGCTTCGGCTTGTTCGCTAAACCAGTCGTGAGCGGCGTAGAAATAACCGAAGCGCTCCAAGGCGCGGGCAAAAGCGACTAGCGGCTCATCCGCCACATCCGGGTTTAAGCGCTGCTCGCAAGTTTGTAATAGCTGACGCAAGGCTTCGGTGAGGGCGGCAGATTGCGACAGCGACAGCGACAGCGACTGCGCCCGCGACCGCGACAGCGACAGCGACAGCGACAGCGACAGCGACAGCGACAGCGACCGCGACAGCGACAGCGACAGCGACAGCGACAGCGACAGCGACAGCGACAGCGACAGCGACCGCGACAGCGACAGCGACAGCGACCGCGACAGCGACCGCGACAGCGACCGCGACCGCGACCGCGACCGCGACGCCCAAAGCACAAGCAAAGGCAAGCATTCCATCAACGACAGCGCCTGATACAGCCCCAGCGCCAGCCGGGCGCGGACCGGCAGTTTTTCCTCAGGATATAACGCCAGTAACACTACCGGTTGACTGTACATATCCCAATAATCGTCAATTGTTTCGCCTTGCAACAACCAAGCATCCACAGGTAATTGAGCCAACGCGCATTGCCACAATTGGCCGCGCCCCGGCAGCAAGGCATCCAGCACTAGGCAGGCATGAGTGGCAACCGGCAGAGCCGCAGAGTGTTCGGATTTTTTACGTATCCATAACAATGTTCCATCCTGTAAAGCGGCGCTAAGCGCCGATTCCAGAGCAGGGTCGGCAATAGGATTTTGTACGTCGCTTTGTAGCCCCCAACGGCTGAAAACCAACACGACTAACAGGCTATAGAATCGAGCGGAAACTGAATCGTCTTGTTCATTCCAATCCGCTTTGCGCCACTGTTCCAACATGGCCTCGTGCCGTTCCGGCCAAGCAAAAAGCGGGGCGATTGAATCTGCCCGCTGTTGCAAAACCCGCCACTGCGCTTCGGCATAATCGGAGCTGGAACTTAGCTCCGGCGGATTCAGCAACTCAATGACTAAAGCCAACCCGGCTTGTTCCAGGTGCGGACAGTCGGCCAAGTGATCGGCTAATTCTTGTTTAGGATGCAATAAGCAAGCGGCCAACAGCACCGGCAACCAAGCTTGTTGCCGGGCCGGGGTTATGCCAAGTTCCTTGCCGCACAGCGCACGCACCAACAGCGACGCTTCGGCGGTTTTGTGCGGCTGTAGCAAACCCAGCAGTTCCAAATGCCCGTCTTCTGAGCGATTTTTGTGGATGGCCAGCAGCAGTAGGCCCACTTCGTCCCAACCGGGGCGGTTTAAGCGCTCGGCCAAATCGTTGCGAAACACCGTTTCAAACTGGCGACCGCTCAAACGGCGCTGAATATCTTCCGCGCACAGGTATTCCTGAAAACTCAAATGGGCAAAACTGATTTCGCCTTCTCGCGGCGAAATCAACAAGCCTGCGGGATGCAAATAATAGTCCAGCAGTTCATCGGCGTCTTCAGGCAAAATGCCGCCGTCACTGGCGCGGTCCTGCAAATACTGTGCAATAAAATCGCGCAGCTCAGGCTGGGGCCAAAGGATGCGGCGCTGGTCGGGATTATTGTTATCTTCTTGCCGGTCGGCGCCGCGCAACTGGCTTTCAAAAGCGATGCGTCCCAACACCCGGCGTTTTTCCTGGGCCGACCACGCTTTCAGCGGATTGCTGTTGATGCCGCATTTAAGCTGGCGATGGCGCTCCTGGCGGTTGAGGTATAAATCGACGATGGCCTCGTACAGATCGGCGCGACCATGAGGCATTTCGTTACGGGTGCAATGCACCAGCGCCATTAAAGCCAGGAAAATGGGCCGCCGCGCCAGCGTGAGCAAATACGGGCGGTTGTTATCCTGCAATGCCTTCAAGAAGTGGTCCGTACCGTCTTTACGCTTAATTTGCCATTCGGGGCGCAGCCGATACCAGCGGTCGATGAAGTTATGGATTTGCGGCCAAGCGAGGGGCAACAAATGGTAATGCAAGACTTTCCAACTAAGAGTTATAGAGCCAGTACTAATAATTTTCGCCTTCGACGATATTTCCGTATTTAGCTCATCGTCAATCGTCATATCTGCGGACAATATTGCACTCTCTTCTTCTGGAATAAGGGGAGAATGCCCCGGTTCGGTCTGTATAACTCTTGGCAGATGAACATCGGTAAAGCCGTTGGGTCTGCCGGTGACCAATATCCGGCAACCCAATCTGTAAGCCTCGACGGCGATATTCAACAGGATTTGCCGCACATCCGCGCCACCGATTTCATCTATGCCGTCAAACAGCAATAACAACGGAAAATGATCGCCTTCGACATTAAAACTGTAACGCAACCTCGCAATATCCAAGGCGTCGGCCTGTTCGTTTTTTTGTTCCAAGTTTTGCCACCACGCTTCCATCAGTGCATCTAAAGTGAGGATGCGGTCTATGCCGGAAATTTCGCGCAGAATCAGCGGTATCGGGGCGATGCCGCGCTGAGCTTGCAATGCGGTACGCAAACTGCTGGGATGACTGCCGCACAATTCGCCGATCAGCGCTTTGGTCAGCGTGGTTTTGCCGCTGCCGGGCAAGCCGGACAGGCAGATGAAAGGCTGCTCGGCAATCAGTTCAAAAGCATCCCGGCCCGGTAAGTTGGCGTCGGTTTCTTGTGCCACGACCTTATCGGGCGGCGCCATGTCGGTTTCCGTTATATCTTCCTGAGCCACGCGCATCGGGACGAATATTTGCCGCAAGTTGACCGGTTCCGGTTCGTCGCTCATTTCCGCCAGCTCGGCGCTGCCGTGATATTTGTTTAGCCAGCGGAAATAATCGGCTCTGGCGCGCATTCGGGCGTTTTGTTCGGCGGTGCTATTAAGATCGACCATGGTTTATTGCTCTTCGTTGGTAATTTGCAGGTACATGGCAGGAAGGTTTTCATCTTTGGCTAAGCCGCCGCCATTCACCCAATTAACAAAATATTGGTCCGAGCGTCTGCGGTCCAGTCGCTCTATTGCTTTATCCACGGCCGCGTCTAAAGACTGGCTGCGGTGCAGCTTCATTTCATCGGCGTTATCGTGCTTAAGCACATGAGCGAAAGAACGCGAGAAAATTTCTTCGGTCATGCGTAAATCATCGGTGCTGAGATGCCCTGATATCGGCTCTTTACTGCCCACCAGCACTCTATGCAGCAGTTGCAACAAGATCGGTTCCCGCTCCAGCAGACGCCATACCGGCAGATGATTGTTACGCAGGTATTGAAACATAACCAAGCGGCGGCAATTGGCTTCGTTGTTCATGGCGGCGCAACGCAATACCTGCCAGTTGGCGCACAGGCTGTTGAGGAAGTTTTTGACTTTGCGCGGGTTGGGTTCGAGTAAGGCTTGTATGTCTTTTGCCAAGCCGGGAACGGCGTCGTTAGGAAAGCCATGGGCGGTTAATTGGCTTTCGATCAGTGTTTGCAGTTTGCTGTCAACCGGCTGGGGCACCTGCACGGTGGCTTGGAACAGTTTTTCCAGGTATTCGCGGTTACTGTCGTCGCTGCGGCCTTGCCAATGACGCTTGAGCGCATCGCCTACCGCGACGTCGTCCACGCCCAGCACGAACACACAGCGGTGAGTGCCTAAATACAGTTTGATGGCTTCCAGCAAGGCGACCACGGCTTCTTCTTCGCAACGATCCAGGTCGTCGATGAAAACGATCAGGCGGGCGTGTTGGGATATGTTTTCCGGTTTGGCTACGCTTTTGGCTTTAGACGCTTTCTTTTGTTCGGGAAGCCTTTCTTGTTCCGCCACGGCAAGCAAATCGGTCAATAGGTTTTCCACCGCATCTTCAAACAGCAAATGAAAACGCTGGCCGTCGCTGGGTTTAGCCAGATTTTCCGGGTTGTTTTCATGCCAGGCTTTACGGATATTTTCGGCAACCCCGACCGCCATTTTTACCGGCTTGCCTGTAGTAAAGCTAATGGCGGCATCAATCGCATGTTCCAGTAAGGTCCAGGCCGCCAAGCCGCCTTGACGGTTGAGCTGTTTACCTTTTTCCATGATTTTGCGGGTAAAGCCGTATTGGGCGCGGATTTCTTGAAGCAAGGGTATTAAGGGATTGGCGGCGTCCTGATGCTGCCAAGGGGAATACCAGATGCACAGGCTTTGTTTGGCGACATTGTGCAAGTCGCCCCACTTCAGTACATTGAACCGACTCCCGTGGCTGTGGTGCAAGCTTTCCAGCGCATCCAAGTTGTCTTGATTCAATTCCGGCTTATTATCGGCCAATTGCAAATGCTGGCTGATAGGCTGTCCGCCCAGCGTAGCAAACGCCCGGCGCATCACGCTGGTTTTACCGCAGCCCCATTTACCGGTAACGCCTATAGTGAACGGCGGGCTGACATCCAAGGCCATACGCGCTACCGCATCTCCGGCATGGCCCAGGCCCATGCTGTCTTTTTGTACCCATTGATCATTAATGTAATTGGCCGCCACGAGCGTTCCTTGTTGTTAAGTTGTAGATTGTTAGCTAACTTGCAGAAAATAAACCATCGCGCGGATGATTGCGATAAAGGTGAATAATAAGCCTAAAACGGCTATAAACGGATTTTTCCAGTAGTCTTCAAGAAATCTTATTTAATCATATATAGAGTACTGAATTGATTGAGCAACATGACAACTACAAATTCGGCAAGTTTGGAGTACAGGCTTCGCCTGCAAGCATGCGAAGCCTGCACTCCGGATGGCCTGAATGAATGTCGCTTGATCAACGATGGCATCTACATTCCTACTCATTGCCCAAACGATGAGCCTCCTCTACTCTGTAATCAGACGCGGAGCGCGCCATGGTCATGAGTCCTGAGGAGAGCCTGTATGAAGCATTTAGCGGTCACTCTAGTCCTTGCCTGGATTCTGTTCGCCTTGGATGGTTGCGCGCTTTATGTGACACCCTACTATTCGGGAGCTTATTACAGTGACGGTTACGCTTATCCGTATTACCGCTCTTACGGATTTGAGCCGCGCTTCCACGGCTATTACGGCTTTAGGCCGCATTTTTACGGTCGGGGTCGGGGTTGGCGTGGCTATGGCCGGCATTGAACCGCCTATCGGCCGATGACAGGTAAAAATCGATTTTGCTTCATTCGGCTAGCTCGGGAAAGGTGAATAATGTGCCGAAAACGCTTATTACTGCGCCCATCCCGGCGGTTATTATCCCTATTGTTCGGCTATTTGGAAGAAAGTTAACCCTTAATGGAGACCGTCCGAATGTTGCGTACTTTAACCGCCCTGATTTTAGTTTTCTCGCTGACGGCCTGTTCGGTAATGCCGAGCGGTCCGAGCGTTTTGGTGTTGCCGGGCGCCGGTAAATGCTTCGATCTGTTTCATAATGACGACCGGATGTGTCGGAAATTTGTTCTTAGCCAACTTGGCGCAACGCAACAGAAACCCACATCTCACGACAAAGCTCAACAAGATTATGACATCGCTTACATGCAGTGCATGTATAGCCAAGGCCATCAAATTCCCGTACCCGGCGGTTTGATTTACGACAGTCAAGAGGAGGAATATTTGCCGCCTCCGCCGCCGAATATGCCGGTCCCGCCTTAAACCACTAACTCGGAACCGTCGGACAAGCCGTTGCCGTGACGGGGTATTGAGAATACCCGGCAAAGCAACCGTTATCGAAAAAACAACACATTAAAAATAGTCGACAAAATCGTAGGGAACGAGGATTATAGCGGCATCTTCCATTGAAGGCGGCTGACTTAAGACGAAGTTGTTTTTTACTCCGATCTCGATTCCGAACATTAAAACCCGCCCGGTATGATAGGACTACGACCGATGAGTTTCCATCATCGACAGTATCCATCCCAAACCGAAACAGGGGCTTTGCGAATGGTTAAGCTGACGAAGACTAACGCGATTAATGCGGTTCGCGAACTCACCGCATCCTACGGCCCTATTTATCCTCGGGGAACTCATGATGAACAAAGAAGAAGAATTACGAGCTATCAGAAAACGGGTATTCAAGTTAACGGTCAGCAGCGCCACTACATCGGATTTGGATGCGCTGCTTGAACGCTTGTTTGCGATATTGGGCGATTATTACGATGTGCCGTTGGAGTCGCGCGGCGCGGTGGTGCTGCTTAATCCGCGAGGACGCTATTTTCAAGTCGCGCAATTCGGCATGGAGCCCGCCTGGACATCGCAATTGCGCTGGGATTCGGGGGTATTTGCTTCTACCGAAATTAAGCACGGATGTGTGATTGATACGGCCGACTATGGCGAAGCACATGAATTGCAGCAACGCCTGTTTCTGTTGCCGCTGTGTATCGACGGTCAAGGCATCGGCTATACCGTGTTGTTTGTTCCGCTCGATTATCAGGCCTCCGCTATTCATCTCGATTTCATGAACGATTTGGCCGATGCGCTGTCCGGCTTGGTGCACCGTGCGCTGACCCACGAAACCTTGCGTATCCGGGAACTGGAGCTTGAGGAAGCCCGCGCGGACGCCATTCGCAACTTGGGTGTGGCGTCGGAATATCGCGACAACGAAACCGGCTGGCATATCATGCGCATGACCAATTTCGCTCAGGCGATTGCCAAGGCCATGGGATTGCCCGCCGATCAACGGGAGCTGCTGTATGTTGCCGCGCCCATGCACGATGTCGGAAAAATCGGCATCGCCGACGCGGTGTTGCTAAAGCCGGGCAAACTGACTGACGACGAATTTGAAATTATGAAAACGCACACCAATATCGGCGTTTCCATCTTGACCGGCAACGATGCCTTGATTGTCGCGGCGCGGGATATTGCCGGTTCGCATCACGAGCGCTGGGACGGTACCGGCTATCCGCAAGGCTTGGCCGGGGAACAAATTCCGATGTTGGCGCGGATTTGTTCGGTGGCCGATGTTTTCGATGCGCTGACCTCGACGCGTCCGTACAAAACCGCGTGGACCGTGGAGGATGCGACCGCATGGATTATTTCCGAATCCGGAAAATATTTCGATCCGGCCATAGTTGAGGCTTTTCAGGCGGCCATGCCTGAGATTTTACGGGTGCGCGAGTTGTACCGCGACGACATCATCGATCCCAAGCACGTGTTGACGCTGCCTTCGATTGAACCGAGGGCGAACGCTTGGGCGCCTTGGGATGACAGTCTCAGTGTGGGTATTGATGTGATCGACGAGCATCATCGCTATTTATTCGACCTGATCAATGATTTATACGATGTGGTCGTCAACAAGCTGGGTGCGCGCGAAGTGGCGCGCTTGATCAAGGCGCTGGATGCTTACGCTAAAGTGCATTTTCGCGCCGAAGAGCTGATGATGAAGCACTACGAATATGACGGCATTGATCGCCAGCAACATCAACATCATGCTTTCGAAGCGAAAATTCGCGAATTTTATGAAGAGCTGCACGCCAATCCGTTGGTTGCCCAGTTTGACGTGCTGTCTTATTTACGCGACTGGCTGGTGAAGCATATTTTGCTTGAAGATGCTCAGTTGCGTTCGTTGGTCAGTGCTTAAGCGCCTGACCTCATTGGCAAGAGTGGGATGCGAGGAAGAGAAAAAAAATTAAGGAACGCGCATGAAATAAAATGGGCAACTGTGCGCGACAGGAGTGCAAGCTTTGCTTGCGTATGCAGGCGGAGCCTGCACTCCGACTATTGGCAACTTGCCTAAGTTATTCCATGCTCATTCCTAAGTTAAGGATTGTAGTCAACGCTAACGCTGGTTCCCAAGCAGGAGAGACTGTGAAAGTATTATCAAAATGAGTTTAAAAACCTATTCACCACGAAGATCACGAAGGAAAAATAATTGTTTAAACTCAATGTATTGAAAACTTCGTGTCCTTCGTGCCTTCGTGCCTTCGTGGTGAATGCTTTTTGCTTTTGTTCTAAAACGAATACTTTCTCAGTCTCAGGAGCTTGGGAACCAGCGCGGTAACTAAATAAGAAAACCCAGGGAGAAAAGATGCGCCAGGGAAATAAAACGAAGCGCATCTGTTTGTTAGAAGAACTCAAAAATAAGCGTTCTCTTAAACTTGCCCGGCCGGTTTTTTCTTTATCGTTGTCTTAACCGCTTTTTTATCGGTTTTATCCGATGCGTCGTTATTGGGTTCCGAAGGCTTGCTTACCGGCAAATCTTCGTCTTCTTTAGGAGGACGAGGCTCTTTACCGGCCATTAAATCCTCAATTTGCAAACGATCTATAGTTTCCCATTTCATCAACGCGTCAGCCATTTTATGCAGGATGTCGATATTTTCCTTCAGAATGGTTTCCGCGCGTTGATAGTTACAATCGATCACGGCGCGTATTTCCTCATCGATAAGATGAGCGACATTATCGGATACCGAACTGCCGGGTGCGCCCGGATGCCCCATAAACGGCCGACCGCCTTCTTCACCATAGACCAGCGGACCCAGCTTATCGGATAGCCCCCAACGCGTTACCATGTTGCGGGCCAATTCGGTGGCGCGTTCAATATCGTTGGATGCGCCGGTGGTCACCCGGTCGCCGCCGTAGATCATCAGTTCGGCAATCCGCCCGCCGAATAAACTGGCTATCTGGCTTTCCAATTTGCGTTTGCTGGCACTGTATTGATCCCGGTCCGGCAAAAACATGGTAATGCCCAAAGCTCTGCCTCTGGGCATGATGCTGACTTTATAAACAGAATCATGATCGGGAGACATTTGCCCGACGATACAATGGCCGGCTTCATGATAAGCGGTTAACAACTTGTCTTCTTCGGTCATGACCATGGTATGCCGTTCCGCGCCCATCAAGATTTTATCCTTGGCTTTTTCGAGATCGTTCATGCTGACTTCCTGCTTGTTGGAGCGGGCGGCCAGCAACGCGGCTTCATTAATGACGTTGGCAAGGTCGGCGCCTGAAAAACCGGGCGTACCCCGAGCAAGATATTTCAGTTCGACATCGGCCGCCGCCGGTACTTTTTTAATATGCACATTCAGGATTTGTTCGCGACCGCGTACATCGGGCAAACCGACATTGACCTGACGATCAAAACGCCCCGGTCTGAGCAAGGCTTTATCCAGCACATCGGCGCGGTTGGTGGCCGCAATAACGATAACGCCTTCGTTACCGTTAAAACCGTCCATTTCCACCAGCAATTGGTTCAGGGTTTGCTCCCGCTCGTCATTACCGCCGCCCATGCCGGCACCGCCGCGTTGACGGCCGACCGCATCGATCTCGTCGATAAAGATAATGCAAGGCGCGTGTTCTTTGGCTTGGGCAAACATATCCCTGACTCTGGACGCACCGACGCCGACAAACATTTCAACAAAATCCGAACCTGAAATGGTGAAAAACTTGACTCCCGCTTCACCGGCAATGGCTCTGGCAATCAGGGTTTTACCGGTTCCCGGAGGACCCACCATTAAAATACCGCGCGGTATTTGTCCGCCCAATTTTTGGAACTTCTGTGGATCGCGCAGAAAATCAACCAACTCGGCCACTTCTTCTTTAGCCTCTTCGCAACCGGCAACGTCACTGAAGTGGACGGTCATTTTGTCTTCTTCGAGCATTTTGGCTTTGCTCTTGCCGAAGGTATTGCCGCCCATGCCTTGCATTCTACGCATGTAAATGACCAGTACTAAAATCATTAACAACATCGGAAACCAGGAAATAAAGATTTTCATCAGCAAGGTCTCCTGTTCCGGCGGTACTGTCCTTATTTGTACGCCCGCACTGAGAAGATCGTCGATTAAATGCCCATCGCCGGGATTAAAGGTCTCATAATTTTGACCGTCCGAAGTGCGAACGCCGATCATCTGACCGGACACTTCCACACGCTCAACCTGTCCATGCTTTACCTTGCCGATAAAATCCGAATAAGCCAAGGAATCCTGTAGCGGCGGCGTGGTGTGAAGGCGGTCATAGATTAAATATCCCCCGACCCCCACAATGCAAAAAAACAAAATATTAAACAAATACTTCTTCATGTGACTCTCCTGTTACGACTGCCATGGATGGTGGAAGCGGTGCAATCGATAAGGGACCGACGCGACTGCTTACTAACGAGCGTTAATCATAAAAAACTCATTAATTGCTTACCATAGCTGAGTTTCATTTTATTGAGCGCTTTTACTTGAATCTGCCTAACCCGCTCTCTGGTTAGGTTAAGTTCCGCGCCAATTTCCTGCAAAGTCATTTCGGTACCGGTGTTGATACCGAAATGACAACAAATCACCTTTAATTCTCGTGGATCAAGAACTTTAACCGCTTTGGCTATCCAGGTTTTAAGATCCGATTGCTCTATTTTCTTAAACGGGTGAGTAAAAATATGCTGCTCTAAAACATCAATCGGTGCTAATGAATCTTCATCGTCTTCTAAGTTTTCCAACGATACCGCCGTTTGCGAGATGGATAAAATAGCATTTATTTGATCGTCGGGTATGTTTGCGTATTCAGCCAATGCTCTAATAGAAGGCGCGCGGCCGGTTTTTGCCAACAACTCATTTTGGGCGCGCAACACTTTATGGATATTAGCCACCTGTTCGCAAGGCACCCGCACGACTCTTTCGCAACGAGACAAAGCCCTGGACATAGCCTGTCTGACCCAATAAGCCGCATAGGTCGAAAATTGAAAACCCAAGCGGTGATCGTATTTGTCGATAGCTCTTAATAAGCCGGTTTGACCTTCCTGGACCAAATCGTCGAAATCCAAAAAGCCGCATTTGTACTGGTTGGCTATAAATAAAACCAAACCGGAATTGGCCTCGGCTAACGACTGCCTTGACTTTAACCAAAGACGTTCGGCGACAACTATATCCTTCACCCGGCGCTGCATATCGGCAGCGGACAAAAACAAAAAACGCTGGTCAAATTGACCGGCATGCATGGATGCGATAATGTCATCGTGGTTTAGTTTACTCTGCCGAGGCGAAGCTTCCAGCCGTTTAATCACTAAGTCGGGATAATTTTCAGCGGATTGATAACAACGATCCCGGTTCTTAAAAGCATGAATAATAAGATCCGTCAATGCGAATAAATCATTAAATGAAAAAGGAAAGGCTTGCAGTAGCTCGGTTAGATGCTGTTTTTCATCGGTATCGACGTCATCGCCGAAACCTCTGCCTGAAAACGACAAACTGGCCTGCAAGTAAGCGTTTTTGATTTCAGCTAACGAGTCCGTCAGCGCTGAGGCAGCCTGCTCGGATTTAAATGTATTTTCTTCGTGTTTTTCGTAGCGTTGGAACAACCATAATGCAGTGACGGGGAATTGTGACAAGATATGAATTAACCTGGACTTACCGGCTTCTAACGCACTCGCCATTTGAAAGTTGCAATTCTCGGGGCTTTCGTTTTCAACATTGACGCCATTAACAATCACCGTTTCCGGTTTTAACAAAGAGTTATTTACATTCATCATCGTAGCCCCCCCAACCTTACAACACTGTTTTTGAAACTTAATTGAGCCAGCACCTGCTGTGGAAAATAATGCGGTTAACCGAGTTTATTAGCGTTACATAATAATCCCCATTTCATCGAAAATAAATCCTTCTCTATGTAAGGTATCTCCGGGCGGCCTCCCACACATCAGCTAAAACAAAAACCGACCTTTAAAGGATATATCCAGTTTAGCGAAATGGCCGCATTTCAAAAGTCGTTACCAGTCGGAGATCATACGCCAACCGAAATCTTATAAATCATCCAATTGCTCCGAGCGTCTACCCAAGCTTCTTAAATCCATTAACAGCCTATACCTTTGACTTTACGGCAGTTCCCCAAAGTCTTATTATGGTCTCTATTTGTCGCTGCTCGGCTATTAAAGGTAATAAAACACAGCTCCCCAAAGTAGGCATCTGCGTTTCATTTTTTTAACTACTGAGCATACCGACATGCATAGTCATCATTCTTTGAGTCGAGGCATTCCTTTTTGCAGAAAACAATTATCGCGCTCTGAAGAACTACATATCGAATAATTAAATGGACGGTTTTATGCCGTTATGTAGAAGATGTTTTATTAGCACTGAATTCGAATAGTTCATGAAAACCCTTTACCCTGAAATAAAACCCTATCACAGTTTTTTCCTGGAAACCGGCAGCAAACATACGGTGTATGTTGAGCAATCGGGCAATATTGACGGCATTCCGGTTATTTTTCTACACGGCGGGCCGTGTTCCGGCACCAAACCCGATCACCGGCGGTTTTTTAATCCGGCGCTTTATCGCATTATTCTATTCGACCAACGCGGCTGCGGCCTGTCGTTGCCTTTCGGCGAGTTGGAAAATAATACGACTCAGGATTTAATCGACGATATGGAACGTATTCGTCAGCAACTCCTTATCGATCAATGGCTGGTGTTTGGCGGTTCATGGGGAGGAGCGCTGGCTTTGCTGTATGCCCAGCAACATAGAGATAAAGTGGCGGGCTTGGTTATCCGCGCGGTATTTTTGGCCAGACAACAAGATTTGGATTGGTTTGCTAAAGATGGCGCCGGCAAAATTTATCCCGAGCAATGGCAGCGCTTGGTTGAAACTATTCCGGAACAAGGGCGCGATAATCTGCTGCAAGGACTTTATGACGTGTTATGGGGAAAAAACCAGCTGGCACAACGCCGGGCCGCTAAAGAATGGATGGCTTGGGGCGGACAGGTTGCCTTGGGCAATGATTATCAGCCGAATCCGAAAGATCAACATGCCACGGAAAAAATGGTGAAGCAGGTTCGCATGGAATTGCATTATGCCCGGCATCATTATTTTATCGAGGAAAACCGGATTCTGGACAATTGCGGGATTTTGGCCGGTATTCCAACGGTGATTATTCATGGACGCCAGGATTTTGTCTGTCCGATAGAAGCCGGTTACCGCCTGCATAAAGCCTTGCCGCAGGCCGACTATATCGTATTAGCCAATGCCGGTCATGTCGCTCAAGGCAAGGACATGATTAATGCGTTGATAGAGGCAACCGATTGGTTCGTAGAACAACATGTGTTGTAAGCAAAAATCACGCTAAATTTACATTCAAATGCCCCAAAAAAGCCTAAATGCTTTATCATTAGCGTCTCTTAACCGGCATTAACTCAGGACATAACACCAAGAAGGCATGATCCGCACGAAGAATCAAAATTCATGCGGTTCGTGCCTTCTTGGTGAATGAGAGGTCGAGCGACACCTTTACGCGGCCGGAAACACACTCTACAAATAAATGAAATTACACGATCACGAGCTATGCCAATTAGGTTTAGCGGTTATACAAGTGGAAACACAGGCGATTGCCGCATTGGCCAATCAGATTAACGAGACTTTTGTGCTCGCCTGCAAGTTGATGTTTATGTGCAAAGGCCGTGTTGTAGTGACCGGTATGGGTAAATCAGGGCATATTGCCGGAAAAATTGCCGCCACTTTAGCCAGTACCGGAACGCCTGCGTTTTTTGTGCATTCGGGCGAAGCCAGTCATGGCGACTTAGGCATGATTACCCGTCAGGATGTCGTATTGGCTTTATCGAATTCAGGGGAAACCGAAGAAGTTTTAACGATATTGCCGATTATTAAACGTTTGGGCGTCCCGTTAATTGCGATGACCGGCAACCCCGATTCAACGCTGGCCAAGTTCGCCACCGCTCATATCAACGTGGCTGTTGAGCAAGAAGCTTGCCCGCTGGGGCTTGCGCCGACCTCCAGCACCACGGCGGCCTTGGTAATGGGCGATGCGTTGGCGGTTTCTCTGCTTGAAGCGCGAGGCTTTACCCGCGACGATTTTGCCTTATCCCATCCCGGCGGCAGTTTAGGTAAACGCTTGCTATTGCGGGTCGGCGATATTATGCATGCCGATGAACAAGTGCCTCTGCTGACCGAGTCTGCGCTGATTAGCCATGCCTTATTGGAGATGACCGAGAAAAAATTGGGCATGACCGCCATTGTCGATGCGGATAATCGCGTTATCGGCATTTTTACCGACGGCGATTTGCGGCGGATGCTGAGCCGCAATCTTGATCTACATAAAACCGCTATTACTGAAGTGATGACGCCGAATTGTGCGGTTATTACAGCCGATATTCTGGCGGCGGAAGCCATGCAAATTATGGAACAGAAAAAAATTAATGCGCTCATTGTAGTTGATGAACAAGGCAAAGCCATCGGCGCTTTGAATATGCATGATTTGATTCGGGCAGGTATTGTCTGATGACGGATATTCAAAACCAGTTGCTGATTCAGGAAAAAGCCAAAAAACTCAAATTGCTGATTCTGGACGTGGACGGCGTCTTAACCGATGGCCGTTTGTTTTTCGATAACCAGGGTAACGAATACAAGTCGTTTCATGCTCGCGACGGCCACGGCATCAAGCTGTTGCGGCAGACCGGCGTTGAAGTCGCCGTCATATCCGGGCGTAAATCAAGCTCGGTCGCGCTACGCATGAAAAACTTGGGCATTGAACATGTGTATCAGGGCCATGAAAACAAAATCGCCGCATTTAATGAAGTTATTGAAAAACTGGGCATAACGCCCGAGCAAGCGGCGCATGTCGGCGATGACTTATTGGATTTGCCTATTATGATCAGGGTGGGTCTGGCGATTGCGGTCAATGACGCCAATTTTGCCGTAAAACAACGGGCCGATTGGTGTACGACCTTACCCGGAGGCCTGGGTGCGGTACGGGAAGTCTGCGATTTTATCATGCAGGCGCAAGGCCGCTTCGATGAAGTCTTGAATACTTACCTGACCCGCTAGAACACGATGACCCGGTTAAATGGACATTACACCTATCTGTATTTGGTCATTATTGCGGCATTGAGCTGGGGCTTGATCAAATTGACCGGAATCGATGAGTCTACCCGTACAGCAATTCCAGCGCACAGCCCGGATTATTTCAGCAAGGGCTATACCAAATGGGAAATGAGCGAGTTAGGCACACCCAAAAGTAAACTGGTCGCCGATGAAATGATTCATTACAGCGATGACAGTACGACTCATATGGCGAAACCCATTATGACTTTTTATAACGATGAAACGCCGCCGTGGATTATTCAATCGGAAACCGGTATTTTGTCTGCCGACGGCAAGGACTTATTGCTAAATGGCAAGGTTTATGTCGACAGGGCTTCGGCTGAAGGCATCAGAGCGCTTAAAATTTATACCTTCAATCTCAGAGTAAAACCGGAAACCAGTTATGCGGAAACGAATGAGTGGGCGGAGTTGATCAGCTTGCCGAACTGGACGACCGGGGTCGGCATGAAACTGGTTTTTGCGCAGCCGATTCATCTGGAATTGCTTTCTAATGTAAAAGGTAACTATGAAACAAAATAAAAACCCCCGCTACCTTGCGTTACGTGGAATCCGCTACTGTTTATTGGCATTGGCGCTTTATACGGTAAATGTTTATGCGCTGGAAAGTGACGGCGACCAGCCGATTGTTATCGATTCGAATACGGCGACCTATGACGATGTCAAAGCTATCAGCACTTATACCGGCAACGTGATCTCGATTCAGGGCAGCATTCGGGTGAACTCGGATAAATTAGTGGTTTATTTTATCGAGGGAGAAGCGGATAAAATGGTCTTTACCGGTAATCCGGCAAGGTTCAAACAGACGCCTCACGAGGGCGACCCGGATATAACCGGTGAAGCCTTAACGGGCGAGTATTACCCCAAAAAGAATTTGTTGGTTTTAATTGATAAGGCCACCGTGTGGCAAGGCAGCGGCGCTTATTCCAGCGACTTTATCGAATACGATCTCAAAACCTCATTGGTTAAAGCCGGAGAGAAAGCATCGGCCACCAAACGCGTCCATGTGGTATTGCAACCGAAAAATAAACAACAGCCGGTGTCCGGGCAACAGTCCCCGAAAGGCGGCAATCAATGATGAAGTGCAAGGCCCAACGCTGTTTTTTGCGTCTTTAGCCTTTAGCCTTTAGCCTTTAGCCTTTAGCCTTTAGCCTTTAGCCTTTAGCCTTTAGCCTTTAGCCTTTAACCTCTTGCTTACCTGTATAAACATGACTCGACTGGCCGCGCAACAGCTAATTAAAAACTACAATAAACGCAACGTGGTTAACGGCGTTTCATTGCATGTCGATACCGGTGAAATTGTGGGTTTGCTGGGGCCCAACGGCGCCGGAAAAACCACCAGTTTTTATATGATGGTCGGCTTGATTAAAACCGATAAAGGCGAGATTACCCTGGATTCGCAAGTCATCACCAACCACCCGATGCATTTGAGGGCTCAGCTGGGTATAGGCTATTTGCCCCAAGAACCCTCGGTTTTTCGAAAGCTGAGTGTGGCCGATAATTTACGCGCGGTGTTGCAAATCCGCTCCGATTTAACCGAAGGCCAAACGGAATTAGTGATTGAAGACTTGTTGCAGGAATTCCATATCCTGCACCTGCGCGATCAAATTGCATTAGGCCTGTCAGGCGGCGAACGCCGACGGGTCGAAATTGCCAGAGCATTGGCGACCGATCCTCAGTTCATATTATTGGATGAACCTTTTGCCGGTGTCGATCCGATCTCGGTGGAGGATATAAAAAAAATCATCGCGCATTTGAAAGAGCGCGGCATTGGCGTCTTGATTACCGAGCATAATGTCAGAGAAACACTAGGCATTTGTGATCGTGCGTATATACTTAACGACGGCAGGGTGATTGCAGAAGGCGGCGCGGAAGCCATTGTTGCCAACGAGGAAGTACGTAAAGTTTATTTAGGCGACAATTTCAGTCTTTAACTTTTAACCTTGACCCTTACCCTTTTAATCTTGCACCTTTAATCTTAAATGAAACAGTCCTTACATCTTCGAATGGGGCAACAGCTGTCGATGACGCCGCAATTGCAGCAGGCGATCAAGCTGTTGCAGATGTCGACATTAGAGCTGCAACAGGAAATCCAGCAAGCGCTTGAGTCGAATATGATGCTGGAAATCAATGAGGAAGAAAACCTCGCTCAGGAAATCGAAATCACACCCGAGAAAAAAATCGATAATGCGGATCTGCTGACCAGTCAGGGCTCTCAAACCGATATACCGGATGAGCTACCCATCGATTCTTCGTGGGACGATGTTTATGAATACGCGATGGAATCCGGCGCCAATTCCGCGGAGACGGTTGAATTTGAAACTCAGCGCAGTAAATCCTCAACCCTGTTGGATCATTTGTTGTGGCAAGTCGAATTGACCTCGTTTTCAGAGCGGGACCATGCTATTGCATTGGCGATTATCGACTCGATCAATGAGGACGGCTACCTGATCAGTAGCCCCGAAGAAATCTTTCAGGGCTTGCAGAATCAGCTGGACGATCTGGATTTCGATGAAGTTAACGCGGTACTGCACAGAATACAAAACTTTGACCCGGCCGGTGTCGCCGCCATTGACCTTAAAGATTGCTTGAGACTGCAAATAAAGCAGTTGCCCGAATCCACGCCCTATAAAGAGGAAGCACTAACGCTTGTCACCCGCTATCTGGATTTGTTGGCTAACCATGAACAGTCAAAACTGACACGCAAATTGGGCGTTACCGAGCGTCAACTGGATGAGGTCGTCGCCCTCATCAGAACCTTGGATCCGAAGCCGGGCGCACAGATACAGGACTCGGATTCCGAATATGTTATTCCCGATGTTTACGTGGTAAAGCAAAACGGTAAATGGCAAGTTAACCTGAACCCCGACATTGCGCCTAAATTACGCATCAACCCGTTTTATTCAGGCATGATAAAAAGGGCGGATAACAGTAAGGATAACGCCTGCATGAAAGACCATTTGCAGGAAGCCAGATGGTTTATTAAAAGCCTTCACAGCCGTAACGATACCTTGTTGCGAGTGGCGCGCTGTATTGTGGAAAAGCAGACCGGTTTTCTTGAACACGGCTCTATTGCAATGAAATCGATGGTATTGAGGGACATTGCGGAAGAACTGGAATTACATGAGTCGACTATTTCCAGGGTGACCACCCAAAAATTCATGCATACCCCGAACGGTATTGTCGAGTTTAAGTATTTTTTTTCCAGTCACGTTTCAACAGAAGGAGGAGGAGAATGTTCATCTACGGCCATCAGGGCCTTTATTAAGGAGCTCATCAGCAATGAAAATCTGGCAAAACCGTTAAGTGATAGTAAAATAGCCGAGCTTTTAAAAGAAAAAGGCATTAATGTTGCTAGAAGGACAATTGCCAAGTATCGCGAAGCGATGCTCATTTCATCATCAAGTCAGCGTAAGCGTATTTTATAACGCCGCCTGACCAATAAATCATTCATCATTAAGGAGTTTATCTCATGCAAGTCATCGTAACAGGACATCATCTTGAAGTAACCGACGCGTTAAAAGCACACACCGATTCAAAATTCGAAAAACTGGCGCGTCATTTTGATAATGTTACCGATGTCCACGTGATTTTAAGTGTGGAAAAGTTAGTTCAAAAGGCCGAAGCAACGTTGCAATTAAGTGGCGCTAAGCTATTTGCCGAAGATCATCAGGAAGATATGTATGCCGCCATTGATGCGATGGTGGATAAATTGGATCGCCAAATTATCAAACATAAAGAAAAAACCGGCCACCATAGATAAGACAGCCCCCAAGGCGAAAGGTAAAAGGTAAAAAATGTTTTTAAACCTCGACCCCTTCGCCTTTTACCCGATGTTTTTATGAAACTATTAATCGTCAGCGGTCTTTCCGGCTCCGGCAAAAGTATCGCCTTGGATACATTGGAAGACTGCGGCTATTATTGTATCGATAATCTACCCGTGACCTTGCTGGGAGACTTTATCAACCACGTCATGCTGGCAGACGATAAAACCTATGCAAAAACAGCCATCGGTATTGACGCAAGAAATCAAAGCGAAAGTCTGCTTAATTTTTCCGACAGCCTGGAACTGATCCGCAACAATCGTATCGATTGCGAAATCATCTTTATGCAGGCCGAAGAGAGCACCTTATTAAAACGCTATAGTGAAACGCGTAGGCGTCATCCGTTGACGGATTTAAATATACCGTTACGGGAAGCGTTAAAAATCGAAAAAGAAATGCTGACTCCGGTTGCCAGACATGCCAGCGTCGTGATCGACACCAGCCGAACGCATTACCATCAATTACGCGAATTGATCAGGGAGCAAATCGGCGAACGGGACGTTAGGCATATTTCCTTACAGTTTCAATCATTCGGCTTCAAACATGGGGTACCGCTGGACGCCGATTTTGTATTTGACGCCCGCAGCTTGCCGAATCCCTACTGGATTCCGGAATTGCGGGGATTAACCGGAAAAGATCAACCGGTCATCGATTTTCTTCACGAGCAAGAACTGGTTACCGAGCTTTTTAGAGATGTTACCGGCTTTCTTGAACGTTGGATTCCCCGCTTTGAGGCTGAAGGGCGCAGTTATTTGACCGTAGCCATAGGCTGTACCGGCGGCCAGCATCGCTCGGTTTACCTGGTGGACGCACTCGCCAAGCAGTTTAAAGGGCCTTTTTTTAATGTCATTATTCGTCACCGGGAATTACAGTAATTTTTGTCGGCGCTCCGTTACTGTCAACTGACAACAAGAGCCCAAGAAAACCGTGTATTTGACCGATAAGAAAAGCGCTTACCGTTGAAATTTCAGCGATTTTTTACGCTTAGTAAATTTATGGTATTGCAAAATAAATGACATAAGGTAAAAATACGCCTGTCGGTTCATGATGATTTTCGCCATTTTAAAAATAAGAATAAATGGTTTTCACAACCATGAAACCGGCAATCCAACACAAATAAACATTAATATGAGGAGAGAATTATGAAAAAATTAGCATCCCTAGGCGCAGGTCTATTACTTCTTTTAAGTACTTCTGTTTTCGCTGAAGAAAATAATGCCGCTTCAGCATTGGAACACGCCAACGCGGCGGTCACTCACGGTAAAGCGGGGCATACGCCGCTTTTAATCGAACACGCAAAAGCAGCCTTGGAAGATGCCTTAGCCGCGTCTATCGTTACTAAGGGCGTCACAAAAAACCATTTAGACGCCGGAGCTAAGGAATTGCAAGAAGCGATTGACCACGGCACTATGGGGCACGTAGGCGTAGCGACTACACATGCTGAAGCCGCTGTAGAACACATTAAAGCCGGCAATAAATAAGCTTAATCGCGTTTTCTAAAGAAAAGGGCGGGTAATTCCGCCCTTTTTTGTAAGCGCCGGTGCGCAAGCAAGGAACTCCCAAACTAAAAGCTAAGGCTTCAAAACCGCGCTAAGTTCCGGATGCGCCAATAGCGTCAGGCAAGACAATAAGCCTATATGCCGGCCTTTGAAGGGGAAGTGGTAACGGATTAAAGATAACGGCACTGCCTCCGTCTCGCTATACGCCGCTATGATATAACCGGACTGATGACTCTCAGCCCAAGCGGACAACTCGGAGAAATCCGGGATCACAGTAATCGGGGCCTTGAGACGACCGGTAAAATGATATTGACCGTGATACTTGCTACCGTAAAAAGCAATCGCCCTGTTTTCATCCATTAATGCACCGATAGCCTGAGCAGTCGCTTTAGTATCGTAGCGCTCGCCCTTCACTGCAAAAAAAACTCCGGAAAGCGTTATTAATGCGATAAGCGAAGCCGCACAAATGTAAAAAGCCGACTCCTGTGCTTCCTTTGCCTGATTTAGCCCAAAAACTACCGCACTAACAACTAACAGTCCGCCCCACAGCGGAGAAACTAACGATAACTCATCCCGCCAATGATAAATATCATTTAACCACGGCAATACCATTAATACCGCAGCCGGCACCCCGAAAGCCGTCATGATGATAAGGTGGGCGTGTTTCCAGCGCTCCGGTTCGGTTATTTCATCTATCGCCCGCGCCATTATCAAAGCCAACGCCGGAACCAGCGGTAATAAATAATGGATGCGCTTGCCGCTAACGAGAGAAAACGCAATAAAAACAGGCAGCGCCCAAGCCAGACAAAAGCGGATACCGATATCCTGATAAGTCATTTTGCGCAATCCGGCCCATAAAGGCCGCCAAAGCAACCACGGCAACAACAATAACGGCAAAATCTCTAAATACCACCACCACGGTAACTGATGCGCAAACGACTTGACCAAGCGCCCACTCGTCTGACCCAGAAAAATCGCTTTTCTATAAGTCTCGCCACCGGCAATCCCCGCCGGTATTGCCCAGCACAACGCGATAACGGCTCCGATAAAAACGGCAGCCAGCAGTCCCAGATACCAATGCTTCCAACGGAATTCCACCGTTTTTGGCTGATGCCACCAGGGAGCCGATAGCGCAACAGGCAAAATATGCAACAAGATCACCGGGCCTTTACTAAGGACGCCGCCACCGATTGCGATTCCCAACACTATCCAGTATTTTAAAGACAAGCGCGAAGCGACGAGCTTCAACAGACTGTAGACGCCCAATAATGCAAAAAACGCTAACAGCATATCGAACATGGTCAGGGTGCCGTAGATCATCCAGAAAAACGATCCCAGCAACAACAGCGGCGTAACCGCTGCAAGCCGCTTGCGTTCGGGCCATAGCGTAGCGGCCACTGCACCGGATAAAAACAGCGAGGCCAAGGAAAAAAGCGGGGAAATCAGGCGCAACGACCAATCGTTAACGCCAAACAAGCACCAACTTAAGTGCATCAACCAAAATAACAGCGGAGGTTTGTGGCTATAGGCTTCCCCGTTTAAGTAGGGAACCAGGAAATCGTTTCTAAGCCACATTTCCCAAGCGACCGCTGCATATCGGGTTTCGTCGATCGGAAATAACGGCCGAATATAAAGACTAATACCGGTTAACAGCCCCCAAAGGAGGAAAACCCAAAACCTGACAGGCAGCAGCTGATACATAGAAGTTATTACTCAAGGCTTAAATTTTTACGCTCATGAACTACAAAATACAGATTACGGAAATAAATGAACAGTCCGCTCAGTTGCCCCACAATGAAGACCGGATCTTGCCGGTAAATCGCATAGGCCAGCAGAGTAACGCCCCCGCCGATACTGAAATACCAAAAAGCGATAGGAAATACGCTTTTTTTTTCCCGCTCGCTCTTAATCCATTGCACAATAAATCGGGCCGAAAATAACGCCTGCCCGATAAAGCCAATGATCAGCCAGATAGTTTCTTTATCTATAGTCATTCGGCTGTCTCCGGCAGTTTTGCCCGCTTTTGCAGCCAAATCACGCCTAATATATCTACAAGTCCAACCCAAAGCCGGTCTAAGGTGCCGTATTTCGAGTAACCATGCACCCTGCCTCTGTGATTCACCGGCTCGGAAATTACCTTTCCGCCGGCTCTTAGAACCAAGGCAGGTAAAAAGCGATGCATATGGTCAAAATACGGCAGCCCCAGAAACTCATCTTTTAAAAATACCTTTAAACCGCAACCGGTGTCCGGCGTATTGTCGCCTAACAGATTGGAACGAACCGCATTAGCCAATTTCGACGAAAACAGTCGCCAAGCGGAATCATGACGTTTGTTTCTCCATCCCGCCACCATCCATAAATTGCCGCTGCTTTCTCTTTGCCGTATCAATACCTCATACAAGCGAGGAATATCGGCCGGATCATTTTGACCGTCCCCATCCAGCGTTGCAACATAAGGATAGTTTGCCGCCTTAACTCCGGTATAAATGGCGGCGCTTTGTCCGCAACTTTGCCGATGCCGAATCACTCTCAGCGCCTTAATATTTTGCAGCGCCAGCTTTAACACAGTCGCCGTGTCGTCATTACTGCCGTCATCGACGTAAATAATTTCATAGGCTTCGGCCTGACTCATCGCCGTAACAATTTCCGCAATTAAAGAATTGATGTTATCGGCTTCATTATAAACAGGAACAACAATTGAAATTTTCACAACCCTTTCCTCTTTTAAATATCCATAAAAAAGGGCCGCATCCTTCGAATGCGGCCCTTTTTATTCCCTATGCGTAAGCTAAAATTACCGCATGGAAGTAGTCGATTAACGTTTCGAGTACTGTGGACGTTTTCTGGCTTTGTGTAAGCCCACTTTTTTGCGTTCTACAATACGTGAATCGCGAGTAACGAAACCGGCTTTTCTAAGTGCCGGACGCAGGGCTTCATCATAAGCCATCAACGCACGGGTCAGGCCATGACGGATCGCGCCGGCTTGCCCGGACGGACCTCCGCCTTTAACGATGACATTAATATCGAATTTACCTTCCATATCAACACAACCTAAGGGCTGACGGGAAACCATCTGGTCGGTTTTGCGACCAAAATATTCTTCGATGGTTTTTGCGTTAATAGTGATTTTTCCGGTTCCTGTTGTCGCATAAACACGTGCTATTGCACATTTACGACGACCGGTTCCGTAATACTGAGCTGCTGCCATGATCTACCCGCTTATAATTCTAAAACTTGTGGCTGTTGAGCCTGATGATCGTGTTCAGGACCTGCATAAACCTTCAATTTCTTGAACATTGCACGACCCAGTGGATTGTTCGGTAACATTCCTTTAACCGCTGTAGTAAGAATGCGATCAGGGAAAGTTTTTCTCAATTTACCCAAGGTCACGGTTTTAAGATTACCGATATAACCTGTGTGGTGTTGATATAATTTATCGTTTTCTTTATTGCCGGTAACGCCTATTTTCTCAGCATTTACGACGATAATATAATCACCGGTATCAACGTGCGGTGTGTATTCTGGTTTGTGTTTACCGCGAAGGCGAAGCGCAATTTCAGAAGCAAGACGACCCAGCGTCTTTCCTTCTGCATCGACCACGTACCAATCGCGCTTAACTTCTGCTGGCTTTGCACTAAATGTTTTCATCGTTGCTTAGGCTTCTGTTAAAGGCTCAATATAAAAAGCGAAATTATACTAAGATTCGCCGCACTTTTCAAATTTATTTCTGACGTAGGAACAAGTATTTTCCGCCTGATTTATAATTTAATATTCAACGAATGTAACTTTCGGTAAAGATGGGTCCGCTCCATCCCCACAGCGGCCGACAATTTTGCGACACTGCCTCCGGTCCGCTCAAAATGGTATTCCAGATAAGCTTTTTCAAAATGATCTCTGGCCTCTTTTAACGGCAAATTAAAAAAATCAGGCACCGAATGAGACATAGCGGTATCGCCAATGACCGAACCCAACGCGGCTTTCACCTCATCCAGCTCAATGTCTTCGCCCGCCCCCAGAATCATCAAACGTTGCACCAGATTTTTCAATTCCCGCACATTGCCGCGCCAACTGTAATTGCGTAAAAAATTTTGCGCGGCCATCGAGAACTTGCGAAACGGCAATCGATCCTGACTGACAAAATAATCGACATAAAAACTCAGTAATGCCGGCACATCCTCGCTGTGCTCCCGCAACGCTTGAATATCGAGCGAGACTTCATTCAGCAGATAATACAAATCCTGCCGGAAACGCCCGGCCTTAACTTCCTCATCCAGACCAATGCGGGTTGACGCCACCACCCGAACATCGACCCGAACCGCCTCGCTGCCCCCGACGCGCAAAAAGGAACTCGACTCCAAAGCGCCCAGCAGCCTGAGTTGAGTTTCCTTATCCATGCCGCCGATTTCACCCAAAAACAGCGTGCCTTTATGCGCCCGCTCCAATAAGCCAGGATAGACCTTACCGGCGTCCTCTTTACCGAAAAATTCCACCGCCGAATTCTCCGGCGAGATACTGCCTATCGCCACATCGATAAAAGGACCGTCCCGGTGCGCGCTGTTATTATGCAAATAGCGCGCGTACATCTCCTTGCCAACGCCCGCTTCGCCGACGAATAACACTCGGGCATCGTGCTGAGCCAAACGCTTTAATTGATCCTTAAGCCTAGCCACGGTAGCGCTCTTGCCGACCGGCTCAATATCGGCAACCAATTGCTGCTTAAGCCCCGCATTTTCGAGCTGTAAATTACCGGCTTCCAAAGCCCTTTCGACAATCAATAATAATTTTGCTAAAGACAAGGGCTTTTCAAGAAAATCGTAAGCCCCCAACCTCGTTGCCTCGACCGCGGCTTCCACGGAACCATGCCCCGACATCATCACCACCGGGCAAAGCAGCGTCTCTTCGGCGACCCATTCTTTCAGCAAGGTAATGCCGTCGGTATCCGGCATCCAAATATCCAGCAGGATTAAATCGGGGATTTGGGACTTTTTTAACTCCCTGGCGGCGGCGGCATGCTCGGCCGCTGCGACTTGATAGCCCTCGTCCTCAAGTATTTCACAAACCAAGCGGCGAATTTCCGGTTCATCGTCTACAACCAATATACGCGGTATGTGTGTATTCATATTTTTCGGCATCTCAAAAATTATACGCCGGAAGCTGAATGATAAATCCCGCCCCCACTGTACGGCTGGTATCGATCCATATCGCACCGCCATGTTCTTCAATTATTTTTTTGACTATCGCCAAGCCCAAACCGGTGCCCTTGGCTTTAGTGGTCACATAGGGTTCAAAAATTTGTTCGATTTGCTCATCCTTAATGCCCGGCCCGTCGTCATAAAGCGCTATTTCGATAAAATCGGTATTATTTTTTTGCACCCGGTGCAGGCTTATTTCAATCAAACCTTGGGCATCTATCGCTTCCAGCGCGTTTTTAATCAGGTTATGCAGCACCTGTCTGATACTAACCGGATCGCCTTTAATCATCAACAAACCGCTGTCGCAATCGGCTTTAAATTTAATACTGTAGACATTTCAAGAAGTA
>JAPLRU010000083.1 GCA_026399025.1 Methylobacter sp.
TAATCATCGTCAACAACACTGTCGTAGCGGGTTTATTTGCTGAGTTTTTTGCTGCCCAAAGAAAATGATTTTTTAAAGGCGAAAAAACTGTCAAGCTTTTTTTTGATTTTGTAATGAAAACAATTGGGGCGAGTAGTTACTAATTATTTAAATATAAGTTGCTAAATATTAAAAATGCCCTATAATGCACAAATCAATCGCGGGGTGGAGCAGCTTGGTAGCTCGTCGGGCTCATAACCCGAAGGTCGTAGGTTCAAATCCTGCCCCCGCTACCATATAGGACTGCATGGATGCAGGAGTTAGAGTGACGCAAGGATTGGTTGCCGAGAACCCCTTTTTGGGGTTTTTTATTTTCTGGGCTTTGGTGATTAAAAGCTCTCAGTTGATTGTTAATGGAAGAGCCGTCGGCTCTTTTTTTTTGTGCAAAACTAAGTGAGGAAAAGATGAAGCAGGCTCCTGAGCATTTGGTTAGTCTGATTGAGCCAATTGTTGAAGGTTTAGGTTATGAATGCGTTGGCATTGAATATAATCCTCATCCTAAACATGGTCTGTTAAGAGTCTACATCGACAGTGAGAACGGAATTCTGGTTGATGATTGCAGTAAAGTAAGTCATCAAATCAGTGGCGCGATGGATGTGGAGGATCCCATTCAAGGCAACTATCATTTGGAGATTTCTTCGCCGGGCGAAGATAGGCCATTTTTTAAAGTAAGCCAATTCGAACGGTATATCGGCAGTAGGGTGTTGGTGACTTTATTTAAAGCCGTTAACGGTCGGAGAAAAATTACCGGCCTGATAAAAAAAGTTGAGGACGATATTATTACGCTTCAGGAAGGCGAACAGATTTTTGAGGTTCCGTTTGACGCGATGAGCAAAGCGCGCTTGGTTCCTGAGTATTTAATTGAAAAGGGAGGACGTAGTGGCAAATAAAGAAATCTTGTTGGTGGTGGATGTTTTTTCTAATGAAAAAGATATTGAAAAAGAAGTCGTCTTTCAGGCCATAGAATCAGCATTAGAAGCGGCTACCATCAAGCGTCACGCGAATCAAATCAAAGCACGTGTTAATATCAACAGAAAAACCGGCGATTATGTTACTTATAGAGTCTGGGAAGTCGTTGACGCCAACAATCAGATTGACGGCGATGTGGAGTTTCCTGAAACCCAAATATTGTTGGAAGTTGCAAGGTTTGATAACCCGGATGTTCAAATCGGTGATTTGGTAGAAGAGGAAATCGAATCGGTCGATTTCGGTCGTATCGCCGCACAGACTGCCAAGCAGGTTATTATTCATAAAGTCAGGGAAGCCGAGCGCAAGAAAATTGTTGATGCCTATCAAAGCCGTGTCGGTGAGCTGATTACCGGTATTGTCAAACGCATTGAAAAAGGTAGTGTTTATCTGGATTTGGGTGGACATGTCGAAGCTTATATCGCGAAAGAAGACATGATCCCCCGTGAAGCCATTCGCATTGGCGATAGAATCAGGGGTTACTTGAAAGATGTCCGTTTAGAGCCTCGTGGTCCTCAATTATTTGTCAGCCGGACTGCGCCTGAGTTGCTGATTGCATTATTCCGCCTTGAAGTGCCTGAGGTGGGGGAGGGTTTGATAGAGGTGAAAGGAGCGGCGCGCGATCCCGGTTCCAGAGCCAAAATTGCCGTTAAAAGCAATGACCCTCGGCTCGATCCTGTGGGCGCCTGCGTCGGTATGAGAGGTTCGAGAGTACAGTCGGTTTCAAATGAGCTGGCCGGAGAGCGGGTTGATATTATTCTTTGGAATGCCAGCGATGCTCAGTTTGTGATTAATGCAATGTCGCCGGCCGAGATCCAGTCTATCGTGGTCGATGAAGATAAACACAGTATGGATTTGGCCGTCAGTTCGGATAACTTATCTCAAGCTATAGGCCGTGGCGGGCAAAATGTACGTCTTGCGACCCAATTGACGGGTTGGGAGCTGAATGTTATCGATGCTTCCAAGGCGGAACAAAACAGTGAAGAGGAAGCTGACAAGATTAAACAAATGTTTGTCGAGCAGTTGGGGGTCGATGAAGAGATCGCATTGATCTTGGTGGAAGAGGGCTTTAATACGGTTGAAGAAATCGCCTATGTTCCGGTCAGTGAAATGCTGGAAATCGAAGGCTTTGATGAAGATCTTGTTAACTCGCTGAGAAGCCGCGCTAAAGATGCCTTGCTGATTAGCGCTATTGCTGCTGAGGAAAAAATTGAAACCGCCCAGCCCGCACAGGATTTGCTGGAAATGGAAGGTATGGACAGGGATTTGGCTTATGATATGGCCAGTCAAGGCATTATTACGATGGATGATTTGGCAGAGCAATCGGTAGACGATTTGTTGAATCTTTCAGGAATGAACGAAGACCGGGCGGCAAAGTTGATTATGAAGGCGCGTGAGCCTTGGTTTGCTGAGGAACAGGCGAGTAGGTAAGGGGGATGAAATGAGCAATAAAACGGTACGGCAATTGGCTGAGGTGGTAAAGATACCTCTGGAACGATTATTAGAGCAGCTGAAAGAAGCGGGATTATCCGCGAGCGCCCCTGATGATGTCATTAGTGAAGATGAAAAAATGCAGCTGCTTGCGCATTTGCGCAAACGCCACGGTAAGGACGAAGGTACCGGTGAAGGTTTGCTAAAACGGGTGACTTTAAAGCGCAGAACGGTCAGCGAGCTTAAGCAAGCCAGCGTGCCCGGTAGTACGACCAAGACCATCAGTGTTGAAGTTCGCAAGCAAAAAACTTACATAAAACGCAGTGAAGTAGCGGATTCCGACGAACAAAGGAACTTGGAGTCGGCTAAGTCTGCTCTTAAAGAGCAGAGTGCGAAACAAGCCGAAACCATTCCTTCAATTGAAGAGCCGGCACAGGCGGAAGAAGTTGTTTTGGAACAAAATAAACAAGAGCTCATCGCTGAGTCTGAAGTTAAACCGGCTGTCGAAGCTGTTGAGGCCGAAGTTGCGCTAGTGCCCGAAGCCGATCAAGCCGGCTCCGTACCGAGTGAGGCGCTTCCGCCATCCTTGGCAGTTGAAGAAGAGATTGAGATTTTGCCGTTCAAGGAGGAAAAGAAAGCGAGCCATGAAAAGCCGGCTAAAGCTAAAGAATCGGCAGAAGCCAGAAAAAAACAGCAGGAAAAAGATCTTCGACTGGAAGAGTCGATTAAGAGAAATGCTGACAAAGTAAGGCAGCAGGCGGCAGGCAAACAAGAAGTACTGCATAGAAAAAAGCAGGAAGAGGGAGCGCGTGCCGGAGCCGGCGGTAGAGATAACAAAAAATCCAAGAAGAAAGGTAAAAAGACCGAGCGCGTCATCGTCAAACCCGAGGGCAAGCATCAATTTGAAATGCCGGTTGAACCTATCGTCAAAGAGGTCACTATACCGGAAATGATTATCGTGTCCGATCTTGCGCAAAAGATGAGCGTCAAAGCCGCAATGGTGATTAAACACCTGATGAAACTCGGCATTATGGCGACTATCAATCAAAGCATCGATCAGGAAACTGCGGTTATTTTGGTTGAAGAAATGGGCCATAAAGCCATCATGCAGAGTGATGACGATCTTGAGCAGGAAATGCTGGCTGAGGCGCAAGAAGAAGATAATCGCGTCGAATTACCTAGAGCGCCGATTGTGACCATCATGGGGCATGTTGACCACGGTAAAACCTCGCTACTGGATTATATTCGTAAAACCCGCGTTGCGGCAGGCGAAGCCGGCGGTATTACCCAGCATATCGGTGCCTATCAGGTGAAAACCGATCACGGTTCGGTGACCTTTTTAGATACGCCGGGTCATGCCGCGTTTACCGCGATGCGCGCCAGAGGCGCGGATGTTACCGACGTGGTGATTGTGGTCGTTGCGGCGGACGATGGCGTTATGCCGCAAACCAAAGAAGCGGTCGAGCACGCCAGAGCGGCTAATGTACCGATTATCGTGGCGATCAACAAAATCGATAAGCCCGACGCCAACCCTGACAAAGTGATGCAGGAGCTGTCTACCATTGGTGTGCTTGCGGAAGAGTGGGGCGGCGATGTGCAGTTCCTGAAGATTTCGGCAAAAACCGGCGAAGGTATCGATGATTTAATCGAAGCTTTGATTGTGCAGACTGAAATCCTGGAATTGAAAGCGCCTGTTGAAGGCGCCGCATCGGGCATTGTTATTGAGTCAAGGCTCGATAAGGGCCGCGGTGTGGTAGCAACAGTGCTGATTCAAAAAGGGACTCTGGAAAGCGGCCAAATGGTGTTATGCGGTCATGAGTACGGTCGTGTTCGAGCCATGTTTAACGAGAACGGCATCGCCATTAAGGACGCCGGACCTTGTGCGCCGGTTGAAATTTTAGGACTTTCGGGTACGCCGAATGCCGGTGATGAATTTCTGGTGGTGCAAAACGAGCGCATCGCTAAAGATCTGGCCAAGCATCGTGAAGATCGTAAGAAACTGTCACGGCATGCGGTACAGCAAGCTTCTAAACTGGAAGAGGTCTTTTCCAGAATGACCACCGGTGAAATCGCCAGCGTCAATCTGGTGCTTAAAACCGATGTTCAGGGTAGCTTGGAAGCATTGCGCGGTTCTTTGGTCGGGCTGTCGAACGACGAAGTTGAAGTTAAAGTCGTGTTTGGCGGGGTCGGCGGTATTAATGAAGGCGATGCCAATTTGGCACTGGCTTCCGGCGCTATTTTGATGGGCTTTAATGTCCGGGCTGACGCGGCCGCACGAAGATTGATTGAAGAAAAAGGCATCGACCTGCATTATTACAGCATCATTTATGAAGCGATTGATGAGGTTAAAAAAGCCATCAGTGGTATGTTGGCGCCTGAAATTAAAGAACAGATTGTCGGTCTTGCCGAAGTGCGCGATGTGTTTAAATCGCCTAAATTCGGCGCGATTGCCGGTTGTATGGTCATTGACGGTTATGTGAAAAGAAATCTGCCGATACGGGTGCTGCGCAATAACGTGGTCATTTATGAAGGACAGCTGGAATCTTTACGTCGCTTTAAAGACGATGCGGCCGAAGTCAAGATGGGCATGGAATGCGGTATCGGGGTAAAAAATTACAATGATGTGCAGCCGGGTGATCAGATCGAAGTGTTTGAACGCGTAGAAGTTAAACGGGAATTGTAAATTTATGGCAAAAGAATTTGGTCGTAATGCTCGCGTTTCATCGCAGATGCAGAAAGAACTTTCGTTGATTCTGCAGCGCGATATTGATGATTCAAGGTTGGGTTTTATTACTATCAATGAAGTTGAAGTCACTAAAGATCTAGCCGTTGCCAAAGTGTACGTTACGGTATTGAATGTCGATGAGCAGGGTAAAAAAGCCAATGTTAAATGGCTGAACGAGTTAGCCCCTGTGATCCGGCATCAATTAGCCAAAAGAATGCGCTTACGGCATATTTCCGAATTGCGTTTTTATTACGATGATTCGTTCGATACCGGTATGCGGGTTGCAGAGTTGTTAAGTGATGTAGGTAAGCACGGCGAAGGTTAGAGTTGATGAGTAAACGCAAGTCCGGGTGCAATATTCACGGCATATTGCTGTTAGATAAGCGCCTGGGCGTATCTTCAAACAGAGCCTTGCAGGAAGTTCGGCGCTTGTTTAATGCCAACAAAGCCGGGCATACCGGCAGTCTCGATCCTCTGGCTACCGGTTTGTTGCCGCTTTGCTTCGGCGAAGCGACTAAGGTTTCCGCATTGATGCTGGATGATAACAAGCGTTATCAGGTTGTTGTTCAGCTTGGAGTTATGACCGACACCGGCGATGCCGAAGGCTCTGTTATAGAAACCAAGCCGGTGCCGGAGCTATCCGTTGACGACATCCTGGCTTGCCTGAAAAAATTTACCGGCGAAATCGATCAAGTGCCGCCCATGTACTCGGCTTTAAAGCACAACGGAAAAAAACTGTATGAGCTGGCGCGGGAAGGCAAAACCGTTGAGCGCAAAGCCCGGCACATCACTCTATTCGAATTAAAGTTGCTGGATTTTTCTAAAGATCAGTTGACCTTGGATGTGTTTTGCTCAAAAGGTACTTATATTCGGTCGCTGGCTGAAGACATCGGGCACATGTTGGGTTGCGGCGGAACGGTAAAGGTATTGCGCCGGCTGGAAGCCGGGCAGTTCAATATTGAAGATGCTAAAACCATTGAACAATTGACGGCAATGGATCAACAAAGCTTGTTTGAATGTTTGATTGATGTCGATAAACCGCTGAAAGCTTTGCCCGCTGTGCAGCTGTCTGATGAACAGGCAATTTGCATAAAATACGGTCAATCGCTCAAACTCTCATCCTTCAATGACACTGCCTTAAGCGCAGCCGGAAAGCTGCATACCAATGTTGCCGACCTAAGTCCGGAAAGTAGGCAAAATACGGTGCGCATGTACCATGATGCGGTATTTTTGGGCTTGGGAGAAATTCTAATGGATGGTAAACTAGCGCCAAAAAAATTGTTTAACTTGCTCTGAATCCCGTTCAAGGGTATAAGCGCGAAATTGCCGGAGTTGCATGCTCCGGCAGCAAGAATACATCTGTTCCTACACCCTATCGTGGAAACAGTGTACTTAAGGAGTCATCATTTCGATGGCTTTATTTTTTAATTTTTAATCTAAATAGGGATTACAAATGCCATTTACTGCAGAACAAAAAAAAGCGGTCGTCGAAGAGTATCGTCAATCGGAAACCGATACCGGTTCACCTGAAGTCCAAATTGCGTTATTAACAGCGCATATTACTCATTTAACACCGCATTTTGCAGAACACAAAAAAGACAATCATTCACGTCGTGGACTATTGCGTATGGTTAATCAGCGTCGTAAGTTGCTGGATTATCTAAAGAATAAAGACGTAAACCGTTACCGTTCATTGATTGATCGTCTGGGTTTACGTAAGTAACGCTTTAAAAAGGCGGCATAACCTCTGTGCCGTTTTTGCTGTAAGTCGGGTTTGCCCAGGCGCATAAGAGCGATGGTGTAAGCCCGACAACCACTCCTTAATCAACCTCGCAAAGGAACCTTATAGTGAATCCTATCAGGAAAGAATTTCAGTACGGCGATCGACTCGTTAAATTAGAAACCGGTGAAGTAGCACGTCAAGCGGACGGTGCTGTTATGATTGATGTAGATGGCACAACACTGTTGGTCACCGTCGTTGGTAAAAAGCTGGCAAATGGCGGCGACTTTTTTCCGTTGACTGTTAACTATCAAGAAAAAGCTTACGCAGCCGGCAAAATACCGGGCGGTTTTTTTAAGAGAGAAGGCCGTCCCAGCGAACAAGAAACCTTAACTTCCCGGCTGATTGATCGACCTATTCGTCCTCTTTTCCCTGAGGGCTATACCGACGAAGTCCAGATTATCGCTACCGTCATATCGTTGAATCCTGACGTTAACCCCGAAATTCCCGCTTTATTAGGTGCTTCTGCCGCTCTGGCGGTTTCAGGCTTGCCTTTTAACGGGCCGGTAGGTGCGGCTACGGTCGGTTATAAAGATGGCGGCTATTTATTAAATCCAACGCCTGCCGTATTAAAAGAATCACAGTTGGAATTGGTCGTTGCCGGAACCGCTCATGCCGTATTAATGGTCGAGTCCGAAGCCGACAATCTGTCTGAAGAAATAATGCTCGGAGCGGTTTTGTTCGGTCATCAGCAAATGCAAGTCGCCATTAGCGCCATTAACGAATTTGCAGCGGCTGCCGGTAAAGGCGTAGTTGAATGGGTAGCGCCCGAAGTTAATGCCGAACTTAAAAAACGGGTAACGGCAGAAGTTGAAGCGGGCATTAAATCCGCCTATCAAGTTGCAGAAAAATTGGTCAGACAAGAGTTATTGAGAGATATTAGAAATGCCGTCGTTGAAAAACTGACAGCCGATGGCGAGTATGCCGAAAGCGACATACGCGGCATTATCGAACATCTGGAATACACTATTGTGCGTGGCGCTATTCTGAACGAAAGCAAGCGTATCGACGGACGCGATTTAGACAAAATCAGACCGATTACGATCAGAACCGGCGTATTGCCTAGAACCCACGGATCGGCATTATTCACCCGTGGCGAAACCCAAGCTTTAGTTGTTGCCACATTAGGTACGCAACGCGATGCACAAATCATCGATGCATTGGCGGGTGAATATAAAGAACCGTTCATGCTGCATTACAACTTCCCTCCGTACAGCGTTGGCGAAACCGGTTTTGTCGGCTCGCCCAAACGGCGCGAGATTGGGCATGGTCGCTTGGCAAAACGTGGCGTTGCCGCAGTATTGCCTAACATGGACGAGTTTCCCTACACCATTCGCGTGGTGTCTGAAATTACCGAATCCAACGGTTCAAGCTCCATGGCTTCCGTTTGCGGCAGCAGCTTGGCGTTAATGGATGCCGGCGTACCTATTAAATCACCGGTTGCCGGCATCGCGATGGGGCTGATTAAAGAAGGCGACAACTTTGCGGTATTATCCGACATCATGGGTGATGAAGATCATCTGGGCGATATGGACTTTAAAGTAGCCGGCTCGGTAGACGGTATTACCGCTCTGCAAATGGACATCAAAATAGATGGCATTACCGCGGAAATCATGAAGACAGCGTTAGATCAAGCAAAAGTCGGCCGTCTGCATATTCTGGGCGAAATGAATAAAGCACTGTCCACTACGCGTGAAGAAATGTCCGATTTCGCGCCGCGCATCATTACTTTTAAAATCGATCCGGCCAAGATTCGTGAAGTTATCGGTAAAGGCGGCGCAACCATTCGCAGCATTACCGAACAAACCGGCGCCAGCATTGATTTGACCGATGACGGTATCGTTAAAGTGGCCTCTGTTGATAAGGCTGCCGGCGAAGAAGCGCGTCGCCTGATCGAAGAAATTACGGCTGAAGTTGAAGTCGGTAAAACCTATGAAGGTAAAGTCGTCAGATTAATGGACTTCGGGGCTTTTGTGACCATTCTTCCCGGTAAGGACGGTCTGGTTCATATCTCGCAAATCTCGGATGAGCGTGTCGATAAAGTCAGCGACAAACTCAATGAAGGCGATGTAGTCAAAGTCAAAGTACTTGAAATCGACCGTCAAGGCCGAGTCAGATTGAGTATGAAAGAAGTCGAAGCGGAATAATTCCGTGCTTGTTTGCTATTCTTAACAAAAGAACGGCTTAAAGGTATAAAAAAGGGATTGTGATTCATCATAATCCCTTTTTTCGTTTCAGGGGATTCGCGGCCGGAAACGTAAAAAAGGATTATCAACGCCATGAGAAAAATCCCGCTGATCCTTTTATTCTTGGTAATTGCAGCCGGTTTTCCGCTCCCGGCAAGTGACGGTGTGGTGATCTATAGCGGGTTTAATGGCATAGGTAGTGTATTCGGTGCGAAAGGGTTTTTTTATTACTACACTCATTTGCAGCGCATCGAAACCCGCGTTTTATGGCGGGTCAATAGGGGTGATATTATCGGCACAGTCGGCAATGCACAAGGGAAAACGCCGCATTGGCGTTTTGTTTAAGGGACGATACGTTTTTCAAAATACCTTCTTTTGCGAGATACTGGGGTATTTAGGCTTGCGGTATCCCTAATACGATGACAGTAAACCAGAGTCGTGGAATAGAATGTTTTATCTTATCCCGGCGCGCTGTTAATTTCAAAGTAAGTGCGAATCGGCCGGTCGGGATCAAGATTGCCAAAAAGTATGGATTCAAACAAACCATGAGCAAACACATCCTGGTCGCTGACGACGACACCCATATCCGCGAGGTCATCAGTTTTGCGCTGCAAAAAGCCGGAATGCAAGTCACGCTTGCAGAAGACGGGCGGCAAGCGCTACAGCAATTCACAGCACAGATCGTTGATCTGATTGTGCTGGACATCAACATGCCGGAGTTCGACGGGCTGGAAGTCTGCCGCGAACTGCGCAAAACCTCCGATGTACCGATCTTGTTCCTGTCCTCGCGCGACGATGAAATCGACCGTATTCTGGGTCTGGAAATCGGCGGCGATGATTACGTCACCAAGCCGTTCAGCCCGCGTGAATTGGTCGCTCGTATCAACGTCATACTTAAACGTATCCAGCCGGCAGCAAAACCCGCTATCGAATCAAACAGTCTACATCATGGCAAACTGCACGTTCAGGTAGAGCAACACACGGCCAGCTGGAATAACCGGCTTATCGGTGTTACCGCTACAGAGTTCGCAATACTGCTGCTTTTGATACGCCAGCCCAACCGGGTTTTCAGTCGCGATACGATTATGAACAGCGCCTATTCCAGCAATGTTTACGTCAGCGATCGCACCATCGACAGCCATATTCGCCACATTCGCCAAAAACTGAGTGATGCAGGTTGCGAAGCGGTGATAGAAACCGTGCATGGCGTCGGCTACAAACTCGCCTCATGCCAATAAACGCCCAATTGCCGATTACAAGCCGACGCTTGTTTCGGCTCAGAAATATTTTACTGATTGTGATGTTAACGGTGTTGGGGTTGCCGCTGGGCGGGTTGTATTTTTTTCGTATTTATGAAAACGAACTAGTGCAACAAACCGAACGGGAGTTAATCTCGCAAGCTGCCGTATTGTCGGCCTATTTTCGCCAACTCGTGCGCAATCTGAATCATAAAGACAGCGCCTACGGAAAATTGCTGCCGTCGTTGCCGCTGGGAAGCAATATTTACGAACCGGTCACGCCGATATTGAATTTGATCAATCCGATTCAGCCGCCGCGACCGGACCCGCAACCCGTACAGATTCCTGCCGACGATCTGGCGCAACAGGTCGGCGTACTGATGCAGCCGGTGATAGAAGATACCCAGCACATAACGCTATCCGGTGCCCGCTTGCTGGATATGAACGGTACGATAATAGTCGGGCGCGGAGACATTGGGCTATCGTTTGCCGGTATTCCGGAAGTCCGGCACGCTTTGGATGGGCATTATGCCGGCGCGATTCGGCAGCGCCTTTCCGATGAGCCCCCGCCGCCATTGTATTCAATGAGCCGGGGCACCCATATTCGCGTATTTGTCGCCTTTCCGGTGATTGAAGACCGGCATTTGCAAGGCATAATTTACATTTCGCGAACGCCTGAAAACATACTCAGACATTTGTTTGAAGTCAGAAAAAAAGTCTTCGTTGCCTTTTCAATTCTGTTGGGGCTGGTCGTATCGTTGGTGTTATTGGTGTCGGCCTCCATCTCGCGGCCGATCCGCGAGCTGATCGGTCAGACTGAACGCATCAAGCAGGGCGAGCAAAAGCTGCTCGAACCGCTGAAAAATCCTGGTACTTACGAAATTGCCCAGCTCTCGGAAAGCTTTGCGAGCATGTCGAAGGCCTTGGCGGAGCGTAACGATTACATTCAGCGCTTTGCAACCCATGTGTCGCACGAGTTCAAAACCCCGCTGACTTCCATGCAAGGCGCGCTGGAATTGTTGCAGGATCATCCGGATACGATGTCCGACGAGCAGCGCCAACGTTTTGTCGATAACCTGCTAGCCGATACCCAGCGCCTTATACAGCTGGTTAATCGTCTATTGGAGTTAGCCCGTGCCGACGCCTTGGAGCCCAATCGCCAGAAAAGTCATGTTCCGGCTGTTATTACCGCGCTGCAAAATCGTTATTTCGAACGTGGTTTGCAGTTGTATTGCGTCGACTTGCCGGATACCGCACTGGCGATTGCTCCGGATGCGTTGGAAGTGGTGCTGACCAACCTGTTCGAAAACAGCTTGCAACATGAGGCCGATCGGATCGAAATTAGCACCGGTTTTCACGGGAGTAGCTTGCAACTTAGTTTGCATGACAATGGTACGGGCATTTCACCGGCCAATCGCAACAAGATATTCACCCCATTTTTTACCACGCGCCGAAATAGCGGCGGTACCGGTTTGGGATTGGAAATCACGCTGTCATTGCTGAAGGCCTACGGAGGCAAGATTGAACTAGCCGAAAGCGGGCAGGGCGCTTTGTTTGTGTTGAGTTTGCCGTTAAGTGGTCGATCAAAAGTCTGTTAAGGTTTTTTATTCACCACGAAGACACGAAGACACGAAGAGCACGAAGGAAACGAATAAATATAAAACTTCGTGTCCTTGTCTCGTTCCCTCGCGCTGCCGCCTTGACTGCAATATCCGTCGTAGGGCGTGCCGTGCGCGCCTTCAGATCCTAAAGGCGTGCACGGCACGCCCACCCACCTCATCTGCACAAAAATTCCACAAAAAATCCTTAACCCCGCCATTCGCCCTGCACATCGTCCTGTCACTATAAGGACATGGACACTTACTTAACAAAATATTCGCCTGCACAACTTCCAGCCTATCAATTATTGATGGGGCTCGGGATGCTGCTAATGGCTATCGAACCCATAACCTGGCTGGTCAACACCTGGTTTGAACCCGCTCACGATTCCAACGGCGGCTGGATATTTTTGCTCTGCACCGGCCTGTTTTTTTGGAGCGCGCGCAGTCCGAAACAAACCGTTACCGGCAAAAATTACAAAAAAGCCATCGTTCTGTTATTAGTCACCGCTTTCATTCGCGGTATAGGCCAGATTTTTGCCGTTAATGTGCTGGGCGCGGTAGCGTTGGCGATCGATGTTTACGCCATTGGCTTGCTGGTCGCATTGAACGACAGGGAAAAACCGCTGTCGGCAGGCTGGTTGGCTATTTTGTTTGCCTTTTCGCTGCCGCTGGAACGCATTCTGCAACGACTCATCGGCTTCGGTTTGCAACATCTGTCGGCGGACGGCGCGTGCATGGTTCTGCAAGGGTTATTCGCCGATGTGCAGTGCGCAGGCATAAGAATCCTGCTGGCAGGCCGTGATGTATTGGTGGATTTGCCTTGTTCAGGGGTAAAAAGCATTACCCTGTTGCTGGTTCTGTATGCCGCGCTGATGTGCGTATTCAGGCCGACACTGTTCAATAGCACGGCGATGGGCCTGGCGGCGCTGGCTAGCGCGTTGCTGGCGAATATTATTCGCATCAGCTGCTTATCGGTTTTTATCGCGTATCCCGAAAAAATAGGCGGTATTGATGTGTTGGCGCAGCCTTGGCATGATTTAATCGGTTTGTTTTGCTTGATATTGGCGGCAATGCCGTTGGCTCTGCTTTGTTCCCGTCGCGACTTGAGTATTGCTTCTTCTCCTAATGCACAGGGCAGGGCAGAGCAGTTTAAAACAAGCCCAAACCATAACCATTCACAGACTCAGGCAGGCAAAGCAAAAACACTTGCCGCTCTCAGTTTTACGATATTAGCCGCGGTGATTGTTGTGCTGCCGCGCCAACCTTTGGATATTTCCGACGCCCGCTCCGCACTCAGCTTGCCTGTCTATGTCAACGGGCAATACGGACAAACAGTCGATTTAAGCAATCAAGAACAAGCCTATTTCACCCAATACGGCGGTACTGCGCTGAAAATGCGTTATGGCGACAACAGCGCAATGTTAATCCGCACCAATTCGCCGCTTCGGCATATGCACACGCCCGACGATTGCCTGCGCGGCCTGGGTTTTGAGGTGCGCTATCAAGGCATCCGCCATCAACCGCTGCCGACCGCTATTTACCTGGCGACCGCTCCAAACGGAGCGCAATGGCGTATCGCCGTGACTTTTTATTCCGAATCGGGGCAGTTCACGACCAATGTTTCCGAAGTGGTGTGGCGCTGGCTGCAACAGCCGCACGGCACTTGGTACGCCCTGCAACGCATTACCCCCGTTTCCACCCCTGAATCCGAAGCCTCCGAATGGGATAACGCCCTGTTTGCAGCCTTGGATTTAACCTCAGTCCACTTCCAGGAGAATCCTCATGCTAAACCTGATTAAACATACCGCCTGTTTGCTGTTGCTCTGCTTAAGCTGTTCCGCTTGGTCGGCCGCATCGGAAATGAGCGGCACCATTGAGGCCTTGGCCGACGGCAAGAAAATCAACTTCCCGTTACTAAAGACCGACATACTCGCCAAAGTCAAAGGCGATTTGGTAACGGTCACCGTCAAGCAAACCTTTGCCAATCCGCACGATAAGCCGCTGCACGCGACTTATTTGTTTCCGTTGAATCAAAATGCGGCGGTTCACCGGATGCTGATGGAAGTCGGCGATGAGCGCGTCGAGGCTAAAATCCAGCGCATTGAAACGGCCAAAGCCGCTTTCGAACAAGCCAAGCAACAAGGCAAGGCCGCCTCATTGCTGACCGAACACCGCCCTAATATGTTCACCCAAGACATTGCCAACCTGATGCCGGGGCTACCGGTGCAAGTCACCCTTACTTACAGTCAAACCCTGCCTAAAATCGACGGGCAATATGAACTGGTGCTGCCGTTAATTGTCGGCCCCCGCTATCAACCGGCCGGTGCAGGCGTTGCGCCGACGCCTGTTGCCGAAGCGGACAGCACCGAAGCCTTAGGGCAATGGGAAGTGGAAAAACTGCCGGTTTATCCCGAGGTGGCAGGTTTAAACAGCCCGGAAATCATCGATAAAGAACGCGTTGCGATTACCGTTGAATTAGACGGCGGTTTACCGATTGCCGAGTTGAGCAGTAAAACCCACGCCATCAGCGAAGAAAAACGGTCCGCAAGCCGGCGGGTCATACGCTTGGCCGAAGGCAAAACCATCGACAACAAGGATTTCGTCTTGCGTTATCAGTTAAGTGGCAGCGCCGCCCAAGCCGGGTTATTAGCTCATCAAGATGAGCGCGGCGGTTTTTTCAGTCTACAGTTGGAACCGCCCGCCGTTCCCGAGGTTAAAGACATTGCGGCGCGGGAAATGGTTTTTGTGCTCGATACCTCCGGCTCGATGAGCGGCAAGCCGATTGATGCAAGCAAACAATTTATGCTGCACGCGCTTCATAACCTTCATGCTAACGATTATTTCCGCATTATCCGCTTTAGCAACAATGCCGAAGAATTTACCGACGAACCGGTTGCGGCAACGCCTGAAAACATTCAACAAGGACTGCGTTATGTGCAAGGACTGACTGCCGATGGCGGTACGGAAGCGGCAAATGCGATACAACAGGCTTTTGCAAAACCCGCCAAACTAAACACATTGCGCTTGGTGGTCTTCCTGACCGATGGCTATATCGGTAACGAGTCGACCGTTCTGAAGCAAATTGCGGAAAAAATAGGCGCCGCCAGAATTTACGCATTAGGTGTCGGTACCTCGGTGAATCGTTTTTTACTGGAAGAAATGGCCGGGATGGGGCGAGGCTTTGCCCGTTTTATCGATCCCACCGAAACAGCCGACGATGTGGCGATACAATTGGCCGGTAAACTGGAAAGCCCGGTGCTGACCGACATCAGCATCGATTGGGGGGATTTGCAGGTCAGCGACATCGCGCCGACGAAAATCCCCGATTTGTTTGTCGGCGGCGCGCTACGTATTCAAGGTAAATACCAACAATCCGGGCAGCACACCATCAAAATCAGCGGTTTAGTCAATGGACGCAAAGCCCAATTGCCCGTTACCGTTACTCTGCCTGCCGGTTCGGACGACAAGGACAACCCGATACCGGTGATTTGGGCGCGGTCGCAAATTGCCGAAGCGATGCGGCAGATCAACACGCCCTCGTATTTGCGTACCGAGACCATTGCCGATGATGTGTTAAAAGCCAAAGTCGTCGATTTAGGGTTGAACTATGCCTTAACCACACAATGGACCGCTTTTGTCGCCGTATCGCAAAAAATTGTCAATGCGCATCCCGAGCAAGCCGCACAAAGTAATGTCCCTTTGCCGATGGTCAACGGAGTGAGCACAAAAGCCTACGGCGAGAATTCAGGCCAAACCGTAGCGCAACCGATAACCGTGGCGCAAAACTTTTCAGGCGGCGCGACACCGGAACCTTCAACCCTGGCAGGTTTGCTCATCGTAACGGTAATCGGCCTTTGGACTTGTTATCGCCGCCGGGAGACCGGTCCAACTCCCCACCATTGTGTTTAAACGGTTTGTCTGTGTTTTGCTGGTATTGATCGTCGACGACTTGTTTTACGACCCACCCGTCGGTTGGACAGCAGGGCTTTATTGAGGTCACGGTTTAGATTAGCCGCAGACTATGTACCCGGCGCAGGCATCAATCTGGACCATCGGCAAGCGCTTGTGTTGTCCTTGGTGCTGTTCAGCGGCTTATTCGCTCTGCAAAGCAGCTTGAATATAGCGTTTTTGTGGAGCGGTAAAGTCTTGCCGGATGGCTTGAATTACGTGGAATTCGCCCCGGCGGGAGCTTATCCGTTGTTGTTTATCTGTTTGTTTACCGTCGTTTACTTACTGATAATCTTCGGCAACATTATCAAACCGATACGGTAAAAAAGCTGACGGAAGTGAACAGGAACCGGGTCAAGCCTAGATAAGGCTTTCGATAATTTCTATATGGCAAATTTACCCGCCGGGTGGCTCGCCAGTACTTGTGTGCTCTATTGGGACACAATGTCAGAATGGCAATGATGAGCTGTCTTGTTGTCGTGCCTGAAGGTGTACCTATTATTGCGTTTTCCGATCATGGCCCGGCGGGCTTGATCATTTCAAAGACGACAATAGGCTCACATCTATTCATAGATTATTGGCGGATGTTGCCGATAGACCGTTCAACGAGATTGAATGCGAGCTGTCGTTTATGGCGGGCAAAGAGGCATAAAAAAACCGATTGTTCTTTAGAATCAATCGGTTATTTCGTATATATGGCGGAGAAGCAGGGATTCGAACCCTGGGAGGGGATCAACCCTCAACGGTTTTCAAGACCGCCGCTTTCGGCCGCTCAGCCACCTCTCCATATCTTTTGCATTATATAGAAAAATATATTTATTACAACCCTTATATTCTTCTTGATAGGTTATTTTAATCTAAAGCTGCAAGATGACTTTCCTCAGTTCCATGATAATCAACGGTATAAATCCCGCACCCGATTCAGGTCATGCAGTGATTTAACGATAGTGTTTTCAGCGTGGGAATCGGGTGTTTTATCAATTGCAAGGCGAAGCCCGTCATACAATCGGGAATAATCTGATGTTGAAAAAATAGGCCATACTTGCAAAATATCGCATTGCTCTTTCTATGCACCGAAGAAGTGCAGTAACCCTGTTTCGGGTTAAATAGCAGTTTAAAAGTTTTTTGTAACTACTCGCCCCAATTGTTTTCATTACAAAATCAAAAAAAAGCTTGACAGTTTTTTCGCCTTTAAAAAATCATTTTCTTTGGGCAGCAAAAAACTCAGCAAATAAACCCGCTACGACAGTGTTGTTGACGA
>JAPLRU010000124.1 GCA_026399025.1 Methylobacter sp.
TGAAATGCGTCGAATTCCTTTTGCCAAGGTGCTTTGCTGTATCCCCAATTGCCCTTGGCCAACAGTTTCTTCCCCCGCGCGAATTCGGCTTTTACTTGGGCTAAATTAGCCTCTTCGTCCTCATCCCAAAGTGCTTGGGCGTAGAACAGGTGATTGAGCGGATGTCCCGGATGCTTTACGACGGCCTTTTTCAGTAGTTCCAAAGCCTTATCACTGTCGCCAACGCCATTGGGCCAAGCCGGCGCTTTAAGATAAAGCGCGCCCAACAGTCGCAGTGGCCCGCCGTCATCAATGTCAGGGCTCAAGGCCACCGCCTGTTTCATCTCGTACTCCAGCCGGCCGAGATTCTGCACGGCGACGGTGATGTGTTCGCGCACCGCCAAGCCAAGGTTAGCCGCCAAATAATAATGTACCTCGCCGTCATTGCCGCCCCCTTGCGCCACAGCGGCTTCGGCAAAGTCCACGCCTTCGGAAGCCAGTTTCTCGCGTTTTTCCGGATTGCTTTCGCGTTCGGCCAAATATAGGCATAGGCGGCTACCTAGCGAGGTTCGACGCAACATCGGATCTTGGTTGGCGCGGAGGACTGCGAGCGTGCAGGTCAAGGTATGGCTGTCGCTTAAAGCACTGAATTGGCTTTGTTTGGCGACCAACATCGCAGAGGTCTGTTGAGGACAGTCGGAGAGCCGGTCGAATTGGACATGATCACGCTGAAGTCCCGCGCAGTTCGTCAGCAACAATAGCATTGAAAGAGTTGCAATAAATCGTGCCCGGTGCAAAATCTTTACCTCCCCCATAGCTTAACCATGGGTTCGAACACGGCTGCATCGACGGCTATGAAAGCTTCCACGCCGAATAGCTCGCATAGTTTTTTGCCTTCGGTGTCGGTGCACATGCCTTCCAGCGCTTTGCCGAAGCGATCACGCTCTGCCGCCGTCGTGCCGGTGTTGTTGGCGGCCACGCCTATCAAAGGGATTTCCTCGGACGTGAAAACCGCTTCAACAGGAGTCTCCAAATGAAGCGAGGCCAGTCCGTTGAATTGTTGCTCGTTTAAGATAACCGCATCCAACTCTCCTTTTTCTAAAGCGCGCAACGCACGAATGGCCTGATTGGAGGTTTTTAAGACAAAAAAAGTGTCCGGATCGTATTTACCGGCAAAAACGATTTTACCGACGAAGTCCGGCTCTGCCAGCACCGTACCGCCCAGGGATTTGCCTTTCAGTTCATCCAGGCTGTTGTACTTGTCCTTCCGGACCATAACCCGGTAGCGCTCGCCGGTACGGCCTTTAATCTTGGGCTGAACGACCGGCACCAAATGGTATTCGCTGCGCAATTCCAAGTAGAGGCCCAAAGAAATCATCGCGAACTTAGGTTTCTGTTCGGCCATCTGTTTCCTGCAATCCTCCGTTTTAGTGCTGAACAAACTGTTGAAACTGTTCTGCTGCCATTGACCGATGCGCTCCACCACCCGCAACATGGAACTCATCGCTTCATTGGCATCCTTGACATTCACCGATCCGCCGGGATAGCACACCAAGATAATTTCGGGATTGGACGCGGCCAGTACCGTGAAGGCAGTCAATAAACTTACCATAATCAGGCAGATCTTTCGCATTAAGGTCTCCTCTTGGCATCAAGTAATTGTCCAATGACCGGAGCCACGACGAGGGTTGCGCTCAGGCAGCACAACAGCCCGATGGTGATGCTCACACCCAGGGAGGACACGCCCCGGTAACTGGCCAACGTGATCGCGCCCAAACCGGCCAATTCAGTGCCCGCGGCCAGACCGATCACCTTGCCGACCGTCAGGCTGATTTGCAAAGGAGTAAGGCCCTTCGATTCGCCCCACCGATAACTGAACCAAACCCCGTAATCCACCGCCAACGCAACGACCATCGGCAAGGCAACGATGTTGGCATAATTGTAGCGAATGCCGCTCAAGGCCATAAGCCCCAGCATCCAGCCGCCGCCGATCAGCAAAGGCAGCACCGCCAGCACAAAGCCGCGCACATTGCGGGTCGCAGCCAGAATCCAGATCAGGCACAACAGCAATCCCAGCTGCGTACCGTGGGTCAAACTTCCGACCACCGCCTTGGAAAACACCTGATGCGTGGTCGGGAAGCCGGTCGCTTCCGGCGAAACGCTGTACACGTCTGTTATCAAGGCATCGAGATTGGCGGGATCGTATACGGATTTTGCCGGAAAGGCATAGACCGCGATGTTTCCGTCAGCGGCAAAAAAACGGTCACGCAAAGCGGGCGGCAACTGCTCCGGAGTGAGAGGCTGAGCCTGCCGCCAAGTATCGATAACGTTAAGCCCGGCAGCCGCTCCGGACAGCAAGGCGCGTAAGAACTTCTCGCTACGCCTCCTGCCCTGCTCGCCGTCTTCGGCAAGTTTGGTCGAGATCGACGAAAGCTGTCCACGCACCTTCTCCAAACTCTCGACCAGTTTGCCATGCCCGGCAGAGAACGCTTGTTCCTGGGCTTCGTCAATGATGTCCTTGCCGTTGTTCAGCATTGCCTGCAATAGCTCGAACGATTTTTCCGACAAGCCCGCCCGATCGAGATCGACGATCTGCTTGGCATAGCCGCTCCGGCTGAACGATGCGCCGATAGCCACGGCTTTGTGCAGGCGGGTATCGGCGTCTTCAGGAAATAAGCCGGACAGAGACTGCACTTGGGCAATCGTCTTAAGCTTGCTTGCTTCGCTGGTGATGCGCCGAATCTCGGCCATGTCTTTGGCGGTGAAAATAATGACTTCGGCCTGATAGTCGCTCTCTGTCACCAAGCGGCGCTGGTAATACACGGCTTGAGAATCTTTAGGCAACATCGACAACAAGTCATAGTCAAAGGGAATGGCGAGGCCCGCCATCCCGCCGAAAACAGCCGAAGCTAAGGCCAGCATGACCAGCGTCAGCGCGACAGATTTTGGCAAGGTACCGCTATGCTTCGCAACAATAGGCGGAGTGTTTGGCACAGGAAGTGTTCTCAGCTTGGGCGGCAGCAAAGCATAAAGAGCGGGTTGAACCATCCAGGTGCAGACCAGGATCATCACTACGCCTTTGGCCGCGACCACGCCCAGTTCAGCAATGCCGGGAAAATCAACAACAGCTAAAGCGCCGAAGATCAGCAATGAAGCGCCACCCGCCGTCAACACCGCAATAAAGGATGAGCCGATGCCGGCCCCAATGGCTTCCACTAAAGGCTTGCCTGCCCGGCGCTCCTCGGCGATGCGGGAGGACGTGAAGATACCGTAGTCCGCGCCCAGACCGAACAGGATAGCGATGAAAGTGGCGGTAATGATGGTCAGGTGGCCGACGGTGATCAGGGCTAAACCCAAGCTCCACAGCACCCCAAGCCCCATCGGGATAAAAATCAGCATCGCCCAACGGATACTGCGCACGACCAGTAAGGTCAACGCGGCGATCAAAACGGCGGAGGTGAGTATTACCTTGGTAATATCCTTGCGGATATTGACGTATTCCTCGTACTCGATGGCCGGTAATCCGGTTAGCCCTACCGTGGGCGCTGTATGACCGGCGGCTTTAATGTGTCCGGCCAAAGCCGCGGACACCTGCTTGACCTTATCGACAAAAGGACCCGTATTTTTAAAGTCCTCGGAAGCGTTTTTGGGGTGGACGAACATCAACAGCATGTGCCCGTTACGCGAGGCGAAATAACCATCGGCCATGCCGCCCGGCCCGTTCTTAATCGGTAGCCGGTTCCAGTCCACGCCGGAGGGCGCGGTATCGGCGGACAACCAGCGTTGCCACTGTTCCAGGAAAAATGCCGTTAGGTTTAGGCCGGTTTCGGCGGTTTTCAGGTCGACGTCAGTCCTGGCCGATAGCGGATGATCTTTACTCCAAGCTAACGCTTTTCGCAGAATGTCTTCCATGCCGCCGTCAAGAATGGCTTCGTTCGCCAGCGCAGCAAGCTTGTCCAGAGCTTCGGTTGGCATTAACAAGTAAGCGTGGTTCAGGAAAAACGCCATGTCGAGACGGGCGGTAGCTTGACCAACTTCGGGCTCCGCCTGAAGCTTGGCGGCCAGCTCGTTGGCAAAAGTTTCCAATTCGCCACGAGGCGCACCCTCAAAAACCACCACCAAGTCCGAAGCGGCGCCGAAATTTTTCAAGAAAGCATTGAAGCGCTTCGCCACCGCTGTATTCTGGGGAAGCAGCGCCTGCCGCGAGGTATAGACCGGGAGTTGCGCCGTCGCCCAGCCGGCCAGAATCGACAAGACCAAAGCCATCCCCAAGATTTTGCCGGGGTTTCCGGCAAAGCCTTCGGCAAGTTTGGCAACGCGCCGGCTGATTTTCATTGACGTTGCCTCCTGTTAATCAATCCGTACAAAATAGTACGGTCGGTTGTCTTTATGCGTCAATACGTGATTTCAGCTATTCGAAGGCTATCTCACTCATTTTAAAGTAGAATTTATTATGTTCGGGAAAATTCAAGCATGCCTGCCCACACTGCCGGTCCCTCTGCCGAATATGCCGATAAACAGCGCCATAATTGATCGTGTATAATCATTATGACATTGTTTTTAATGCCGGTTTTTTCATGTAATCCGGTAAAGCTGAAAATGGTCAATAGTGGACACTGTATTACAATGATGTTCAAGAGACTGAATATTACCCCACCCGTTTTGCAATAATTAAGGAAACAAAATGCGTCAATTAATTACTATAACGCTGAGCAGCGTTTTATTATCCGCCATCGCTTTTAGCGTGAATGCCGAGCCGTCAACCGATGCCGGTATTCCTGAAAAAGTGAAAGCCGATATTATAAAAAGACATCCCAATGCCCATGATTTACAAGCCGGCCGTGAGGTTCATTTCGGTCATGATTTATTGGAAGTGACTTTTAAAGACGATGACAAAGAATCCAGGCTGGAGCTGTTCAGAGCCGATGGTCACTTGTTTACCGATGAGTTGCCGCTGACCGGTTTGGGGGAAGCGCCACCGGCCGTTAAAGACGCTTTAGATAAAGCCTTTCCCGGCTATGTACTTAAAAAAGCCGAATTAATCACCAATCCCAATGGACCGGGCGAAGAGTACGAAGTTTATTTAGAGGTTGACGGCATTAATTGGAAAGTATCTGTCAATGAAAAAGGCGATATTGCAGGAAAAGACCATTTTTAATAACGTGCCGGGGAATTTGCATGTAGCAACATGCAACAGATAGCTTCGAGCAACTTGCTTTTTTTCGGCAACGGCATATGCGTTGACTTGGCGCGAGCTTTTCAAGCACTACGGACACACTTGAACACTGGCTTCGGACACATTTCAGGATGAAATAAAAGCCACTTTATTCCCCCTCAGGGCATAACTATCTACACAACTTTTTGTATTATAAATACAAGGAGTTATAAGTCGATATAGCGCCCTCTCCTGCTGGAGAGGGTTGGGGTGAGGAGAATAAAATCAACTACTTACACTTTACTTATCTCAACCTTTTTTTCTCAATCAACCTTTTTTTCTCAAAGGAGAAAAGGCCGGGACTTGTGTAGATACTTATGCCCTCAGGGGCGATTAGCTTCCTTTTAGCGATTAACTTTCTCTCGATTAAGACGATGAAACATCCCGAATTTCCTTTAACCGACGAGCTGATTTATTTCAACCATGCCGCCGTCGGCCCTTGGCCTAAAAGAACCGGCGAGGCCGTGATCAAATTTGCCGAACAAAACACCCGTTACGGCTCGCACTTTTATCCGGACTGGCTGAACAAAGAAACGGAATTACGCGACCAATTGCAGACTTTATTGAACGCGCCTTCCGCTGACGATATCGCCTTGGTTAAAAACACCTCGGAAGCCTTGTCCTTTGTCGCCTATGGGTTAACGTGGCAAGCCGGCGACAATATTGTGTCCAGCAATGAAGAATTCCCCTCCAACAGACTGCCTTGGGAATCCTTGGCCGACCAAGGCGTCGCGCTTCGTCAGGCCGATCTGCACAGCGCCGATACGCCTGAGGACAGTTTATTTGCATTGGTCGACGACCGCACCCGCTTATTGACCGTCAGCTCGATACAATTTGCCTCGGGCCTGCGTATGGACCTGGAAAGGATCGGCGACTTCTGTAAACGGCGCGGTATTTTATTTTGTATTGACGCCATCCAAAGCCTGGGCGCGGTACAGTTCGATGCGCAAGCTTATCAGGCCGATTTTGTGATGGCCGATGGTCACAAGTGGATGTTCGGTCCTGAAGGCTTGGGCGTTTTTTACACCACGCCCGCCGCCAGAGACCGGCTCAAGCTGACCCAGTACGGTTGGCACATGATGAAAGATATTCATAATTATGAAAACCAGCCGTGGGAAGTTCATCCTACCGCCCGCTGTTTTGAATGCGGCAGCCCCAACATGTTGGGTATCCATGCTTTTTCCGCCAGCTTGTCTTTGTTGCTGGAAACCGGCATGGAGGCCGTCGAAGCCCTGGTTATTGAAAGATCCGACTATTTAAAAAAAGCTATTGGGCAAAACGAGCAATTGCTCTTATTGTCGGCAAAGCAAAGCCGGTTGAAATCCGGCATTGTTATTTTTAAGCACCGGACGCTTGCAAACGAAGCGTTATACCAATACTTGCAGAAAAACGGCGTGGTTTGCGCCTTGCGTGGCGGCGGCATCAGGTTTTCGCCGCATTTTTACAATACCTTTGAGGAAATTGACCGGGCTCTTAAATTGATCGCATTGTTGTAAACAATTTGTGTATCGCGCTGTTTCTTGATCAGCTAATTTGCAAAAAATGAATCAGCACTGCAATAGAACGCGGATAATAAATTATGAAATCTGCGTCCATTTTTGCCTGATTCATCATGTAGTTTATTGATTACGAGCTGCGAGTTGATTTTATAAGGCATACCCGATTAAATATTATCATTTCCCGAGAAACACAACCCGAACTCACCTTATTATCATGACTGACTCCCAATTTCCGCAATTAATAAGCATCGAAAAAACACAGCAATCCAACGCGCAAATGCTGGACGCTTCGCATTGGGGTGAGGATTTTTCCTGGGAACAATTACAAATCATAGGCCATTACTTTAAACCCTACGCAGCACCCGACGGCACTTTGATTTATAAAGAAGGTGATCTAGGCACGTCCATGGGAATCATTATTAAAGGTTCAATTGGCGTTTACAAAAATGACCGGCTTATTTCAACGCTACGAGTGGGCCGTACTTTTGGCGAAATGTCGGTTATCGATGCCCAGCCCCGATCGGCGACGGCTCGCGCCGAAGGAGAAACTATTTTTTTGTCATTGGATAAAACCAGCTTGCTGACCTTAGCTAACAGAAATCCTTCGCTGGCATTTAAAATTATGTGGAACATTTCCCGCGCTCTGAGCCAGCGCCTTAGGCTTACCAGCGGACGTTTAGTGGAGTTTCTTGAATCCAATATCTTCTGATATACCTCATGCAGTCAGGTTTTAAGCAAGCGGCCATAAATCTAGGCTTCAGTATTTTTTTAAATCCGCAATGGCGACAGTGCCGAATATAAGTAGGCAGGCAAAAGTTTTTTAACAAAACGCAATCCACCACAAGAACACCAACGACTGTAACTGCCAACTAAAACCGGACACTTTCTTAAGGGGAGTTTTTCCAGAGTATCTTTTAGCCAGGCCGAGGGATCGAGGCCATTGAGTTTAGCGGTGCTAAGCAAGGTCTGAATAACCGCCGCCCGTTGTCCGGCGCGTTCCGAGCCGGCGAATAACCCGTTCTTTTTGCCCGGCGCGATAATCGCCTAATTTGGATCAAAAAAAAACCCAAGCATTTCGGCTTGGGTTTTTAGATTAAGAGCTTGGCAATTCCCTACTTTCGCA
>JAPLRU010000041.1 GCA_026399025.1 Methylobacter sp.
AAACTGTCAAGCTTTTTTTTGATTTTGTAATGAAAACAATTGGGGCGAGTAGTTACAATGAAAATAACAAAAAAACGGGTTGAATAAGGTTTTCCGGATGATAGAGACAAAACTTCGTGAATATGAAAATTTTCATATTGTGCTATGGCTGTTGAAAGATGCGTGCTGGTTGATGGAGTGGAAAATTGAGGGCATTTTTATGATTGTGCCGACGATTTTGGCGGCTTTTCATATTACTTGGCTTGGGCGAAATAACCCGGCTAACCTGTTGCATAACTTAGCCATCAGCAGTTGGATATGCGGTAACGCAGTTTGGATGATCGGGGAGTTCTTTTTTGACGACAGCTTTAGGCCGTTTGCTAAGGTGTTTTTTGGTATCGGTTTTGTGTTTCTTGGAGCGTATTATTTTGGCGTATTGCCGAAAGAAAAACGCGCACGGTGATGTGCTCTTACCTACATTCCTTAGAGAGAAGGCGCGCGTTCCCCTTAAATCAACAGCATTCCCTGCTATTTCAAATTCTCAATCAATACGTCAGCAAACTCGCTACATTTAACTTCTTTGGCGCCCTCCATCAAGCGGGCAAAATCGTAAGTCACCCGCTTACTGGAGATTGCAGCGTCCATCGCATTAATAAGCGCATCGGCAGCTTCTGTCCAACCCATATAGCGCAGCATCATCTCACCGGATAGGATTAACGAACCGGGATTGACTTTATCCAGGTCGGCATATTTGGGCGCCGTACCGTGAGTGGCTTCAAAAACAGCGGTGCCGGTTTGATAATTGATATTACCGCCGGGAGCAATGCCGATTCCGCCGACTTGAGCGGCCAATGCATCAGACAAATAGTCGCCGTTCAAATTCAATGTAGCGATCACGTCAAAGTCTTCAGGCCGAGTTAGAACTTGTTGCAAGGTAATATCCGCGATGGCGTCTTTAACTAAAATACGCCCTTTTGCCAACGCTTCGGACTGAACTTTATTCGCCGCCGCCTCGCCAAACTCGGCCCGAGTTTTTTCCCAATGCCCCCAAGTAAAAACATGGTCCGGATATTCACGCTCCGCCAAGTTGTATGCCCATTTACGAAACGCACCTTCAGTATATTTCATAATATTGCCTTTATGGACAATCGTCAGGGATTTGCGCTTATTAGCGATAGCATAGTCGATAGCCGAACGCACTAAACGTTCCGTGCCTTCCTGCGAAACAGGTTTTATACCGATGCCCGAAGATTCCGGAAAACGAATTTTGGCGTATTGTTTAGGGAAATTATCTTTTAACAACTTCAGAAAATTCTTTACGTCTTCACTGCCTTGTTCGAACTCGATACCGGCGTATATATCCTCGGTGTTTTCCCGGAAAATAACCATATCAACCGCAGCGGGATTTTTTACCGGCGAAGGCACGCCCTGAAACCATCTTACCGGGCGCAGACAAACATACATGTCCAGCAATTGGCGCAAAGCCACGTTAAGAGAGCTGATGCCGCCGCCTACCGGTGTTGTTAGCGGGCCTTTAATAGACACCAAATAAGTCTTGCAAGCCTCGACAGTTTCATCGGGAAGCCAAGTGTTAAAGAGCCGGTGAGCTTTTTCTCCGGCATAAACTTCCATCCAATGAATTTTTCTTTGCCCCGAATAAGCGCCGGCCACCGCCGCATCCAACACACGAACGGTAGCGCGCCAAATATCCGGCCCGGTACCGTCGCCTTCGATAAAAGGAATAATCGGATTATCCGGCACCCTAAGCTTGCCGTTCTGCATGGCAATAGCGCTGCCGTTTGAGGGTGTATTGAGCGTAACACTAACCATAATAACTCCTTCAAAAATGATATTGAGTAATGCGGCATAAAGATAGAGACATCGGATACAATGATGCTTCCACCGGACTTCAAGCATCATAACAAAAGCGCGGCAATTTGCACTATTTTAACCTCAACAGCGAAACTACCTTATATGCCGATCCGGCGCTCCGATTCGATTGCATATCGGTCGCCGACCATACTGAAAAACAATAGCTCCAAAAATCACTCGCTTTAAAGGCAATTCGACCCCGCGTCCCTACTAAAAAGCATAGGTCTCAAAGTCAACCGCCGTAAAGATTATAAGAGCCAAGTTTCTGTAAAATTTGAAGATAATTTTTCTTCTGATTGTTTTTAACAGCAATGCTGGATATAATATTTTTGCACCACCTTGATAATCTAAACCTAAAAAACGAACGCTAATTTGCTTGTAACACCACATTACAAGGTGATTAAATCACCTGTATATTCTTATTGCTTAAGGAGAAACAAAGATGGCATCGACTGACAAACCAACAACTTTTGAAAAAGAAGCACCTGCGAAAGAGGCACCGGCGACAGAAACATTACAAGGTCAAGAAGAAGCACTTACGCTACGCATGAAACGTCTCGACAAAGCGCATAATTCGATTAAGAATTATACGATGGGCGCAATGACAGTAGGTTTAGTACCGTTACCACTGATTGACTTGGCCGCATTATCCGCTATTCAGCTTAAAATGGTTCATAGTGCAGCTAATTACTATGACGTTCCTTTCTCAAAAAATATCGCTAAATCAATTATCGGCTCCTTATTGGGCAGTTCAATCGCAGTAACGCTGGCAATGCCTGTAGCCAGCTTTATTAAACTGATACCGGTCCTTGGACAATCTTCAGGTACGATTAGTACCGCATTGATTGGTTCGGCCTCAACCTATGCTATCGGTAAAATATTCGTTGAGCACTTTGAGTCCGGCGGCACTTTTCTTGATTTTGACGAAGAAAAAGCCAAAGAACATTTTAAAGGCTTGTATGAAGAAGGCAGAGCATTTGTAGCTTCACACAAAGCGGCAACCGCTTAAGTTTGAAGTATCAGCTGATTAAAGACGAACAGATACCCTTTTTACACCGGGTATCTGTTTTTTTTACGATATTGACGTAGCGCTGTGTCTAAATTGTTAAAAATAAGCGACTTATTTATCAAATAGATTATCCCTTAAATTACCTACTGTGTTCTAAACGGTTCGGCAATTTTCCCGCATTTTCATAAAGAGAAAATGATACTCGAAGATGGTTTTATCCCTACTAACACGTAGTTTTCTACTTGGGCTTCTTGCCTTTCTTCCATCACCGAGCGTTTACGCTCGACCTGTTGTTATCAGCATTGATGCCGGCAGTAACAACGGCGCACAAATCGGCACTTTTATTGGACTGGAAGCCAAAAAGAACTTTCCAGAGCTGGAAAAACGATACGATAGTTATTTGGCTTTTTTATTGTCGCCATCGCAATTCAAGCAATTGCTTCCCCAAGTGAACTCACTTAAAGCCGCTATTGATCCGGATTATCAAGCCGAAGTCAATGCCATTGCCGCCGTTTGGCAACTGAATACGCTTGATAAGCTGGGCGATAATAAACTCTCCGTTAATGAATTTTGGTTATTGCAACTACTGCCCGATTTGACAGCTGTTAATAAAGGTTCAGCGCTTGCAGTTGCTAACCGTAGCGATAAAAATCCGATTGCGGCGAGAAATTTGGATTGGAAAAGCACTCCTGAATTAAGAAGCCTCCAAACGATTAACATTTATCAGTATGAAGACCGCACCTTGGTTTCTTTGGGTTTTGCAGGATTAGCCGGTGTTATCAACGGTTTTAATGACCAAGGTTTATTTGTTTCGTTGCTGGACGCGACAGAACAACAAGCATCAACATCGCTATTACCGCAAAATTCCAGCAGTTTTGATTTACGCACCCTGCTTAAACACTTCGACAAAATAGCGCCGGCCGGCCACGAATTAGCGCAAAAATCCTACTCGCGCGGTCATCAGGTTTTATTTGCCGATCAAGGCAATATCGCTGTGTTAGAACAGCCCGCCGGTGAAATCGGCAAGCTTCGGAAAACCCACAGCGCAATTATCAATGAAATGCCCTGGAATCATAACGAGCAGTTGGCGGTAGTGAATTGTTTTGTGCTCAAGGCCTCCGCGCATAATTGCTATATGAGCCGTGATCACTACCGCTGGGGACGATTTGCGCACTTATTAACCGCGTTTTTGGACCAAAACCTGTCAGTCGGGGATGTTATTACAGTGATGCAAGATCAGGCAAACATCCGCCAAGCGATTTTTAACGAAGATACCTTGCAATCTATTATATTTACGCCTAAAGACCGCGCTCTGTATCTTTATACGCAAGCGGTGACGAAATCGGATGAAGCGCATCCTTCTATCGAAAAATACCAACTTATCCAAACCGCTTCCAAAGATAAACTCATTGAAACGGTGTTGCTGGTGTTGGGTATTGGGATTTTAGCGGCGGCTTGGCTATATGTTCTTCGTAACGGTAAAAAAAACAAGCGACCGCCTTTATCCGATAATTAATTTTCGTGTGATTTCCCTTTATTGCAAAAACTCAAATCCTTGATGCCGCCTTTTCCACGCTGACTTATAGCCACATGAAACTACTAGACTTTATTAATAAAGAATCCAGGATAGCGAAAAATCGCATCGTCATCATGTCGATAGTGTCGGGAATCGCCAACTCGCTGTTAATCGCAATTATTAACCATGCGGCCGAAACGGATTTTGGCAATGGCGTGCAGGCTCGATTGTTTTTTATCTATCTGCTGGCTTTCTGTTTGTTTTTATACACCCAAAAATTCGTTCTTTCTCAATCCATGCTGGCAATTGAAGAGGCCTTACGTAGCGTTCGCGTCAGAATTGCCGATAAATTGCGTCGCACCGAATTTAGCTTTATCGAACAAAGCAACCGCAATGATTTGTTCATTCGCTTAACGCAAGACTCCAGTTTGATTTCGCAGTCGATGATGTTGTTAAGCAGTGCGGGCCAAGCGGCCATTTTAATCGTCGCGTCTTTGTTTTACATTTTGTGGATTTCGCCGTTGAGTTTTTTAATAACGGTCGGCATTATCGGCACCACCGCCTTTATTTATTTTTCGCATAGAGAAAAAACCCGCCAACAACTTCAGCTTGCAAGACAAAAAGAAAATATATTCTTTGATACCTTGAGTCATCTTTTAGACGGCTTTAAAGAATTAAAACTTAACCGCGCCAAACGTGACGATTTGTTTGACGACATTTGTAAAACCTCGCTAGAGGCCGAACGCATAAAGGTTGAAGTCGGTAATCTGGAAGTCACCGATTGGATCATGGCGCGCTTGTGTTTTTATACCTTGCTGCCTTTGTTGGTGTTTGTGATTCCGGCCATTCACGGCGAGCAAAGCGACCAAATTTATAAAATCACGGCGGCTGTTTTATTTATCATGGGCCCCATCAGTTTACTGATTGGCGCGATTCCGGCATTAAACCGCGTCAATATCGCTTTGGATAATTTTCAAAGCTTAGAGCGGGATGTCGATAAAGCCACGCATCGCGGCGGCGACGAGCCGATTCCCGCTTGGCATGATTTTACCCGGCTTGAGTTTAAGGAGCTGTGTTTTGCTTATTACGACCTACAAAAGCAGCCGTTATTTTCCATCGGCCCGAACAGCCTGACCCTGGAAAAAGGCGAGTTATTGTTTATTGTCGGAGGCAACGGCAGCGGTAAATCAACATTATTAAAATTGATCACCGGCTTATATTACCCCGTCAGCGGCGCCGTTTATCGCGATAACGATTTGGTGAACGATGCCAATTACGCCGGTTTCAGGGAATTGTTTTCCACTGTTTTTACCGATTTTCACTTATTTAACCGCTTCTATGGTTTAGCCGATATCGATCAAAGCCAAATTGCTTTTTGGTTAAAAAAAATGGAATTGCACGAAAAAACCCATTATTCGCCTGAAGGTTATTTTACCGAAACCAATTTATCAACCGGTCAAAAAAAACGCTTGGCCTTTATTGCGGCTATTCTGGAAAATAAGCCGATTTTGATTTTCGATGAGTTGGCTGCGGATCAAGATCCCGATTTTAGACGTTATTTTTATCAGACCGTTTTACCCGAACTAAGCCGACAAGGAAAAACGATTATCGCGGTAACGCATGACGATTCGTATTTTCACTGCGCGGACCGTGTGTTAAAAATGGATAACGGCCTTCTTAAACCTTACCAAGCGGACTAGTCTTGGTTTTTTATTATTTTATTTATTAGGCACAACCGTGAGTGCATTATTCGATTATTTAAAAAAAAGCTTGTTGCGTTTTCGAAACGCGTTACACGGTACCTTGTCGTATTTTGCCGTGTTTTTTCTGGTCTGCGTGATGTCGATTGCTTTTTTATGGCCGCAAATTGTGATTACCGTCAATTCAGGGGAAGGCGGAGTACTTTATCGGCGGTTTTTCGGCACGGTCACCGATAAAGTGTTTACCGAAGGCATCCATGTTATTTATCCGTGGGACACCATGTACATCTATAACGGCCGCATTCAAACCGTGCTGCACGACTTCGATGTGCTGACCAATCAAGGCTTGCCGATTCATTTAAGCTTGGCTATCCGGTTTCGGCCGGAATATGAAATGCTCGGTTTATTGCATCAGCAAGTCGGCCCCGATTATATCAACACCATTATCACGCCGCAGGTAGAATCGGTGCTGCGTAAACGTCTCAGCCCTTATAACCCGGAAGATATTTACATGAACAAGGATAATATCCTGACCCAAGTGGTGATTGAGGCGATGGAGGAGCTGGGGCAAAAATACATCACCGCCAATGACGTGATTATTCGTGAAATCGCGTTACCGGAATCGATACGTCAAGCCATAGAAAACAAACTGACCGAAGAGCAGCGCGAACAAGCTTACGTTTACCGTTTAAAGCGCGAAGAAAAAGAGTCCCAACGCAAACGCTTGGAAGCAGAAGGCATCAGAGACTATCAAAACACCGTATCTAAAACGCTGTCGGATAAATTGCTCAAATGGCAAGGCATCCAAGCCACCGCCGAACTGGCGAAATCGAATAATACCAAAATCGTGGTGATCGGCGGCGGCAGCACCGGCCTGCCGCTCCTGCCGCTGATTTTAAACACGGAAAATGCCCCCCATGAAACCTCACCCTCTCCGGTGGAACAGAACCCGATTTCTACCGACATAAGCTCAGAGCCCGCCGATGATGCGCATTAAACTTTTTTTTTTAGGGTTAAGCCTTATCGCGCTTGCAGGCTGTATGGATCAATCCTATCAGGAAGCAAAAAAACAACGCACTCAAATTGCAGCGGACAGCAAAGACGGCGACCCCATTGTCATCGGCATTCCATGGAGATCGGCCGATTCGGATCTGTTTATCGCCGGCGTCAAACTCGCGGTTAAAGAAATCAACCAAAAAGGCGGCGTACTCAACAGTCCCTTGCAAATTATTATTAACGATAGCGAATCCGCCTTTAATAAAGAAACCTTATCAACCGGGGCGCGTCAGGATGTTATTCTTAAAATCGCCAATACCTTCGCCACCAATCCTTACCTGACAGCGGTTATCGGCCATAGCTCGTCAAGCATTGCGCTATTGGCTTCGGTGGTCTATCAAAATAACGGCATTCTTTTTTTAGCTCCGATCGCCAGGTATTCGAAATTAACCGAACATAATTTCGACTATATCTTCCGCACTATTTCCACGAATGCGGAAACCGGTACCCAATTAGCCGACTTCGCCGCCCAGCAAGGTTATAAAAATATTGCGATATTACACAGTCGGGACGATTCTTCAACCGAATTGGCGGATACCTTTGCTACCGTTTTGCTGAATAAATACACCACTAACATCGTTTACCGGCGTTCGTTTTTTGACAATACCGTTGATATTGTTTCGCTGGTGATCGATTTAAAAAATACGCAAAAATTAGACGCGGTTTTCATTGCTTCCAGTAGCCAACTATCCGCAAAAATTTATCAACAAATTCGAAATATGGGCGTAAAACTGCCGATTATCGGCGGTGAAACCTTGGACACCAAAATATTCCTGGATCGGCTTATGCAATGGGAAAGCGCCAAAAACTTACCGAAATCCAGTGTTCCGACCGTGTTTAATGCGTCGGCTCCGGGCAATCAACAGTTTGTACGCCAATTCAAACAAGAATACGGGGAAAATGTGCAACCGGACTATTTGGCCGCCTTAGGCTATGACACCGTTAACCTGCTCGCTCACGGCATTCAACGGGCGCAATCGAGAATCCCTGTTGAAGTTGCCGTAGCTTTGCGCTATATGGATGCCTGCAAAGGGGTGGCCGGCAAATACGAATTTAAACATAACGGCGACTTGAAAAGTAAACCTTTGTATTTTAAGCACTTGGTTGAAAACGATTATGCTTATGAACAAGTCAAAAGCGTTGCCGCCGTTAACGAAGCCGACATGGACACCTGCAACGATATCGACCGCGATCATGATACGATTCCCAACAATATGGATGCCTGCCCGAACACCACGCACGAAGAAATTGCCCACGGCATTATCCTCGACGGAGATAAAAAAGGCTGTCCGATAGACACCGATGAAAACGGCGTAGCGGATTATAAAGAGGCTTGCGTTGATAACCCTGCCGCAGAAAGCGCCGGTTTACCCGATTGTCCGCATAAAACTGAAACGCCGGAGCTAGATAAGGATTAGGATGTACGGTTACCTTGCTAAAACTATTAGAGTAGCCGGAGCGAATAACACGACATTGGAGCGTCGCTACCATTAAGTTAAACCTTGAAAGCAGCTATTCCGGTTATCCGTCTACTGTTTTTATGCATTAATGGCGCATTCCTCCATCTAAGCAACATACAACTCTTTAATTTATTAGGCACAACTTTGAAAGCACTGTTCGGATATTTTAAAAAAAGCGTCTTGCGTTTTCGAAACGCTATACGTGAGACCTTGCCGTATTTTGCCGTGTTTTTTCTGGTGTGCGTGATGTCGATTGCTTTTTTATGGCCGCAAATTGTGATTACCGTTAATTCAGGGGAAGGCGGAGTGCTTTACCGGCGGTTTTTCGGCACGGTCACCGATAAAGTGTTTACCGAAGGCATCCATGTTATTTATCCGTGGGACACCATGTACATCTATAACGGCCGCATTCAAACCGTGCTGCACGATTTTGATGTGCTGACCAATCAAGGCTTGCCGATTCACTTGAGTTTAGCTATCCGGTTTCGGCCGGAATATGAAATGCTCGGTTTATTGCATCAGCAAGTCGGCCCCGATTACATCAATACCATTATTACGCCCGAAATAGAGTCAGTGCTGCGTAAACGCTTAAGCCCTTATAACCCGGAAGATATTTACATGAACAAGGATAATATCCTGACCCAAGTGGTGATTGAGGCAATGGAGGAGTTAGGGCAAAAATACATCACCGCCAATGACGTGATTATCCGTGAAATCGCGTTACCGAAAACCATTCTTCAAGCCATAGAAAGCAAATTGACCGAAGAACAGCGCGAACAAGCTTATGTTTACCGTTTAAAGCGTGAAGAAAAAGAAGCCCAACGCAAACATTTAGAAGCCGAAGGCATCAGAGACTATCAAAACACCGTGTCTAAAACGCTGTCGGATAAATTGCTCAAATGGCAAGGCATCCAAGCCACCGCCGAACTGGCGAAATCGAATAATACCAAAATCGTGGTGATCGGCGGCGGCAGCACCGGCCTGCCGCTGATTTTAAATACGGAAAACAGCACCGATGAAACACCAAGCTCCGCTACAGAAAAAAAGTCATCCCTTGACGTAACTATTCAGCCACAAAATGTAGGGAACGCTGATGACGCGGATAATTAATATAAACGCATAAGCAAATACTCTATTCAATGTCATCAGCGTTCTATTTTTCCAGATAATTATACTCCCCGCCCAAAATTCACCCATGACGCGAATTAAACTTTCTCTTTTAGGATTTAGCTTTATCCTCCTGTTTACAGGTTGCATGGATCAATCGTATGAGGAAATAAAAAACCAACGCACTCAAATTGCAGCGGACAGCAAAGACGGCGACCCTATTGTTATCGGTATCGCATGGAGAGCGGCCGATTCGGATCTGTTTATCGCCGGGGTAAAGCTTGCTGTTAAAGAAATCAATCAAAAAGGCGGTGTGCTCAACAGTCCCTTGCACATTATTATTAACGATACCGAATCCGCCTTTAATGACGCGGCCTTATCACCCGGCGCACGCCAGGAGGTTGTGCTTAAAATCGCCAATTCATTCGCCGCCAACCCGTATCTAACCGCAGTTATCGGGCATAGCTCGTCAAGTATTGCAGTGCCTGCCTCGGTTGTTTATCAAAATAACGGCATTCTTTTTTTAGCACCGAGCGCCACTAATGCGAAATTAACCGGACATAATTTCGACTACATCTTTCGCACCATTCCCACTACGGCGGAAACCGGTACCCAATTAGCCGACTTCGCCGCCCAACAGGGCTACAAAAACATTGCCATGTTGCATGGCCGCGGCGATTACGAAATGGAATTAGCCGATGCATTCGCCACCTTCTCCATCGATAAATATACAACTAACATCGTTTACCGGCGTTCGTTTTTTAACAATACCATTGACATCGTTTCTTTAGTCACTGATTTAAAAAATCTTCAAAAGCTGGATGCCGTTTTCATTGCTTCCAACAGCCGACTATCCGCAAAAATTTATCAACAAATTCGAAATATGGGCGTAAAGCTGCCCATTATCGGCGGTGAAACCTTGGACACCAAAATATTCCTGGATCGGCTTATGCAATGGGAAACCGCTAAAGGCATACGAAAATCCACTGTTCCGACCGTGTTCAATACCTCGGCTCCGGGCAGTCAACAGTTTGTACGCCAATTCAAACAAGAATACGGCGAGAATGTGCAGCCGGACTATTTGGCCGCTTTAGGCTATGACACCGTTAACCTGCTCGCACACGGTATTCAGCGGGCGCAATCGAGAATTCCTGTTGAAGTTGCCGTGGCTTTACGCTATATGGATGCCTGCAAAGGGGTGGCCGGCAAATACGAATTCAAACATAACGGCGACTTGAAAAGTAAACCTTTGTATTTTAAACACTTGGTTAAAAACGATTATGCCTATGAACAAGTCAAAAGCGTTGCCGCCGTTAACGAAGCCGACATGGACACCTGCAACGATATCGACCGCGATCATGATACGATTCCCAACAATATGGATGCTTGCCCGAACACCACGCATGAAGAAATCGGCCACGGCATTATCCTCGACGGAGACAAAAAAGGCTGCCCGATAGACGCCGATAAAGACGGCGTAGCGGATTATAAAGAAACTTGCGTTGATACCGCTAAAGGTGCCGATATAAATGGCTGTCCGCATAAAGATGAAATGGACGGCAAACTATAACGGTGTTTTATCGGCAGAGATAATTTTATAATGGAACTCGGAAATCAAGGATTTATCGGCTGTCTGCTCAATCCGAAAGCAGCTCGGCTTAATTAATAATCAGGCGCCTCCTCGCCAACCACCCATTAAGAGATCATTATGCTCAACTATTCACTCCCCTACTTTGCCGCTTCTTTATTAATCGGACTGTTAGGTATTAATCGAAAAATGACCTTTTGGGGCTATTTTTTCTCTTCACTGCTGTTAACGCCGGTCATGGGCTTGTTGTTGTTACTTGCATCGGACCCTAAGCCTAAACCAAACGTTACGGCTGAAAATGAGTCCAATCTGTCTAATCACAATTCTTAAAATAATAATAAAATGATACACTTTACTAACAATTTCAAACAACTTAGCATCGTTTTAGTGCTGGCTAATATGCCGGTGTCGGTTTATGCGGATGAAAAAAAACTGGATTTATTCGATGTTGTCAAATCCACATTAGATAATTCGCCAGTACTGAAAATTCAAGGCTTCCAAGTCGATGTGGCAAAAGCGGCCGAACGTATTCAATCCGGTGCGTTTAACACCAGAATAGGCGGCAAAGTCGGCTACGATAATACCAAGAATACTTTATTTGTTCCTTTCGAAACTCTTATTCCCGACCCTAAGTTTTTTTCACCACCCGCAGTCACCGGAACAACTTATCCAGGCGGCGGGGATTTCGATACCCAAAGTTTTCAAGCTTCGGCGCAAAAAAAATCCAGGACGGGCATTACCACCAAATTGCAATTTGATTTGAATCGCAGAGACCCGGTAGGCCGTTCCGCCACGTCTACAGACAACTCCTACGGCACAACCAGCCGGGGCAAAGTCGGCTTGACGATCACCGTACCTTTACTCAAGGGTGGCTGGGAAGTTTCCGCGGCCGCCGGAGAAAAAGCCGCAGGATTGGAATATCAAGCCGCCGCGGCAAAATACAAGCAACTGATTACCTCAACTTTATTAGGTACAGTGAATGCTTATTGGAATTACACGGCCGCCTACGAAATCTTGCATCAACGTATCCTCATTAAAGAACGTATCGAAAATTGGGTTTCTTCCAATCACTTAGACGGATTTTTAGCCGGTTTCGTACAAGAAAAACTAGGAAAAGTAGAGACTGCAACGCAACAATTGGAGCAGTCGAGAATCGCATTAGCGCGAGTAATGGGTATTCCCGTCGATGAAGCATTAAAATTGGGTACGCCGGATGCTGCAAATTTCCCTAAAGATCCTGAAAAACTCTTGGAAACCTTCGATACCAAAAAGGCTAAGCAAGAGTGGGTGGAGTTGGCCTTAGACAATCGTAATGATTTGCGCGCCAACCAATTCAGTGTACAGGCCAGCGAAACGCTGTTGGCCAGGGATCAGCAAGATTTATATCCGGAACTGACCGCTGCAGTCGGTGTTGGCTATAACGGCATCACCCACGGCAATGGCTTCGATCCTTATTTCGACTCTTCTTACAGGAATGTCAGGGATGTCGACCATAACGCCTCGCTAACCTTTAACTATCCGATTGGTAACGATGCCGCTGAAGGTGTTTACGATCAAGACAAAGCGAGAAAAATGATCAATACCGTCACCCTGAATGAAACCAAACGGGGCATCAAGCTTTCGGTAGAAAACAGCATTGCTACGGTTTACGGTCGTTTAAAAGTGGTTGTACAAGCCAAAAAAACCGCTTACTCGTACCGAGATTCACTACGCGACTTATTCAAAAATTCGAACTTACAAAAATCCGAGGAGCTTTCCGCTATCGTGACGTTACAACAAAAACTTGAAGATGCGATTGTAGCTTATGTTACTGCGCAAGCGGACTTTGCCAACGCGATTGCGCAATCGCGCTTTGAAGCCGGGGTTTTAATTTCCAATGCCGAAGACAGCAGTTTAAATGCGGATATCAATATGGAAAGAGTGGTTTCCTTGCCGGCGCTTGGAAAAGAGTAAGCGGTTAAAAATAACTTTCAGAAGAGAGATAACCTATTCACCACGAAGGCACGAAGGATCCGAAGTTATATTTCTTCGTGTCCTTCGTGGTGAATGCTTTTTTGCTTTTGTTCTAAAACAAATACTTTCACATTATCGGGAGCTTGGGAAAGAACGAATAGCTGTCAGCGAGTATCCCTCAATGCCAACCGCCGTATTGCGTAGTCGGATCGCCGCGCCACCCTGTTGTGGTTTTGTTGGCATCGGGAGTGTGTACAGTTTCCGCCGCCGCCCTGGTCATATTGGCATGGGTATAGCCGCCCATTGCTTTGGCGGCGGTTGCAATCGCGGTCGTTAATGGATTAATCTCATATTTGGTAATCGTGTCATGAATAACGGCGGCGACTAATTTCTCGGCACCCGACTCGGAAGAAAACGTCAACAGAATCGGCAACGCCGTATTAGCCGGGATTTCTATACTGTAATGACCGTTGTCCACAGCCGCATGGCTAATAAGATGACCTTTTTCATCGGTCGCGTCCACCACACCGGTCTTAACCACGCCTTTGTTATCGCTAACCACGCCTTCTAAAGCTGTTGCCGCGGCGTACCTTTTTACTACGGTCGGGCTCGCTTTGGCCGTTTTTTGATCGTGTTGTCCGCAGCCGGTGATAGTAGAACCGCTCAGGATTACCAGCAGTACCGAAAATAAAACGTTACGGCTCATAGAACCTCCTCATTCATAGTGTATTAGTTTTTAAAAGCCAGGCGGAATAACATCAGCGGAATAACATCAAACGTAAGACCTATGGTTTTGTTTGATACTTCTTCGAATATTTTCGTGGGTTAATCGATTCATTCTAATCGTACAAGTCGGACTTTAGGAGGCTCAAAATTTATTACCATCCCATACGAACGAAGCCTTAGCTCCCACCATGCCTACACGTCTGGAAAATAAATCCGTACCGACCGAATCCTGAACATGAAATACCGGGGAATCGCCCATATTTACGCCGGTAAAGGTCGTCTGCTCATGTGCCGCTATGGGATGCACTTCACTGTCGTTATTTAAAACAACAGTAATCGCTTGATCGGTTTCGTTACGGAAATCTACAACCGCACGACCAATAAATCTAAAATCAGCAGCCTCGCTATTAAACATAACTAACACGCCGAGAACAGCAAGCATACCGATTAAAACTGTTTTTTTCATTATGTTAACCTTTTTTCTCCAAGCGGAGCGAGGTCCGCTCCTCATGTTTTTGCGCTACCAAAGCAAAGCGGTTGCGTTTAAATGCTTCGATCAAAGTAATGATTTAAACGGCGTATCAATCACGCTTGGCATGAATCAGATAACCTCGTCCGCGCAAGGTTTCTATCGGCTTGCGGGTGCCGTCGGGATCGAGCTTTTTTCTCAAACGGCCGATAAAAACCTCCAGTACATTGCTGTCACGGTCAAAATCCTCATCGTAAATATGGGCGGTTAAAACCGATTTCGAAACGACTTCGCCCTTGCGGAACATCAGGTATTCCAGCACTTTGTATTCGTAAGCGGTTAAATCCAGTTTAACGCCGGATACGGTAACTTCTTGAGCTACGGTATCCAGTTCGATGTTGTCATGGCTTAATACCGGATGCGCCACCCCGGCCGAGCGCCTGATCAATGCGTTAATTCGGGCCAGTAACTCTTCATAATGAAACGGTTTAACCAGATAATCGTCGGCGCCCGCTTCCAGTCCTTCCACTTTTTCCTGCCAACGGCTACGGGCGGTTAAAATCAGGATGGGGACAGTCACTTTATCTTTACGCAAACGCTTGATCAGTTCGATGCCGGAAAAATCGGGCAGGCCGATATCGATAACGGCTGCATCAATCGGATATTCTTTACCCATGTAATAACCGTCGCTACCGGTATTTGCGCTATCGACGGCAAAACCTTTATCGGCAAAAAACTGCTGAATTTGTTCGCACAGTTTTAGTTCATCTTCAACCACTAGAATACGCATGTTTTTGGTCTGTTAACTTAGCTGACTAATTGACCCGTTTCCGCGTCAATTTTGAAATACTGGATACGGCCGTCGGGCGTCAACACTTTGATGATATATATGGTTTTACCGTCAACGATTTCCGTTTGCGCGCCGAGCACTTTATCGTAGGTGCCTTCGATGATTTGCTGGGTTGCTTCGTCCAGGCTGATGCTTGCCAGCATAGCGTGTTGTGCAAAACAGCTGTTGGAAAACAATAAGGTGACTGCAATGACTTTGATCGAATTTATCATAGGGACAATCCAAGCTATCTGGGCACAAAATGTAACTACAAAAATAGAACGCGGAACTAACAGCCGGCGCGTTCTATTATCGAGTGAAAAAGCATTTTAACCCATCACCCTGAATTGGCACTGAACCTTTAACGTAACGATGCGCCCTGCATCAGACTCCCGAGCACATGCCCGAAAGAGGCGCCCAACTTGCCTGCAATTTTATCGAGCAACTGTTCTTGCCGGCTGAAGTCAACGCGTGTTTCCGCGCCAATCAGTTCTTTGGCGACAGTATCCTGATTGCCGACGCCGTCAACGATACCCAGCTTCACGCCTTCTTCGCCGGTCCAGACCAGACCTGAAAACAGTTCGGGGGTTTCTTTAAGACGGTCGCCGCGACCGGCTTTTACCGCACCGATAAATTGCTGATGCACTTGGTTTAACAAACCTTGTATATAGCGTGTTTCGTCTTCTTTAGGCGGCGAAAAAGGGTCGAGCATGGCTTTGTGCGCGCCTGCGGTAAACAAGCGGCGCTCCACGCCCAGCTTTTGCATGACGTCGACAAAACCGAAGCCGTCCATTAATACGCCGATAGAACCGACCAAGCTGGACGGATTAACAAAAATCTTGTCGGTGGCAGAGACGATAAAATAACAACCCGATGCGCAAATATCGCTAACCACCGCATAAATAGGCAGCTTAGGGTGCTCTTTTTTGATTTTCCTGATTTCTTCATATACATAAGAGGACTGCACCGGACTGCCTCCCGGCGAATTGGCATTCAGGATAATGCCTTTGGTATGCGTGTCTTTGACTGCATTTCTCAAGCTTTCGATAATGCTGTCGGCATTGGCGTCCTTGCCTTCGGCGATCATGCCGACGACATCGACGACAGCGGTATGATCCTTGCCGTCAACGCCAAGCTCATGACTGAGTTTCGGATACATCGCTACGCCGAACACCGCAAACAAATAAACGAATATCAGGCTCTTAAAAAAAATGCCCCAACGTCTTGCCCTGGTTTGTTCGATAACGGCGGCCATAGCCAGCTTTTCGATAACCTCTCGCTCCCAACCGGGCGCGTTTATAACTTCTGCTTTGTTCTGATTGTCCATGCCTGTTAACCTCTAATAATGTTCAGTAATTCCGCAGGCTGCTGTAAGCACAGCAACGGACGGTAGTGCTTCAAGGTGTGTTCCGGATGCGCTCCGCAAGACACCGCTATCGACGATATTTGGGCGTTTATCGCCATTTGCAAGTCATGGCTGGAATCGCCGATCATTAAACTTCGTTCATTCGCTGCGTTAGTATGCCGCATAATCTCATGCAGCATACGCGGATCGGGTTTGGAAGCGGTTTCGTCGGAACAACGGGTGATGCAAAACAACTCTTCGGTATCGGTCGCCTTTAAAGCCTGTTGCAAACCGGTTCTGGTTTTACCGGTAGCAACGGCCAGTTGATAACCGGCTTGTTTCAGTTCCACCAACATCGCGTAAACGCCGGGAAATAAATCTTCCCGACCTAACTGTCTGGACAAATAGGCTTGCTGATAACAGCCGATCAAGCGCGTCAATGTAGCTTGATCGGCTTCAGGAAATAAGGTGGCGCAAGCGTTGCTAATACTCAGACCGATCACGTCTTTTGCCGCTTGGGGTTCGGGAATACCGCAGCCGCACTGATCACCGGCCGCTTGCAGGCAATTGACGATCCAGTCGATTGAATCGACCAAGGTTCCGTCCCAATCGAATATGATTAAATCAAACCTGTTGTTCATGTTTTAACAGCTCTTCCAATGGCTGCGGCAAAGGCGCCAAAATGTTTAGTAATACCCCGGTAAGCGGGTGCTGAAATGTTAATTTTTCCGCATGCAAAAACATACGCTTATAGCCCCGCCCTTTAAAACCCCGGTTAATGTCATCCCTACCGTAACGCTCGTCACCGACGATAGGATGCCCAAGACTGGCGGCGTGAACGCGTATTTGATGAGTGCGTCCGGTTTTGGGCGAGGCCTCAACCAAGGTCGAATCGGCAAATACCTTCATACGCCGAAACAGCGTCTCGGCTTCTTTGCCGGCTTGACTGATTACCACCATGCGCTCGCCGCCTTTACTGACGTTTTTCAGCAAAGGCGCGTTCACAACCAGTTTTTTCCTTGCCCACTGCCCGGCCAACAAAGCCAAGTAGGTTTTTTGGACGTGATTATCCCGGAACAGCTCATGCAATTGTTTCAGTGCGCTACGTTTTTTGGCAATAATCAAACAACCGGAGGTATCTTTATCCAGTCGATGCACCAGCTCCAAAAAATGCGCTTCGGGTCTGAGCAAACGCAAGCCTTCGATAATACCGGAGCTGACGCCGCTGCCGCCATGCACCGCAAAACCGGCCGGTTTATTGACGATCAGGAAACCGTCGTCTTCAAACAAAATGCCGTATTGCAACGCCGCTTGCAAACCTTGCGGAACATACGATTCTTCGCTGCGTTCGGCCACTCGGACCGGAGGAATTCTGACGATATCGCCGACAGCAAGGCGGTATTTGACATCGACACGGCCTTTATTGACCCTGACTTCGCCTTTACGCACAATCCGGTAAATTCGGCTTTTAGGCACGCCCTTCAAGCGGGCAATTAAAAAATTATCCAATCGTTGGTCGCAATGTTCTTCGGTAATTTCGACCAGTTGGACTTGGGGGGATACGCTTGTTTGTTCACTATTCATAGGGCCAATAATACCAGCATCTGCTTAGGATTGATTCTTTAAATTGATGTAGAGCAATAAGGTTGCTATATTAGGCGAGTTTTTATTACTAAAAAACATACTTTTGCTCTGCGGTTTTAGCTAACAAACTGCCTTGAAGCACCGCTTGATGATGATTAAATACGGCATTCGATACTACGCTGACTCATCATTATAAGATTTTCGGGTTCATCGTTCGACCCTAGACGAACGATTTATAACTCCTGTTTAAGACGGAATTTACAACCCAGACTGAAAAGAATATTTATTTGCTTAGCTCTGTCCGTGCAGCTCTGTACGGTCTTCACCTAAGTGAAGGCTGCGATACCCCTTACAAACACGCAGAATATGGTACATAAAAGCCAAGCTAAGCTATGTAGAAGCCGTTTTAGCTACGCCTTCTACACAAACACGATAACCCCAAACCAGTCTGTTCAGTAAAATCTGACCATGGAGCAGGACACAACAAGGAATATTGAATGAAAAGAATGCTTATCAACGCTACGCAGGCAGAAGAACTGCGAGTCGCTTTGGTAGACGGTCAAAAACTATATGATTTTGACATAGAAGTACCTTCGAAAGAACAAAAAAAGTCCAACATTTACAAAGGCATAGTTACCCATGTAGAACCCAGCTTAGAAGCCGCCTTTATTAACTACGGCGCCGAAAAACACGGCTTTTTACCTTTCAAAGAAATCTCTCCGCTCTACCGTCAACAGCAAGACGGCGCCGAAAACGACGGTCGCCGTCCAGCCATCAAAGACCTGATCAAAGAAGGTCAGGAAATCGTTGTTCAAATTGAAAAAGAAGAACGCGGTAATAAAGGCGCCGCTTTAACCACTTACATCAGCTTGGCTGGCACCTACTTGGTATTGATGCCGAACAATCCTAAAGCGGGCGGCATCTCGCGGCGCATCGAAGGCGAAACCCGCAGCGATCTGCGTGAAGTGATGACGGCGCTTGAGATCCCTGAAAGCATGGGGCTCATTGTCAGAACCGCCGGCTGCGGCAAAAACGCCGAGGAATTGCAATGGGACTTGAATTATCTATTGCAACTCTGGGAAGCCATAGAACGCTCCGCCAACGAACATTCGGCGCCGTTTCTGGTGTTTCAGGAAAGCAACGTCATCATCAGAGCCTTGCGCGACCATTTGCGCGGCAATATTGACGAGATTTTGATCGACAATGAAGACTCTTTCAAACTGGTGCAAAACTTCTTAAAGCAAGTTATGCCGCACTTTTTGCCCAAGGCAAAACTGTATCAAGATGCGGTTCCGCTGTTTAATCGTTACCAGATCGAATCCCAAATCGAAGTGGCTTACGGCCGTGAAGTCTCGTTGCCGTCCGGCGGCTCTTTGGTTATCGATCATACCGAAGCTTTGACCTCCATCGACATCAACTCCGCGCGCGCCACCAAAGGCAGCGACATTGAGGAAACTGCGTTAAATACCAACCTGGAAGCGGCCGAAGAAATTGCCCGCCAGCTGCGATTGCGCGATTTGGGCGGTCTGTTCGTGATCGACTTCATCGACATGATGTCCAATAAGAACCAGAAAACCGTTGAAAATCATCTGCGCGACGCGCTTAAAATCGACCGCGCCCGGATTCAGACCAGCCGTATTTCGCGTTTCGGCTTGCTGGAAATGTCCCGGCAACGGATGCGTCCTTCGCTGGGCGACTCTACGCAACTGCCGTGTCCGCGTTGCAAAGGCCAAGGTACGATTCGTAACGTCGAATCGGTCGCGCTTTCGGTATTGCGTATTCTTGAAGAAGAAGCAATGAAAAAAGGCACGGAAAAAGTCATTGCCCACTTGCCTATTGAATGCGCAACTTTTCTATTAAACGAAAAACGCAGCGCCATTGAGCAAATTGAAAACCGCCTGAAAGTCGGCATTGTCATCCTGCCCAGCAAGCATTTGGAAACACCGGCTTATGATATTGAGCGGATCAAGGAAAAAGAGTCCGGCGACGGCAAAGCCAGCTACTTGCAGATCAAAGCGGAAGATATTTCCATCCCCGAATTTGCCCAGCAAGTAAAACCGAGTTCGGTCAAAGCGGCCGTTAAAGAATTCCTGCATGATTCGCCCGCACCGGTACAAAATAGAAATGAAGCCGCCAGCCTGATCCAACGCTTCTGGCATAAACTGATCGGCGCCGGCACCGAAACTAAAACCGCAACAGCCCCGATCGTCGAAAGAGCCAGACTGGCCGATGAAGTTCAACCGAACAGAAACAGGGGTAATCACAGACCGGGCCAACCTCAGGTACAGGACAGGAATCGCAATCGCGGGCGCGGACAAGGGCAAGGACGAGGACCGAATCAAGACCCCATTCAGGCATCCGAACAAGGATATATGCCCAAGCCGAAACCGGAACAAAACCAGGATTCGCCCCGCCAAAACCGCCCTCCTCGCGGCCAAGGCCGAAATGTAAGGCGTAATCTGGATCCGGCTACTAATCTGCCCCTCGTCAACGCCGAACCCGTTAACGTTGAAGCAATTGAGCTTGATGAGATTATTTCAAATGTGATCGAGCTTGCTCGTCCTGTTATTGCTCCCGGAGAACAGCCTAAAAGAAATAACGCCAGAAGGGGGCCGAACCGTAGAAGACCGCGCAACCCCAATTACAAGAAACCTGAAATAAACGGCGACTCAAATACCGTAAATGAAGCGTTCAACGAAAGCAACGATGAGCCGCGTTCGGCAGAACCCCGCTCTTATGACAATGATTTTGCCAAAAGAACGGAAAGAGCTGAGCCTGCGGAACCACAGACTAATGTCATCAGTCAGGTTAAAGTCGACAATCAGGATGTAGAAATCAAAAAACCGGCAATTATTGCTGAATCGGCACCAAAACCGGTGGAAGTCATCAAGCAAGAAACGGAATAAGAAGGGCAAAGGACGATATTGTTGGCTTAAGGCCTCATCATTGGGGCCTTAAGCCATGTATAAACCACAGGAAGGGGTTTATGTGGACATATTACATTTTGGCTTTCGTAAGATCGAGCATACTCCAAATCAAGTATTAAGAATCACTTTCAGCTTTTTTCCCGGAGTAAGGGCGTTGCTTATTTCCGGTGGATTCCATTTACGCAGGTCTGCGACTGAAACATTAAATTTACGGGAAATTTGCGCCAGCGAATCACCTTGTTTAACTGTATAACTAATTAAATGGACTCCCGTAGTCGAGGCAGCGACGGCACGCGGGGCTACAGCCTGTTGGCTCGCGGTTTTGATAGTCAGTTTCTGGCCTAAAACCACCGCTGTTTTTAACGTAATGTTGTTCCACTCCGCCACGTCTTTATCGCTAACCGAAAACTTCTGCGCAATACTCCAGATCGTATCGCCTTTTTTTACAATATAAACTTGGCTGGGTGCTGATTTACTATTCGCCGTTTTCGTTTTAACCGCAAGCTGGGGGGCGGCTGCTTTTTGCGGCGCCGGCATCTTTAACAGCATACCGGAGTGGAGGGTATTGCTCGCCAAATGATTAGCCTGCCGAATCGACTTAGTGGTTGTGTTATTTTTATCGGCAATAGAGGCCAGACTTTCCCCGGCCTTTACTTTATGCTTGCTCGGCAGAGTCTGAATTTCGTCATGCCGAACTTGCGCCATCGTCTCGTTATGATAACGTTTTAAATCAACCCGCTCGTCGTAAGGCAATTGAGCCAAGTTTTGTTTAAATAAATGCGCCTTATCAACGGGAATTAATAAATGATGCGGCCCTTGCGGTGCAGTGCTTGAGTAGTTAAAGCCGGGATTTAATTTTAAAAACTCGTTCAGCGGCGTGTTAGCCAGCTCCGCCGCTTTGTTTAAATCCAGCTGGGATTTAACATCGACAAGCTCACAGTAAGGTTTGTTGGGAATATGCTGTAAATTGATATTGTATTTATCGGCATTAGCGAATATTTTGGCTACAGCCAGCAGCCGCGGTACATAGTCTGCGGTTTCTTTAGGAAGATCCAATGACCAGTAATCGGTAGCCAGATTGAGATTTTCATTCTTTTCGATGGCTTTTCTGACATTGCCTTTACCGTAATTATAAGAAGCTAAGGCAAGATGCCAATCGCCGTCGAAAGTCTCGCCCAAATGCTTGAGAAAAGAGGTTGCCGCTTTAGTTGAGGCATAAACATCGCGACGACCGTCGTACCAGGCGTTTTGTTGAAGGCCGTATAAACGGCCGGTCGCCGGTATAAACTGCCAGAGCCCTGACGCATCGCTTTTCGAATACGCTTCCGGCAGGAAGGCGCTCTCAACTATCGGCAACAAGGCCAGTTCGCCGGGAATATTTTTGGCTTCGACTTCGTCGAGGATAAGATGCAAATAAGGTTCCGCTCGTTGCTGAACTCTGGCAAGATAGGCAGGATGACGTAAATACCAGTTTAACTCCCGATTGATGCGCTCGTTTTCAATTTCGGGTAAAGAATAGAGTGACAATAACCGTTCCCAAACCGTATTTTTATATTTTGCCGGTACCGTATATTTTTGTTTGCCGAACGGGTGGAGAGCATGCCTTACATAGCTGTTATCCAATTCGGAACTGGCAGGCGGCCTATCGTTAAAAGAGTCTTTTGAAGTTGTAGAACAACCTGTTGCGATTAAAAAGACCAATACTGATAAAAGTTTAACTGATCTATTAAAGTTAATGCGCATCATCTAAGCCTTTTAAGGGTAAAGTTTATTATTAGAATGTTATGATTATACCTTGTTTTTATTGAAAATCATTAAAGTCAAATAGTGTAGAATTCGCAGATGAAACGTAATTTCTTATTTGCCTGGTATCAAACTCCCAGAGGCAAGCTGTTGCAACAGCTTGAAGCCGATTATATTCAGCGCTCCATTACCGTCAGCTGCAAACAAACTATTTTGCAAATTGGCGGATTAGATTGGGAAAGCGAGTTTATCGACTGCTCTTTATACAAGAATTTTACGATACTGGATGCTAAAAGCTTAGGTTGCGCTAAAGCCAGAAAAATTCAAGCCAAGGCTTACAGCCTACCCTTGCAAAGCAATTGCATCGATATGATTATAGTGCCGCATTTATTGGAATTTGACGCCAACCGGTTTCAAACCATGCGTGAAATAGAGCGGGTTTTAAAACCGGAAGGCATTTTGCTCGTGCTGAATTTTAATCCTTGGAGTATTTGGGTGAGATACCAGTATTTATGGGATAAAAAAATGGCTGATTCATGGGGAGGGCATTTTATTTCCCGTCCCAGAATACTGGACTGGCTGAAATTATTAAATTTTGAAGTCATCATATCGTCGGAGTTTAATTTGGATACGGTAAAATCGACTCACGGCAAGTTTATAACCCGAGGCCACTCGCTCACATCGACCGCTTATGCGATCAAAGCAATCAAGCGCCGTTACAGCCTCATTCCATTAACGCCGGTCAAGGCGTTAAGTCCCCGTTTAATCCTGACCAATACACTTAACTCACCCACCACACAATTAAACCGACATGACTGATTCTGTCATTATTTATACCGATGGCGCCTGCAAAGGCAACCCCGGACCGGGCGGCTGGGGCGCAATACTCAACTACAAAGGAACCGTTAAAGAACTCTATGGCGGCGACGCCGAAACCACCAATAACCGTATGGAGTTAATGGCTGCAATTCAGGCTTTGGAAACATTGACGAAACCTTGCTCGGTACAACTCAATACCGATTCAAAATATGTCATGCAGGGCATTACCGAATGGATAAACAACTGGAAAAAACGCGGATGGAAAACCGCCTCCAAGGCACCGGTTAAGAATGAAGATCTGTGGCGTCGGCTGGATGCCGCGATTCAACGGCATAATATCGAATGGTTTTGGGTAAAAGGCCATTCAGGCCATAAAGAGAATGACAGAGCGGATGCGCTGGCTAATCTGGGTATTGTTTCATTGCGCCAAGTACCCGCACTCTAAGCAAAGCAACAGGCAAAAAAAAGGTGCGCCGGTTTCGACACACCTTTTTGAACAGCTGTAATCGGAAAACTTAAACTTTTACCGCATCGGCAATTTCGTTAAAGGCTTCGACTCTTGTTTTTCCGGTTTTAATCAAGTCAACACCTGCATCAACCACCATTTTGCATAGCCCCGGTGTTTTGTAAACGATCAAGCCTAAATAGCCTACCGCCGGAATGGCAATTAAGGCTGCAATAAAACCGTTAAGACCGACAACGCCCATCAGCTTTATCAGCAAGACAACAGCATCCAAAGGCAATAAAACCATGGCGCCAAAATAGACTATAACCATGAATACGGACACCACAAAAACTACAAACTGAAGTAGCCTGACCAACGCAACGTTAATTTTTTTCATATTACTATCAATTCCCTGCATGAACTTAAGAAGTCTTTTAGTCAGGAAACAACTCCTGACCCTGATGTTTTGTCAAAAACACCGCTTTTTGAAGCGATAAATTATACCTTAACACCGTTAAGACAAGTCATTTTTTTCGGTTTGATCTTGACGAAGAAACCACCGGTATAAAATAGAACCGGCAATAAAGCCGCCCAAATGAGCCCACCACGCTACATCGACAACAACACCGCCAAATAGCATTGCTGTGGTTGCACTGTGTAATTGAATCAGCACCCATAAACCTAAAAACGCAACGGCCGGGACATGAACGACTATCGGCAGAAACAGTATAGGAATCCACACAACCACCCGTTCAAGCGGATATAGAAAAAAATAAGCCGCTAATACACCGGCAATGGCGCCCGATGCGCCGACAACTGGAATAGTTAGATTCGGATCGAAAAACCACTGCAAAAACGTAGCCAGAAGCCCGCATACCAAATAAAAAATCAAATAAGGCAAGCGCCCCATTCTGTCTTCCACATTGTCGCCGAAAATCCACAAAAACCACATATTCATAATAAGATGCAGCCAGTTTCCGTGCAAAAACAGGCTAGTCAAAAACGACAAATAGCCATCGAAAGGCAAGCCGTAATACGGATTGGTATAACGAATAGGCACCATGCCGTAAAGATTGATCAAGCGATAACTTAACTGGTCCGGCATTAATTGCATCGACACAAAAACAACAATGCACATTGCCATTATCGCCCAGGTGACCAAAGGTCTTGAATGGCAGGGTGCTGTATCTCTAATCGGTATCATGGCAGTTTCCTGAGCTATAAGTAGGCGTGGAGATTTTGCTCCCCAATATTTAACTTAGCTTAAAAGTTAAAAAATCGATTTGCAATGAATAGTTATGCAATCGTAACAACTCTCTGGGGCCTATATAATTGAATACGGATTTTAAGGAATTAATAGAGAGGGTAATTCATCCATTATTCTACGCGCCTAGGAGGCTGTCGGACTTATGGCCTAACTAATTGATGTTTAATGATTTTACTAAATCGCCAAAAATAACTTAATCCATATTTATCAATTGGTTACAGTGCGAAGTCCGACAGGCTCCTAGAGCGCTCACTTTTGCTATTCGTATTTTATTATCTCGGTTTGAGTAGTTATATTTAATCATAAACTCGTGCCTAAAAAGCCTATAATACACACAGTTTATTCCCTATTATCCTTGCGCTTTAAGCCTTTATAGATTCATGCCACTTAATTCAATAGACGAAACATCTTCATTTTCCAGCTTATCGCTAGCTAAACAACTATTGTCAGCAGTTGAGAAAATGGGCTTTGAGCAGCCCACTCCGGTACAACTACGCGCCATTCCCCTTATTCTCAAACACCAGGACCTACTGGTCAGCGCCGAAACCGGCAGCGGCAAAACTGCCGCATTTTTGTTGCCGGCACTGCATCAACTACTCACCCTTCCCTCAGGAAGATCAGGCACACGCGTATTGATATTGACGCCGACCCGCGAACTGGCTCAGCAAATTTTTAAGCAATGCCGGCAATTGGCTGAATTCACCGATCTTAGAACCGGCTTGATTACCGGTGGTGATGATTTTAGGCTACAGCAAAATATGCTGCGCAGAAACACCGAAATCGTTATTGCCACGCCCGGCAGATTACTGGAACTGATGGATCAAGAGATACCGAACTTTAGTAACCTGGAACTACTGATACTGGACGAAGCCGACCGTATGCTGGATATGGGCTTTAGCGAGGATGTATTAACGATAGTCAATAGCTGTAATGCCGGGCGGCAAACCCTATTATTTTCCGCCACCCTGACCCATTTCGGCGTGATCAAAATGGCTGATAAGGTATTGAAAGACCATGAAATCGTGGCTTTAAATACGCTGTACGACGGACATCGTAATATTGAACAGCAAATTGTATTAGCCGACGACAATGATCATAAACAAAAGCTATTGGCTTGGTTGCTGCAAAATGAAACCTATGATAAAGCGCTAATTTTTACTAACAGTCGACTTCAGGCAGATGCTCTTCGCGGACCGCTTCGGGGGCAAAAACTCCGCGTCGGCGTACTGCATGGTGAAATGGATCAAAAAGATCGCAATCGAATGATGGAGCTATTCCGTGAAGGTTCGGTGAATATTATGATTGCGACCGATCTTGCCGCCCGAGGCCTGGACATCAAGGGTATCAACCTGGTTATCAATTTCGATGTGCCGAGAAACGGCATAAATTATATTCATCGCATCGGTAGAACCGGACGCGTCGACGAATTGGGACTAACAATTGCTTTAGTGAAACACACTGAATGGAATTTAATGTCCGGCATTGAGCGCTTTTTAAAACAGAAATTCAAACATCGCGCTATCAAAGAGCTGGAAGGCAAATATAAAGGCCCCAAAAAAACCAAGACATCAGGAAAAGCAACAGGCGGCAAGAAAAAAATAGAACCTAAAAAAGCTGTTGTCGAAAAAATCAAAATACGCGACAGAGACAAGAAAAATATCGGCAAAAGACGAGCGCCAACCAGCAAGCCAGAAACTAATCAGGCATAAAAAAGGCCCCATCCGCAATCTGCCTTTGCGGATGGGGCCTTTTTTTTGCAATCAAGTTAAGATATTAAGAAAGCTTGCCTACAACTTGTTTGATCAAATTATCAGGTTTAAAGGGCTTTACAATATAGGATGTTATTCCTGCGGTAATAGCTTCTTTTACTTTATCCCCTTCAGACGAGGAAGTCAGCATTATCCACGGCGGCGTATCCAGTTTGGCATCTCCTTTTACCGCTTTAAATAAATCAAGGCCGCTCATGCCCGGCATGTTCCAATCGCATACCACGATATTAATCTTTACCTTTCTCATCATCAGCAAAGCTTCTTCACCACCTGGCGCATCAAAAACATGGGTAAATCCGGCTTCCCGCAGAATAGCTTTGGTTAATGTACGCATTGATGCTGCATCATCTACAATCAGAATCTTTTTCTGTAACAATTCTTGTGATATTTCCATTCTTGTTCCAACTTATACTTATTATGAGCACTACAATACTTAATTAAAACATTTTACAAGAACTCTAGGTATCCGACAAATACATTGTGAAAAATAGTACAAAGTAGTTCACAGTTTCCGGAAAAAGAGATTAATGATTAACGTTAAGATAAGACTAACGACAATCATAGAGGTAAGCGGTATAAACACAAACCGTTTTTCATCCTCAATGCGTATATCACCGGGCAATTTGCCGAACCAGCTAACCAACCAAGGGGTGAAATTAATAACAAGCCCGACAATCATCAAAATGACGCCAATAACCGCCAGTAATTTTCCGAATGCCATTTTTGCAATCCTCATTTTCAGAGTGAATGTACAAACATTCTGCACAGCTAACAAGAAAAATCCCGTTAAGGTAAAATAACACACATCCTCTCGCCGTCGCCAGCAAAACAATCGGTTCTATCGAAGAACCTTATCGGAATATATTACATGTTGAGAATCACCGAACTTAAACTTCCGCTCAATCACCCGCAAGACGCGCTCAAAATCGCCATAATTGACCGACTTGGTGTTAATGCAACAGAATTCAGCACATATACTGTCTTCCGGCAAGGGTTTGATGCGCGAAAACGCAATGAAATTTTGCTTGTTTATACTCTCGATGTTGAAGTCGCCAACGAACAAGCGATTCTTAACCGCCTGCAAAACGACCCGCACATTTCTTTAACGCCTGACACTAGTTATCATTTTGTAAGCCAAGCGCCAACAAACTTGGCGCTCCGCCCTATCGTCATCGGTACGGGGCCATGCGGGCTATTTGCCGGCTTAATCCTTGCGCAAATGGGTTTTCGACCGATTATCCTAGAGCGAGGAAAAGAAGTACGGGAACGCACCAAAGACACTTTCGGCCTTTGGCGCAAAGGCCTGTTCAACCCTGAATCCAACGTGCAGTTTGGCGAAGGCGGCGCCGGAACTTTTTCCGACGGCAAACTACACACGCAAATCAAAGATCCTAATCACTATGGGCGCAAAGTGCTCACTGAATTTGTCAAAGCCGGCGCGCCCCCCGAAATCCTCTACCTCAGCAAACCTCATATCGGCACCTTCAGGCTGGTCACCGTGGTCGAACAAATACGCGCGACTATCGAGTCATTGGGCGGCGAAATCCGCTTCCAAAGCCGGGTTGACGACATTCTTATCGATAATGAACAAATACGCGGCGTAGTCCTCGCCGGCGGCGAAACAATTAACACGAATCATGTACTGCTGGCGGTCGGACATAGCGCCCGCGATACTTTTAAAATGCTCTATCAACGAGGCGTTTATATTGAAGCCAAACCGTTTTCCATCGGTTTTCGCATAGAGCATCCGCAGTCGCTGATCGATACTTGCAGATGGGGCAGTAATGCCGGCCATCCGTTACTGGGTGCTGCCGACTACAAACTGGTGCATCATTGCAACAATGGGCGTTCCGTGTACAGCTTTTGCATGTGTCCCGGAGGTACCGTCGTGGCGGCCACCTCCGAGGCGGGGCATGTGGTCACCAACGGTATGAGCCAATACTCGCGCAACGAGCGTAACGCCAACAGCGGCATTGTCGTCGGCATCACTCCCGAGGATTATCCCGGACATCCTTTGGCAGGCATCGACTTTCAACGTCGCCTGGAAGCAAGCGCATTTAAACTGGGCGGTGAAACCTATGCCGCACCGGGACAACTGGTCGGTGACTTTCTCGGTCAACGCCCCTCCACGACTTTGGGCACAGTGCAACCTTCCTACACACCGGGCGTTCATTTATGCGATCTGAGTTCAGCTTTGCCGGATTACGCCATCACTGCGATACGCGAAGCCATCCCCGCTTTCGATAAAAAAATAAAGGGCTTTGCAATGAACGATGCGCTATTAACGGGCGTCGAAACCCGCACCTCATCGCCTATTCGTATCAAACGCAACGAGCATTATCAAAGCCTGAATATCAAAGGACTGTATCCGGCAGGAGAAGGCGCCGGCTATGCGGGCGGAATTCTTTCTGCGGCAGTGGACGGTATTAAAGTTGCCGAGGCTTTAGCTTTGGCTATGAGCCAATAAGAGCCCCCCATAATCCGGTACAATCAGTTTTTTCGTGCTTTTCGCGCCCCATTTTTTACGGGCCGGATTTTTGAAGAGCCATGCCTTCCCGAAAATCATCTTAACAGCAGCAAGCTCCACTATCCGAGTCATGCGCCGAGCCTTTAGTTTCGGCGACTGCTCTGACAGTACCCGGTGCATGGCACCAATTTTTCGGCGTTATTTCCTGAGCAGGAGCAATACCGATAAACTGATCGGCATAAGCGGGACCGGTTAATAAATAATAGCTGCGCTCGCATACCGCTATCCGCTGACCACGCAAGAAAATATGACCTTCGTCATCATAAGTCTTGGCGAAAGGCCCTCGGTAAATCACCGCATGACCTTTATCCAGGCAAGGTTCGTCATGGGGTTTTTCGGCGGTAATCGTCACGGCACGAAACTCAATGCCTTCAACCACCTGCCAAGGCAGTGCCTCCCATTTGTCGAAACTGACGGCGACAAAACCGGCGACAATAAAAGCCTGCAAAAACTCATGTTCCTGCACCGCCCCTGAAATACAGCCGCTCCATAACTTCTGATCGTCTTTTAAATGCTGCGGCACCGCTTCATCGCTGACAATATCGGAAATAGCGACACGTCCGCCGGGCTTGACCACTCGGAATATTTCCCGGATCAACTGACTCTTATCGCTGTCATGCACCAAATTCAATACGCAATTGGACACTACCAAATCCACGCTGTTGTCCTTAATTAAAGGTTGCTCCTTGCGCTGCCGTTCCTGCCAGGCCCGCAACGCAATCACATCTTCAGCGCGGCACACCGGATATTCGGCTAAATGCCGATTCATCGCGGCCAAATCCAGGGCTAAATCCTGAATCTGGCCTTTAACAAATTCCACCCGATCCGAACCTAACTTTTCGGCCATCTCCGGCTGGTACTTTCTGGCCAGCGCGAGCATGTCGTCATTCATATCCACGCCGATGACCTTACCTGATGCGCCTACCAATTGCGCCGCCATGTAGCAGATTTTGCCCGACCCCGACCCCAAATCCAGCACCACATCGCCGCTTTGCACATAACGGGACGGATCGCCGCAGCCGTAATCTTTATCGATAATTTCTTGCGGCAACAATGCCAGCAAACTACGGTCATAATCGACGGGACAACATAAATCCGCTTGTATCGACTCCGCGCCTTGCGAATAGCGCTGTAAAACTCCGGTTTCTATAGTCATATCATCTCCCCATGTTGAAAAAATTCACTCTTTGATAAAATCAGCTGATTGCGCCGCCGCAACTACTGCCCTGCCCTGCCGTACAGCCATAACAATGCTGTAAAGTGGCGATAGGGTTTCCTGTTAATTCCGAGACCTGAGCCAGTTGTATTTTTTGCCGACAGCCTAAAGGAATGTTCAACATTTGATTGAAATCGCAATCATAAACAAAGCCTTGCCAATCGACACTCAAGGTGTTTTTACACATGACCTTATCCAAATTGGGCGCATGAAAATTATCCTTAAGTAACTGTAGATAGTCATCAAACCGGCCGGTACTCAGCAAGACACTGCCAAAACGTTGCACGGGCAGATTAACCATCGCAAACAAATGATTAAACACAATGCCGTAACGGGCCTGCAAATGCTGTTTGTAACTGTATTCAAGCCCCTGCTGTTCAGGCGGTAAAACCGCACCTTGCGGGTTGAACACCAGGTTTAAGTGCAACCCGGTATCGGCGAGACCATAGCCCAACTTATTTAATCGTTGCAACGCTTTTATACTGGCGTCAAACGTCCCTTTACCGCGCTGCTTATCGACGTTTTCTTGAACATAGCACGGCAATGAAGCAACGATTTCAACCTGATTGTCAGCTAAAAACCCGGCAATATCCTGAAAACCTTTTTCCAGTAAAACTACCAGATTACAGCGGTCGATGATTTTTAAACCACGCTCCGCCGCCTGCGTCACCAAATAGCGAAAATGCGGATTCATTTCCGGCGCTCCGCCGGTTAAATCCAGTGTATGAATATCATGCTTGTCAATGAAAGCCAAAACGGCATCCATAGTCGCTTTAGTCATTGATTCAGTGCGCTTGGGCCCGGCATTGACATGGCAATGCGTACAACTCAAGTTACAAACATAACCCAAATTGACTTGTAAAATTTCCAACTTATTGCGGGTAATCGACGGAAAGTCAGAGCCTTTTAGATAAGGTAGCGAATCGATCATAATATAAAATCCAATATAATTATCTACAGCAACAAGCGATAACCGTTCCAAGCCAAATAATCACTTAGTAAAAATCCCCTGCCAGCCGCCTGAAATCAGCCGGGTAATAACCATCAGGATAAAAGGCAGCGATAAACCCGCCGGTGCGGCCAGATAGCGCGGCTGCCATATTAGTTATCCATGAAATATTACAACGCCGGTTTGATATTCAGAAACGATGCGATTAATTGGTTAATCTGTTCGGCATGAGTGACGGGAGCGGCGTGACCGGCATCGGGTATAACTTCAATCTTGCCGTTCGCCGGCATTTGCGCCAACTCGCTGGAATGGCGCAAATCAATAATATCGTTTTCCCCGGTAATCACAAGCGTTGGCGCTGCAATAGCCTTTAAATCGGAATGTTCAAGTTGGGGCGCTGTCCACCACAATTCTTTGATCTCCGCCGCCACTGCGGGATGTCTTTCACCCGCCCCCGACCACCGGCTACGCAGCCGATCGGTAATTCTGTTTGACGACTGAGTTTGAGCGATTTCAGGAATCAACAGCGACATCTGCGTTCCACTATATTAGCCCCTGAGTTTTCACCTCAACTCTTAGGAATATTTCCTTTTATAAGCGTCTCTCTAGTGTCTGCACAAGGGTTTGGCTATGATGGAGAAACTATCGGATTGGGGTGAATAATGAAAAAAATTGCGTACACACTACTCGGGCTGGGCCTGACGGCCACCGGAGTAGTGTCGGCTAAAGATCAGCCACTGGATTTAGGCATTATCGACGTAGTCGGTGTTACGCCGTTACAAGGCACCGGCGTTGCCGCATCCAAAATACCGGCCAATATCCAAACCGTTTCTTCCGAACAGCTGGACAAAGCCCAAAGCACCACCTTGGCGGATTACATCAACCGCTATCTAGGCAGTGTACATATTAATGAAGCGCAAAATAACCCGCTACAGCCGGACATTTCTTATCGCGGTTTTGTCGCGTCACCGTTGTTGGGCTTGCCCCAAGGCTTATCGACTTATGTGAACGGCGTTCGCTTTAACGAGCCGTTCGGCGATACCGTTAATTGGGATTTGATTCCCAAAGGCGCGATTGATTCGATGGCTTTATATCCGGGCTCTAATCCGGTTTACGGCCTGAACAGTTTGGGCGGCGCCATATCGATCAAGACCAAAACCGGTTTTTCAGCGCCCAAGCATGAGTTTGAAGCTTACGGCGGTTCTTGGGACAGGCAATCGGAGGAGCTAAGCAGCGGTTGGAATAACGGCACCTGGGGCTACTTTATAGACCTGCATCACTTTAAGGAAGCCGGTTGGCGTGATTTCTCCCCGACCAAGGCCGATCAGGCCTTCGGCACCTTAAGCTGGCGCGGCGATAAAGGTTCTTTAGACCTGACCTTGGGCGGCAACGATAACAAAATGCGCGGTAACGGCGCCGCCCCTATTCAACTGCTCGAACAAAACAGAGCGGCGGTATTTACGCATCCCGACCAGACCGTCACCCGCATGTTTTTTTCCGAATTGGCAGGCAGTTATGATCTGGCTGATGATATTGAACTCAGCGGCAATGCTTATTTTCGGCAGAATAGAGTCGGCACATTTAATGGCGATAACAGTAATTACGACAGCTGTGAAGATGATCCTACGCTGCTGTGCGATCAGGATGGCACCCTTGTTAATGATATAAACGGCAACCAAATACTTGCCGATAATGCGGTTTTAGGCGCGACCAACAATACCAGTCAAACCCAAATGCGCAGCCGGGGCGGCACCTTGCAGACCGCATTCGCCCAAGACTTGTTCAAGCATAAAAACAACCTGACCGTAGGAACCGGCTATGATTATGCCGAAGCACATTTCGGCTCCGATACCGAATTGGGCTCATTGACCGACACCCGAGGCACCACACAAAGCGGCGTTTTTGTCGATGACTCCCGCGTTCGCTTGCATACCAACACCTCAACGGCGGGCGTATTTCTGACCGACAGCTTTTCCATTACCGATGCGTTAACCGCAACCGTAGCCGGGCGCTATAACTATATCCACGTCAATATGGAAGATCGTTATATAAAAGATCCGTTAAAAACCCTGGACGGCTCGCACACCTTTGACCGGCTTAATCCCTCGGCCGGATTAACCTATCAAATCAGGGATAACCTGAATATGTACGGCAGTTATAGCGAATCCACCCGCGCGCCGACACCGATGGAATTAAGCTGCGCCGATCCGACGGCGCCGTGCAAATTGCCTAATTCTTTCGTGTCCGATCCGCCTTTACAACAGGTCGTTGCCCTTACTTGGGAAGGCGGTTTCAGGGGCGATTTGGATGAACTGCTGGACAAAGGCGACTTAAAATGGAACTTGGGTTATTTCAACACCATTAACCACAACGATATTGTCTTTCGCCGCGATGCTTCCGGCGGCATTATCAGCCAGGGCTATTTCAGCAATGTCGGCAAGACCCGTCGCTACGGTATCGAAGCCGCGACCACCGTTAATTATCCGCAATTGTTCAGCCGGATTGACGATTGGCATTTTTCGACCAACTATACCTATTTGAACGCCCGCTTCCTGGATGGTTTCGATATTCAAAATCCGCTGGACCCAAGCCAAGCGATTCCCGTTGCCACCGGCGACAGAATCCCCGGCATTCCCGAGCATATTTATAAGGCCAATATCGGCGTCGATTTATGGCAACGCGTATCATTGGGTATTGACGGCATCTACAGCGGCAATAAATATTTCCGGGGCGACGAAGCCAATACCACTAAGCCGCTGGCCGGTTATTGGGTATTTAATGCCAAAGCGGAATATAAAGTGACCAAGAATTTTGCGGTATTCGGCAAGGTCGATAATATTTTCGACAAGAAATACAGCTCTTTTGGCGTTTATGGGCAGGCGAATGAAATATTACCGGGCTTTGACGACGGCCGTTTTGTGTCGCCCGGCGCGCCTAGAGCGGGTTGGATTGGACTGCGTTTGAGTCTGTGATTAAGGTCAGGTTAAATTGATTATCAGCTAAAACTCAGCTAATTAAAACCGACGGCACTGACCCTATCGGTTCTCAGCCGTTTTAGGTAGAGGGTAAAGTAAAACGCATTATCGAGCTATGCTTAAGAATAGTTAGGTTTTCTTCCAAAATGGTGTAGCCGTGACTTAACACCATCTTTCTCATCATTGTTGGATTATTAACAGAGAAGCCGGGATTAGCTTGTGCGAGCTTCTTCGTTTTATCCGAATATTGGATAACGATATTCCCGCCTTGTTTAAGAATAGACTTCATATTGCGAAGATAATCGTCAATAATTTCTCTATCCAAGTGAACAAAAACACCAAAAGAAAAAATAAAGTCAATAGAATTATTTTCAATGCCGGGAAAATCCGTACCGTTATTTTTTATAGCGTGTAAGTGGGGAACCGAAAAATTCCGTTCCAGTTCGTCTAGTAGCTCTTGATGATAGTCAACCACGTAAACTTTATCAAAACTCAATAGATAACGTGTCCAACGTCCGCCGCCAGGGCCTATCTCAAGCGCAGTATGCTCAGGGTTAAGATAGCGGTATAAATAATTGTCTCGTATGAATTTGAGATTCATATTTTTATTAGGATCTCCCCAATGAAGCCCATACAGGGATGCATTTTTATTTTTGGAGGCATCCTTTAACATATCTAAATGTAAGGTATCGCTAAGTTTCGGCATCAGTATATCCACTAGTAAATTTACGCTCATCTTAATATATATTTCAATAGGTTGTAAACCTAGTTTTATCAATGCTCAAGCAAGAGCGGTTCATTATCCGATGGCTGCCTAACGGCGAATCGACCTTATAGTTTTACCGCATCTTAGTCGTGAAACTGGATTCTACTCCCGGTTAATCCAAATCTATTCCAAGCTACTTGTGCCAAGGTCTACATTTTCGTAGATCAACCAACGAAAAGCTGTCGCCTGACCTACCATTACACTCTATTTCCTTTACCAATCCAGCCGAAGAATGATACGAAGTCGTATATTTCGTACCGCCGTACTGCACCGGAAGCTGGATACCTCTTGAAGTTACGCATTACATTTCATTTGGGATGTGATAAATTTTACCGGTTAAAAAAGATGTATTCATTCTAACAAAAAACATTAATACGCCATCTTGCAACTAAAGGTAGACTCCATCTTTGGCTTCGCTTTATGCATCATAACTAATAGAGAGATACTCACGTGACTAAGCAAATGATTAATCCTTATGCCCGTCTTAATTTACGCAAGCAAATTTATATGGAATGCCGGGCAATGGCCGAGTATGCGCTTGCGAGGGGCAAGCTCGTTCCTGCCGAGGCTATTAAAAGCATTGAAGTATTTGAGGCTTATAGCTCATTCAATGATGAGGAACCGCCGGAAAGCCTAAAAGAAATAGATATCGCAGATTTAGTTGAAACACATTATTTGTTAGTACGCCTCATTGATCCCGCAACGCCGCAGACAGTATTATTACTGGATGTAGAACAAGAGACAGATGGAGTGTTTAAACTTTTAGGGCCTGTTGCATTAGTTCGTCAACTCATGCTGACCGCAATAATTTCTTTGTTTATATTCATAGGATTAATAGCCAGCCCCTATATAAATGAAGCAACATTAACAGGGAACGTTTTGTCTGCGCATGGCATAAGTCAATTGAGCTGCTTGATTTTTTATATGAGTGCCGCAGGCCTCGGTGGATCGTTTGCGGCCTTATATAAAGCCAATGATTATATTTCAAAAGGAACTTATGATCCTTGTTACCAATCTTCTTATTGGATACGTTTGTCATTGGGTATTATTGCGGGATTATTGTTAGCGGTGTTGATCTCCGAAAAATCTCTTGAAGGTGAAGGGATGCTGTCAACCGGCGTCATTCGGCCTTTATTAGGCATTCTAGGCGGATTTTCCGCTGATTTGCTGTATACCTTCCTGAGCAAAATGGTTGAAACCTTTAAATCATTATTTGAAGGCAACTCGCAAAATATTATCGATGCTAAAGCTCAAGAAGGCAGAGCCAGACTTGCGAGCCTAGAAGTTGACAGGCGAATGAAATTGGCGGAAAGCATCATTCAAATGCAACAACAAGTAGACGGGGAAACCAGCCCTGAAGCGGTAAAACAACAAATGAAGGAAATCTTGCAAGGTTTAATGAAGGCCTAAAGTTGTAAAACGGATTCGCGCTAACAATTGCCATGACCGGAGCCCCCTCTCGGACTTTTCCAAGTAGGGATTTTTACGTCCGGAATTTTTGTCTAGACAACTTCATGAGTTGCCTAATGCGATTAAGAACAAGCACATCTAAAAGTAATCGTAAAAAATAAAGTATATTTAAATAATGGCGCCGTCGATTCGTTAATGCAAAATACCAAACCAATTATTCCATTTTTCCATGGACTTGAGAGTCAATATACGGCCAGTGCCGCTTAATCAATTCAGGACGCTACATTTCGTAAACGGGGACAGACAAAACAGCTCACTACAGTGAATTGATCAAAACCGTTGCCCCCGGTAACCCGAACTCGGCCGACGGTCACCCAGGAATGCGCAAGCAGTATTGCATCTTCGGCATTACGATTAACACCGAAGAACAAGCTGTACGGAACGCCGTAAAGCCCGAGCAAAATTCTTGCCGTCACGGCTTGAGGGAAACAGTTTGATTTCCAGGGTGTGTAATTTGCAGTCATTTGCACAACCCTTGAAATGGATACAGCTCTAGCCTCAGAGCTGGAATCGGGGATTTGCACCCAAGAGTTAATGCCTTCATGCACGCCAAGCCAAAGTGACAAATGCCGGAATGGAACGGTCATGATGATAAAACGGCTTACCCCAAGCAATAACCAAACGGGAAGAAACCATAATTTTTCGAACCAAGACCTGCACCCGAAACTCCGCACTTTTCGGCACAGTGATTTACTTAACTCCATGTGTTTTAAAGTGTTACCTATGTCTCCGAACATGTGTCACCTAGCTGTTAAGTCCATACAATAAAAAGGAATAAAATCAATGGTGTGCTAAATCTGTAATTAGGCCTGAATATCTAAGGCAAACTCGTTAATCACTCATTCGATAACTATATCATAGAGCCGGTATTCCGCTCTCTTAAAAAATAAGCATTAAAAATCAATTGATTGAAAATAATGTTGCTAGTTAGCAAAAAAATAAGTAACTACTCGCCCCAATTGTTTTCATTACAAAATCAAAAAAAAGCTTGACAGTTTTTTCGCCTTTAAAAAATCATTTTCTTTGGGCAGCAAAAAACTCAGCAAATAAACCCGCTACGACAGTGTTGTTGACGATGATTA